>NZ_JBLKNW010000002.1:0-1023498 GCF_051414035.1 Halosimplex amylolyticum | reverse complement strand
ATTCACACCCACGCCGATAACTCCCGAGCAGTCCTACGAGTAACCGAGGAGAAAGACAATGACCACCTTCAAACTCGGCCGCTGGCTGCTCGTGGCGCTCGCCATCGTCGGACTCGCGTCCGCCACCCCCGTGGTCAGCGCACACGGCAACGACACGACCGCAGACGACGCGCCCACGGACAATGCCACCGCAGATGACTGGGCCGCCTGGATGGAAGCGCAGATGACCGAGCACATGGGCCCTGGTAGTGTCGAGTGGATGGAATCGCACATGGGTGTGACCGTCGACGAGATGGCCCAGGACGTGGCTGACGAGGAATACCACGACGGGGCTGACGACGACCACAGGGGCGGGATGTACGGGCAAGGCCACTGCTGACGGCCCTGACCGTTTCCATCGCTGCAACCGAGCACCGTGATTCACCAACGCAAGACAAGACACGACCTCCCGCTAGAACCCAACCCTTAACAACGTGGGGATAGTATTTCATATAATGGACTATACAATGCAAGTATCACTGACCGGCGAGTTCGACGACGTCGTCGACGCGACGATCGCTGCGCTCGAAGACGAAGGATTCGGCGTCCTCTGTGACATCGACATCCAGGCGACACTCGAAGAGAAACTCGGCGAAGAGTTCCGCCAGTACCGCATTCTCGGCGCATGCAATCCCCCACTGGCACACGAGGGACTGACCGAAGAGATCGAACTCGGGGCACTCCTCCCGTGTAACATCATCGTCTACGAAACCGACGACGGCGATATCGTCGTGAGTGCCGTCGATCCGCAGCAGCTGGTCGGTATCGCAGACAACGATGCGCTCGACTCCATCGCGACCGAGGTCACCGAACGATTCGAGCGCGTTCTCGCTGCCGTTACCGACGAACGAGCATCCGGGTCGGGGGCCTGATCGGGATGGCTTCGTCGAACCAGCTCGACACCGCGACCATCGTTCTCCTGATCCTGGCAGCGATCGTCTTGCTCCCGTTGCTCACGATGGGAGTGGGATTCGGCGGGATGATGGGATACGGCGGCATGATGGGTCAGTATGGCGGTACTGGTGGATGGTGGCCGTTCGTGGGGATGCTCGTCCCGCTCGTCTTCCTCCTCGTCCTCCTCGGCGGTGGCTACCTCGTCCTCCAGCGCATGAGCGAAACGCGGACGTCTCGAAACCCCGCGATGGAGGAACTCCGTACGGCATACGCTCGTGGCGACCTCACTGACGAAGAGTTCGAAGCCCGCCGCGACAGGCTCGAACGGTCGGAGTAACCCAGCGAGTACGAACCGAGGTGCGTCCTCCCGCGGCTACGGTGACCGCGTCTTCGAATCGAAGGGAGGGAGCTCTCTCAGCTTCCGATCCCAGATAGTAATGTGGTTAAGTCCCAATACCGTATTGTACTACGTGATCGAAGTCATCCTCTTCACCCAAGAGACGTGCGGAGCATGCGCGACACAGCGGGAGAAAAACGACGGCCTCGAGGACGAGTACCCGGCCGTCGAGTTTCGAGAGGTCGACATCCGGAACGACTTGGAGACGGCCGAGGAATACGGCGTCCGGAAGACGCCGACGACACTCGTCTCCGCGAACGGGGAACAGGCTGCCGAATTCGTCGGTATCGTCGATCGGGACGATCTCGAGGCAGCAATCGAAAGCGCTGACCGGCAATCGACCGGACTCGTGCGCCGACTCGCCAGCATCGTCCACGGATAACAGAAACCAACCAACACACATGACGGACTACAGTAGACGCCGGTTCCTGGGAGCGCTCGGTGCCGGCACAGTCGCGAGTGCGGGATTCACCCAACCAGTCGCCGCACAGGAGACGCCCGTCGTCGAGATGGGGAACAACTACTTCGACCCGATCGGGCTTCGGATCGAACCCGGCGCGACCGTCCGCTTCGAGCTTGCTGCCGGAACACACTCGGCGACGGCGTACGAGAACCGGATCCCATCCGGTGCCAGCGCGTTCGACAGTGGCGTCGTCTCGTCGGGGGGGTTCGAGCACACGTTCGAAGCACCGGGCACGTACGACTACTACTGCATCCCGCACAAGTCGGTCGGGATGGTCGGTCGCATCGTCGTCGGCAGTCCCGGCGGTCCAGCCGAAGAGAGTCCGATTCCGGACGGCGACGTACCAGATAGCGATGCGATCGTCGAACAGGGCGCGATAGCGTATGGATCCACCACCGGAGATGACGAGAACTCCGGTGATGGAATGATGGGGCCCGGGAGAGGTTCTGGGCCTGGAATGATGAACGGACGGAACGGTGGACGGGTTGGCGGACTGCCGTTCGTCGGCGGGGCACTCGGGGTGGTGGGTCTGGTCGGCGGACTGCTCTACTGGGCGCTCGGGCGAGATGACGCTCCGTCCCGGCGTGACGATTCCGCGATGGAAACCCTCCAGCGTCGATACGCACGAGGAGAGATCGACGAAGCGGAGTTCCGGAACCGCCGTAATCGATTACTGAAGAATCGAGAACGCTGAATTCGGGACTCCGGGGACGACTGCCGGACCGAAAGTGTCGGTCCGGGTGTGATCCCGGAAACGGGAAGAAATCGGATGCTGAACGCAGCGGATGGTTGCAGCGCAGTGAACGCGGACTGATCTGGTCTGGACAACTCCAGTAGCCGGTAGGTACGTCTGCAAGTGGCATGCCCCGTTCCGACGGATTCGCGTGATGTCCAGAACGAAAGGGAGGGACCTCGACGCACGACGAGCCGTTCCACTCCAGGGTCCGCCATCGTTTCTTCGCGCGAACCCCCGAGGATTATCCCCTCTTCTCGGCCGGTTCTTCTCGAGGGATCCCTTCGATATCACACGCTGGCTCCGAGATGAGCCGGAGTTTCCGTTTTGGCCTCGTCGAAGTGAGCGTGCCAGTTCGCCCAGTTGTCGTCGAGGAACGTCTGCCCCGATCGCTCATTCGGGGTCCGTATCCACCCGAATGGCCGGACTCGAATTGAGCGGTTCGTCCCTCGAACAGCCTGCTGACGATACCGGACGACTCCGAGAGGACGTCATCGAACGTTCGAAGAAACGTCCAGGACTCACAGTTCACTGGCACGACAATGCCCAAGTGATATCCGCGACGTGGTCGTACCCTACGAGAGACACTGTCCATCGGGTCGAACTGTGAGTGGACTCGCGGCGTGTTCAGCACAGCCGTCGGAACAGGTCACAGAACGAGGACATCGACGACGTCGAATACGTAAAGACGTTCGTTGCCTGTTCTGACGCGGGAGCGGAACGGAAACAGTAGCAAATATCGCAACGCATGGTCGATCTGGAGACGGGCGTCGTACAACGGTTACGCTCCCGAATCCCGCTTATCGAACTCGTCACAGGGTACCGGAGAGAGTACCTGACGGACGATCTCCTCGCCGGTGCCACTCTGTGGGCCATGCTCGTTCCGCAGGCGCTCGCCTACGCGTCGTTGGCCGGTGTCCCGCCGGTCGTCGGCCTGTACACTGCGCTCGGATCGATGGCCATGTACGCCGTGTTCGGACATTCGCGACAGTTGAACGTGGGCCCCGAGGGAACGGTCGCCCTCCTGGTGGCGGCGATCGTGTCGCCGCTCGCGGGCGGCGACCCCGGTCAGTATCTGGTCTTCACGTCGGCGTTGGCCATCTTCGTCGGACTCTTCTCGATACTGGGCGGGATTCTCGAACTCGGTTGGATCACTCGGTTCCTGTCCCGCCCGGTGCTCATCGGTTACATCTTCGGCTCGGCGATCATCATCGCAACCGGCCAGCTCGACAGACTCCTGGGGATCGATGCGCCCACGCTCGTCGCTACCGTCTGGGCGCTCGACGAACTCAACGTGTGGGCGCTCGCCGTCGGGACGCTCACCGTTCTCGTCGTCCTCCTCGCTCGACGCTTCGGGCCCCGTATCCCCGCGTATCTGATCGGGATGACGGTGGCGACCATCGTGGTGGCAGTCGGGGATCTCACGACCAGAGGGGTTGCCATCGTCGGCGACATTCGACCCGGTCTCCCCGCCCTCGGCGTTCCCACCCTCGCCGTAGCCGACCTCTGGTCGCTGCTGGGGCCGGCGCTCGCAGTCGCGCTGTTGATGTACGTCGACAGTCTGCTCACCGAGCAATCGCTGGCACAGAGAAACGAGTACGACGTCGACGCCGACCAAGAGTTCTTCGGCCTCGGCGCGGCCAACGTGGGCTCCGGCCTGGTGGGTGGATTCCCCGTGAACGGAAGCCAGTCCCGGAGCATCGTCAACGACGCGGCACGAGCCAAGACACAGCTCTCTAACCTCGTGGCACTCGGTCTCGTCGTCCTGACGCTTCTCTATCTGACGCCGCTGTTCAGAACCCTTCCGCGAGCGGCCCTCGCCGGCGTCCTTCTGGTAGCGGCGACGGAACTGGTCGACGTCACGGAGTTTCGCCGGGTCAGGAGAATCAACAGATTCGACTTCCGGCTGGCGCTGGTCACCGCCGCGCTGGTAGTCTTCGTCGGGGTCCTCGTCGGAATCCTCGTCGCCGTCGTCCTCTCCCTCTTCGATGCCGCGGTCAAGCCGTACCAGCCCAACACTGCGGAACTGATTCGAGTTCCGGGAACCGATCGGTTCCGTAGCGCCGAGTCGGTCCCCGATGGCGAGTCCGTTCCGGGACTGATCATCTATCGGTTCGACGCGCAGCTCTATTTCGCCAACGCCGAGGTCCTCACTGACGAGGTACTCGAACTGGTCGAATCGGCCGAGCCGCCGGCGCAGGAAGTCATGCTGAGCGCCGGGGCGATCATCGACATCGACTCGACGGCGCACCAGACGTTACACGATCTGGTCGACGAACTCCACGAACGCGGGATCCGCTTTACCGTAGCCCGCGGTAAACCGTTGTTCCTGGAGACGCTGGAGCGAAGCGGTCTCCGTGAAGAGATCGACGCATTTTACCTCGAAGTGGATACCGGGGTGACCGCGTTCCAACGGCGAAACGAGGACGAGGATCCGCCAGAGTGAAAGCACCGATCTCTGACACACCCTCGATCGTTCGAACGGATGCCACGGACCCGGAGTTTGCAGGAACTCGGACGTCGTCGTGTCGTCGCCGGGAAACGCCGGCACGTGTGCGAGCGCTGGCGTCGCGACGAAGGCGAGCGCGAGCACGACGACTGCAACCCGGGTGACGTCCATCTCCGACGCCGTACTACTGGTCGCCGGGGGCGTAGGTTCAGCGAGGACGGGTTCACGACTATGTCGTCAGCGCGACTACGTTGATCCAGGAGGAAATCGTATGACCAAAGTTCGGGAGGTTGACCGGCTCGCATCGGACAACTCGGCCGCGACGACGACGGAGCGGTGGCGGCGGCGAATCGGATGGGCGACGGGTGTCGCACTCCTCCTGGCAGCGTACTCGAAGCTCCTCCGCCCGCGGATGCTAAACTGGGGTGCGACGCAGGCAGAGACCGCGCAGCCGTTCCCTGGGGACGATCTGCTCCCAGACCCTGGTGCCGAGTCAACCATGGCGGTCGACATCGCTGCGCCGGCAGACGCCGTCTGGCCGTGGCTCGTCCAGCTCGGGCAGGAACAGGGCGGCTTCTACAGCTACGAGTGGGCCGAGAACCTCGTGGGGCTCGGCATCCACAACGCCGACGAGATTCGACCGGAGTGGCAAGATCTCGAGGTCGGCGACACGGTCCGGCTCGGCCGTGCCGATCGGTTCCCCGACGCGACACTCGAGGTAGCCGAGTTCGACCACGAGGAGTCGCTCGTACTGCGAACGCCCGACGATCCGACCTGGTGGGTCTGGTCGTTCGTGCTCGATCCCGTCGACGAGACGACGACGCGGCTGCTGGTGCGTTCGCGCATCCGCCTGCCCGAGAACCCGGTGGTCCGGGTCGCCTCCCTCACAGCTCTCGACCCGGTTTCGTCGCTGATGACCGACGGGATGCTCCGGGGGATACGGAGCCGGGCCGAACGACTCGCCCGGGCGGGCCGGACCGCGACGGGGAGCGATCGGATCCGGGAGTGGGGACGGTGATACTCAGACTCGCGGTCGCGGTCTTCCTCGCGCTACACGGGCTCGTCCACCTCTGGTACGTCGTCTTGAGCCAGGGGTGGGTCGAGGTGGAGGACGCGATGGGCTGGAACGGCCAGTCCTGGCTGCTCTCGGACCTGCTGGCCGAGGGGACGATTCTCTCGCTGGCGAGCGTCCTCTACGTCCTCGTCGCGGCAGGGTTCCTCGCGGGCGGTGTGGGGTACGGACTCGACCGAGACTGGGCGACACCAGTGCTGGTCGGCGCCGCCGTCCTCTCGACGGTCGTCCTCGTCGTGATGTGGGACGGCCGGTTCGACCTGCTGGTCGAGAAGGGCGTCGTCGGCGTGGCGATCAACGTCGCCGTCGTGGCCCTCCTCGTCTTCCGGTGAGTCGGTTGTGGCGACCGCGTCCGGTCTCTGTCCGCTGGCCCGTTCGGGAGATGGGTCTCGTCCGTACGGTTGCAGCCCACGGCCAGCGAGTAGAACCGCAGATGACGACGGACGTAGGTACTGTCCCTCGCAGCCTCGTAATCGTCCACAGCGATTCTTGCAAGCCGGAACGGCGCCCTATAGTATAACCTCCTGAGACGCCATTTTCCCGTATGGTCTCTGGAACAGGCAACTGGATTCGAAGCCACCGGGTGGCGTCGTTCTTCCTCTTCGCGTACGCCATCTCCTGGAGTTTGGACGCCGCCGTCCTGGTACTCGGGATGGAGCCCTCCTGGACGCGTTGGATCATCAGTGGCTTTCTCAGCACCCTCGGGCCGGCTATCGCCGCGGGGATCGTCCTCTCGATCAGCGGTGAAAGCCTTCGGGGCTGGCTCGGACGGGTCGTCCGCTGGCGCGTGCATCCGAAGTGGTACGCGGCGGCCATCGGTATCCCCGTGATCGTCGCGCTGGGTTCCGGTGCCGTCCTCCAGCTGGTCGGTGGCCCGGTCGACTTCGCGTCGTTCGCGTTCGACCCGATAACCCTCGGCATCGGGATTTTCCTCGGGACCACCATTGGCGGCGGTCAAGAGGAGCTGGGCTGGCGCGGCTTCGCCCAGCCAGAACTCCAGAAACAGTACGGTGGGCTGCGGGCCGCCGTGATCATCGGGGTACTGTGGGGCGGTTGGCACCTGCCCCTGTTCTTCGATCCGACGGCGGTCCACTCCCAGTGGCCGTTGCGTTCCCAGCTCGCCTACTTCGTCGGCATCGTTGCATTCTCGATCCTGCTCGCGTGGGTGTACAACGGCTCCGGCGGGAGTATCCTCCTGGCAATGCTCATGCACGGGACGGAGAACGCTGCGGGAGGACTCGTCCCACTGGATCTGGAGCGAGCGATCGTCGAAGGCGTCCCGGACTGGGTAGCCCTCGCTCCAATGAACGTCTCCCATGCCGTGCTCATGTGGCTACTCGCCCTCGTGGTCATCAGCGCCACCGGGGCGGGATTGCTTGCTCGGCGTGAGATGAGAGAGCGTCGTCGCTCGTCAGATACACGAGGCGACTGAAGTTCCCCGACGGCGGGGAGAGAACGCCTCGATTCGGTCATCACGGTCGCTCGTCCCTCTCGTGGCTCGGGATCATACCTCTTGACCCTCCGCGTGCAATCGACGACCGGGGAAGTCCGAATGATAGAACAGTCGAGACTTAGTGGCACGACGGAATCGACAACTGCATCGGTCAGTCGGTCCGGACGTACCTGGATAGCCGTCCTCTCCCTGGGCGCGATGCTGGCCGTGTATCACGCCCTTGTTCGGCCCTGGCACAGAACGTGGGGGGCCACTGACGGGGAAGTGAATCGACAGCTTCCAGGTGACGATGTCGTCCCCGAACCGAGTGACGAAACCACGCGGGCGGTCACGGTTTCGGCGCCGAGTACCGATGTCTGGCCGTGGGTCGTTCAACTCGGGCAGGGACGCGGCGGCTTCTACAGCTACACCTGGCTCGAGAACCTGGTCGGTGCAGACATCCACAACGCCGATCGAATCGTCCCGGAGTTCCAGGAGTTGGAGGAAGGGGATTCGATCCGAATGGTCCGCGAAGATTACTGGTTCCAGAGCCCGGCCACCTCGATGACCGTCGAACACGTCGATCCTGGCCGAACGCTCGTTCTCCGGGGACACGACGGCGGGACGTGGACGTTCCATCTCGATCCGAAAGGCGAAGAGACGACGCGCTTCATCGTCCGCGGACGGAAACCCAGGAACCGAACAGCCGCCGGGTACGTCGTGCGATATCTCGCGTACGAACTGCCGCATTTCGTCATGGAACGCGGAATGATGCTCGGGATAAAGACTCGTGCCGAACAGTGAGTTCGAGATATCCGGGGAGGGCTGGAGCGACTGTCCGGGAGTGAATCCGCGAGTGAGTGGATCTGGGGAAGCCGACCTTGTTGAAACCCTCACGCGGTGATGGGTTTCAGTAGCCGTGCTGAATACACAGCGCGTATTTCGCAAGATACGGCCCAAAGCTCGGTACTGGAATCCTTCAGTACAGGGGATGAATTAGGATAGAAGCACGTTCGATTTGGCATGGATGAGCGAAACAGGCGATAGGTACGTTGCATGCCTATTAGGCTGTGTGTGCTTCACTATCGCCACGAGTGTGGAGCCAGAGTGTTAGCGTCCCAGTTATCACGACCATGCCTGCATTTACGACGAGTAAGAGTAGGCCGCCACTGGCTCTCGCAGGCGCTCGTGACAGTAATGTTATTCCCCCAGCAGCTGCGGCCGGGACGAGTGCGAGGGCAGCGACGACGCCGACCAGAGTGTCTGTCCGATCTTCGTCGGTCGCTATCCCCGCCGCGATACCCGCCGCGGCAGCGGCAAGAACGCTGTACCAGCCGGCCGTAATGCGTTCCTCGAGTAGCGGTTTCTCGATGAGGTTCTCCGCAGGTGGGAGAACTCCTGTCATGTTCAGTATCACCGTCGTTACCATCGCCCCAGCAGTCGCAGCGAAAAGACCGCCGAACGCGACCCACGCCCCGAATCCGGCTCGCTTCAACCGGTTGGCAGCAATGCCAGCGGAAACGAGTTCCAATGGCGTCAATGCCGGGGCAATGACCATCGCGCCGATGAGGATTGGAACCGAGTTAGTTAGGAGAGCCACGCCAGCAAGCACACCGGACATCGTCATCAAAACAAGATATGACGTATCAAGCCCGACCTGTTCGTAGAGGTTCTCGCACTTTTCGCTAAGTGAGACCTGGGGACACACATCGAAGAAACAGGGGCGTGTCAGTTGAATCAATTGCGACTATGCGAGAGTGTCTATCGATGGTGGACTCGACGCAACGCGTCAGCAGTTGCCGTCCCCGAGATACGGATATACTTCTGCGCGGTTGCCAGATCACTCTAGCCCATCAGTGCCTGTAGCGGTACGGGGGCGACACCTTTGTAAGCGTGATAACCGGCCGCTGTGGCTCCAGACAGTGTGGATAGACGTGACCCGAGAGGCCGGCTTCATTTGCTGCAGCTTGCACTCTTCTGTTGACCGTTGACCGTGAGCGGGGGGCCCCATCGTACCGAGCAGCGAAGCGTTCAAAACACAGCTCCAGACGGAGCGAGAGATCGAACGGGATGAGCCGAGCGGACGCGACGGTCTTTGGATGCCACCGAGACACGATGGCGTCCGATAGAGACAGGTCTTCGTTGTGTTCAGCTTCCTGTCTGGCCTGCTGTTGGCAGTATCCGCACTGGCAGGGTTCATGCTGTGGAATTCGAATCGTGCGGTTCCGAGAGCGCCGAGCAGGCCTCTAATAGAAGTTCGAACTGCCGATCTGTGAGAACATCTTCGTGAGTGTGTCGCGTAGTTAGTGCTCTGCGGTGCCGATCCGCCCACTCGGTTCCTGGTTGGCCGTGATGAGACACCTGAACCCATCCTCATGGCGTAAATATGGGAGTATCGTCCGGACGCGCTGCATACAGCCTCTGTCTGCAGCATGGGACGACTTGCAGATATCCGTGAGATCGTCGGAGTATGTCTGCATACACAGCGCGTATCGGCCACGACAACACAGTAGGGCTTCGGCCGTCGGATCCGTCGATACAGTTGCTACGTTTTCGACACAGCCCGTTTCCAACAACGTACGGAACGATTCTACGCCAACCATTTCTATCCATGGAGAAGGCCTCTGTGGACCATGGACGGTTCAGCCCCGACAAAGCGGACCGGGAACCCGATTACGCAGCCGAATCAGGCACGCTCGCGTCGGTAGCCGATGGTTCGGCCCTCCCCGTCCGCAGCAGGTGGCCCAGTGCCAAATTCGTCACCGTCAGGACTGTGACGACGCCGATGACTTTCGTGAGGTAGGGAAGGACGTCAGCGATCCCCGTGCCGACGTTGAAGAGGAACGTACAGACGAGCAACAGGAAGAGCGCTCCTATCGTCGTCGCGTACGTCCCGAATCGGAGCGTCACGATGCCGAACGAACCGAATCCGAAGACGATGCCGATGAAGATACCCGGGAGGAACAGCGGGACGTAGGAATCGAGCCCGCCACCGAGGAGATCGGTGAACAGGCTAAACGAGATTATCGCCATGGCCACCATCGCGACGAACCCGACGATGGAGGCTATCCCACCGATCCTGGTGAGCCACCGGCTTCGTTCGGACAGACTCGGATAGAACCCGAGCAACCCGAGGAATCCAACCGCCCATGAGCCCCCGATCAACGCCTGCCCAAGGTCCATGAATTGGTCCTCCGTCCCTGCCGAGAAGTTGAACAGCAGGATCGCGAGGTTGGCAGCCATGAGTACTCCCGCGATGGTGAACGCCAGTGCTCGCCGCGCTTCCAGCGATTTCAGAACCTGCGTGATAGTTTCTGACATGCAAGTGGTAGTCAAGACGGGTTGTCTTAATGATTATTTAATAACTATTATACGTTGTGGGTTCTCACCCTGGGATCCGAGTGGTTCGAGCGGGTAGCCTGGCGGAGCGGGGCGATGCGAGTGGAGAAACGATTTATCTGTACGGATGAGCCGACCAATGGGGCGAAAATAACAGCGGACCTGCCCGTACTGACACAGGTGGTGAATTGCCGCTGCATACAGCCTCTGTCTGCAGCATGGGACGACTGGCAGATATCCGTGAGGTCGTCGGAGTATGTCTGCATACACAGCGCGATTTCAAAGATCAAGCCAAGATCGAAGGTAGCGGCCTGGACGGCGTCAATCAGCCCTCTGGACCTCCTAGTTACTGGACTACCACGGCAAGAAATAAGGTGAGATAATATACAAGTTGGATCATGGCAACACTCGACAAGGCAGTCAGAATATGGCGACAAGTGAAGCGAGTTCTCTCCCTCGGTTTGTTTGGTGCGGGCGTCTACCTTCTGTGGTTGCTGTACACCGGTGACCTCCAGGGGCCCGTTATGATGTTTTTCGGGGTACTGTTGACCGGCGGGGGATTTGTCGGGAGTCTGTTCCCATCGAAGGTAAAATTCTTCGAAGGAGACGGGGACGACGCATATTAGCGGAACCGAGGACACCCCATCTGAGCCAATCA
This sequence comes from Halosimplex amylolyticum, assembly GCF_051414035.1. Taxonomy (NCBI): domain Archaea; kingdom Methanobacteriati; phylum Methanobacteriota; class Halobacteria; order Halobacteriales; family Haloarculaceae; genus Halosimplex; species Halosimplex amylolyticum. The sequence goes on along the minus strand of NZ_JBLKNW010000002.1, from coordinate 1,012,022 downwards.
ACCGCCGATCTAACAGCCAGAGTGAATATCGTCGCACGCTGGACCCATCCTCTGTATTCAGCGCCCCGTTCCTTTCGGATCACGGACATTCGCCGTCCTCGTATGAAATAGCGAGGCTTCGCTCCAGATTGTGAACGACGCACTTGATGACGAGTTCGCGGAACTGCTTCCACCAGACGATCTAGAGAGCCGTATGTGCCTCGGCTCGCTGTTTGATCCCGAGTAGCATCTTGCGGGTCATCAGGAACGCGGCCGGTTCGATAACGGCGAGGGTAATCAGCCACCGGAGAGACCAGTCGATGGATCCGCGATTCCGCGTCAGGAGGCGTGTTCGACCCCTCTCGAGCGGTTCGAGGACGAAAACCCACGTCAACGTTCCCTCTGGAAGGCTCTCCGGAACGGTGACGAGCGCTCGTTCGGGTTCGACGGCTCTGACCAGGAGACCCTCGCCCTCGTCTCCAAGCGGGATCGTGTCACCCGATTCGAGGGTCTGGTACTCGGGAAGGGTTTCGTTCGCACTCGGCTCATCCAGAATTCCGAACAGGATATCGAGCCAATCGTAGCTGTACAACCCACCTCTACCGGCACCCATCTGAACTATCCACGGCCAGACCTCCTCCGGCGGCGCGTCGATCGTAATCGCGCGTGTCGCCTCGTAGTTCGGGTCCGGAACGAGGGTATCGCCAGGCAACGGCCGTGTGATTTCTGCGTCGGTGGCGCCCCAGTTGTTGAGCCAGGGGCGGATTGCGGCGTACCCGCAGACGAAGACGAGCCCCCCCACGGCCAGGCGCCGTATACTGCTCTGTCGTCGCTCGTCGGATGACCGCTGAAGATTCGATGTCCCCATGAGTTTTCCCCGGCTGAAACTATCGATCGCAAACCGGATAAACCAGTCCACGATTCTCGACCCTACCGGCCCCTCCGAGCCCGGGGACCCATCGACCGAACACAACGATCCAGTTCGCACGCCCCGGAACGGTCCGACTGGCGCGATTGGAGGGTCGTGCTCGAGGGAGACCGGCGGCAACGACGAGGGACCCTCCACGTCGCGTGAGACCTGTCCGTTCGACCGAGGGGCCCGCCAACCGAACAACCTACGTTTGCTCATCGATAGTCGAACCCCGAAGACGGCTCTCTACCGGGAGGCGCTAGTGGCCAGCGAGGGACCGATGCCGACGTGGAGAACTAAGAGTGTCCGAACCGGGCTTCCAAGTCAGATGGCGAACATCCACGAACTCGTCGACGTCGGGACCATCCAGGTCAGTGCACTCCTCCTGCGCGATGCGAAGTTCTTCGCTCGGTCACTCGACTCACGACCGCTCATCGAGGTGGCGAGTGAATCGGAGGCCAGTGTCGACGATCTCGGTAATGCTGGTGAGCGAACTGTAACCGTCAACACACCGGTCGGGGCGTTCGTGGCAGCCTACATGCCCTGGCAATGGCGTGGCCCGGACTATCCGACGCTCATCTATCACCACGGGAGTGGCGAGCGACCGTTCGAATTCGGGCGGTTCAGTTCGAACTCGTTTCGGCGGTTGTTCGTCGCAACTGACGACGTGATCCCGGCCAACGTCGTCGCCGTCAGGGCACCGTTCCACGACGGGTCGAACATGGATTACGCTCGGGCAATGGGCGAACTCGAGAACTTCGTCGGGATGCTCGCCGCCTCGGCCGCCCTCATCGACGCGCTCGCGACACAGGCGAGCGACCGAACCAGTAGCCCGGTCCTCGCATCGGGTATCAGCCTCGGTGGCTGGGCTGTCAACCTCCACCGGGCCTGCTTCGACACCGTCCATCGGTACGTCCCGATCTTCGCTGGGGCCGCACTGGGCGAGATGTTCGTTTCGTCCGTCTATCGGAAGATGACCGCCGGACCAGCCCAGAGACGTCCGGATCACCTCCGTGAGGTGCTCGACTTCGAGGAGGAGTTCAGGGACGTCGAGGCGGCCAACTGTGTCCCGCTTCTCGCCCGGTACGACCGCATCATCGAGTACGACCGACAACGCCCGGCCTACGCGGGGATGTCACTGTCCGTACTGGAGAAAGGCCACGTCACTGGGTCGCTTGCGACCGATCGGCTCCGCGAGCACGTCCTCCGTGTCCTCTCGGCGTGTGACATCGACCGGATCGGTCGAGGATAGGTATCGACCAGTCGGTAGCGACCTGAGTGCATCGTATCTATCCCTGGCTCGGAGCGAGGAGTGGCCAGCGAGACGAGAGCCAGGAGCCGCTATCAAAACCAATCGGATGTCAATGTCCTAACCCCGCCAATTACCAGTCTATCGAGGGAATGAGCTGCGACGCTGTAGGAGAGAAAGAACACGACCATCACGAACAACTCGACGAGGTCAAACGCGACGACGTCGACGGTGGCGACGACAGGGATCAGCGATAGCAGGGCCTCGACTGCACGGTCGAACGTTATCACGGCGACGACAGTGCCAGCGATTACTGCGAGGAGATATCCTACCGTTCGGAGCGACGACGGAGTGACGCGCGACCACACGCGTAGTTCGGCGGCGTACGTGCCGACGCCGAGCGCCGCAAGTTGACGCCGTGTTTGGTCGATCGCGGTTACCACCAATACGAACCAGAGTGCGATCGCGAGCCCGAATCGGACGAACGACGGTGACAGATCGAGGACCGTGTCGCTGAACACCGTGACGATGGCCGGCGTCACGCGGCCGATAACGACGTAAAACAGTACGTAGCCAAGAACCGACTCAATAGGCCCGTACGCCGGGAACTGGCGGTTCGTTTCGGCCATTCGACGAGACCCACTTGTGGTGGATGCACTCATACGTGAATAGACGGCGGCCGATATCTTGAAGTGCAACGACACCCCTGGACAGCGAGGATGGACACTTCCTTGGTATCCGAAACCGCTGGTATATGGAACCCTGCAAACCCATATCTCGTACGATCATGGCACTGAGAACGAGGAAAATCACAATGGCTGGGGATGCGTACCGCACGAAATGGTCCCAAGCGATTCTGATGCTCCTTCACCCCGCGCCGGCGGGCACCCGACAGATTGGCTCGAGTGTAGAGGCGTAGAAACTTGCCGGCGTCGCACTCCTCCAGGTCGTCTTGCTCTGGGATGTCGGCGCAGTGTTCCCGACCGACGCGCTGGTTCCGGGGAGTCCGGCCCTGAGTGATTTTCCCTTCGCTGACCCCGCGGTGATGGCGCTGAACCGCCTACTTGTCGTCGTCATCTGGGCGCTCGCTGTCAGAATCGTCGCCTCCTGGAGTCGGGAGCGGGACCTCCTCGGACAGTTGCTCACGTGGGAGTATACCGGCGCCGTCTTCGTTGGAATCCCTGCTGCCGTCGTCCTCCATGCTGCCGATAATCTCGTGATGTGGACAATTGGATCGGAAGACCTCGCCCTGCGGACATTCGGCGAGCACGCAATCTTTGCGTCCACGTACGGTTCGCCAGACGCAGCGGCCGTATTCCTCATGCAACTCCTCTACTACCTGTGTGAGGCGCTGGTCGTCGGTTTCATGATCGCGCTGTGTCAGCAGGCCGGCGAGCAGCAGTTCGGCGTGCCCTCGATGCCATGGGGCGGGATCGGTATCGCTCTCTCCTGGGGGCGTTACACATGCTGTTGGGCCCCACGATAGAGACGGTGATTCTATCGCTCGGTATGGGCTTCCTGAACCTCATCGGGAAGAAACATGTCGTGCCCGTTTCACCGGGTCGACTCCGCGTAGGTTTTCTCGACACGAGGGTCGGCCACCAGCGGGTCGGGAGTTCAAGCCCACGGAGCGCGTAAGCGAACCCATGTGTGGTCGGACATCGCTGTTCGTTCCGCAGGACGACCTCGTAGATCGGTTCGAAGCGACGGTCGTCGCCGACGGCGGGTACACGCCGCGGTACAACATCGCGCCGGGCGACCCGCTCGAAGTCATCACGAACGAGTCGACCGACGCGATCGAACAGTACCACTGGGGACTCATCCCCGAGTGGGCGGACGAGCCAGAGGAGGGCTTCATCAACGCGCGCTCCGAGACGGCGGCCGAAAAACGCGCCTTCGAGGACGCCTGGGAATCGCGGCCGTGTCTCGTGCTCTCGTCGGGCTTCTACGAGTGGCAACAACGAAACGGTGGGCCGAAGCAACCGTACCGCATCTATCGCGAGGACGATCCTGCTTTCGCAATCGCCGGGCTGTGGGAGACCTGGACAGGTGACGACGAGGACGTCGCCTGTGTGACGATCCTGACGACCGAGCCGAACGACCTGATGGCGCCCATCCACGACCGAATGCCGGTCGTGCTGCCGGCCGACGCCGAAGACCAGTGGTTGACTGCGGGTCCGGACGAACGGGCCGCGCTCTGTCGGCCGTATCCTGCCGCAGACTTGGACGCCTACGAGATTTCGACGCAGGTGAACAACCCGGGCAACGACGAGGCGACCGTGATCGAACCGCTCGGCCACGATCAGTCGGGACTGGGGGAGTTCGGGCCATCGTAATCTCGCTGCTGTTCGTCTGGTACTTCGCCACTAGAAAGAGATGGACAACCGCACTCGAAATTCAGTGCTATCGGACCAATACTCGAATCGCCCACTCAGCCCACTGTTCTCATTCGAATCGAGTCGCGATGCGCCTCTAAATCGGGGGCTGGAGTCCCCGTGGAGTCGGCGTGAAGAGAGTGGCCGAAACCCATCCCGGTGAATACAGCGGGCAACAGGCGACGCGATAGCGCACTGACTGAGGATTCCGACACGGCCACGTGCGGCTACGTGAGCGGTATTCGATACGCATGTGGATAGCCGTCGGAACGAGCGAAGTCTCCCGGTCTCGAACCGAAACCTCCGCCCCGATCTCACTCGACAGCTACAGTGTGATATATATTTTAATTGAATCATAGGGAATGACTATACGGAGAGGTAATGGTAGATCGTGACATAGTGTACACTGAATGGCCAATGTCGTTAGACAATCTGTCCCTTCCGGTTGATATCCCGTGGGAACGAGAGTGCGTGAGTGGACGAATGATAGATCGGGCGGTATGTGATCGGGAGTTCCCCTATCGGTGGCGGTCGTCGGTTGCGGTGTTCTCCTACGAACCGCCGGCGGAGTACCAGGAGTACGACGGACAGATCGTCTCGTACCTGAAGGTGATCGGGACGGTCACCGGCTACCAGCCTGATCCCGAAGAGGTCGGACTGTCGGAGCGCCGGGTAGATTCCTACTGGAACGACCCGGGGTTGATCGAGAACTACAAGGACATCGTGAGCGACTATTACGGCTGTTTCGGGGCGATCCTGGAAGTCGCAGTCGCCCCGCCGGCGGGTTACGACGGGTGCGACGACGAACCCGGTGACGGCGGGGACACCGACGGCGGTGACGGCAACGGCGACGGCGGCAACGGGGGTTCCGACGACGGTGACGGCGGCGTGATCGTCGAGGCCCACCAGGAGGGAGAGCAGGAGGAACTCGGGCAGGAAGCGCAGGCGGAGGAAGCGGTTCCTGTCTCGGCGTACCCGTACTTCGTCGACTTCGAACCGAAGAAGCGGGAAGTGTACGAGACCGTGACGGAGACGGGCGAACAGATGTCGCGATCGCTGGAGAACGTCAACGTCCGCAAGGGGACGACCACCACGGACACCCACGAGGTGCTCGACGTGTTCGGCGGGTTCAACGTCGGCGTGGAGACGCAGCAGGGCGGCGGCGAACTCGGCGTCCAGGGACAGTGGGGAACTCGCGACATCGACAAGGAAGAGCGGACGGACGTCCGGACGACCGACCGGGCGCGGGAGCTGCGCGAGAGTTACTCGCACACCACCCAACTCACGCAGATGTACCACCAGCTCACGAGTTACCACCTCGGAACGAACCGAGCCGTGTTCTACATGCTTCCCCGGCCACACGTCGTCCAGGCCGAGGAGACGTTCGTCAACGGGCCGCGGCTGCTCGAGGGGATTCAGGAGTTCATGCTGGTCGTCATGCGCCCCGACGACATGTGTCCGCCGGGCGTCGAGGCGTACCTGGAGACCGCTCACATCGCCAGCGAACCCAACTTCGAGCACGAGACGGACACGGCATCGCTCACGCTCCACGTGGAGGCACCGTGCGTCGACACCGGCGGCGGGTTCGGCGACGACTCGAACACGACCGAGGCCGAGACGTCCGAGACCTACCGGCCGCCCGCGGGGTGGGAAGTAGACGTCGGTCGAAACGGCGGTGCGGAGATAACCTCGAAGAGCGGCGAGCGCGTCCGCGAAACCGGATTCACGGCGATCGAGAGAGACCACGTCACCATCCACGGCAAGGTCGACACGCGATTCGAGGACCGGGGCTGGGGACAGGACAACGCATGTCACGAGGGGTGGCTAGACCTGCAGGCGACGGTCTACATTCGCAAGACGGAGCCGACGGTGTCCGACTACGACCAGAACCTCTGGTTGACCGGACGGGGCGTCTGTTGTGGGTGCGAGCGGCCGTCTCGCTCTATCGACCTCTCAGATGCGGTCACCTTGGAGGTGACGCTCGACGATACCGTGGCTGCGCCCGTCGGGAGCGACGCGCAGATGTCCGTGCGAGAGGCCAACAGGCTCCGGGCGGACATCGGCCGAACGCTCGTGCGGGGGGTCAACCACGTGGACCGTTACCCGTACGGGAGCCGCAGTTTCGCCGAGACGGAGTTCCTGTCCCGCACAGTGTCCAAACTGGTGTGGCAGAGCGACCACCCCGACAACGAGGACGTGACCGAGATCGAAGGGCTCGCGCCCGAGGTCCGGGAAGCGGTGGCGGCGCACGCGCCAGGCGTCTCGCGCGGCCGCCTGCTCCGCGCGCCGATGGCCGAACTCGCGGACCGCTTCGAACTGGATCACGATCAGGCGAGACAGCTCCGCCGCGCGGCCCTCGGTCTCGAAGGGCCGCTCCCGCCGCGGCGTGACAGGTGGGACCCGCCGTCCCGACGGAACGGGACCGACGAGGGCGACGTGGACATCGAGTGAGTCCGTCGACCGAATATCATGGCTCCACCATACACATTCGAGGCGAGCGAGCCGTTGTCGTTCGAGTACACGGATCTCGACGGCGAGACGCACCACGTCGAGGTATCTCCCGGCGATCCCGTCACGATGGCGGACGCGTGCGAAGCGTTCAATTTCGTTCTGAGTGCCGAGAAGGCGGGCGTTCCAGTCGTCGGGGATGCGGAGGCGATCGAGGCCGAGTGCCTCGATAAATACCGGGCGGTGTTCGAGGAGCACCGAAACGCGGACGTTTCGTTCGAACCGGAACTGGTCGAGGTGCCGGGCGCGACGGGCGACGACGAGGCGCCGGCGGATGGCGCCGAGACGGCAGCGTCGCTAAACGCCCCCGACCCCGAGCCGCCGGTGTCGGTGTCTGCCTCGCCGCGTGCGCCGGGCGAGGACGACGGCCGCCCGCTCGCCGAGCAGTACCACGACCCCGAGGATCCGATGCCCGAGTACGACGTCGTCTCGGCGCTCTCCGATCGCGGGGTGGCGCCGGACGAACTCGACGAGAAGCTCCGGGAGGTGGTCCGCAACGAAGCGCCCGACGACGACGTCCACCGGGAGTTCGCCCGCGACGACCGCGAGGACCCGTTCACGCTCGTCGACCCGGTCGACGTCTTCTCCGGGCAGTACGTCAAGACCGAGACGGACGTCGAAATCCCCTCGCGAGGTCTCCCCCTCCGCTTCGAGCGCGTCTACGGGAGTGGCCCGGTCTCCCACGGGCCCCTCGGCTACAACTGGGACCACAATTACAACGTCTTCCTGCGCCCGCTCCCGGGGGGCGACGTGGCGGTGTGGACCGGCCAGCGGAGCGAGGACCACTACCGTCGCCAGCCCGACGGCAGCTACGAGCCACCGACGGGCGTGTTTCGTCGGCTCGACCACCGTGCGGGCTCGGCGGCGACTCCCGAGCGCTACGTGATCGTCGACGCGGACGGGCGACGCCAGGTGTTCGAGCGGCCAGACAGCTGGCCCCACGGAGGCCGGATCCCACTCGTTCGCCTGGAGGATCGACACGGCAACGCAATTCGGTGCAGCTACGACGCCGAGGGGCGCCTCGCACGGGTCGAGGACGACGCCGGTCAGCACCTTGCGTTCACCTACGGCGACCGCGGTCGCCTGACAGCGGTCGACGATCACACCGGTCGGCGCTGGCGGTACGCGTTCGACCGGGACGCCGATCACCTCGTCGCCGTGACGACACCGGTGACCGACGAGTACCCCGACGGACTCACCACGCGTTACAAGTACGACCGGTACGACGACCACCCCCGACTGCGGCACACGCTCCGGCGGGTGATCGACCCGAGCGGAACGGTCGTCGTCGAGAACGAGTACGGCGACGACCCCGCGACCGACGACTTCGGTCGGGTCGTCCGCCAGACCTTCGGCGAGTTCGAGGCGACGTTTAGCGCCACCCGGCTGCAGTGGGTGCCGCGCACCCCGGAGGCGATCAACGTCCCCGCCTGGCGCGTCGCGGTGGTCGACCCCGGGATCCTCGTCGTCTACACGTTCAACTACCGGGGGGACCTCCTCGACGAGCGCCGTCGGCTCGCGCTCGACGGCAGCTATCGACTGCACGCGCGCGCTTTCGAATACGACGAACGGGGGAATCTCGTCGCCCAGCGCGAACCCAGCGGACTCGGACTCGACGTGGCCTACGACGCCGAGAACGACGACCCGCGGGCGCGCGGCAACGCGCTTCGAGCCGTCCTGACCGCCCCGCCGACTGCGGCGGTGCTGGACCGCGAACTCTTCCGCGTCACCTACGAGGACCGGTACCACCGGCCCAAGACCGTCCGCGACGAGCGCGGGGCCACGACGACCCTCGTCTACGATTACGAGGAGTCGCCCACGGACCGCGGGGACGTCGTCCGGGTCGAACACCCCGACGCGACGCTCCCGGACGGGACCGTCCAGGACGCCGCCGAGCGGATCACCTACGACGGCGCGGGGCGGATCACCGCCCGCGAGACCGCAGCGGGGTTCCGCCACGAGTTCGCCTACGACGACGCGGGGCAGCTGACGGCTGCCACGATGGACGTCGACGGCGTCGGGCAAACGCAGCGGTTCGCGTACGACGAACGGGGTGACCTGACCCGCGTCACCGACGGTGCGGGGAACACTCACGAGTACGAGCACGACGCCCTGGGCTGGCTGTCGCGGGTCCGTCTGCCCGCGGTCGACGGGGACGTCGCAGAAGTGCGGTATCGATACGATCCGACCGGTCGACCCCGGCGCGAAGAACTCCCGCGGGGAACCTACGACGACGACGAGATCGAGGACTCCTTCATCGCCAACGAGTACCGCTACGACGCACTGGGGCACGTGACTCGCGCGGTGTTCGGGGCGAACACGGCGGAGCCGCGGCGGTGGCACTTCGACCGTGACGACGAGGACAGGGTCACGCGGGTGGTCGACCCGCTCGGGAACCGGACCGACAACCGCTACGACGAGCGCGGTCGCCTGCTCGAACAGACCGCGGCGGCGGGGACGGCCGACGCCGCGACGTGGCGACTGGTGTACGATCGGAACGGCAACCGCACTGCCGTCGTCGATCCGGACGGCTTCCGTACGGACACCGAATTCGATCCGTGGGATCGGGTGCGACGTGTCCGGCGTCCCGGGGCGGACGGCGAACGGACCGTCGTCGAGTACGAGCACGGCGAGCGAAACCACGTGACGGGGATCGAGATTCGGGGGCTCCCCCGACCTGACGCGCCCGTCGACGTCCTCGGCGCGGTCACCTACGAGTACGACGAGCGGAGCCGCCCCGTCGAGCGAACGGTGGCGGGCCGCACGCGGACGGCGTGGTACGACCGCGACGGGCGTCTCGTGCGGGAGGTGGACGAAGCGGGCGCGGAAACGAGCTTCGAGACCGACGGCCTGGGACGCGTCGTCGCGACCACCGACGCGCTCGGCAACCGGACCAGGTGGGAGTTCGACGGGGCCGACGATCCGACGGCCGTCGAGGCGCTCGAGACGGCCCCCGACGGGAGCACCACCGCGTTCCGGACGACCTTCGCGTACGACGCGCGACAGCACCTCGTCGCCGTGACGGACCCGCTCGGGAACACCCACCGGACGGAGTACGACGCACGAGGGCTCCCCGTGGGCTTCGTCGACCCGCTCGGCCACCGGGTAGCGCACCGGTACGACCTGGACGGCGCTCTCGTCGCGCGCACGACGACGACCGGTGATCCGTCGACCGCGGTCGAGCATCGCTGGAACCGGGATCGGCTGGGGCGCGTCACGCGGTACGTCGACCCAGAGGGAGCCGAGACCCGCTTCGAGCACACGGCCCACCACGGCCTCGCCGCGATCGAGTACGACGACGGGAGTGTCTGGGAAGGGACGTACCGACCCGGGTCGGCGGGTCGGCTCGAATCGGAGCGCTCGGCCGACGGGACGCGACGGACGTACGCGTACGACACGACCGGCGAGATCCGGCGCATCGCCTTCTCGCCCGGGCCGGACGTCGCGGCGACGGCCGATCTCGCGATGGCGAGCGACGGACTCGGGCGCCCTGTCGCGCTCCAGCAGGGCGACACCACGCTCGAACGCCGCTACGACGCCCACGGCCGGATCACGTCGGAGACGCTCGACGGACGGGAGTTCGCCGTCGACTACGACGACGGTGCCGGGACGGTCGACCTGACGTATCCCGACGGGCGCCGCCATCGGACGCACCTCGACGCCCTGGGCCGGGTCGCGTCCGTCGACCTGACCGCTGTCGGATCGGCGGCCCTGACGGGTCCCGACGTCGCGGCGGGCGACACCCTCGTCGAGTACGAGTACGCGGGACCGACCCGGCCGGCGCGCCGACGACTCTGGAACGGTACCGAGACGGAGTACGAGTACGACGGCGGGCAGCGACTGACCGGACTGTCCCATCGGCAGGCCGACGGGTCGCTCCTCGCGGCGACGCGGTACGCGCACGACGGCACCGGCCGGCGACGGGTCGTCCACGCCGAACCCGCGCCGCTCGCACCGACGTCGTACGGCTACGACGACCTCTCCCGGTTGACGGAACGGGTCGAAGGCGTCGACGCCGACGCTCCGCCGCCCGTGTCGACGCAGGCTGACGCGGACGCGTACGTCGACGGTGTGGAGACGACCGATCCGACGGCGAGCGAGGCCTTCGCGGTGAACCTGGCCGACGACCGGCTCGAACGCGAGGTGCAGGGTCCCGACGGTCGGGTGACGGAGTCCTACGACGTGACCCGGATGCGCCAGATCGAGTCGCTCACACGGACGACAGACGCCGACCCGCCGACGACGACCGAGTTCGCGTACTCGAACGCGGGACCGCTCCGCTCCGACGACCGCTATCGGTACACGTACGACGCGCTGCACCGGCCGGTCCGCGTCGCCGACTCGTCCGGCGCGACCGTCGCGGAACTCGCGTACGACCCGGCGGGACGGCTCCGGCGGCGGACCGTCGACGGGGAGACGACGGGGCTCGTCCACTTCGCGAACCACTGCCTGCAGGAGGACGACGACGGCGGCGAGGCGGTCCTCCAGCGGGCCGTCGGGATCGGGGTCGACGAACTCCTCGTCCAGAGCACGGGGACCAACGCGTGGGGCCACCAGGACGCCGTCGACACCCTCCTGGCGACGAGCGACGACGGGGGTCGTCCATCGGAGCGATACGCGTACCGCGCGTTCGGCGAACCGGCGATCTTCGCGCCGGACGGGACCACCCGACGGTCGTCTTCGGCCGTCGGTGCGGGGCCGGTGTTCGCCGGGCATGCCGTGCTGACCGGGACGGGACTGTACCCCGCCCGCGCCCGACTGTACGACCCGGTGACGGGCCGGTTCGCACAGCGAGACCCACACGAGTTCGGGGACAGCGCGTGTCCGTACGTGTACGCGGCCCACGACCCCGTGAACTTCGTCGACCCGAGCGGCCGGTTCATCCTGGCGGCACTGGTGATCGGCGCACTGGTCGGTGCCGGCGTCGGACTGGCCTACGGGCTGGGACGGGGTCACACCGGCTGGCGTCTCGCGGGCGACGTGGCCCTCGGCGGCAGTGTCGGTGCAGCGGCCGGCCTGACAGGGGGACTGGCGGCCGAAGCGCTCGCCGGGACGGTCGGGGTCGGGACGTTCGCGACCGGCGCGGGGACGGCCACGACGACGGCGAGCCTCACGTCCACCCAGACAGCCGTGCTGACCGGGTCGATGGGCGTCATCGAGGGGTACGTCACACGGCAGGCGCTCTCGTCGGCGTATCCGAGCGTCGTCGAGCCGCCGTCGACCGGGACCATGGTCGAAGACTTCGGCCTGGGAGCGGTCGCCGGCGGCGCCATGCGGGCCGCCGATTGGATCGGGCGCGCTCGAAACCGAGCCACCGTGCCGGAGATCGCCCCGCAGACGGGGAGCGACGCCTCCGTCAGGGGGACGGTTTCGCCGACCGAAGCGACGCCCATGGGGAGCGGGTCGGGACCGGGCGCGCCTCCGTCGTCGGCGACGGGTTCACCACCCAGGGAACCGCTCCCGGCCGGCCATGAGCCGTACCAGCTCGAACTGTTCCCCAGCAAGCCCTTCGAGCGCGTGAAGGACTACGGATCGACGCCGACGCCGAGGCAGCGGGCCGCCGTCCCCCCCGGGATGTGGTTCGATCACGCTCCCCCGAAAGTCGTCCACTACTTCGAGGGCCCGGGCGGCGGTCGGCTCCCGGGATACAACCTCACCGAACAGGAGCGGAAAGCCTGGGCGGCGAGCCTCGAATCCGGGCGGCCGGCGACGCCCGAGTCACAGTGGTCCCAGGGCGGTGAGCTGTCGGGCTACTCGAAACGACAGAAGAAGAAGTGGGGGCTGTTGACGGAGCGAGAGAAGAAGAAATTGGGGCTGTACTCCGTTGCGCCCGTCGGCGCCCTCGAACGGCAGGAGTTGAAGTGACGACCCGGCTCGACGCCGGGACGGTGTCACCAGCTTATCGAACGGTGGTCGTCGTCGCAGTCCGGGTCGGGGTCCGGATCCGGGAGGTGGACGCCGACAGAGTGGACGTAGCCACCGTCCGCGAAGGCGTCCCAGTCGAACGGCGTTCTGTCGACGTCGATCGAAGCGCCCTCGTACGCGACGTCGAAGCGAAGCGCCGGCCGTTCGTCCGGGAACGATTCGCGTACGCGCTCCCTGAAATCGGGCACGACGAAGCGCCCGTCGCTGGCCGTCGTGGCCGATCCGAGCGGGTCGGTCAACTGTGAGTCCGTTGCACGAACCGTCGTCTCTGCGGTGGCGACGGGCGCGTTCGTCTCGACATCTCGAACCCGGCCGTGAAGCGGCGCAGGCAGTTCGTCCGGTGGGTCGGGTTCGGTCGGATCCGGTTCGGTGGGGTCGGGTTCGGTCGGATCCGGTTCGGTGGGGTCTGGTTCGGGGTCGGCCGGTTCGGTGGGGTCTGGTTCGGGGTCGGCCGGGTCAGGGTCGACCGGTCCGGGGTCCGAGGTGTCCGACCACGACGCGTAGCCCAACAGTACCCACCCGACGCCGCCGACGAGGAGGCCCGTCCAGACGAGGCCGCTCCAGAAGTAGAGTGCGTTCCACGTCAGGAGGAGTCCCGGGACGACGAACGAGAGGCCGATCACGACGGGGAGGGCGTTCCTGCGAGGCAGTAGTTCCTTGCGCCTCGCTTCGATGCCGAACAGGAGGACGCCCCCGTGGAGGCCGAGGAAGAACGTCAGGATAAACGCGTATAGCCACGCGCCCCAGTTCAGTGCGTACAGCCCCCAGACGACAACGGTCAGTCCCGCGCCGACGGCTGCCGCGGTCAGGCCGTATCGCCCGAGCGCCCCCATTCTGTCCGCGTGTCGTTCCAGGAGCCCGACGGCCGCGACCAGAAAGCACAGCGAAGAGACGGCGTACAACACGATACTGTGGGTGAGCGTTACCGAGACGAGGAGCAGCAGGCTGCCCCCCAGAACCGCCGCGGGCCCAGGCCATCGGCCCCACCGCAGTCGTAGTTCACCTACTCGTAGGTTCTCGTCCCGTCCCCCCTTGCGTTCGTCCATTTTTGATCACACACGTTAGACACGTGTTAGACTAGAACGTACACCGAGGAAACAGATATACTTACTCGGGGGTTGCATCGAACTGGTCCCTGGGCAGTAGCCGGTTCCGTGCCACGCCGCTTCGTCCGGGGTTCGTTCCTCGACGAGCTCTGGCGCTACTGGGGAATATCAGTGCTCACTTGATCAACAGCACTGAATCCCCCCATTCGCTCGCTGTCCCATACGTCGAGAGCCTCGCGTTCCGCGTCGACGCCAACGTTTGCCGGTTGTCGGTCCGGTCCCAGCCTAGCGGTGAGAGGACACTCCCGACTGCCCGCACGAGGACCGTCCGGTAGTAGTCAGTGTCGTAGTCAGCGACCATTTCGTGGGCGAGCGCCACCCGGTCTCGCGAGGCATTCTCGTCGTCGACGACGACGACGTAATCGATGTCCTGTCCGGGGTGGACGTCGAGCCCCTGGTCGCGAGCGCGTTCGAGCGCGGCGACGAGTGTCGCCACTGCGGGACGTCCGTCGAGTCAGCGGCCGAGCCGTGTCCAGCCTGCGGCCGGTTGGCCATCGCGACCTACGAGATCAGGTAGGCGCGCCTGCCGGCCATCCTTTCTGCGCCCCGATGGGCGGGGCGCTCGTATCCGGGCGCTCCGGAGACCCATGCACCCACTCGAACAACTCGACTTTCCGACCCGCGTCGCCAGGCGTGCCCAGTACGAAGCCTTCGAGTTCGTCCTCACGACCGAAAGCATCCTCGTCCGGAACTGCAGCCACCCCGATCCGAGCGAACACGAGTCCCTCGTGACCGTCACGGATGGACTGCCGACCGGCTGTGAGTGTCCAGCCGACGACCACTACGAGAGCGCGTGCAAACACCGCGTCGCGCACCCGATTCGGCGACCACTGCTCGATGGCGGCGACCGGTCGACCCGTCGTCGCCGATGGTGGAGAAGTCGAGCCGTCGACGACGCTGTCGGATTTCGAGACAGTGACGGATAGACGCGTGGAGACACCCGATTCAGACGAGTCTACCGAGGACTGTGACGAGTGCATCGGCGACTTCCCGTGCTGGGGATGCGTGCTGTCCGGTCGCAAGGAATTGCCCGATTAGAATGATCTGGCTCCGTTGAAATCCGCTTCTTCAGAGATGGGACATCGTGAAACAACCGTTCGTTGAAGACTGCCAATGTACCACAGCAGAGTCTACAGATAGAGAGGGCCGGATCCCTCGGGGCTGACCCGCGGTGGTTCACCAGGTGCTGTCGTACTCGACGATCGTGATCGGCATCTCGCCCACGCGAGGTAGGCCGACGACGCACGAAACAGAGTGGTGGGCGACCACGTACTATCACTCTTAATTCATATGTCTGACGATGTTTTATGCTATTGCAACCCCCCGGTTTTCACATGAGCAGTAAACCGACGAACTCGAATGCACGAGCAGAACAGGAGCAGGCCGAATCCGATGGTGAGTCGTCGAGCGAGGACGCAGCAGCGTCGAACGGGCTGAAAATCGCGCTTCCGGAGGGGAGCGAGAGCGTGTCCGACGCCATCGTCACGCACAGAGAGATGCTCCGTGAGCCGGACCAACACGGACTGGCGACGGACGAGGATATCACCCATCTCTCCGAGGCGATGGAGAAGTATTCCGAAGCCGTCGACGAGATCAACCAGCAGTACGACGAGACTGACACGGATATCGCCGAGTTACAGGAGGTTGTCCAGCACCAGCAAGCACAGATCGACGAATTGCAGTCGATGGTCACCTCGCTCGCGGAAATCCTCGGCACCGAAACTGAGTGGCGTTCGTTCGAATAGCTGTCCCTGTCGAAGATCGACGGCAGTCGCACGGCGGTCGTACAGCCATGAACTATTGGTTCGCGACAATTCTACAGCAGGGTGATACAACTCCTTCGGCGGGCGATGGGCGACCGGGACACGGTCATCACCATGCTCGACCCGCTGGAAGGGCTCGCCGGCGTGAACGAAGCCCTGGGTGGGGAGCGCATCACCGTCCGCGGCACGCGTGGGTTCAACCCGCTCGGTTCGAGCGCGAGTACTGCTCTACGTCCTGTCGACGGTACGCGAACGGCCAGACCGGGAAAGTTTCGACCAGTTGCAACCGGTGCGGAACGGATTTCGAGTATTATCCATCAGAGAAGGAGGGGCTGTACTGTTCGGACTGTGTCGAGACTGGCGCCCGTCACCGTCGTTGACCGGTGAGGAAAATTCACGGTGGAATGGCGGAAAGCGAGTGCTTGCCTGTGACGTCTGCGGTGAGACGGTTGAGCGTTACCCGAGTAATGTGAACGATACCGTCGTTTGCACCGAAGCCTGTCGTCGCGAATGGCTCTCAGAGTCCTTTACCGGTGATGGCCATCCGAACTGGAAAGGCGGTGGGAACGAATCGTACGGAACCGGTTGGAACGACGTTCGGCGCCGAGCGCTACAACGAGACGACTACCAGTGCATTCGTTGTGGTGCGACGACGGACGACATCGGCCGTAATCCTGACGTCCACCACATTGTTCCCGTTCGGTGGTTCATCGAGTCAGACGACCACACGAAAACTAATGCCCACTTCCTCGACAACGTCATCTCGCTCTGTATCACCTGTCACCGGAAAGCCGATCATGGAAAGGTCTCGAAGCAGCGACTTCGATCGCTTATCGACAGTGGATCGACCGCTCCCATTGCTGAATAGCATATCCGCGTCTAGTCCCGATATCAAAACCGAAGAATAAGCCCCTGAGAGACTTAATTTCTGAGTCCGGGTGCGAGAATCGAACCCGCGTCTCAGCCTCCACAAGGCTGAAGGATAACCACTACCCCAACCCGGACACGCTGTGGAGAGGCATATCGGGATAACCGGGTAGAATTGAAATACGTTACGACTCCGGCCCCCGGGTGTGAACCAACGGCACGCGGCGGCACCGGGGCGACGTCGCTGTCCTTAAGCGCCCGGACGCGCTCGAGACGGTCAGCAACGCGATGACAGCGGACGAACACGGCCCGGAGGACGCCGCGGGAGAGGCGGCCGAGACAGGCACCGACGCGACGGAGCCAGCGCACGAGGCGAGCGAGGTCGACGACGGATCGATCGACGCGCTGGGCGTGCTGGGGAGCGAGCCGCGCCTGGAGATCCTGCTGGCGCTGGGTGACCGCGAGCGGGCCGTGCGAACGAACCGGTACGAGCTGACGTTCTCGGAGCTGTACGACGCCGTCGACGTCGCGAGCAGCTCGCAGTTCTCCTATCACCTCTCGCAGCTCGTCGGGCCGTTCGTCGCCGAGACCGACGACGGGTATCACCTGAAATACGCCGGCGACAAAGTGGTTCGGGCGATCCGGTCGGGACTCTACGAGAGCACCGCCGCGTTCGAGCCGGTCGGGATCCCCGGAGCGTGCGTCGTCTGTGGGGCGACCGATCTGGAAGCGCTCCTGCGCGACGAGCGGTTCGTCGTCCGGTGTCGGGCGTGCGAAGCGACGCTGCTGTCGGACTCGTTCCCACGGAGTCAGGCGGACGACCGGACGCCCGAAGCGGTCGTGGAGAGCTTCGGGTACCGGATCTGGAGCGCGTACCTCCTCGTCAGAGGCGGCGTCTGCCCGGAGTGTTACGGCCGCGTCGACTACTGGGTCGACTGCCACGACGACGGGGCGCAATACACCTTCGCCGCGATGTGCGCCGGATGCGACTGCACGATCCACCTCCCCATCGAGGTGCCCGCGCTCTTTCACCCGACCGCGATCGAGTACCTCTGGCGCCACGGGATCGACCTGTTCGACAGCCCGCTCTGGGAGCTCTTCGAACTCGTCGTCTCCGACGAGTGGACGACGACGGTCGCGTCGACCGACCCGCTCGACGCCACCTTCCGGATCGCGATGGACGGCGAGGCGGTCGAACTCGCGATGGACGAGCGGTTCGAGGTCTCCCCGGTCGACGAGTCACTTGAAGCTGATCTAGCTGACGACGACCTCGCTGACGACGTCCCGGTCGACGACGGCGTCAGCGAGTCTGCGTGACCCCCTAAATCCCGAAATCCGCCGATCGCCGGCCTCCGCGGTGCTCGCTCAAAGATCTTTGAGTAAGCGATCCGTTATATGTAAATAATTCAATAATACTTATCGTGGGCGACGAGAGAGAGGTACTGTGAATCGGACGACAGTGCGAGTGTGCGGCGGTGCATCGAGGGGTGGCGGAACGTGGTAGCGATCCAGCTCGACGGGTTGACCAAGCGGTACGGCGACGTCCTCGCGGTCGACGATCTCGACCTCACCGTCGAGGAGGGCGAGATATTCGGCTTCCTCGGACCGAACGGGGCGGGCAAGTCGACCACGATCGACATCCTGCTGGACTTCGTCCGGCCGACGGCGGGGTCAGCGACGGTGCTGGGCCTCGACGCCCAGGAAGACAGCCTGGCCGTCCGTCGGCGGATCGGCGTCCTGCCGGACGCCTACCACGTCTACGACCGGCTGACGGGTCGACAGCACCTCGACTTCGTCGTCGACTCGAAGGATATCGGCGACGAGGCCGACGTCGAGGGAGTCCTGGAGCGCGTGTCGATCAGCGAGGCGGCCGACCGGAAGGCCGGCGACTACTCGAAGGGGATGCGCCAGCGGCTCGTCCTCGCCATGGCGCTGCTGGGCGACCCTGACCTGTTGATCCTCGACGAGCCCTCGACGGGGCTCGACCCCAACGGCGCCCGACAGATGCGCGAGATCATCGAGGCGGAGAACGACCGCGGGACGACCGTCTTCTTCTCCAGTCACATCATGGAGCAGGTCGAGGCCATCTGCGACCGCGTGGCGATCATCAACCGCGGGCGGCTGGTCGCCGTCGACTCCATCGACGGCCTGCGGGGCCAGACCGAGACGGTGATCACCCTCACGATCGACGTCGGGGACGCCGACGCGGACGACGCCGCGGCGCTCCAGAACCGCATCTACGTCACGAACGCGACGCTCGACGGCGACCGGATGCAGGTGTCGCTGACCCGCGACGGCTCGAAGTTCGAGGTGCTGAAGGCGCTCGACGAGCGCGGCGTGGAGATCCGCGACTTCTCGATCGACGAGTCCTCGCTGGAGGATCTGTTCGCCGAGTACACGACCGAGAAACAGGAGGTGAAACAGTGAGCACGCTCGCCATCGCGAAGAAGGACTTCCGCGACGCGGTCCAGTCGCGGGCGCTCTGGGCACTCCTGGGGGTGTTCGTCGCGCTCTCGCTGCTCCTGACGTACTCGTACGTCGAGTTCCCCCAGCTCGTCAGCCCCGGAGCCGAGCCGTCGATCGGCGGCCTGGTCTTCTTCACGGCGGGGATCGTGAGCCTGTTCGTCTCGCTGACCGCCATCGTGATCTGCTACAAGGCGATCGCGGGCGAGCGGGAGATCGGGAGCATCAAGCTCATGCTCGCGCTCCCGCATCGCCGCCGGGACGTGCTGTTCGGCAAGTTTCTCGGGCGGATGGGCGTCCTCTCGCTCGCGCTCGCCATCGGGCTCCTGATCGGCTTCGGGTTCGCGTTCGCGATGCTCGGGACGGTCGACGCCGCGACGGTCGCGCTGTTCCTGGTCGCGACGCTTCTGTTCACGGCGGTGTACGTCGCCCTCGTCGTCGGCATCTCGGCGACGACCGGGTCCACCTCGCGCGCGACGACGCTCGCGATCGGCTTCTTCGTGGTCTTCGAGTTCCTCTGGGACGTGGTCCCGATCGGCGTCGTCTACGTCGCCAACGGCTTCTCGCTCCCCCAGCAGATGCCCGACTGGACGTTCCTCGTGATGCAGGTGCCGCCGTCGACGGCGTACGTCTCGGTGCTGACCGCGCTCCTCCCCGACGTCGCGGCGTCGCTGCCCACCCAGACGTTCGCCGGTGCGAGCATCGACGCCTTCTACGCGGTACCCGAGATCGGCTTCGCCGTTCTCGCGTTCTGGCTAGTGCTTCCGCTCGTCGTGGGCTACTACCGCTTCGACACCGCGGACCTCTGACCGGCCCGCGGTCGGGCGCGGAAGCACGCGCTCGCTCGTCGCGGTCGCCACGGGCGTCGGCATCCGTCTCACTCGGTAGTCCCAACCGACGGCCCGAGCGTACGCGCTCGGCTACTCCGGGCCTCGGAAATTCACAGGGATCGACGGCCCCTGGGACGCCGGCCCACGTCACGATGGTCGCCCGTTCGGTGAGGGTCGGAGCGGCGATTCGAACGGTGTTCCGAACTGCGGGCACGCACCTCGCTACCCGGAACCGAACGCTTATCTCTGGATTGGTTGATATCGGCAGATATGGGACGCTCCTGCGCCGTGTGGGATCCGAATCTCGACGACGACCGGTACCGGAACCCGGTCGTCTACGCGGACTACTCCGACCCCGACGTGGTTCGCGTCGGCGACGACTTTTTCATGACCGCGTCGAGTTTCAACGCCGTGCCGGCGCTGCCGATACTCCACTCCCGGGACCTCGTGAACTGGCGGCTCATCAACCACGCGGTGGAGGAGCTACCACCGGCTTTCGACCACCCGCAGCACGGCAACGGCGTCTGGGCGCCCTCGTTCAACTACCACGACGGGACGTTCTACATCTTCTACGGCGATCCCGACCGCGGCGTCTACGTGACCAAGACCGACGACCCCCGTGGTGAGTGGTCTGACCTGCATCTCGTCCACGAAGCAGAGGGCTGGATCGACACGGCGCCGTTCTGGGACGACGACGGGAACGCGTATCTCGTCCACGCGTTCGCCAAGAGTCGTGCCGGCATCAACAGCGTCCTCCACGTCGCGCCGATGGCGGAAGACGGCACCCACCTCACCGGGGAGAGCCGCGAGGTGTTCGACGGCCACGGTGACCACCCGACGATCGAGGGGCCGAAGCTGTACAAGCGCGACGGGCAGTACTACATCTTTGCACCGGCCGGCGGCGTCAGCGACGGCTGGCAGACGGTCCTGCGCTCCGAGGACATCTACGGCCCCTACGAGGACCGGATCGTCCTCGCCCAGGGCGACACCGACATCAACGGACCCCACCAGGGAGCCTGGGTCGACACCCCGAGCGGCGAGGACTGGTTCGTCCACTTCCAGGAGACGGATCCGTACGGCCGCATCGTCCACCTCCAGCCCATGTCCTGGGAGGATGGGTGGCCTGTCATCGGCCGTGATGACGACGGCGACGGCACCGGAGAGCCGGTCGAGACACACGAGAAGCCCGACATCGCCGCCGACGACCTCCCCGTGATGGCGCCCCAGACGTCCGACGACTTCGAGTCGGCGCGTCTGGGACTCCAGTGGCAGTGGCACGGCAACCCCCAGTACGGCTGGCATTCGCTCACCGACCGTCCCGACGCGCTCCGGCTGTTCCCGCAGGCCGTGGACCAGGCCGAGAACCTGTGGACCGTCCCGAACCTGCTCCTCCAGAAGTTCCCCGCGCCGTCGTTCACGGCGACGACGGAGATTTCCTGTGAACTCGGCGAAGCGGCCGGACACGGGGGTCTCCTCGTCATGGGCGAGGAGTACGCCTACCTCAGCGTTCGCCGGACAGCCGACGGCGCGGAACTGGTACAGGGACGCAACACCGCACCGGTAGACGGCGAGCCCGACGAAGCGGTGGAACGAGTGCCCCTCCAAAGCCCGTCCGCGCGGCTCCGCGCGACCGTCGAAGACGGCGGACGTGTCCAGTTCGCGTACGCGACGGGCGACGCCGACCCCGAGCAGATCGGTGAGGCGTTCCAGGCACAGCAGGGGCGCTGGATCGGCGCGAAGATCGGACTGTTCGCAGTTCGGCCGGACGGCGACGGAGCCGCGGACGGATACTGCGACTTCGACTCCTTCCGGATCGAGTAGGTCTCGCGGGAGGCGGTCGGCCGAACACCCCGCTGGCCCAGCGCCGGTCGCCGTCCGGGACGCTTTTCACGCCCTGGCGCCTCCCCGTAGATAGCCGTGGCCATCACGGACAAGATCTACGTCAAGAACCACCAGCAGATCGCCTCGCAGTTAGAGACGTCGTTCCCCAAGGGCGCGTTCAAGGGGGCGACGATGGACATGCTGTTCCAGGCGGAGAACCTCGCGAAGCTCGACGACGCGACCCAGGACCGCGTGCTCGACTTCGCGACGGACTTCATGGACTGCGCTTGCGAGGCCAACCCCCACTGTGGCCACCCCGAGGAGAAGTTCGTCAGCTACCTCCTCGACCTGCGCGCGCAGGGCCTGGGCCCCGACGCCATCGTCGACGTGATGGGCGACGACTACATGCTCTACGCCTACCCCGGCGACGTGCTCTCCTTCCTCGACGGCGCCGTCCGGACACTCGAAGCGGTCGAGACGCTGGCCGACGTCGACGGCCGGGACGACGCCGCGAGCGAGGCTCGACGGAAGCGCGAAGAACTCCTGTAATCTCGGTGAATCGGTCACGGACGGCCGCCATCAGACGCCGAGCGCCGCGGCCAGCTCGTCGAACGTCTCGATCGTCAGGTCGGGTTCGGGGCCGAACGTCTCCTGTGGGCTCCCCTTGCGGTCGACCCAGACTCCCTGCATCCCGGCGTGCTGGGCGCCCATCACGTCGAACCACAGCGCCGTGACGTGGGCGAGTTCGTCGACCGGCGTCCCCGTCCGCTCGGCGGCGTGGCGGTAGAGGTCGGCGTGTGGTTTGAACAGTTCCACCTCGTCGGCGCTGATCGTGTCGACGACCAGGTCCTCGATGTCGGCGTGGTCGACCAGCGAGTCGAGCATCTCGGGGTTCCCGTTGGAGAGGACGTAGCAGTCGTAGCCCGCATCGCGGAGGCGCTCCAGTCCGTCGCGCACGTCGTCGAAGACGTCGAGTTCGTGGTAGACGGCGAGGATCTCGTCGCGTTCGTCGGCCGAGAGATCCGCGCCCGTTGCGTCGAGGGCGTACTGGAGGGCGTCGCGGTTCATCTCGTAGAACGGCTGGTAGGCGTCGATGTGGTTGGCGACCATCGTGTACTCGAGCGAGCGCGCCCGCCAGAGCTTCGAGACCGGCTCGGGATCCGCGACGCCCTCGGCGAGCGCACGTTCGGCGGCGTCGACGTCGACGAGCGTGCTGTACGAGTCGAACAGGAGTGTCGACACGCGTTCGGGATCGAACGGCATTTGCTAGCACGTATCGCGGGTCCAGCACATAACGGCTCGCCCGGTCCGGGGTCGTGTTTAGTTAAGAGCGAAAAGTGAGGCGGACGACTTTCTGAGTGCCTATGCCCGAAATCCGCCGCCTCAACGGACATAGCGACTGGATAGATTTGGATTTTGTGGAGCGCGAGCGGACACCGCGTCGGCTGATGAAGCTCGGTATTCGACTGCATTTGGCCGGTCTTTCACTTTCGAATACAGTTTCGGAACTTGAGAGGTTCGGTGTCCAACGCAGTCTGAAATCCGTCCACGATTGGGTGCAGAAAGCCGATTTACAGCCCGCCAGCGGTGAAACTCCGAATCAAGTCGCGTTAGACGAGACAGTGATTCGAGTCAACGACGAGCAGTTCTGGCTGTACGCCGCCGTCGATCCCGAAACAAACCACGTGCTCCATATTCGCCTCTATCCACGGCGAACAAACGCGATCACAGAGATGTTTCTCGCCGAACTCAAAGCAAAACACGACGTCGAACAGGCTGAATTTCTCGGTGATGGTGCGCCGTGGCTCCAAACGGCCTGTGAGCGTCACGGACTCCGATTTCGCCACGTCACTCATGGAAATCGGAACAGTGTCGAACGCATTTACTAGGAGATAAAACGGCGAACCTCATCGTTCGCAAATACGTTCAGTCACGCTGATCCAGCCACCGCAGAAAATTGGTTGCTCGCACACGCGAGGTGGCACAATTCGCTTAACTAAACACGATGATCTGATCCGGACGAACACCAGTTCGAAGGAGGTACATCAAGCTGCGATAGAGTACCACGTTGACCAGCTGCTCGAGAAAATTGGGCAGGACGCTGAAGAAGACTGGCGGATTTCGATGCCGCATTCGCTTAACATCAGGTGCCACTTGAATGAAATCTACGATGAGGTTGAACCCGTCCACTACCATCAGCAACTCAACCGGCTTGACGTTGAGTATCCGCGACGGCTTGTCCCGATTCTTTATAGCGGGTTCTCCATTTACAGTATGGACGTTCTCGAATTCTATGAACTGGAGCTTGACCTGTTTGAAGACTGGCTACTGGACACGACGGAAAACGAGCCGGTGGCTCGTCTCATCCTCCAGTTGATTGAATGGGGTATCAGCCAGCCCAAGGAAGACTCCATGGAGTTATCGGATGTGTCTATTGAAAGCGGTCTTGAGGATCTCCCCAAGGAAGCAGAACCGTTTGCAGATATGGAAGTCAGCGAGAAACATGAGGAGCGGATGCGTAAGTCAATGCAGCATATTTTTCGTTATTTCTCTGAGGAGGAATATTACAAGGGGAAGGAACATCGGCAGCACGCGGAGAAAGGGTTTGAAATGATGGGGATTAGCCCTGAGGTGTTGAAGCGGCTGCGTAACCGCGGCGAATCAGTATTGTTTGACAGTGAGCTTGAGGATGAAGTAGACGATATTATGGAGCATTACTTTGGGGAGCTGGAGGATGAGTTCGATAATGCGCTGGCCTCCAGCTTGAATTCGTATCGAATTCGGTAGTTGGCGGTTGATTGCGGTCAGAAGATGTTCGACAATGTCCATATCGAGGTCTTGCTGGAATCCGGCCTGCTTGAAAATCTGGCGTTGGAGTGCGGCGAGGTGTTAGAGGATGCGGAAAATCCTGGTTTTGCTTTGGGGTGGTACTGTCTTTGTATCACGTACTTCCGGGATCAGTCAGAGCATGTGACGTGTCTTGACGAGCTTGAATCGCGTTTTGAACAGATGCGGGATGAATGGCAGCTGTATGAGAAGGACATGGAGGAGCCGATGTTGTCTGTGGATGCTGCGGAAGAGATTGCGGAGTTGGAATCACCGGAATCTGATTGACTGCTCTCGGCCAGTGTTCTTTTAAAATTCGTGTACTGCAGTACCTTTTGAAGCGTTCGTAGGTAGTGCGGATTCCGATCAAAGATGAAGAGACGGTAGAAGACATCGTTGAGGACCTTGCCGCATTGTTGGATGTGGAAATTGATGAGTCGGATCTCAATGTGAGGGATACGCGGGCTGGCCGGCGTGTGGACGGGTTGAAATTCAATGGGTTTCGGAAACTGCGGGATGCAGCTGAGGATGCATTTTCTGAGCAATCCAGCGAATAAGTAGCAGGGAGAGGAGGGAGATGTTCTAATGGGGGTAATCCAGCAGCTGCGGGAGAAGCGTTCGACCACCGCTGGTTCTGTCGGGAAATCGTTTGAAGCCCGTATTGCAGACTACAAGGAGGATTTAGCAGATTGTCTCTATCCGGTCTTTGACCATTTTGTGGGCCAGGGGAAGAAAGCGAGACCGCTGACTAAGTTCATTCGTTTATTCGATTTCCAAAAGCAGTCTCAAAGCCGGACATAATACCGACAACCCATCTACCACCTTCCTTCAGAACGAGAGCAAAAACTATCACTCTCCGAGAAAAGATGGGGGGGGCAACATGAGCGCAGCAGACCAAAAACTCCACCGCGAGATCCTCATCCGGATATACGAGGCTCAGCGAGAAAGCCTCCGCGGATCCATGGTCAACGTCCCATCTCTGGTCGAAGACTTCGTCGACGTAGACCGAGATGAATTCAGATACCACATTGACCGGCTCAAAGACGACCGGCTTGTCGAACACAGCGCCCAATACCACGTAAAAATCACCATCGACGGTGTCGAAAAACTCGCCCACGAAGGATACGAAACCTTCCTCGAATTCGGGATTCAGGGTTCGAACCCTGCTGCTTCGAATGCGTCTGCTAGAGTCCCGAACTCTCGATGATAGCCCACGGAGCCGAACTCAGTGTGCTCGTCCAGCTCCGCGTTCGTCGGCGCTCGGCCGACAGTCTGGTACAGTGCAACCAATTGCACGACCATATCGCGCTGATTGAGGTTGTTACGCGGGATATCGTGCTCATTCGTGGTTGGTCGTGATGATCCCGGAGTGGACGTCCACTCCAGTCCGACGTCCTTGTCGCGGATACTGCTGATGTTCTCGACGACTGTTCGCTGCTCGATTGCGATGTCTCGAGGAGTCGGTAAGATCCCGCCAGAACCGAATTCTGCACACGCGGGACACACAGCTAATTGTGCGTCGACCTCGATCGTCCAGCCATCGAACTCCTCCTCGAACTGCTGTCGACAGACGTCACAGACGGCAAGATCGTGAGTCGGTTCCGCGAACGAGAACTTCTCGAGAACGGCGGCGAGTGATTCGTACGCCGAATGGGCGTCCTCGTACTCGGACACAGCCTCGTCGTAGTCCGATGCGTGGAATGCGCTGTCCCCGGCAGCCACATGGGAACGTGCCTCGGCGAGCGTATCACGGATCGTCCGGTGAAATGAAGACATGGTAAGACTCTGACGACGCACGCGAACGCGTCGTAACTCCTGATCGATGGCTGGAACGCGTTCGGGCGCCAGTTCCGCAGCTAGCTCGACTGCCGCTTCCAGTGCCTCGATCGCTTCGTCGTATTCTTCCGATGCCGCCTCCAGGGACGCGTCGAGGTGCAGTTCGCCGCCTGCATCGACGGTGTTGTCGGCCGAATCGATGAGTTCGTCGATCTGGTGTAGACGGTCAGTTTCGACATCACGTATCGTGTCGAGGACTTGCTGACATTGCTGCTCAATGTACAGCGTCCGATCGCTGAGCAGTTGGGCCCGCTGGAAGTGCGAAAGTGCGGTCTCCAGTTCGTCGACCGCTGCTTCGAACTCGTCCCGATCGTGTAATTCCCGCCCTGTCTTCCGCCGTCGACGTGCCACCTCAAGATGAGCATCCCGACGGAACTCATCCGCGTCATCGTATTCAAGCATCCGCCACGAGTGCTGCTCATCCTTCGTCTCTGTGATGTGTATCCCAATGGCGGAGATGGATCCCTGGAACGAACAGGTTTCGACCGGACACGTCGTTCCCGTCATCGTGACCACCGCGCTACCGGGTTCCAACCACCGAATCGCCACGGCAGTCGACCAAGCTGGTCGTGAGATGAATCACTGTTCGTTCCCATTCGAGAGGTAGCCGGTAGCCCGAGAGGCGACAGCTGTGAGACGATGGCGGCCGGTGCCCATGTCTCGTGGATTCCGTAGAGAGTTAAGTCAATTACGAGCACGGTATCCTCATCACAACGCTAGGTGAACTCCCCGCTGAGGTGGGTCTCGAGTTCGTCTCTGAGGGCTTCGATATCTGCAGCGACGTCGCCGTCCGGTTGGACGGAACTTCCAGTACCACTCGTCTCGTGGTCGGTTAACATCAGGTCATCGATAACCTCGCACTCTTCTTCCCAGTCGCTGACCCGCTTGATGGTGTACTTCTGCCGCCGTCGCCACTCGCCGTCTTGCTCTTGCCACAGGTAGACCATCACCTCGTTCGTCTCCCACGAGCCCTTCCCGGTGATGTTGACGATTGCTTTCCACCAGCTGTCGCTCTGGAAGACCGTCTCGCCGGCGCCGACGGTGTAGTAGTCGCTCACCGGGAACGCGGTCGTCTCGGTCGTGGGCGCGTCACTCCGGATGTAGTCGTCGATGAGCTCGCGGTCGACGGCCCAAGCGTCCGGCGTCTTGATGACGTACTTGTTCTTGCGCGTCCACCCGTCGCCGTCGTCGTGCCAAAGGTACATCGCCGTCTCGTCGGTATCCGAGTCACCTTCGAACTGGTAGGTGACGACGGCCTTCCACCATTCATCGTTCTGGTACAGAGAGACGGCCTCCGTGACGTGGAGTGAGTCGTGAACCGGGACGTCTGCGTTGGTTCCTTGCATACTACTGGCTCAGTGTCGCTTGGCAGGAACCTCGCAGACAGCTGCTATCCGTGACTGGGGGCCGAGTTGCCAGCTGACGTTCTCTATTCATAGCCCATCATCTCGTCGTCGAACGAGTCAACGATGTTCTGCAGTTCGGTCTCGATTTCGTCGTCATCCTCGTCCTCCTCCTTGGACTTGATGTAGTCGACGATCGCATCTGTCGGGTCACCGGCGTTCTGGCCGAACTTTTCCCTGGCGACCTCGAGCCCGCCAGCAGCGTACTGGGCGATGACGCGCTTTTGCTCCTCTGGGTCCACGAGAGCCTCTGGCTCGCCCGTGTCCTGGAACGCCAGACAGGCTGCGATAGTGTGGAACAGGTCGCGAGAATGGATATTATGGAGGCCGGCGTCGCTTTGCGTCTCGTCGGAGCCTTTGTAGTTCTCGCGCTTCACGTTCCCCTCGCGGTACCCGAGGACAGCGAAGAACACGAGGACTTCGTAGTAGTGTTCGAACACCTCGTGCTCGTCAACGAGTTGCTCGTACAGTTCGCCCTTTTCGTACGTGATCAGTGGTTTTCCCATTGTCAGTCACCTGCTTGTGCGGCCTGCTCGCCCTTGATACGCGTCCGCGGCGCGCTGTTCGTTCCCTCACCGTCGTCGAAGTCGAGCCAGTACTGCTTCCCGGCGATGTCGGTCATCTCTTCTTCGACGGGCCCCTCCCACTGTGAGTCGGTGGCGAAGACGACGACTTGTGACGCCAGGGTCGGGAGGATACGACTCACTTCCCGTCGGTGGGACTTGTCGAGTGCACCGAACGGGGAGTCCATGACCAGCGGGTAGATGCCGCCAGTGAAATACTCCGATTCAGAACCATCCTCGTAGCGCTTCTTGGCGATTTTGACGAGACTGCCGACGAACGCCAGGCTGGCGATCTGGCGCTCACCGGTCGATTTGTCGACTTCGACCTGCTGGTCTTCGACGGACTGCTGGATTTTCAGTTCGAACTCTTCTGTGATTTCGGCTTGGAGGTTCTTGCTCGCGATCTCCCCGAAGGTATCGTTTACCTCGCGGTTCGACCACGTTCGGACTTTATCCTTGAGCGCCTCGAAGTTGTTCGCGAGGTCGGCCTGGACGAGTTCTGCTGCACGCTGTCTGCGGCGCGCGAGCTGGGTCTCTTCCTGTTCGTCCTTCTGCTCGGCTATATCCGACTCGAGCTCTTCGATTTCGGCTTGTTTTGAGGAGATCTGCTCCTCGATGCCACCCTTGTCTCCGATGAGCTGTTCCTTTTCTTGCTGCTTGTTTTCCCGCTCGGTTTCGAGGTCACTGATCGACTGCCCGTCGGGGGTGGTCGCATCGAGCCCTTTGAGTTCCGAACTGATCGACGAGATGCGTTCTTCGAGTTTGTCGATCTCATCGTGTTTGTCCTGCCGGCGTTCGATGAGTACGTCGGCGTCGTCGAAGAACTCCGAGCGGCCATCGGTGAACTGCCTGAGGTGACCGACGACTCGAAGTGCGCCCTGCTCGACGCCGTCGGATGCAACCTCACCACGGAGCGAGGCAACGTGGTCGTACGGCTCGGAATCGTGTTCGAGGTCACGACCACAGATACACTGCTTGGCCTCGAGCAACGAGTTGAGGAAGTCGTCGCTCAGCTCCGAGGGAATGATACCGTCCTTCCGGAGCTGGTCGATCTCCTGTGCAGATTCCCTGATCAGGGGCATCGCGAGCGGGATGAATCCGTTCTCCGTAATCGCCGCCTTGATCTGGGCGTTAATCTCGTCGACTTCTTCCTCGAGAGTCGCTACCTCTTCCTGGTACTCTTCTCGATTCTCCTGCAGTTGCGCACTCTCGTCGAGACGTTCGAGCTTCTGGTCGATGTCAGAAATCTCCGTCCCGACCCGCTCGATCGCACGTTTCTTGTCCTGCTTCTTCTGTTCCAGGTCCTCGATATCGGCCTCGGTCGCCTGCTTTTCGTCTATCAGCTCCCGCAGTTCCTCGCTGGCGCTCTCCTGGACCTGCGATTCGAAGCGACCTGCGGCGTCGTCGAGGTGGCGAGTAGCCCGTTCCAGAATCGTCAGTCCCATGATGTTCTGGATGGCCTCTTGGATGCGGTCCTGGTTGTCGATGCCTGCCAGTTCGTCGATGTCCTCTCCGTCGAAGAAGAACAGTTCGCTCAGCCGTTCCGGGATGATCTGGCTGAGGACCTCGCCGGGGTTCTCCGGTCGATTGACACCGTTGCCATCGTCGTACTCGACGACGAGATTCGGCTCGTTCAGGATGCCGTCGAAATCCGCCGGCGATTGCTTTTCGTACGTGGCTGTTCGCGTCGCAGTGTATTCGGCACCGTCGTGCGAGAACTCGAGCGTGACCGAGACGGTCACTTCGTCGCCCGGATCCGCCGCAGCCATCGCGCCCTCACTGGCGAGTCTGTCTGGACGGGTATCGAAATCGACCTCCTCGTAGAGGAGCCAGGTGAACGCATTCAACAGGGTGGTCTTCCCGGAGCCGTTCGACCCATGGATGACCGTCACGTTTCGTGTTTCGCCGCGTGCGAACGAGATCTCCTCGTCGCGAAACTGGCGAAAGTTCTGGAGGGAAAGTGTGTCTAACTTCATCAGTAGACTTCTTCTTCGATGATCTCCTCGATCTGGTTGATAACACCGCGTGGATTATCGAGATTGAGTTTCTTCTTCTCGGCTTCCAAGACCCGGTCGGTAATGCGGGCCAACGTTTCGTCAGGAATGGAGATATCCTCGTTGCTGTCCGTCATCACCACATCCAGACACTGTGCCTACTTATATCTTGTAACGGACCACCCGTATGCAGGTTGTCTCCAGTTTATTCCACGACTGAGCAGTATCTGATGTGATACTCAGCTGCCAAGAAGATCGTACTGGCGCTTGAGCCGTTGCAGCGATCCATCCGTCGTCGGAACGCCATCCACTTCGGCGTCGGGATGATTACGGGCAGCTTCGGCGAATGTCGAGACGCGTTCGAGCTCCTTCTCCAGCAGGCGTCGTTCGACGTCGAACTCGCTTCCGGAGAGGAATGCGGGCCGGCCGTTGACGCTCGGGACGGTGATGAAATCGTGGATGACGGCGAAGTCCTTGCCCGGGTGGTTCCGAAGGATGCGCCCCCTGCGCTGGACGAACTGTCGCGGATTGCTGGTACTGGCCAGAATGTAGGCAGTCCGTGTCGCGGGGACGTCAACACCCTCGTCGAGACAGCGAATCGAGGTGAGGACGTCGATACTGCCGTCGTCGAACCGTTCGAGTAGTCGTTCGCGGTCGGCCTGCGACTCTCGGGCAGTGAACCGGTCGACGGTGAGGTCACTTTCCGATCGGATACGGTCCGTCGTCGCGTCGACGTGGCGCTGTCCCGTTCCTGATTCGATACCCGTCGATCCATCGCTACAGTAGACGAGGGTATGGTTGACCTCGCGTTCTCGTTCGAGGAGGTCGACGAGGATGTCCAGTTTCCGCCGGGCAGTTCCCACCAGACGGGCGCGTTTGAACAGTGCCTGCTGGAGTCCGGGGTTGTCTTCGAGTGCGACGTCGGAGTTGCCTCCCGATAGCCGACCGATCTTCGCCGTGAGACGTTTGTACTCTTCGAGTTCTTCGGCGTCGAACTCGACGATATGGGGGATGTAGTAGTACTCGCATAGCGCCCCGGCTTCGATCGCCTCGGCGAGTCCGTACTCGAACACTGTGTCGCCGAAGTACCGGTCGAGCACACGTGTTCCCTCGTCGTCGTACCAGCGCTCTGGCGTCGCCGAGAGACCCAGCCGGAAGTCGAACTCCTGGGAGAGTCCCGTGCGCATCTGTTCGGCGCCGAGATGGTGGACTTCGTCAGCGATCAGCATCATCGGTCCCCGGCCCCTGCCAATCGTCTGCTGGGCGGGCTGCATCGAGAGCGTCCGGTGCGTCGTCACGACGACGCACAGCGACCGGGACCCGTGATTGAACTCGAGCAGTTCGCGTTCGAGGCGGGGTTGCCAGTTCTTCCGCGACTGATACGCGCGGACGGGCGTGATACCGAACTCGTTCAGTTCCTCGGCCCACTGGTCGACGAGATGCTGGTACGGGACGGTGACGACGAGAAAGAGCCCTCGCTCGATCGATTCGGCGACTCGTGACGCTGCCAGTAGCGCCGTAATGGTCTTCCCTGTCCCCGTCGCCATATGGAGTATCCCCTGGCCGTCGGCGTTGATCCACTGCTTGATGGCCGTCCGCTGGTATTCTCGCGGTCCGATCCAGTCGGGTGGTTGGAGCTGAGACATGTTCTTCGTTACAACCGCGAGAATGCTGTGAGCATCCGGGCCTGAGCAACTATGGCCTGGCCAGCATGGGCAACCGCTCTCTGTTCATTGAGCATCGTTACGTGCCCCCGTCGTCCGCGATTACCTCTTGCAACTCCTCGTCGAGAATGTCGATGAAGTCGTCAGCTGAGTCACTATCAGTCTCTGATCCATCCGGTTGAGATTCCTCGTCGTCGGTGGGATCTGAGGTTTGGGACTCACTGGGATCCGGCTCGTCTATTTCCCCGATCCCGATGTCTTCTTCTTCTACACCGATTTCGAGGTCCACTCCTGAAGCCGCGGAGTCGATACGCAGACGTTGCCGTGGACGACCGACATCGACCCGAACTCGCTCCGTAACGATCACTCCCTGTTCTTCGAGTTCTTTCTTCCGCCGAGAGAACGTCGCCTTACTGGCGACGTTCATCTCTTCACCCCACGAAGAGATCTCGTAGTTCAGTGCTCCGGACAAGGCCGCCGCGATGAGGGCTACAGAGACCTCGTCTAGTGAGGTGAGGTCCGACGATTCGGCAGCGGATATCAGTCGCCGATACTCGTCTCTGGTCTCAGTCCCAACTCTCTCTTCCAGCTGCGCCAACAGTTCACTCCAAGACGGGACGTCGGTAGAGACCGGTTCTCCGTCAGCGTAGACTGACTTAAAGTCAGATCCGAGATGTCGACCAGCTTCCTCATCAGTGACCGGTACAAATCGAAGTGAATCAGCGAACCCGACGCCCATGACGATTTGTGAATCTGTCATGAGAAGCAGAGGGGTGGTAGGGCACTCGCCAACGCGTACCTGTAGGTTCAGGTCTGATCTGAGTGACGTAAACTTTGCATTGAGTGGGAAGGCCTGATCGAGTTCTTCCCAGATATCTTCTGAGAGGAGAATCACGGAGTTCTTGGTCGCATTCGCAGACAGCCACCGGTAGAAAGATGGCGT
Organism: Halosimplex amylolyticum; assembly: GCF_051414035.1. Classification (NCBI taxonomy): domain Archaea; kingdom Methanobacteriati; phylum Methanobacteriota; class Halobacteria; order Halobacteriales; family Haloarculaceae; genus Halosimplex; species Halosimplex amylolyticum. The sequence goes on along the minus strand of NZ_JBLKNW010000002.1, from coordinate 978,997 downwards.
CCGCTCTGGGTCCGAAAACGCGAGCCGAAGCGGACCATCGGCATCGATCGGTGGGATATCAGTGGCAACGAATTGATCCTTTGAAGAGGGCATTCTCAGTACACCCACACTTGTGGGATATGTGTATTTGAATGTAGCTGCCTCAAATTGGTCACCGACCGGGCTCACTCGTGACCATAGTGTCTGGAGCATGTGTGTTAGTGGCTAATCGGTTCGGTGAGATCAGTATCGCTAACACAGACGGTTACGGAGAATGAGAAGGCCACAGAATCGATATACAACGTCAGGAAATTCTCAACGAATGACTTCGGATTCTGGGTTTCCGGTTTCGTTGCTCCTCGACGGCCCGCTGTTTCTGGACGAACTCGAGACCCAGCCACAGCACTTTCTGCAGGAACACGAGCTCGATTCACTCAGACTCGTACCCTCCAAGTCCGCCGCGAGGGGTGTCCATACGGTCTACTTCAAACCGGAACACTGCCAGTGGGCACTCGTCAGGCTGCTGAAGCGGTATCGGTGGCTCTTCGAGATTCTGCTCCAGCGCGGTCTCTCAGGGGAACACATGCTGCTGCGGCAGGGGTTCTCGACGGACGACCTGGACTTCCTCTTCGACGTCGTTCCGCAGCCCCCGGCCGAGTACAATCCCATCGTGTACGATATGCTCTGGCTCGTCGCGACCCACGACGAATATCTCGCTCTCACCGAAGCTATGGCCGATCGGGAACGGTTCGTTCCCGAACGGCTCCTCAGTGAAACAGCTGGGATTTCGGTCGACGACAGTGGCTATTTCAGCCGGTTTCTCCGGAGACATCTCATCAGCCAAACCGTGGATACGTCCAGACCGGCGAAAGAACGAGTGGGCGACACAGCAGGGGGAACTGCCGTCACTCCCGATGCGACGTACGAGGTGACGCCCGAGGGACGCGACGCGCTGGCAGGAATCCTCGCGGAGTACGACCGAATCTTCGAACAGGGGGAGTTCGAACCCTTACTCATCAACCCGGAGCTCGATCCCCACGAGCATCTCAGGGAGTACGACCCTGGACCGGATACGCCGGCCCCGGACGTGTCCTTCGACGAGATGCGGGAAGAGGAAGGGATCCTCGGCGAAATCGCCGATTCGTTCGCGCCGCTCGACGAGGAGCTCGGCTCGCCAACCGGATCGGCCGATGAGGGACTGGACGACGCAGGTCCTGATCCGGAATTATCGGGTAGTGATCGGGACACCACTGCTGCTGGCTCAGGTGACGCCCCGGGAACGACGGCCGAACCAAGTCCCGAGACCCCGAACGAGGAGTTTCGTGGACAGCAGGCGAATGGGGCGTCGGATTCGCCTTTGAAAGATAGCCAAGTTGAACCCGACGAGGCAGACGAACAGGCACTCGACGAATCGCTCCCGGAGGAGACGTTCGTGGGCGAGTACACCCGGGAGGAGGTACTGCGTGCGACCGTGGCCGCTGCCAGGGAAATCCACGCTGGCGGTCTCGTTCGAACCTCGGAGGTGAAATCGGCCGTCTGGGAGGCCGTCGAGACCGGGGACCGGGGCCGAACCGTACTCTGGGAGGCTGTTCGTGACGTCCTCATCACGATGGACGTGACACACGGGTGAGGTGGCGGCCACGTGTGGGCGTCGAACAGCACGACCGTCGTCGAGTGAGTAGCGACGTCGAATCCCGAGAGGACTACGAGTCCGACCCGTCGTTCGAGATCCAGTCACTGACTCGGGCTGCGGTCTCGTCGGCGACTTCTTCCCAGCCTGCCGGCCGGTCCGCGCCACGTTTCGGTGGATCGAGCTCGAACTCGACCGGCCGGTAGGTCAGCTGATCGATCGTCTCCGTCGCTATGCGACCGACGAACTCGGCATTCTTTCGTTTCGACGAGACGCCGCCACGTGCCAGCTGGTAGTACTCCGTGAAAATCTGGAACAGGACCACCGTCGTCCCCTCGACCGTCTCCTCGTCGAGGTGGCGGAAGAGCTTCGCTGCGTTGTCGGCCGGGTCTGCCCGGCGCCACTCCAGCTCGAGAAGATACAGGTGAGAATTCGTCGTTCCTGCAACGTCGACGGGTGTCCCCGCGATCCGGTACTCGGTTTCCCATTCGAGTTCGGGGTGGCGGCCCGCAAGCTGGTCACGGAGATGCACTTGTACAGACGTCGCGAACGAGCCCATGAGCAGTTCCTCTATAGCACTCACAGTATCGGCCTTAGCAATTGGGATATCTGACGTGTCAGAGAGCCCATCGTCAGCGACTATCTGCCCCGTTTGCCGCTCTGTTTCGTGATCCAGTGAGACTGGGATAGCTTTATGTCCCATCCAGATGATGCCCGAATATGCCCCGAGGAATACTGGAAGAATATTCAGAGGATGTGATCGCCGATTCGGGCGAACGTGAACTCGTCGTCGGCGGTGACCGCCCGATACGGATCAGCTCGGGCCATCGCATCCAGCACCACGAGGGCAAGTGTAGTCGGCCTCACGGACACAATTACGAGATCTCCGTTCGCGTCACTGGCGAGCTAACAACGGAAGGATGGGTCGTCGACAAAGGGGATATTACCGAGGTGCTCTCCGAGTGGGACCACCGTTTCCTCCTCGAGGCAGGTGATCCCTTGATCGAGGCGATGGAGGCGAGCGGCGACGGGAATGCAGTGGTCGTCCTCGATGCACCGCCGACGGCCGAAGTCATGGCAGTGACACTCGAACGGGAGCTGGAACGTCGTCTCCCTGAGACCGTCTCTGACGTCGGTGTGACGGTCAAGGAAACGAGCGAACTCTGCGCTGGACCCTAATATGCCGGTGAATGCAGACGCCTCCGATTCGATGAACGAGGGGGACCAGGATGGGCTACCGATCAACGAATTGTTCTACTCACTCCAGGGAGAGGGACGATTGGCTGGGGTGCCGTCCGTCTTCGTGCGGACCAGTGGCTGTAACCTGCGGTGCTGGTTCTGCGATTCGTACCACACCTCTTGGGAACCGACGCACGCCTGGATGGATATGGACTACGTCCTGGCGGAGATCCGTAGCCACTCCCAGGCGAACCACGTCGTGCTGACGGGTGGCGAGCCGATGATGCACGACCGCAGTGTGGCGCTTCTCGAACGGCTCGAGGAAGCGGGCTATCACACGACTGTCGAGACGAACGGGACGATCTACCGCGAGGCCCCGATCGACCTCGCGAGCATCAGCCCGAAGCTCGCGTCGAGTACGCCGACTCCCGAACGGGACCCGAAGGGGGCCGGTGCGTGGGAGGAACGACACGAGGAGCGACGGATCGACATCGAGGCCCTGTCCAGGATGGTCGAGGCGTACGACTTCCAGCTGAAGTTCGTCGTGACCGACAGCACTGACATGCCGGAAATCGACGACCTTGTCGAGCGTATCGACGACGCGACGAACACGAGCATCCGGGCCACCGACGTCTTGCTCATGCCGGAAGGAGCGAACCGCGACCGCCTCGAAGAGACGCGTGAGACCGTCGCCGAACTGGCGATGGAACGCGGCTACCAGTTTACGCCGCGGCTCCACGTCACGCTGTGGAACGACGCACCGGGGACCTGAGACGATGCGTGATCACCTGACGACAGACACCGACGAGACGCAACGGACAGATAATCACCCGGCAGAGACGGCAATCGACTGGGAACAGGCACAGGAGGGCGCTCGGCTCCTCCTCGACGCCGTCGGCGTTGACACGATGGACGAGACGCTGGTCGAAACCTGGTCCCGGCGCGTACCGGCGACGTTCGAAACCCTGACCGAGGGCGGCCGCGAGGCGGCGAAACCGTCGATGCGGACGTTCGGCGCGGCCAGTGACGACTTCGTCGTGAAGACCGGGATTCCACTCTACAGCCTCTGTGAACACCACCTCCTCCCGTATTACGGGGAGGCATACGTCGGTTACCGGCCCGGAGGCGGCGTGGTGGGTCTCTCAAAGCTCTCCCGATACGTCCGGTGGCAGTCACGGGAACTGACGATCCAGGAAGGACTCACCCGCGACATCGCGACCGGCCTCGCCGAGGAGATCAGCGCCGAAGGAGTCGTCGTCGAACTCCACGCCACGCATCTCTGTGAAGCGATGCGCGGCGTCGAGACGGCGACGGAGACGGTGACCCGGACCACGGTCGGTGACCTGACCGACGCCGAACAGCGACGATTCGACCAGCACGTCCGTACGACCGAGTGAATTCACCGATGACACAGAACTCCCGCGCTGTCGTCCTCGCGTCCGGCGGGATGGACAGCGCCACGGCAGCCTACGAGGCACAGGCACAGGGCTACGACGAGTTGTTCCTCCTCCACACGAGTTACGGACAACAGACGGAGGCCAGGGAACAGGACTGCGCGCAGGCGCTGGCAGACCACGTGGAAGCCGCGGACTTCCTGCACATCGAGACGAGCCACCTGAGTGAAATCGGCGCGTCCTCGCTGACGGACCAGGAGATGGAGGTCGCCGACGCGGACATGGAGAGCGACGAGATCCCGTCGTCGTACGTGCCGTTCCGGAACGCGAATCTCCTCTCGATGGCCGTCTCCTACGCCGAGGCCAACGACTGCAGTGCCGTGTTCATCGGCGCTCACTCGGAGGACTTCGCCGGGTACCCCGACTGTCGACCGGCGTTCTTCGGCGCCTTTCAGCAGGTCGTCGACGTCGGGTCGAAGCCAGACACGTCGATTACGCTCGAAGCACCGTTCGTCGAGTGGTCGAAGACGGACATCGCCGAGCGGGGACTCGAACTTGACGTCCCCTACGAGGATACCTGGAGTTGTTACCGTGCGGAAGCGCCCGCGTGTGGGACCTGTGATTCGTGTGCCTTCCGGCTCAGGGCGTTTCAGGAACTCGATGCACGCGACCCGATTGAGTACGCCGAGCGGCCGTCATATGTAGAATAGAGGGCGTTCCGGAGTTCATCTGGCTCACTCCCCAGGGGGGCTGAAATCTTCCCAAATAGCGCCCGGATTCGGTTTTACAATTATCTTCTATCGACGGTCTGTACGTTCAGAATGAACGGCAGTGGCTATCCCGAGACGACGACGAACGACCACCGAAAGAAGCTGTTTTTCTCCGGACAGATCACCAGCTGTACTGACGCAAATCTATTTGTGAGGGCATAGGTAAAAAGCGTGCATCACCCGTGTCAATCGCCCCCACAACTGAGCGATGCTTCGTCCCCTAACGTATGGCAAACAGCAACAATATCGACATTGATGCCATCGTAAGCGGCGAACAGGCGTTCAAAGCAGACCTGCTCGGTGACTACGACAAGTCCCAGTGGCCGGACCGCATCGATTACGTCGCCCGCAAACTCACCGAAGGGGACTACGTTATTGATCCCCGGTCACACCAGCCAACCTACCTGACAGACGGCGCCGATCTCGATAAAGCCGCAAGTAGCCACTATCTCCGCGGCATCGCCGCACTTACTGGAGATATCTCGCGCTCGGCGGCGCTCCCGGACACGTTCGATCTGGGCAATCTTCTCGTCGAATTCGCCGGATTGCAAGCGGGACTCGAGCAGGTCGATCGACGCGACGTCCCGCCCGGGGAGATTCTCTCGCGATTCATCACGCGCAACGTACAGCGGCAGACCCGGGGGCAATCTGCGCAACTGGCACGCCAGCTGCGTGCCGACGCTGAAACGCCGCGCGAACTCGTCGCGGAACTCACGTCGGTCCCCGAGGTAGCCTCGGTCGTCGAAGAGGCACTGCCTGATTCAGACGGCGCGGATACACTGACGACGCAGCTGGCGGAGCTGGACCTGTCGACCGAGCTCTGGGACCATCAGCTGGAGAGCCTCGCTCTCTGGTTGCACCACGACATGAACGCCTACGTGGACATGGCGACGGCGACGGGGAAGACGGTGCTCGGGCTCGCCGCCGTCGCACATGCCGTCGACTCGGGATCGCTTCACCCCGCAGACCAGCAACGTCTCTCGGACATTTTCGACGACGACCTCCCGGACCCACATCGAGACCGCCCGAACGACGTCCTCATCGTCACGACGGACGATTTGCTCGGCGTCCAGTGGGCGCGGATGTTCCAGGACCACTGCCACACGCCGGCGGCGTTCACGCAGGTACGGGAGTCCGGCATCCGGCTGCCGTGGGGCCACATCGATATCCGGTCGGCGCGGAGCATGGACGACGTCGATCCCAGCGACTACCGGCTGGCGATTTTCGACGAGGTACACAACTACTCGATGCGAGGTGGATGGGGGGACCATCTGGTTTCTTTCACCGAGTCCTCGTGTCCCGTCCTCGCGATGACCGGCAGCATCACCGAGCAACTCGAGTCACTTGTCCAGCGAGCTGACCGGTCGTTCCCTCTGGTCTATCGCTATACGCACCGGCTCGCACTCGCCGACGGCGTGATTCCGGACTTCGAGTGGACATTGTCGTTCGCCGAGGTGACCGATTCCGACTCACTTTCGCAGTTCCGGGAGACGGCCAGGCATTTCGACGATGTGGTCGAGTACGACGTTGGTACGTACCACCTCGAGAACGACGCCCTGGCAGAAGCAGTGCCGGAACTCCCGGACCCCACCATCGACGAGATGGCTGGCGATTACGTCTCGGGGCCGGCACTCGCTTCCGGGCTCCGGGAGCACGGCGACGACGACGTAGCGCCAACGGAGCAACTCGAGACGCTCGCAGGTGGCGTCGGTAACCGGACGATCCATCGCCTCAATCTCGACGCTGACATCGCGGGAGTCGTCGAACTGGCAGAACAGGCACTCTCGGATGGACGGCCGGTACTCGTGCTGACCCGGTCCTACCGCGAGGCGAAGGACATCTGGCAGGAACTGTATGACCGGCACGACGACCGCGTCGTCCGACGACTCGATGCGGACCAGGACGCGGCGAAACAGGATTCGATTATCAGGTCGTTCGACGAGGCCGAAACCGACGAGAAAGCGCTGATCGGTCCCGGGAAACGCATCGGACAGGGGAACGACATCAAGTCCGTCGAAGTCGGCATCAACATCGCTCGCCCGGGCAGTGGTGTGAACACGTCCCTCGTCCAGCGACTCGGTCGCCTGCTCCGTGACGCGGGCGGCAAGGAGACGGTCTCGTTCTATCACCTCGTCGGGGTACCGCCAGCCGACGCGACGATCGAACCCGACGGCGAGTCGTTCGTCCGGACAATCGCGGAGTTCTTCGGCCAGGTGCTCGAACCCGACACCGACGGCATCCTCAAACCGCCCGCAGTGTCGATCGAGGACGGCGTGGCGCCGGATATCGTCACGCTGGAACAGCTCGGTGCCCCGAGCGTCCGCAGTGACCCGCAGGCGACCGCCATCGAGACGGCGTACGCGACAGCAATCGACGACCATCCCGACGGCCCCACGGTCTCCACTGACTGGTTTGCCGCGGCATTCGGTGATCAGACTAGTCCGTCGGACGTGACGGACGCGGACAAGGGACGTGTCCGCCGTGAGCGAGACGACGACACCAGGTCCGGGCAGGACGAACCACCAGGAGACGACAGTTCGAGCGATGACGACACGGACGAACCATCGACGGTGGACGAGACAGGCGATGGTTCGGACGAATCGGTCGAGGGTGACGACGAAACGAAGCCAGCTGTCGAGGACAACCCGTCACCACTGGCCGAGCATTACGACGCGTTCCGGAGCTTGGGGATCATCCATCGAGCGATACGTGAATCGGCCAGGACTGACCTCCCTGACACTGATCCCCAGCAGCAGTGGATGGACGATGCCAGGTTGATCATCACCGAGCAGGGATGGGGCGATCAGGACAGTGGCTACGGAGGACAGCTGATGGAGAGGAGCCCGTTTTCGATCTCGGAGTACCGCGAGGAGTACGGTACGTCGGAGCGGATTACGGAGTTCGAGGTGGTCGCGACTCAGTCACTCTCGCCGGCGATAACGGCATTACTGGACGAATCACTCGCCGAACTCGAATCGTGGATCATCCCCATCGCCCCCGAGAGTGACGTCCCGCTCCCGGTACTCGTCGAGTCCGAAGCAGAGTTAACGCAGGCGCGGGCCCTGCTCGACGAATTCCCTGCAGAGCCTCCCGTCTTTATCCAGGACGGTCCGGACGATAAGACATCCAGTGGCAATGACGGGGATTCAGGTGGGGAAACGGCAGATGGAGGGACGTCTGGTGGAGCGGCGGTCAATCCCTCAGACCTTGCGTCGACACCAGTCGAGGACATGCGTGGTTTGCCGGATTCGGCCACGGAGGCGTTGCGTGTTGCAGGCTACGAGTACCTCGCCGATCTCCACCAAGCCACCGACGACGAACTCACGGCGATAGACGGAATTTCACCACAGCGTGTCATGATGATCCGAGCCGTGGTCGGACGACACCAGGAAGACCCGTGAGTACCGATAGTCAGATCCTTCACACAGGACCCGGGAGGCGAAGGACCTATCTGGGCCGATCGAGTACCGGTGTCTGATCTATGGCAGACTTCCGGGTGACGTCGGTCGGCGACGACGGCTATGGCCGGCTTGGAGAACTCGACGTTCCCAACGGACCGGTCGATACGCCGGCGCTCTTTCCCGTGGTCAATCTTATCGGCGGTTCGACGACGAACTCGGGTGGCATCTGGTCCCGGCTTCGCGAGAACCTCTTTTCGAACGATGAGCTGCAGGGGGTCATGTTCCAGGCGATGAGCTTCACGGACTTCGGCGTTACACCGGAGAACCTCAACGAACACTGGCGAACACAGTCGTTCCAAGAATGGTATCCGGACCTCGATGCACCGGTGTTCATCGACTCGGGCGGGTTCAAGCTGATGAATTCGAACACGTTCAGCGACGCGCCAACCGAAGGCGGCACCGAGAACGACTGGGGCCTCTACACCAACCCGGCAAGTATCCTGGGGCTCCAGCTCGATTTCGGGGCCGATATCATCGCGACACTCGACTATCCGATTCCACCAGACCTCAAGGAAGCGGAAAAGATGGAGCGGATGGAGCAGAGCATCGAGAGCGCCGTGGAGTGCCTGCGGATCATCGACGACCCGTCGCTGTTGACCGCGGGCAACAGCGACAACGAGCGGGCGAGAGAACACCTCGAACGGCGCAAAGCCGAGGGGAACGAGCCCGGTGTGTACGTCGCTCTCCACGGAACCGACTTCGAGACGGTCAGCTGGTACGTGGGGAACTTCATCGAGGCAGTGGACGAGGCAGGTCTCAACCGCGCCTTCGAGGGGTTCGCTCTCGGATCGCTCGTCCCCCTCCGAAGCAGTATGGACGTGCTGGTCAAGCTCATCCAGGGGGCGAAAGCAGCCATCCCCGAGGGGCGCGCAGACGAGATTGGACTGCACGTCTTCGGAATCGGCGGCAAGCAGGTATCACTGCTAGCGCTCCTCGGTGTCGACTCGTTCGACTGTTCGAGCCACGTCCAAGCTTCGAAGTACAGGAAGTATGTCATACCCGGCGAATGGGAAAACATCGCTCTGGAGGACCTCCCGGCGTACATCGACGAGGACGGAAACTTTCCCTGTGACATGCCCAACTGTACGCTCTGTGGGCCCGAGAGCGAGGTCGAGAGTTACGAGGAGATTATGGACATTTTGAACAGCGACATGGGCTACGACGAGCGCGAGGAGCGGAAAGCCAACGGCGAGTTCATCAAGAGCGACTACTACGCGCACCTGGCGAGGCACAACTTCGAGGTGTACAACCAGGAATTGATGCGCGTCAGGGAGCAGATCCGGCAGGGAACGCTCCTGGACTACGTCATCGAGGTGGCCAGGAAGGACGACGACATCAAAAAGGGGCTCAAGGAAGCACAGCTCCACGATAATCTCGGCTTGCAAGCGGACCTTGAGGAACGAGGCGCGTATGACCTCGTCGCGGGCATGGACCTCACAAGCGACCAGGCGAAGCTCTCGACGTTCGACGCAGGCGTCGACGAGACGACGGAAAGTCGGACAATCTCGCTCAAGCATAGTCCGCACGACTTCGACGTCCTGACTCGCAAGTACGAACCACCCTCGGAGAAAGACGTCCTCCTCGTCATCCCGTGTAGCCAGCAAAAGCCCTACGCCGAGTCGCGGACGCACTCCGTGCTCTCGAAGAAGCTAGGTGGCCACCGGGAGAACATCCACAAGGTCACCGTCTCGGGAATGTACGGCCCTGTCCCGGAGGATTTCGAGGAGGAACAACCAGTCCTCGAGTACGAGTACGTGCTCGCGAAAGAGGACGAGGCCCAGATGGAACTCGTTACGGACCGACTTGTCGAGTTTCTCGACCGCAACGGCGACCAGTTCGACGAGATTGTCGGGTACGTGACCAGCAAGACCTATCGCGAGGTCATCGAAACCGCGTTCGATACGTACGGCCGTGGGACTGTCTTCCCCCGTGACCCCGAGGCACTCCAGCTGACGGAGTTCTTCCGATCCCGGAATATGCGTGAACTTCGTGACTATCTTGATGGCGAGATTGTAACTGATACGTAGCTATGCGGCAGTGCCTGTTCGGCAATACTCACTATCGCCGGCCTTCTCAAGGGCTTAATGAGCGAGCATTAATGCGCCCACTTTATGGCAGGAATGGAACAACTCCACTAAAGTGATTGCAGTATATGGTACGAATATTGGCATTTTTCAATCGGGTTGCTGTCAAGATCGGCAAGGAGTTGTGCGGACTATCGAAAACAGATTGTATACCTATAACCTCTCCAATGTGTAGGTTCGGGAGCAGTAATTCTGTAGACTCAGGCACGACGCTACGCTTCTGATCACTACAATCTTTTCCAGGCCATTAGTATTAGCCATACTTCAATAGCTACACCAATTACAACTGACAATTGTGGCTCCTGGGTGTTGTGGAAAAGCATAAGGTCGGGCAAACAATATCGGTTGGTATGTCTCTGCTACTACTCCAGTCTTGTTCAAGTTCGAAAGAACAGGTTGAGGGGACACTTCCCGCTTTAGAGCTCTACACCGGGTATTTCTACAAGATTATAAAGAAAGCGATGAGGCATGATGAGCGACGTTCTGGTCTGGATTTGCGGATTCTCTCAGCCGAACACGGACTTTTGCACCCCGAGGAAGAGGTAGAATACTACGATAGAAGAATGGACAGGGAACGCGCTGAGAAACTTCGCGACGAAGTAGTGTCGGATCTTAGAGAATTGATCCGGAAGGAGCAGTATAGTCGAGTAATCATCAATATGGGAGAAGAGTACAAGAATGCTATCCAGAGCTTCGATCGGGACCTCGATGTTGTAGTCACTGTTATCGAAGGGGACGGCATTGGATACAAAGGACATATCCTGAAGCGGGTCATACGCGGAGATGATTCAGCGCTCGAGGTGGCAAACTAGATGTCGTTGAAATCCAGTGACACAGTGGCTGCTGAATTCGAAGTGAAAGCAACGACTGGCGACGCTCGATCGGGAACACTCCGGATTAAGGATACAGAACTCGAGACGCCCAACCTACTCCCAGTGCTGAATTTCTATGCGGGAGGTACTGCCGATAGCATGTATGGAGGAGGGATTCATCGGACTATGAAGGAGTTCATGGTCGGTCATGATGTCATTAACGGTGGTGATTACTCCGAGTTCTTCGATGGTGTGATGACTTCAGTTAGCTCCCTCACTGACTACAACATCACGCGAGAGCGATATGAGGATTACATCGCAGAGCCGATTAAAGAGCGAGAACTCTTCGAAGGCTTTGATGGAACCCTCTTCATTGACTCGGGTGGGTTCAAATTTCTAGGCGGGTACGAACTGGATGGCAGTGATTTCGAAGTGGATATTGATCAAGAAAAGATCTATGAGATACAGAATCGTCTAGGTGGAGATATATTGGTGAATCTTGATCAACCAATAACGCAAGACGATAGCTATGAAACTCGAGTAGAGAAGGCCCGTCAGACCGCAGAAAATGTCGTTCAGTTTCTCGACATCTCGGAAGGGACACACAGTGCCCGTTACCTCACACTTCAGGGCTATGATTACTCGATGTTGGATACATTTATAAGTGAAATCGATAAGATCGTCGGTTCTTCGCGCGTACACAAAAAATTTGATGGGATCGCGCTGGGTGGCCTTGTACCGCTAAAAGATAACAAAGGACGCCTCATTGATGCCGTCATAGATTGCCGCGCAGTCCTCAGGGACTGGGGGTTTGACGATCTTCCTCTTCATATCCTCGGAATTTCGTCGAGTGCTATTCCGCTCCTCTCAGCTGTCGGTGCTGACTCGTTCGATTCTTCTTCGTATCTCCATTCTGCCATCAATGGAAAGTACGATGTGTCCCTGGCTAGATCAAAGCCGCTCGATAACGTCGACTTTTCCGAGTGTAACTGTCCGGTGTGTTCGGACAGTGACCTCGTAGATAGAATGAAGGGCAACGCCGAATATCGGAAAGATATTTTGGGTCCGGTCGCAATGCATAATCTCATTACCCAGAAACAGGAAGTGGCAGAGATCAGGGACTGCATTCGATCGTCGGATCCTAATGCACTTGCGGAATATCTGGAAGAAACACTTGGCAGACACAAGGCATTACGGCGCTTCTCACATCGCGTCGTGAACGAATCACTTGGAGGATACTTCTAACATGAAAGAGACAAAGAAACCGAAAGTCAACGAGGTAAACGAATTTTTAGAAATTGCGAGTGATTTCGAGGATCCACTTGAGGTGATCCGGGAATCACTCTCAAATAGCTTTGATGCGGAAGCTAGCGAGGTGAACATTAGCATTAAGAGCCGGCCAAGGGGCTCAGAGATTATAATTGAAGATGACGGACGGGGGATGAATAAGTCCGAACTCGAGTCTTTCTTTGACCTTGGGAACTCCACGAAGACTGATCCAACAGACGACTCCATCGGATACAAAGGGCACGGGACTAAAATATTCTACAAGAGTGACCGGATAGTTGTCAATACTGGAAAAAACGGGACGGCGCTCAATGCGACGATGGAACGTCCATGGGAGAAACTCAATGATCGGGTTCTTCCTGAATACGAGGTAAGTGAATCCTCAGTTGCCTCTGATCGACATTGGACGAAGATCAAAATTATCGGATTCAAATCCGGTCAGGGATTTTCTCCTGAATCGCTCACATATAACAAGGTTGCGCACTATCTAAAGTGGAAAACCCTAGCTGGATCAACGAGGCATCACTTCTATCCGGACGATTTCCACGAGCTAGATATCACTGTTGAACTCGGCGAGGAGATCGATGACTCCCGCGACAAATTAACTACCAATAATAAACTAGAGTTCCCAGATGAGCATCTAGAACCAGGTGACGGTCAGTTCCCGGAAGAGCGGATGTGTAAGCACTACGGACCTCGTACGCTCGAAATCGAGGCAGATAATGGGGACACGACGGAGATAGAGGTCGTCGGGATGATCGGGGGGAAGGCTGCTCGTGATGAGCTTCCAACGTATGGTCGCCATTCAGCCCAGTTTGGTATCTGGCTTGCTAAGGATCATATCAAGGTAGAGCGACTCAATGAAGCGATATCTCACGACAACGAATTCATTCACTTTTTCTTTATCGCAAACTCCCAGGACATTGAGCTGTCAGCCAACAGGGAGAAGATTCGGAACAAATCAAGCCCCATATATCAAGCTATCTCCGACGAATTAAACCATTTCTTGTCGAAGGTGGGATCGGATCCATGGTTCAAGGAGTATCTAGATCATCGACGGGTTGCAGAACTCGATCGAAAAGCCGAGTCTCAGCAGCAGTCAATAGAAGAACGTGAAGAGATTGTCAGGGAACGTAACCAGTTCAAGGCCTCTAATCAAGCAGAGGTAATCCTCGGCCTCGAACGCTCAAACCGCGAAGGAGCGAAGCCGGTGATATCGGTCGAAGACTTGGATCTCGGCGCAGACGTGAACGCCCTTGTTGAACAGAATGGGCATATCTATGGAAGCTCAGTCCACCAGAGCTTGACTGACCACTTTGAGGAAGATAAACCGCTTGGTAGCATTAGTAAGATTATCTGCTGGAAGATTGGCGACCGGGACAAACTCCGTGAGATCGAACGAACTGGATACCACAATGGGCAGGTGAGTTTTGATCTCGACAACGGTCGGATCACGTATGAGAATGGCAAGAAGCACAATATTCACTTCATAAAGGTTCGTTCGCGGCTCGATTAATTTCGCGGGCTATAGCACGTTCGTCGGCTCGTACCACATCATATAAATCGTGGATGGTAGCGCTGGTCCGAATGACTGTGTTTTCGCGGGTATTCCTCTCGTATCCGTTAGTCTTGGTACCCGGTGTACACCTGCACAGAGACCTTTCGGTCGCCGAGTCCCTCGACATCAGACCCGGAGAGCTGGGTAGTCTCGACGGGCTCTTGATCTGCAATGAGGTTTTGGTAGAGCTGTTTCCAGGCCTTCTGTTGTTCGTACTTTTCAGGGTCACTACTGACTGCCCGAAACAGCGATTTCGAAACGACGATGAAGAGCTTCCGCTTCATCCGACTGGCACCGACGTTGAACCGGTTCGCGTCGAGCAGGAACTCGGAAACCTGGTTCACGTACCCCTGGTTGCCGGCAGTCATCGCCAGTGCCATCACATCGCGCTCACCACCTTGGAATCGTTCAACTGTATCGACAGTTAGGTCGATGCAATTTTGCATCCGTCGGCGCATCAGGCGGAAGGGGACAACGACACCCGCGCTGAGTTCGTCGTGTTCGGGCTCGTCAGCAACAAGGGGGAGTGGATCAAGAACCTTGCTAGCCAAGTATGCCTCGACGGGGCTGTTCTTCGTGTAGACATTATCGTCGTGTAGTATGACGGTGATTCGTGTTTCAGGATCGAGTGCGGCATTCACCCAGGGAGAAAGATTACCATCTTTGACGTCTGGGATCGTTTCTGCCGAACCAGCTGATTCAAGTGTGATGTTGTCCCGGTGGTAGAATAGATCCGTCTCGAAACGGGCCATTGCGGGCGGGAGTCGGTAGGTGAGCTTGAGCTGATCCATCGGGAGCACTGCGTCCTTTTCGGGCCACGTCGGCGGCTCCCGATCGAACTGTTCGAAATTACTGTCCTTGTCGCCACGGAGGAACCGGACAAAGTCCAGTGCTGAGACCGCTGGTGTGTTTTCTTCAATCGTCTGGCGATCCTCGCTTTCCCAATCATGTGCTTGGATAGGCTGCATCTGGCGGTGGTCCCCGATGAGCATCAGTTGCTTGTCCCGGCCGAGGAATGCACCGACGAGAAACAGCAGTGGCAGATCCATCATGCTCGCCTCGTCAACGAGGGTGAAGTCGAACAGTCGCGAACGACCATCGGCCATGAACTCTTCGACGGAGTCCGCATCATCGTCGATTGACCAGCGCACGCCGTTCACGAAGTTCCGGAGTGTTACAGGTGTCGTGAAGAGGATGAGCGGCCCCGGCGCATCGTTTGCGAGGACATATTTCTCGAAGATCTCTTGTAGCTCCTCGCGATCATCATACGCTCTGTACTCTCGGATGTTGTCAGGCAGATCGTCCGATCGAGCGCCAGGCTGTATGCGGACGAGAAGCGCATCCTCGAGCACATTCGCTTCGGCGAGCCGTTGCTGAGCGTCGGCGACTGCTCTCGCAACCTCGTCGACCGCGTTGTGTGAGTGAGCCGTAGCGACACCCGAGAACGTTCCCGATGCGGCCTCGGCTCGTGCAAGAATTGCTGGCGCGGATGCATACCTGGTCTTCCCCGTACCGGGCGGACCTTGAAGCGCGGCCACCGTATGATCGGTCTGTGAGACAAACAGAGTTTGGTCGTGATTCGTCGATTCGGGCATTACCCGGTTGAACTGTTCGAGGAACGACCGGACATCATCGGGGTCGAACTGAGGGGAGTCTCTTCGGAGGGCATCCGCAATTTCGTCGTCGTATAGATTCACCAGTCGATTGTGGACATCGTTCTGGCTGGCGTTCTGTAGTGCAACGTGCGCCCGGTGAGCGACGAAGTCGTCAAGGGCCGGATCGAGAACAAATCTCATTCCTTCCTCAACGTACTGGCGTTCAAAACGATCGTCCTCGTCGCTCGTCCAACCGACGTGGTTCGGCTTGAACTTCTCCCTAGACCGGTTTTGGGCCCCAAGGAAGGACACCCGAACGGTGCCAGCGCCGGTGTCGACGTCGGTGAGGCGTCCCAGGACCTGATTCGCGATCTGGTCTGGAGATGTCACATCCTCGGTTAAGGTCCCATCCTCGTTCCGTTTCAGCGCCGTCATCACGACGAAGCTACCCTCCTCGAGTGAGAGTGGTGTGTCGGATTGAATTCCATTCTGTGAATCGTCCCCGAGCGACCGGAGTATCGAGCCACGGAGCCACATCCGGCCCTCTGTCTCATCGTCGCCTTCTTCGGGCGGTTCGGTGACCTCGAACGGAATAGCGCGGCCACTGGTGGTGCGTTGGCTGAGCGGCGTGCGATATTTCGACTCCAGCTTCCGTCGATTTGCCCCGAATTCCAGCTCCTGGTACTCGAGACTGGTCGACTGAAGTTCGGACACGCCGAGTGTGTTCTGTCGGAGGTTTTTCAGCTCGATCGGCTGCTTCGTCATCGTCGCGTCTTTATCTCGAACCGCGCGCTCGATGTGTTCGTACGCATCACAGATGGCATGAACCACGTCCTCGATGTCGCCCAGCGTAATTCGTGGGGAATCCGCGCCAGTGTGGTGACGGTAGCGTTCGATCTGGGTCCGCATCTCGGTGTCATCAGCAAGGTCCGGCTTCAGCAGGTCGAACTCGTCGGTGGCATAGAGATACTCTAGAGGGAGCGTATCCTGATTCCGGCCGACAATCGGGTACTCATCGTTCATGTGGTCGGAGGCAATCTTCAGGCCGCCCTCGAAATCGAGGAGAATCCGAGAACCCATCGAATCGTACGAAACCGTCGTCTCGAAAAAGCCGAGCGCAAACACTCGCTTCAGCGCGGTCTCGCTCTGATCTCGTGGCCCCTCCCAGTCGAGGTCCGAGTTGTGCGAGTAGAACTGTGCAGCCGTTTGGACGACCCCCAGCCCGGGGTACCGGAAGGCGTGTCTGTCGCGAAATTCATCGCGAAGGACGCTTACGCCCATCTGATCAATGTCTTCACGATAACCGAGTAGCGTCCGAATAGCCTGTGCAGCCTCCGAGTCGGGATGGCGCTTTACAGCGTCGATGAGTGTATGGCGCTGGGAGTTACCGTACGGATAGACGTGGAGGAACCCTTCCGTGTCGCTGTACCCTTCCTCGCCGAGGTCAGGGCGAACCTCGTTCACGGCGGTGGAGAGTTTCTCGAAGAAGGATTCGATCAATCGACGTTCCTCCTGATCTTTCCGTTCGTCGTTTAGATTCGGAAGCCCATCCGGTTGGCTTACGATAAACACGCCATCGTCGGAGTCCCCCTCGTGCCGACTAGACGTCACCTTCGCTGCGAGAAGTACGACCCGGTTTCGAACGAAATCGTACTGGACGTAGGGATAGACGCGTACGAGCGACTTTCGAGGATAATCGGGATTGAAGTTATCCGGCGGGTCATCATCCGGGAGGTTTCGCCCGGTACCGATGAGGTAATCCCCCCACGGACCGGCCTGTTCGGCTTGTTGTTCCCACTGGGCTTCATACTCAGGGTCAATCTGTCGGAGGAATCGGTGAGCGATCTGTGCCGTATCACGGAGGTTCGATATCTCAGTCTCCCGGAGGACACGCGTGACGAGTTCCGGATCATTCGGGCGCGGATCCACATATGAGGTGGCTCTCCGATTCTGACTCTCGGTCGGCCAGTCGTAGAGTGTCGCAAGGTCGTTGAGTTCCTCGATGCCCAGCTCGATGAGTGACTCCTGTACGCCCTCAGTGAGCCCGAGCAAGGAAAGTTCGTGGTTTGTAACCGCATACGCGATACACTTCGATTGCTTGGCGCAGTCGTCACAGCGGGCATCGATTCGGTAGGTGGGTGGATCCCCGGACTCCCGCATCTCATCGCCGTCGAGGAGTTCCGAGTCGAGCGCACCGCCGGACTCGAGGAGAAGCTGGATATCGTTCTGGCGGGTATCGAGGTCGAAGGTGCCGACACGCCGTAGGTCGAGGATGCCAGTAGAGGTCACGAGAGCTGCGAGGTCCTTCCGTTCTGGTTCCTGTGAGACTATGCTGGCAGTGACGTTCACGTTTGTCTCCTCCAGCATAGACTCGAGTAGCAGTGAGTAGATCGCCGCCTGTAACTGATGGTGGGTTTTTACCGAACTCGAAGACTTGAGTTCGACGACGCGGACCTCAACGGTGCGTGGACTGGAGACAGATGTATCCGGGCTTGCAATCACGACGTCTGCATCACCGCGAACGGGCCACGCACCGATGGTCCCCCGGATCCGGGGCTGGAAGAATACGACTGGCTTCGTGCTATCGCCGGTCACGAGTTCGTCAATAGCGGTCCTGAACCGTTCGATATCAGTCTCGGCGTCGCCGCTCCAGTGTTCGTCGAACCGATGATCCTCATCGGCTGGGCCGATGCTGTAGACGTCCGCGTCGAGAAGCTGACGTAATTGTCCGGCTTCGAACGCTTCGCCGGTTGCAGCGAGAAGGGGGCTCAGCGAGACGTCGGAGATGGAACCAAGATTCTCGTCAACGTATCGATGATACAGATACATCGGGCACTGCTGGAGCTTGTAGAACTGTGCGATGGCACTCGGACTGACAGGGGTTCGCTGGGCTTTGGTCATGTATCGGGTGTAAACTGGATTGGTTTCTGGAAACTCGAACTCGTAACCCTGGCCGTCTTCATACGCCCTCTGAATGCACGATCGCGTGCCGCCATCCCTCTGGTTTGAAGAATATATGTGCTCCAACCGGAGTGTGATTATCTTCGGCAAGACATCGAGATAGATCCGTGCTCATCACTACCCCATGGATTACCACCATACTTAAATCGACATGCCAGGCGCGGTTAGAATTGGTATATGGGAATGAAATAACAACCAAAATCAGTAAAAATACTTTCACTATGTCCGAACGGAGACTCAGAGAGTAAGATCGAGTCTCCGGTTTACGTACTCGGCTGCCGAGTCGTACTCATTCTCGATCACCTCACAGAGTTCCCGGTTAAGGATGAGGCCCCCATGGGTGATATTTGCCGAGCCGAGATAGACGAACGAATCCGAGACAACGGCCTTAGCGTGAAGGCCGTCGATCTCCTGCAGGTGGACGTGCTCAGGGAGTCTTCGCTTGATGTAGTCGTTGTGTGATTCCCTAGAACGGACGATGAGGTGTATCTCCTTCTCGGAGAGGGTCTTCAGCGATTCGACGAGTGAGATTTCCCGGGAATCAAACCGGTCATTGACCGGGAAACGGAGCGAAACGTCGCTCAGCCAGGGCGACACAATTACGACCGGGTCGCAATGCAGCAAAGTGAATCCAATAAAGTACGAGAGGCTCCTAGAAGGTAAGGAAAATGCTCTTGTCATTGAATTCACCTGCCGGAGGGAGTTCCCGGTCGAACAGCTCGGTACTTGACTGTTCCCTGGGAACAGTCTCCATAATCTCTTCGCGAAGGGCCTCCAGTAGGACGTAACTGAGGGAGTCACTCTGGTCTGTCGCAGCGATACATTCCCCGAGTTGGAGGTTCTCCACGCAACCGTCGATGTCTGGCGAGAAAAACACTGTTTTCGCTCGGTCGATATCGGAGAGGTCGACGTCTAGTTGACTGACGGCGGTCTCGGGGAACTCGGCAACTCCGGCAATCTGCTTCTGGGCGATTGTTTGTTTGATCCGATATGCGTTTGTGACATCGATCCCCTCGTCGGTTGCAAACTGTTCAGCTTTATCGATACTGGACAGGACTTCTTGCACAACACGGTTAACGACAGACTGGAATGGAGTGTCGAGCGCCGCTGTGACAGCCGCTTTCACGTCCGGTTCAGCGGACGATTTACAGAGTTCGTTGACAAACGACTCACTTGCCCACAGGCGTTCGTTGATGACTTGTGAGTTGTAGCCAACCCGATTAACTGCTTCGAGTACCGTCCCAGGATCATTCGAAAGGTCCTCGAAGACTAGATCGACAACTCCCTGACCACCTTCGGTACGTTCGAAGACGTAGACCTCACCTGCATCGCGGTCGAAGCCGTAGAACAGCATCGACGTGTTCACAGCGCTCACGTCCGAGACTACTTGGAGGAAAAAGTGTGCAGCCGTGTGGTAAGCAACGTACTCATAATCCACTTCCTCGAACTCGTGATATCGTTCCACAAGCGAACGAATCTCCTCATTATCGATTCTTTTCAGGAACGAATCGAGATCAAACACTAAGCCACGTGTGTCTATCTGGAACCCGAGTTTCTCGTCCGGGCTATCGAGTTCTACCTCGAAGGGGTCTCGCTGATCGAAACTCACCTCCGTCCCCCAGGACTGGGCAGGGCGGATACTCAACGTGACTCCGTCCAGTGTCACCTTTGAGGAGATGTCTGCGAGCGTTATCGACCCGTTGTGCTCGGTTTCCGAACGGAGTTCGACATTCGTACTCACCTGTGGGCTCGAATGGATCTTCCCGAGCTCGCTCTTGTTATGTCGGAGACAACTATCGATACCGGTGATTACCTGGTAGCAGACTGGGCAGTATCTGACGATGTTCATCGCAGAATCCTCGCTCAGGTCGGCCATCGCGGACAGTTCTATCGAATCAGGGACGAGGATGCCGTCTTTGATCTCCCCGCTAACGTGCTGGGAGTAGTCCAGCTCGACGCCGTCTTCCGTAACGCGAGTACGCGGCAGGAACGCATACATTTGGTTGGTTTTCGACTGATACTCCGAACGATACGGCGTGTACGTACTGACGATCGAGTCGATCGATTCGTCGGTGCTGTCACCACTATCGGGATTGAAGACACTAAAGAAGCGTCCGGAGCCACCGAAGTAGTTCTGGGGAATGTACCAAACCTCACCCAGACTGCGGTCCTCCACACCAAGGTATTGGTCGAAATAATATGCGCCGCGGAGGAGATGCTTTACCGCGTAGAGGCTCAGGTGAGGATTATTAAACCCGACATATTGCTCTATTTCGTCAAGTACCTCGATGAGGTAGTGGATGCGTTTCTGTGTACGGTAGTAACCCTTGATCCGCTCGTCGTCGCTCAGGTTGTAGAGCTGGACAACCGCGCCCTGTACGTCGTTGAGCCGATCCGTACGTACTTGTGGAATCGATCGATCCGCTGCGCGATCGACTCGGGTACGGAACCTCATTAGCGGGCCTGTCAGGCTGAATAGACTCGCAAGCAAGGAATCAAAATGATGGATTTTCGTCTGGGTATCTCCCTCGGGAATCTCGGCTGCCGCCTCTCGAAGGTCGGTCAAACTTGTTTCAAGTGAGGTTACTTGCTCGGCGTATCCATTCTCTCCGAGTGCTTCGAGTTCGTTCTCATATCCAGACACCTGTCCGAAGAAGGCATTGATCAGGTCGAGGACCTGCTCCTGTACCTTGTGGATATAGGTATTGATTGTCTCCTCACCTCGGACTACGTTTCCGTCATCAAGCTCGAAGAACGACTCAATCTCTTCGAACGTCTCGCGTTGCTCTTCGAGGTGCGACCTGAGCGACGTGCGTGCTTCGTCTACAAGTGTTTCCGAAAGTAAGGGGTGTGAAGCAACCTCGATTCCGAACGCTTCATCGAAGAATTCGTCCGGGGAGAGCAAGAGGTCACGGTACACATCAAATCCGAGTCGGTCGCCGAGATACTCGTCGAGGAACTGCTCGCCGGGATCACGAAGCTGGAGACTGGGTTTGTCCGAAATCTCAAACGAGATTTCGTAGTATTCTCGGAACCGGGAGTGAATCCACTCAATGACATCGTTGTCTGTCTTGAGAGGTGTGCGGATATTGGAGTCGAGGAACCGGTCGGCTCGGTAGAACATGTTTGAGTCGCCGGTAAGACTCGAGAGCATCACCGCAATGTGGGCGTCCATCCCTTCCTTCCGTGCGGCACGGCCGGCCCGCTGCTTGAACGAGGAGAGGTCCCACGGGGTCCTGTACTGGGTGATCGTTTTGATCTCGCCGACGTCTATCCCGACTTCTAAGAATGACGTCGACAGGAGCACATCGCTAGTCCCGAGGTCACCTGAATCAAGTCCGTGTTCGGCGGAAACCGGTAAGAACGAAAGGTGCTCGTCGAGGAACCTGTGATCCATTGCCTTGGCCACCGCCGCCCAGTCTTCGACAGTACCGTCGTCGCCGTCACCGAGGTGATAGCGCCAAAGCTCCCGGTTGTGGTCCGCGTCGAGAAGCTGGGTATATTTCTGGTTGATCTGCGAGATGCTGTCAATAAAGGACAGCATTTTCCCCCGCTCTCCGGAGGACTGCTCGAGGAGGCTGTGTCCAAGGAGAAGATGCTGTTGTATCGACATCGACGACGCGCCAGGCCCGTCCGGCGCCGCGAGCATGAAGTAGTAGTGTTCGTAATCGTCGTGATCGTTGTCGAAATCGGATGCTCCAGGTTCGACAGTACGGATGTCCTCATTCGAAACACCAAAGAGGCGTTTCCCGAACCGGGCCGCATCGTCGATGGTAGCGCTCGATCCGAGCCAGAGGATCGGTTGTTCGGTGATGTCGTTGATATTCTGGATAATCTTCGCGGCGTGAGCCCCCCGAATCTGCGTGTTCATATGGACCTCATCCAGAACGATGGTCTCGAAGTTGTCGACCAGCGAGTAATGGGGCTTGAGGGCGAATCCCTCCAGGGACTCAAGCGTCGTGAGAACGATATCCGGTTGGTTGTTGAACACCATATCGTGGCGGGACAGGACCAGCTCTCGGTCAGTAAACGAGTGGTCCGGGTTTGCCTCACAACGGAGCGTATAGCTTTGGGAAGTCCCATGGTACTCGAACGCATTGGGATTGCCTTCCTCGCCGCACCAGCAGTTGGCGAGTTTGAACCGGGGGCGGCCACTACCGCTGGTGAAGAAAGTCCGGTCACCCTCCACGTCTTTTATTTTGTACGGCGAACCGCCGACGTAGACGCCAACCGAGAGGGTGTCCTCGGTGTCTGCGTTGATCTGATAAATATGCTTGAGGACGCGTTTGAGCTGGTCCCGTAGCAGGGCCCGGCTCGGATAGACGATCGCCGTCGACTCCTGTCGTCCTTCGCGCAGCAACTGGTAGAGTGGGCCCAGGAACGCCTCTGTCTTCCCGAACCCGGTTGGGGCAGAGAAAACGGCAGCCTTGTTCTGATTTGACTCACGTCGCTTCCGGTCGAGTTCATCGACGGTCTGCCAGCTTTCGACCTGAAAGTCGAGCGGATCGAACCCGAACAGGTCGATGATTTCCTGAACAAACTCATCAGACCCAGTGTAGGGACTCGTCTGGCGTCGCTTCTGGCGTTCACGCCGATACTTGAGTGCCTCCGTGACGAAGGGAGCATCGTCTTGACCCCCCCTGAAAATTCGGCGGTTGTGCAGAATAGCGTTAATTAATGGTTGAGTGTCGTCGCTCAGGCGAGAGGGTTTCGTATGCCGATCTACAAATTGCATGAGGGGGAGAGGAAGGCTTACAACTTGATCCACCGGCTCGTTATTCAAGCTTACTACTGATCTCCACAGAGGCGAGGACGGAAACTACGAGAGTGTTAGTTCAATGAACTCCCCGATGTCTGACTCCGCGAGCAATGTCCGTTGCTCGGGTTCGAGATCAGCATACGAGAGACGCTCGTCGTCGATCATCCGTTCGATCAGTGACCTAATCTCCGATGGGTAGTGGCCGAACAGTTCCTCCTGAAGCTCGTCGAATGCTTCACGCATCTCCTGGCCGTACCCCCGAGCGTTCTGGGCCAGTTCTTCATACGTCGCGTCATCGTCGGCATAGACGTGTTCTTTCCATCGCCAGTCATTGAGGAGGCCGCCGAGCGCTCGCAGTCGTAACTCGTCGACGCGTTCGACACGGTCATTCAACCGTTGCATCGCCGTGACCGTCGAATTATGCATCAGGCGGAGTTCTTGAATCCGGTTTTGCACCGTCGTCTCTGCGCTCTCGATGTCTGACTCAAGTGCGTCGAGTCGGTCCTCGATCTCCTCGTACTCGTTTTGCTCGAGTAGATCCATGACTTCGTCAACCGACCGTCGCACCGACGTGTCGAGTTCGACGCGTTCGTCGAAGAACGCGCTGGCGAGTTCACGCTGGAGCAGGGTTTCCTCCATCGTCTCGGCAAGTTCGTCCAGTTCGTCAGCCAGGTACTGGCGTCGGTACTGCTCCTGCACGTCCAGTAATCTCGCTTCGAGGGACTTTCCTTCAGTCGACATAATGACCTCCGATGTCGAGGAAGTAGTTCGCGAAGTCGGTCTCGGAAGATCCGCCGACAATTGTTATATCTGTATACCGGTCGACAACGTCCGTTGTGGTGAGTTTCATGCTGATCAGTGTCGCTTGCAGTTGCTCGTCAGCAGATCGAGTCTCAAGCTCGGTAGCGAGACGAGCGGCATCCGCTGCGTCCTCAATGTTCTCTTGATTTAATCTCACGAACTTCCCAAGTGATTCGATCATGTCGGTGTCCACGTGGTCGTACGTTCGAAGGTTTTCCAGAATGCTCTCAATGTCCGAGATGGAAACCGGGGCTAGTTCGTTGGAGACGGTAGTGACCGTACTTCTTTTGTACTCGTCTTCCAGTTCCTCGAATGCACGGTCGAGATCGTACGAGATGTCGGCGACATCCCGAATCTTACTGTTCGTGTTGAAGCGTACGCGGGGGGAGATCCGCTGAATGCGTCCGCGACCAAGTCCGCCGAAGACGGCAGAAGGGGGGTGCTCGTCGAGGCATTCACGAACACGTTCCACGTCAAGCGTGTTTGCATTGGCACCGAAGAAGGCGCTCACCATCTCCTCGAACCGATCTGCATAGTTCATGAACTCGACGAGATCTTCGTGACTGTCCTTCGACAGGTCCTCCTTCAGTGCTGTCCGAAGCTTCGAATTAAGTGAGTACGATCCAGACTCGCTAAACCGCTCGCTCAGTCGCTCGGCGGTGACCTCTTCGAACGGAGAGCTGAGAAGAACCACGTATGCATAGCCTGCGAGGGCGAAATCCTCGAACTCGTGGTCCGCATTCTTTTTGAAGAATTTCAGGTCCGACCGGAGGTTCTGGTCGATAATCTGCTGCTGCCACTGTCTTGCATATCCTGTCAGTTGTGTGCCGAGCCCCCGGAGGAGATCTTCGGTATCCGCTCGTTGCCTGTCTTCCTCATGGTAGATCCCGTATTCAAGAAGGTTCTTCAGGTCGGACAGCCGGAACTCCTCTGGATCGATAACGATTTGATCCTCGTCCGGTGACTGCTGCAGACTAGTGAAGACGAATGGATCCTTCTGGCTACTCAGGTTGTACCGGAGCCCCATCCCGTCGAATAACTCGAAGTCGTCGGTCAGGTGGTTGATCGCATCATCTAGCCCGATACGCATGTATCGCGTTAACTCAGTGAAATCTCCAGGATTGCTCTGCCACGGCTGGACGTTCGGCTGGAAGTCCTGGACTAGCTGCTCGGCCTTGGTGAGTTTAGGCGGTGTTTCCCCGCCGTCTTTACCATCGTCTTCCCCGTCATCTTTCCCGACTCCTTTTCCCGACCTTTTCTGCGAACTCATGTCGGTCGGGACAGTGACAGAGCCATCTGATCGGCTGACTTCCTCAGTTTTCTCGGCGGCTTCAGCAACCCCGAAGGCATCGACGAACCTGGCGTCGATGTCGATACCATCCTCCGTCGGAGTGCCGTACCACCGCGCAAGGTTCGCGAGTGACTCTGCGTCCTCGTAGATCAGGGTCGCCGGATCCACCTGGTTCGTCAGCGTCGATAGCCGGTCGGCGCTAGACGGTGCGTCGATGTATCCCTCGTAGTAATCACGGAGCACGTCGAAGACGGCCATGACGAACTCACGGGGGGATTGTTCATCTTCCCGGAGCCCGGCGTAGACCCGCTCGAGGAACGGTTCGTTGAAGGGGAACAGATCGCGGAATGACTCATCACAGAATCCGCACTCAGCACAGATCGTGCCCGACGGCGCGGGGTTCAAGGAGAGTTCAAGCCCGTCACCGCTGCGATCGTACTCGACGCTCCCATCGAACGACTTGAAGTAGCCCAGATACGGACGGATGAAGTCGACCGCGGAGTTTTCGTCGAGGAAGAGCACGCTGTTCGAGTTCTGTCGGTTCGTTCGATAGAACTCGAAGCGGTCCTCGGCAGTCTGCGTGTGGAGAACTTCGGTCGAGTCACGGGTACCTGCGACGACGAAGTCCCAGTTGTCGCTGGACTTGTCACGCTCCATGTAGTTACGGAGCCGCTGTCCCTCCATTGCCGTGATAGCGAAGTCCTCGAAGATGATCACCGGCCGCGTGTCCGTGAACTTCTCGCCGACGCGCTCAAGGACGTCATCGAGGGACGCGGTTTGATAGCGGTCCCTGATCTCACGCCAGAGCTCCTCGTTGAACGCCTCGACGGCGTCCTCGACGTCGATGTTGTCCTCGATGACCTGCAGGAAAGTGTTCCGGCGATATGCCTGCTCGGTGACGAACTTGATTTCTTTCGCGTATTCGCCTTTTTCTACGAGGAGCGAAAGCTGGTCCTGGACAAATTCCCGGATTTTTTCCTCATTGTCCTGTGCATTGACCTCGTAGCCGCGGGCACTCAGATTGAGGATCGCACCGGATGTCGCGTTGTTGGCGACGACGCTCCCGTTTTTCTCGAGGTCGTCCCGGAGTTGCTGAAAGTTCGACGCGCCAGGTAGCTCTTCGTCGAAGTGCTTCTCGTAGAACTCCGGAATTCGTTCCGAAAGAAGCGTCATCAGGTCGTCGTCTTTGTCAACATGGAGGATGGGCCGACCGTCTTCATCAAGCCGATGGGCGAGATAGGCACACAATTCTGACTTCCCAGTCCCGACCTCCCCCTCAATAACGACCGAGAAGTTGCCGACTCGTTGATCGCTGAACTCGCGGTATACTTCTTCCTCCCCGACGATCTCCTCTTCCAACTGGGTCCCCTGTGGCGACCGGAATACCTCGATCGGGCGGTGGGTGAACTCGAACAGGTCCTTGTTTTCCGACCGCACTGCGGCGACTTTCGAGAACAGTTGACGAAGCGTCTTTTCGTCGACCTCCTCGAAGTGCGGGCACTGGAGTTCCGTATCTTCCTGTATCGCACTCATGTCATCTCAATTTCATTGCGTTTGCTTCGTTATCGATACCGTCGTACGGGGGGACACCGCCGAGGGAAACGGCGCCGGCGTCGCCGTACTCGACGACCCGAATTTCGTCGTCTCGGACAAGCTCGAACAGGACCCGCGCGATGCCTTCGGGAATCGCCCCGTCTGCCGTCGTCTCGACATAGAGCAGGTTCTCACGAAGCCAACGAAGGTACTGTTCGATCGAGAGTCCAGGTGTCCCGTCGATATCGATGGCCCTGTCTTCAGCGGCGAGTTCGATCGAGTGGCGGATCAACGTCGGATCGGGGTAGACTGTGTGCTCTCTGCCACTCACTTTGTGGACGAGGCCGAGGAAGTGGACGAGCCGTGTCCAGTTCGCGAACTTGTTGTCGTTGTGCGTAAGTAATCCCTGTTGGGATTGTGGCTGATAGTTTATCTCCTTGTACCAGTCGTCGATGTCAGAATAGATCGACTCCTCGTTGTTCTCAAAATATTGGATGTCTGTATCGAGTAGGTACTTGTAGTTGAGCAGGACAGCAGCCTGTTTCCCCCAGTTTCCTTTCTCGCACTCTTGAGCGAGGTTGTGCAGGGCCGTTAGACGGAAGTTCCAGCGCTCGTCACCGACGTCCCACTTGTAATCGCGGGCGTAGTATGCTTCTTCCTCCTTTCCAATCATGCGGAGGAGCTGGAGTCCGTCCAGGATGTAATCAAGCCCAGACTCGATCCGTGTGTCACTCTCGATATGGGATTTCGTCTCACTTCCCTGGCTGATTGACCGGTAGACAGGGAGGAGTGGCCCTGGCGTCTGGATTGCGTTGAGGAGGTATCCTTCACTACTCATCTGTTGTGCTGTAACCAGGCATAGTATCGCTTATTAATTGATGACTTTTCGGCGTCGATCTCGGTTGCTTTGTCAGCGGCCTCCTTCACCACTGGCGTACGGGCCGCGTGGGAGGGATCGAAGGTTTGTCCTTCACCACTCACTGCCCGGTTGAGACTTCGGGCGATTTTGGACGCGGTGTCACGGTCCCATTCGACGCGTCGGCGCAGCCATCTCTCAAGGCCAGTTACGTCTTCCCCGTCAAGTGGAACGGAACCGTACTCGTCCGGTCGCGCAAAAATCTCCCCGAACACGTCATAGAGCGGCAGAAATGGCGCGTCGGGGAGCACATCGAACAGGGATTCGGTGTCTCCGAGTTCCTCACCGGTGACGAATTCGTAGAGGTTCGCGTTGTCGTGTAGAAAGAGGTTCTTCGTGTCTAGAAGCGGAAGGTCCCAGCCGGCGCTTTCGTAGGCGCTTTCCAAGGCGGTGTAGAGTCGGTCGTAGGAGCCGACATTCTCGACGAACTGTTCTTGGTAGAGTGGACGCTGCCCGCCTCGTGGCGTGAACCGGCTCGAGTCTGTCACCACGATGAGGGTCTCAGGCCGGGCTGCATACCGGCTAATGAGG
This sequence comes from Halosimplex amylolyticum, assembly GCF_051414035.1. Taxonomy (NCBI): domain Archaea; kingdom Methanobacteriati; phylum Methanobacteriota; class Halobacteria; order Halobacteriales; family Haloarculaceae; genus Halosimplex; species Halosimplex amylolyticum. The sequence goes on along the minus strand of NZ_JBLKNW010000002.1, from coordinate 950,456 downwards.
TGGTCGATTGAGTACTGGGTTTCCCCTTCGTAGTAATCGCTCGTCACGACGACCAGATCATCACGGAAGACGTTCTCTTCGAGTTGGCCGAGAACCTTGTAGTCATAGTCGAGATAGTCGTACTGGTCAGTGTACGACGGGAACTCGCCGCCAGTGTTGAGCGAGCGCCATGACGTTGGGTAGGTGAACGTCTGGAACCCCAGGTAGTTAATCGCGGGAAGCGACCTGAGCATCCACCAGTATATCTCCCCGGTGTCGTCGTGTATGGTCGCAATATCTGCATTCCTGAGCCGCTTGAATGTCGATGGCTCCGTCATGTGTTCGACGGACCTTCAACCAGTGCACTGAGAACCTGGTTGTTGAGTAGATCATTCTCGAGGTAGTACGCAGGCGTCCGAGAGAGGAGCAGGCACTCGTCACAGTAGTCCTCACAGCGATCGCAGTTGGCAACCTCCCCAACCTGCGTCTGGACATCATCGAGTGCGTTCCAGACCTGCCACGCGATTCCATTACCGCCTTGGCGGCTGTCGACAACTCGAACAGTAATTGTCGATTCACTCTTGTCCGCCTCGATTCGGAAATCCGAACGTTCACACTGTCCAACGACGGCGATCGCCTTCTCGAGGGCCTGTTTCAGGCTGACGAGCGCCTTGGGCCACGTCCCCTCCTCGCAAACGCCATCGATTCGTGCGGCGACGTCGTCCAGGTCGAATTCAAGGGTCAGCCCCTGAGTGTGGTACTGCTGGCCGACAGGCGCGTACTCTTCGGTTTCACTCTCCTCGAGTCGTTCCTGCCACGATTTCCCGCTGGCGCCCGACGAGGAAGACGTTTCTTGCTCGATGAGTGCTTCTGACCGGAGAATCTCCTTGTCGGGGCTCGCAGAGTGACGACGCTCGAAGGCGTACACGAAGTCTGTCACGTCGAGTTCCCTATAGGTCGCCTCGCAGTCTAACCCGAACACGGTCATCGACGCCGTATTCTGCGGAGACCCATCGCTGTCAGAGATGGCGGTGGTCATCAGCCCACGGGTATTATAGCGCTTCTGTCCGCCACGGGCTGGCTTGCACTCGACCGAACTCACACCATGAATATTCGTCTCTTCGAGAGGAGTGTCGCAGTACGGGCACACCTCCGTATCGAGTTCGTAGCTCTCGAACGGACGGTCACACTCCTCGTTCGTACACACCATGACGGTCGTGAGTGGGGTCGAGCTCCCTCGGACGTCGTCAACGATGTAATCCGTGCCATGGAGGGTGATGAGAGACCCGAGGTCATTCTCTTGGCCGGGGAACATATCGTAGAGGCGGCCGGACCCCTCAAACTCGATCCCCTCGGAGCGCCCCGAGAATTTTACGGGAAACTGTTGACCGAAGCTGCGGTAGTTCGCAAGGTAACCAAGACGGCCCAGCCACTGATCGAGGCGGTTGTTCGACTCGGTGAACGCCTTGTTAGTCTCGGCAGACCCGGACATCGTCGTGATTCGCGAGAACGTCTTTTCGACCCGATGAGGCATCGAGAGTGGTCCATCCTCGACGAATACGGACTCGAACGCGTCGATTCCTGGTTGGCCGAAGATGGATTTCAAGTGCTTCTCAAGCGCCTCGCGGCGTTCTTCGAGGAGAAATTCCTGAAGGATGTCGAGGCTCTCCTCGACACTGTGGACGAACACGTCTAAATTCTCATTCGTATCATTCAAGAGGTATTTCTTCTCGAAGACGTTCGAGGGGTGGGGATTACGAGCGAGATACGCGAACGTTTCAGTCACGACATGGCCGGCGAGGAGTTCCTCGAACTCGTAGGGATCGGGAACTCGAACGGGTTCGAAGCCGTCGAAGAACATCTCCAGGTTCCCGTAGTAGTGCCCGTCGACTGGGTGCTCGCCTCGAACGGCGGTCGCGACGAGCGAGGAACTCCCACGTGTCCGACCAGTGCGACCGCTGCGCTGGACGTAGTTCGTGAGCGTGGGCGGAATCCCAACCTGTGCGACGGTATCCAGGCTTCCGATGTCGACACCCAGTTCCATCGTCGGTGTCGCGCTAACGATGTTGACATCCGGGTCGTCCTTTCGGAACCCCTCTTCGATCGCCCCACGAAGCGTGTGGGGGATGTTTCCCTTGTGAATTCCGACACTGATGAAGTCAGGTTCGGCCCCGTCCCGGATTGGCGTCGTGATGTCGTGGGCCCAGTGGTCGACGGCGTATGGCCAGCCAGAGTCGACGTCAGCATACCCGGGATCGGCGATAAGCGTGTCGTCCTCCCCACGAGTGAACCGCTGGTACGACTCGATTGGCGTCCCGCAGTCCGGACACGTGGAAAGTGAGTCGTCCCCGATCGGGTATGACCGGTAGCACCCGGTGCAGAATGACGCGCGCTCCAAGAGCGTTAGCGTCGATTGATCACGTCGCGTGACGCGGGTGAGAATGCCTGTTTCTGACTCCTCCTCCTGGATCCCGGCGGCGTTGAATTCGTCGCGAACCTGCTCGATGTACGCGACGGTTTCCTCTTTGCGTTCCTCACAAACGTTCGCGTTCGCGATTTCCTGTCGTAGCTCCTCCCAGGATTGTTCGACGACAATAGCCCTGTCGACCAACGTACTCAGGACGTCAGGAAGTACGCTCCGGACGGTTTCGTGGTCATATCCAGACCGCGATGAAATCCGGTCGGCAATCTTCGGCAATGAGAGTCCCTCGAGATCAATAGTGTTCTTCGAGAAGCTCACGCCGGGATTCTTCACGAATAGCTTGTAGGTTTCGTGTGCGACGATGCGCTTGACCGGGTCGTCGAACTGTGTGACCCCCTCGGCGGTGACGAGTGCGCTATCCAGGAGATTCTCGGCGTTATGGAGCATGGCGTGCCCCTCGATGTCGTCAAGAAGCGTCCGGAGGAAGTTGTACGCCGTTCCGTCTTCGTCGATCTCGTTCTGAATGAGCGGCTCCCAGTACGCGTCACGGAGCTCATCCGCGACTGCACGGAACGCCTCGTAGTTGTCGGCGCTGCCTCCGTTCTCGATCAGATACTGCACGTAGAGCGTCTCCGCCATCAAGCCGTACTCGGTGCCGATGATACTATCGCCGACGGACTCGGCGGAGCTATGTGAGTCCGAGAAAACGAGTGTCTTCTTTGAAGGACTCGTTCGGCAGATCTCCGTCAACATGTACGACAGTAGGCTCGTCGTCGGGACACCGATGTCCGTGAGCCGAGGCCACTGACCACATCCGGGACAGTCGTCGACGGGGGCGGCCTGGTCAAACGGTCGGAATCTCTCCTCTTCGTCGTCTGTGTCGTATTCAACAAACGGATAGTGACACCGCTTGCAGAATTCGATCTCTGCATTCCGGGTGTTACACGTCTGGCAGTGTTTGTCCCGTGTTACGTCGTTGCAGGACTCACAGAAGTAGGCGTGAGTGGGTGGTTTCAGGAAAACATGGAACTTCTCTGTAACCATCCCGGCAAGGCGGCCAAACGCCATCACTGTATCGAGGACCCCGGCAGTATCGTCGACATCCTTGCCGGCGAGTTCTGCAAGGAGATCGTCGTAGTGCATGAATCCGACGTCGCCGGTCGTTCCGTCGTCGAACCAGCTGGCGAACGCCGCGGCCTCGGGAACCGCAGAGGCCACGAAATCAAACCATTTCGTATCAAGCCCTCCGGTGTCAAGTAGCGCGTCGGCAAGACGATTCTGCCCTTCTTCGGTAGCGGCAACCCCTCCAACGGAGTCGAACGTGTTGTCCGCGAGGAGCGTGCTAACTTCAGTCGTTATGGGTCTCCGAATCCAATCGAACCCATCCCGAAAGGTCACAGCGCCGTTAGCAGTGGTTGAGACAAGACCTACTTCAGAAGCCGTCTCATAGGCGTTGACTAGACCTGCTTCGGCAAGGTCCTCGAGGGTGAAGTCGTTGGAATCGGCAAGGGCGAGAACGGCAGCGATCTCACCGAGGTCACAAGGTGCAAACCGGTCGAAGGAGGGGGATGACTCGACAGGGAATTTCCGTGGGGTGAAGGCAATCGAGTTTATCTCCGTTTCGGGTGTTCCAGTAAGTTTGTGGGCGAGCTCTTTGGGGTTATCCACGGTTGCGGACACCATCGTGACCTGGGGATCCCTCTCTGCATAGAACGATTTGAGTCGCTCCGAAAGCAGCCGAACCGAAGCACCAGAAATGCCGCTCCAGACGTGTGCTTCGTCGAAGACGACATGTTCCACTGGATGCTGGCCTGGGTCTTCCCCGAGCATCTCACGCGTTTCCGTGTTGTTGCTCACGAACATGTGGTCGAGCGCCTCGGGATTCGTGAGAAGGATATCTGCGCCGTTTCTGATCGCGTCCCGTGTCACGCGGATCCAGGAGTACTGGTTGTCTTCAGTGCCGACCGTCATGTCCCCGAGGATTCGGAGCTTCTCACCTTCTTCCCGTGGACACTCGAGGCCCCGAATGTACGAGCCCTCCTCGATCTCGTGGTCCCGGGTCCCGATCCGGGTTGGTGTATCGGAATCCCAGATCCCAATGGTGATTCTATCTTCGGGGTCCCGATGACGGTTGATCCGATCGAGATAAGAGATGAATCGGTTGAGCTGGTCGACACCGAGTGTCTTCATCGGATAGACGATGAGTGACTTCAACCCCTGTTCATCAGTGGAGAGGCAGTGGTCAAGGATCGGGAAGAAAAAGGACTCCGTCTTCCCCGTCGCAGTAGGTACCGCCAGAACGTTGTCGTTCGGATCCGTTGCGATCGACTTCATCGTCTCTGCCTGATGTTTGTAGAGCGACCCGTTCGAGTCGCCGTCGAACAGTTCACCAACGATCGCGTTGATGAGCTCGGTACTGTAGTCAAGATTGCCGAGGAACTCAGCCGCCGATTGGTCGTGAAACTTCGGAGCGTCGACGAATTCGATGTAGGGGCCCTTTTGCTCGACAATTTCGTTCCGGACGAACGATGTCGCTTCCTCGTCGCTGACGACCTCGTCGAGACGAGTCATCTGGCGGTTCCACCAGGTGATTTCTGACGCACGGTCAATTGCGGAATGTAGTGTACGCTGTGGTGAGTGCATTATCGGATTTCCATTTTAGTACGCATATTTTCGGTCATATTGCCCCCGTCCTCGATTACCCGCCGACATCGAGCTTGATCCGCATCGCGACTTGTTCGCTAACCCCATCGACATCGGCGACATCCTCTAGTGATGCCATCTTCAGGGCGGCATGCGTATCATAACCGGATCCGCAAAGTGACTGCGCAATCTCATCTGTAATACCGTTCACGTCTTCCAGATCTCCTGAACTGGGAGTCGTGTCCGGACTGTCTTCATCAACCCTCTCATCCCTAGGTTCTTCGCTGGTGTCGGTCTCGGCACTAGCAGGTTTCGTCGGAAGTCGGTCTAGCATTTTGACCGCTCGATCGAGTTCCTCCTCAGTGTCGACGATAACCGGAAAGATGTCTCCGGTCTGAGTATCGACCGGCAGATAGATTTCGCTTGGACCGTCGTCCAGTAGGGTACCATAGAGTGCTCGCATCGTCGGATTTGGCTGCCTCGTTTGAACACACTCGAACCTAGTGACCCAGTTCCCATCCCCAAACATCTCCCGATACTCCTGCATCGAGAAGGAGTTTCGCTCGGCCTGTTGCGTTCCGTACCCCTCGTTCTGCACAGCTTCTCCTTGCCAGAATTCTGCCACCTTGGCAGCCCATTGCACCATCGGGTCATCCATATCCTCGCCGTTGAGCTGGTTCTGGCGGACATCTAGGATGGCAGTACACAGGTTGTTCAGGTACCGGACGAGTTCGTACCATTCACTCAGCTCGTTTTGTGCTACCGTTGCTGTTCCCTTCGACAACTTCTGTTCTTCTCTTGTGGAAGATGTTTCCGTCGGTGAAACCGCCGAGACTGCGTCATCCCAGCTATCGAAGAACTTGTAAATTACTCCTGCCGAGTAATCCGATGCCGCCTCGAACTCGGCCATTTTCGGATCACCGTCTGTCTCTGTGACTACCTTCCGAAGAGTGGCCCTCACTCGATCCTGGATACTGGGCCCCGCTTCTTCCAGTGCTTCGGTGACACTGCCGAACACTTGTCGGTAGTCGTAAGCGGAAAATTGGCTATGCTCATCGACATGGCTCGAGAGTGGGAGGAAGCCGAGTTCGGTTGATACTCGATGAAGCTCATCGAGAAGCTCTTCTCGAGATACCGTGTCGAGCGATGCTGCGTCAAGCGCATCTCCCCACGATTCGAAATGCCTGTACGCGTCAGAGGAGTTCAAGGACGAATGCGTCTCGAATTCCAAGGTCGTAGGGCGCTTTTCGAGTTGCTCAGAAACTTGTTCAATCGCATCGATTACAGCCTCCCGCGTGGCCTTAGCCTCTACTTGGGTTCCCTCTTCATGGTCCGTGGTCGTTCGGCTACTTGTAGAACCTGAGTCGGCACTGGAATCTCCTTGGGAATTTTGGGTAGAGCCCTCATCGTTGGCAGACTTTGGGGCGGTACCAGACTCGTCCACTGAGCCCGGCCCAGCTTCGGCCGTTTTCCTAGAAGTGGCTTTGTCAAGATGGTGTGTAACCTGCTCACGATACTTTTCCAGTTCAGTGGTCGAACGGTCAAACGATTCGGCATCGGAAATCGACGCATCAATCGATGACTGCAGATCCTGGAGCTTGGGCTCCGGCACCTGCATCCCGTTTTCCATGAGTACTAGCTTCCGGCTGACTTCGACCTTGACTGCATGGATCCGGCTTAGCGTTTCTAGACGGTGCTCGATATTGTTGAGTTCTTCCGTGACCGCCTCAGTCGAAACGCCGGCTTCATTGGCGTTACGCTCAAGCGTTTGCTTGGCGTATTTATACTCCTCAATGGCATCTTGGAGGGGATCAGTGCTCGGGTCGACTGTTTCGAGCCTTTCGGTTACTTCCTCGAGTACGTTTCGCGTGTCCTGGGATGGAAGTGTGGTATGGGCCAAGAACCACGACCCTAGCGCTTGGCTCTCGACTTCTGTCGTGAATGAACTGTCTGATTCGACGCTTTCTTCGCTGACCGATGTCTTGGGAACGAGCTTATCTTGAATGTACTCGACAGTATCTTCTGGGTCTGACGACTCTTCTATGCTAACTGCAAATTTATACCGTTTTGGCTCCGTGCTAACGGTAACGTATTTCTTTAACAGACTACTTTGGAATTCCGCCCCAGTTACATCTTCTGCCGTAATATCGAGTATTGTGTCTTCATCTCCCCCGAATGCAAATACGATCCGGCGATCGGTTACGGCCATAATCGACCGATAGTTGGAACCGGCGGTCATCGACTCGCTGGCCGTTCCATCTGCAGTGTAGATGATGATGCCGTCGGACTTGTTGACAAGGAGAAAGTGCGCAACCTCATCCTTTTGGAGACGCTCATAGATCGACCTGCCTGAGAGATGTTTCTTCGAGAATAGTCCTGCCTCCCCGTTCGTAAACGCCGCCTTTGGGATAGTCCCTTGTGCTTTCGAACGCATTTCCTCAGGACTAGACTTGCTACCCTGAGAGACGTTTTCCGACTTTTCCTGCTCCATTTTAAATATCGCTTTTGTGTAGCACGTTTGAGTGATTAGTTATCGGTGTTCCCGTTTCACTGTTCTAGTGGATAGGAATCGTTAAAAATTGATATACCAGGTGGCATTGGTTTGATTAGATGGTTTTAGATGAATGCGAGTGTGTACGCCCATGATTCTTCAGGTTCGACTTAGGCTTGACGGGAATGGTTAGAAATACAACCGTCCCCCGGTTTGTTTCTCTGAAAACTCGTTCGCCATTATTCGAATATTCTGTATTCTCCCGTGTGGTTGCGCAGCAATCTGCGGCACATTTTGCAGTTCATGCAATACGCTACTAGTTCAGGATTTCTCTCTCTGGAATATGTACCCGATCTCGGAGGGGGCTGTATTCAGGTCACACTCCCCCGCGTGCGAGTTGTTTTCGCTTCTCCTGTTCTTCATCAGAGCTGTTGTTATAGGAGTCGGCCTGAAGCCGTTCACCGCTGCGATCGTGCACGATTTTCGTCATCTGGAGATCAACCTGGTTTGCCCTCGCCAAGAGGGCATTCGTCCCAGGGAAGTGATCTTACTTAAATCGATAATAGCAGCCGAACCGATCAGTCGCATTGCCCCGTTGCTGTCGATTCAGCGAGCACATGCTTCGGGAGCCGGATCTGGAGGGTCCACTCTGAGCCCTGCTCCTCGATGAGCAACTCGTTGATCCGGGCCTCGTTCTGGATGATGTGATCACTGTCCCGTGTGACGAGGACGCCGGAGCCACCGTCGGCAGTCCAGGCGGCGGCGTCCATGACGATTTTGGTATCTGCGTCGTGGTTCAGGACGTCGTCCATGGCGAATCGCAGTTCGAGGGGCGGGATGGGATTCACCGTCTGGTCGGCGAGCAGTGATTCGAGATACTCGACGCGACGCCCTGCCGCCCGGACGAAGGTCCGCAGATCCCGGAGAATCTCGCGCCGGTCACCGCGTCCAGCGAGGTCCATCTGCAGGTTCCGGACATGTTTCGCGTCGTTCCGCGCAAAGTAGATGTGCCTGTCATCCGGGTCGTACTCCTCGATGTCGGCGTCCAGTTCCACGAGGTAATCGACCATGTCCTCATAGATGTCGCGGCGTCGCTCGGAGACCGTCGTTAGCTCCTCGATGACGGACTCACTGACGATGATCGTCACCGACTCGGATTCGATCAGTTCGGTCTCGTCGATATGTTCCCACTCGCGCTGGACGAAAGAGAGCAAGATACACGTGTCGGCGAACACCTCGCGTGTTGCCGAGGGGCTGGGTTCTGTGCTCATTCGATGTAGTGGTCTGCGAGCGAAGTGATCGTCTCCGTCACGTCGTCGTCCGGCGGGCTGTAATCGGTGTAGTCGGGTTGCAGTCCGGCCTGTGCGAGTTCTCGTTCGAACCGGTCGGCTTCGCGTTGCAATTCGTCCTCGAAGTCTGCGAGCCGGTCTGTTCGCTCCGCCCGCAGCGACTCCGCCGAGGGCCCTGTAGCGGTCTCTCGGGAGATGTAGAGACATGGGTATCGCCAGACGTAGTAGAAGAAGAAGTCCTGCATCGACTGCACGGTGGCCACGTGCCCGGGTTCCAGGTCGTCCGGGGAGCGGTTGGCCAGCATCAACAATCCGTCCTCGATAAGGTCGGTTCCACGGACGAAGCCGTCGAACGTCGCCTGGAGTTCCTCCGAGGACTGGATGGAACAGTGAAGATCCGAGATGTCGAGCCCGACGTCGTTGACGAGTGCGTCGAGAGACTGCGTGGGTTGATCGCCCTCGGTAATGGCTTCAACGACCGTTTCGACGTCGCGCAACCGCGTCCGGAGGTGCGTACTCTGGACGTAGAGGTCGCGATAGGCCGCGGGCGCGTGTTCGAGATAGAAGTTCTGAAGGAATCGCATCGTACTCTGGTGCCACACGTCCGGGAGCGTCGCCACGTAAAAATCGACAACGTCCGCGCGCCGGTCGACGAGTCCATCCGGCGACGGGTCGGTCTCTCCGGCGCTCTGGGGGGAGAACAGGATTGGATCGATAGTTTCGTCGTCCGCAGGGGAAGCTGCGGAGTCGAGAGGAGCACTAACGCCGTCAGTGGCGTCCGTCGCCGAGTCCGTGTCGCTGGGCGCTGCCGATTCGTCCGCTTGCAGGGTCGGTTCCGCCGGTCCTTCAAGGTCGTCGAACGAGGACTGCAGTCCAGCCGGTGTCGCGCCGTCGCCAGGCATGACCGCCCCGGCCAGGTACCAGCTGTAGGTGACCGAGAGATCGAACTCGTCGATGGCCAGGTAGCAGAGCTTCTGTAGCTTGGTCTTGCTCGCGTACGAGGGATCGACGTCGTCCTGCCGACGCATCGCCTCGGCGATGCAGTCCAGCAGCTCGTCGACGAGCGCGCGTTCAGGGGGCGAGAGGTGTCCCATCTATTCGAGCCTCGGTGCGTGTTAGGTCTAGAAGGACCGCTCGACGTTAAATATCTTCATGGCGGCCGGGACCAGGTAGTCGGAGAAGTGGAGCTTGGAGAGCGATATCAGTACGATTCAAGGCGAACCACGCGGACGTGTCGGTGTGTCCCCACCGATCAACGTCGCGTTCTGGACGACGTTCTACGAGACCGCCGAAGACCCAGACCGGACGTACCACGACGTCCTCGCCGGGACGGACGACGCCATTGAGCGTGCGGCCCAGCTCTGGGACTGGAAGGACCTCAGCCGAGGTGTGGACTTCTCGTGTGTCCGGCCAGTGCTCGAATCCGAAGTCCTCGAACCGCTTCTCGACGAGGAACCCGCGGCGGCCGTCGAGACGCTCGGTCGAGAGCTCGTCGACGCAGGGGCGCTCTCGAACGCGACGGTCGTGACGCCGGCCTTTCTCCTCCATCTCGCGGCGAGTGACCCCGACGCGTACTCGGCCCGCTTCCCACTGTTCGACGTCCGGGTCTGGACGGCCTTCGTCTTCCTCACGGGACGGCGGTCGGGGACGGACACACTTCCCGTAGGCGCGACCACGTCGACGACGAAGTACGGCGAGTACGTAGCCTTCTTCGAGCGGACGCTTCCCGATGGGATGGCAGGACGACGATACGAACGGGCACTGTTCCGGTTCGGGTCCTACATCAGCGGCCTCCCGGAAGAACAGGTAGGCGAAATCGCCGCACATCTCGACGACCTCGAGGCCGCAATCGACGGATACGCCCGCAATGCGGACCGGTATCTCACTTTGCACTGACCGGGGCCCAGCCGTAGCGTGGGGCCACCCAGTCGAGTTATCGATTTAAGTAGAGCTATCTCTCTGGACGCGTGAACGCCGTAATCGACCATGCTCGCTGGGTGCATCACCGGAACAGCTAAGATGGAACCATGATATAGATCTGGTAGCTACGACCCGGCGGGAAACCGCTGGCCCGGATTGTTGGCATCGTCATCAAAACTAACTCGCGTTCGCGTGGCCGCTCACCAGCCGCTGTCCAGTACCGATAGGTCTCGGACAGCGCTGTCGAACTCGTCCGAGCAGCTGCGCGACGCACGGTTTTCCCAATCCATGTCCTCAGGCCAACAGTCCGTAGCGTGGCGTGTCGCATCCGAACGCACCTCGACCGACGAGCCGACGGTCGTCGACAGCGAGGAGTCGTCGGCGAACGACTTCGATACCACGGCCGCGTGCACCGAATGTGGTGCGCAGTCGTTCACTCGGAGTGCCGCGAGCGAGTGGTACTGTGAAGCGTGTGGCGCTGTCCACACCGGGGCCGAGATCGAATTCAGCGAACCTGGCTGGAAGCCCCAGGAGGACCGCCGTACTGGCCCGGCCGCGTCCGTCTCCCGGGTGAGCGTCGGCACCAAGATCGGCGATGGTAGTGGTGCAGGCGCCGGGTTCTGGGCCCGGTTCAACAACCGCCTCGACCACGCCAACGAAACACTCCGCCACGGGCTCCGTGAACTCCGGGCGCTTGCGACGTCGCTCGAAGCGAGTGACTCTCTCGTAGACCAGGCAGCCTACCTGTTCCGCCGGGTCGCCGACGACAGCCTACTCGTCGGCCACTCCATCGAGGCCATGGCCGCAGCCTGCGTCCACGTGACGGCGCGAGAGGACTACAACCCGTTCCCGCTGAAACAGATCGCCGACGCCTCTCCGGTCTCGCTCGATGATATCAGGAGCGCCGTGAGCAAACTCGTCCGCGAATACGACCGCCAGGTCGCACCGCCGCTCCCGAGTGCCTTCATCGCGCGATTTGCATCCGAAACCTCGCTCCCGACGGCGGTCCGCCAGCGAGCGTCCAACCTCGCCGACGCCGTGATCGAAGACGGCGCCCACGTCGGCCAGAGCCCGACGGGAATCGCCGCGGCGATTCTGTACGGTGTCGCACAGGGACACGACGTCGAGGTGACCCAGTCAGATCTGGCCGACGTCGCGTACGTGAGCGTCGTCACGCTCTCGCGACACTGGCAGACGGTGCAAACGTACCTCGACGACGAATAGGATGGTCGAAGCCACTTCGTCTCCTATCTTCGAGCAGGAGCTTACGGTGGGCGGGCCGAGCAATGGTACTGCCAGTAGGGCGAGGGACGAGAAAATTCCGACATTCGTTGGATGCCGTCCCACTGGTAGAGAATCACGGGACTCTAGGTGGATCCCACGGAAATACTGCGCGGTTATCAGGGAGAATAACCTGGCCCCTAACCTTTTATCCAAGTATGTGTGATTCTCTTGCTATCTTGGCACCAACAACTTCGGAGATGAATGCCCCGTGAGAGTTGGTGAACTTGGGAAACTCGCGATCGGGAACGAGACGCCGGGAGAGAAATTCGCCGCGAACTGGTTGGCCGATCTGCCAGAACCCCAGTGGCCGGCATATATCGACGATTCGGCCCGGCTAGTACTAAGTGGGATCGGTATCGGGGAGACGGATCTCACGAAGGGTGATTTCGGGTTCGAGACGGGTCGGTTCTACCGCGAGGGGCTCTACCGGACTGCTGGGATCGAGTCGAGGGACACATCGCTGCCGATCGGCAACGAGAAGGCCAATACGATCGGGGAACTCGCGTTCGAGTTCGCTCGGCTCGCAGAGGAACTCTCACAGTCCTCTCACGTGCAGTACGCCGACTTCGGTCAGGCAGTCCAGGCGGCAGTGAACAAGGCACTCGTCGAACGGATCGAAACCGGTGAAATCGACCACGAGACCGTCGAGACGCTCGATATCGGCCACGATGCAACGACCGTCGATTTTATGCTTGAACTGTTCTGCCGGCCACAGGACGAGGCGTACCTGGAAGCACTTATCGACACGGTCAGCGACCTCACCAAGGAAGGAACGTCACTTCTCTCGATACTCGAGTCTCCCCGGATGACCACGCCGCTGTGGGAACACCAGCGAGCCGCCGTAGACGCCTGGCTGGACAACGACTGTCGTGGCGTCCTCAATATGGCGACGGCGACGGGGAAGACGGTCTGTGGCATCGCGGCCATTGCCCACCACTTCGGCGAGTTACACCCCACGGACCGTGACCTGGCGCAGAGCCGAGACGAGGAGCAAGGTCGGGCAACCGTCGTCGTGGTTGCCCATCGCAAACTCATCCTAGAACAGTGGCAGCGGGAGTTCGACAAACATCTCAACATCCCCGAAGAGCGAGACGTCACTGCAGAACGCACGGCTTCGTTCCACTGGGGCGACGTCGAGTTTGTGACCGCGAGTCATCTCCAGCAACGGGGTGTGCCGAATGCAGATCTCGTCATCCTCGACGAGACGCACCACTACGTCGGTGGGTCGGGCTTCGGGCAGTTGCTGGACGACTTCGACGGCGACGTCCTGGCCCTCTCGGGCTCATTGACGAACACCGAGCGCCGGAGCCTCGAAAGGCGAGACATACCCGAAATATTCCAGTTCACGCTCCGGGACGGACAGGAGGCTGGCATCGTGCCGACGTGTTCGTGGACCGTGACGTACACGCCCTACGAAGGCCAAGCGAATCTAGCCAGCGTGACGAGGAAGTGCGAAGAAGGCTTCGAGCGGTTTCAGGACGGTAGACGATTGGAGGAGATCAACCAGGAACTCGACGACCCACGAGACGACACAGGATTCGACACCCTGAGCGAAGCGCGGTCGCTTTCCCAATCGACGCTCGGTCGGCGTGTGAAGGAGCAAGACGACGAGTTCCGCGTCTTTTCCTCGGCGATCAAATCACGGCAGATGACGCGGTACAACCTCTCGCCGGACTTGGAGACCGTCGCGCGGCTCGTCCTCGATCACGTCCGCGAGAAGAAATGTGTCGTCCTGCTGGAGTCTCTGGACGAGATCGAGTCCGTCCGGAAGATGGTCTCGATGAAACTCGACGACGAACAGGAAGACCTGTTACTGACGGTGTCGTCGCAACAGGACGACCTCCTGGAAACCGTCGAAGAGTTCGACGAAGAGTACGACACCGGCGCCCTGATCGGCTCCGGGAAGACGCTGGGGGAGGGTATCGACATCAAGACGGCGGAGGTCGCGATCAACCGGGGACGTGGCAGGCTCAGCAGTTCTCTCATTCAGCGGATGGGACGGGTGCTCCGCAACCCGACAGGCGATAAACACGCGGAGTTCTATCACGTCGTCGGCGTGCCGACGGAAGACGACGCGCGGCTCGCCGAAAAAGATGGGATCGAGTTGTTGGAAACCGCTGCGCAGATGGTCGAGTGGGGCCAGTCGCTTCGAGCGCCACCGTCGTTCGACGTCGACAGTGACGCCGGGAACGTCGCCGCCGTCGTCGAAGAACTCGAACAAGCCGGGTCGACAGCGATCGAAGCACGGTATCCCGACCACTACGACCCCCCGGAAGACGAGGCCACCTGGGAGCGGCTCCAGGAGTTTACGACAGCCGTGGGCTCGGCCACTGACAGGTCGATGCTCCTCTCGTTGGAGATCGACAAACCCGAGCCCGAGGTAGAGCCAGTCGTGGCGTTCGCGCTCGACGAACCGGCCACGCAGTACGAACCCTATGCGACCACGACCGTCGAGGTCGAATGCTGGGTCGGTGAGCTCCTGCAGGCAGCACTGGCCGACTCGTCCGAGCTGCTAGACAAGTTCGCGAACGACGCACTCCGGGAAGCAAGCCAACGAAGTGGACGGTGGACTGTGCCGGTCCGTGCGGAGAAACGAGTCCGGCTTCGACTCCGGGCCAACCCCGCGCTCGTTCGGATACTGGAGTCCGAAGCCACCGACGAGAGTAACTCTCTCGTCTCGGACAAGACGTCCGAGATCGTCCAGTCCGCGCTGTTAGTAAAGATGGGTCTCCGAGGGAAAGACGGACAAGCAATCGCCGACTGCGTCGAGGAGTACTTCGAAGCGGTCACACCGCGGGAGTACGAGAGCGTGGGCGACGTGGTGAATCGGGCACAGAGTGCACTCGGTAGCGAGGAGATTCTAACCGCAGATGACTGACGACATTGAAGACGTAAAACCGATTCAGGCACGGCTAGAACGCGAGGCTCGGCGTGGCCGATATCTCACGTGGATAGCTGTCGGATCCCTCGTTCTTGCGGTAATCGCCGTCGCCACTGGGTACGTCATCGCAAGCGGGCTGTTTGTCGCGCTAACTCTCGCTTCCGGTCTCGGCGTCGCATGGACGAAGTCACGACACAGTACGGCACAATCTGATCTGGTCGAAAAATCCTCTCACGGTGCCAACCAGGCAGTCAGTGAAGGACGGACGGCGATTCGAAGTGGCGAGCTGGTCAACGCGAGACAGACTTTCGAACGGGCAGTGCAGTTCGGTGAAATCGCTTCGACGGAGATGGGCGAGTCGCCGGCCGACTGGGGCAAACGCGCAAAGAAGAGCGGAATCGACGACGGAATACAGTTGGAGTACGTCGTCTCGAAATCGTACCTTCATCTCTTGGACAAATACGAGAATTCGGCGTACGATCGTGACCAGGTCCAGACAAAGTTCGACGACGCTGAGAGCGCACTTGGCGCTCGGAATTATGCAGTCGCCGTCTCACAGCTCGCAGACCTGGCCGAATTGCTCGACGACGAGTCAGCGTTCGTCGAGGGACTGCAGCAGTCGTCAATGGCGACCGCAGTCGAGGGGGTTGGACCCCGGCGAGAAGAGAAACTGTCAGCCGCCGGGTACGCCGACCCAGTCCGACTAGCTAATGCCTCGGCCGAGACATTGGCCGAACTACCGACGATTGGACGGAAGACTGCAGCGTCAATCCGGTCCTCGAGTCGGACGCTCGTAGACGACGCGACGTTCGTGGCCGGACTCGTCGACGACGAGCCGACCGTCGAGAGCTATCGAACGGAATGGAACGAACTGGCCGCGCAGCTCCGGCGTGACCTCGTCGCAGAGAGTGTTGATACCCTCGAGACGGGATTACAGGACCTTCCAGATCCCACGTCTATGGATCCCGACGAGGCCGCTGAGGCCGTCGACCAACTGACGGATCTCCGTTCATCAGTCGTCGGACCGATGGACCGTCTGGCCACACTTCGGGAGTCGACCACGGATAGCCAGTGGGTGACTGTCGACCTCGACGCTCTCGAACCGGACGGCGATCTTCCATGGACGGCGATGGAACATTCGAGGCACCCGCTCTCTCTCGCACTTATGCGCCCGGAAACATCAGAGGACGAGTTCGGTATCTCAGAGCAGAGAGCTGAACGCGTCCGGGAGCGCTCGCTCGACCGTCTCTCGAAATGGGAGGCTCCCTTCGACCAGTTCGAGGCCCCTGTCACTGCATTCGTCGACCAGCTCGAACAGTACGAGAGCATCGCACAGTGGTACACGCCGTGTCAGGAGGCGATTGAGGGGGCTGAGGAGTCTATCGAACGTGGCCGGTCGAAACTCGAAGCCGACGTCGATACGGCAGCCACGCATCTCGAAACAGCGACCGGGCACGTCGACCAGGTGAAATTAATTTTGGAATCGGCCACCTTCCCGCCCGCCGTCAGGTCCGAGTTCGAAGACCGACTCGAAGAACTCGCCGTAGAACGAAGCAAGCTGGAAACGTCGATTACAGAACAGCGGCATCGAGAAACGTTCGAAGAGGTAAAGAAACTGATTGACGAGGCAGACGAACAGAAGGCTGCGGGGCACCTCGAGACCGCGGAGTCGACGCTCGAAGGTGCGGCGGAACAACTTTCGACCGTCGAACCGTCTATCGACCAGTCCCGGTTTTCCACAGTCGAATCGGAGCTAGAGCGGGTACAGGGTTCTATCACGGTGGCAACGATTTCCAAGACACTCGACGATATCGAAGCGGGCCTAGAGCGCGCCCAGGAGAGCGTCGATACCGATGTCGACACTACGCACGACCAGCTCTCTCAGGCACGTGAGGGCCTCACCACGGCGCAAGAGGCGTTCGAGGACCGACCGCTTCCCGAGGAGCAGGCACGACCCCTCTCGACTCGTATCGAGGAACTGCAGGAGTCACTCGGTGCAGTCGAGCATCAAGCTGCCGTGCAGGAAGCCCACCAGGAACTCGAAGAGACACAGCGGCTGATCACCGAGGCGGACGAATTGGTAGATACTGGACAGCTAGAGACGGCCGAATCGAGACTCCAGGAAGCGAGCAGTCATATTGCATCGGCTGAACCAGTGCTAGACCAGTCAGAGATCGCACCGGTCGAAGGTGAACACGCACGAGTCGACGACAAAATCACGGCCATCGCTGTCTCGAACGACCTCGACGACATCGAGGATGAGATCCAGTGTGCCAGGGAGAGTCTGGACACCGATCTGTCCGTGTCTGTCGATCACCTCTCAGAGGCCCGGTCTGCGCTGGAACTGATTCAGGAAACGGTCGAGAACGAGATCAAAACCACCGAACAGAAACAGACGCTAACCACTCGCATCGACGACGTCCGTGAATCGATCGTCGAGGTCCAGCACCGCGCAACCGTGAAGGAGGGAGAGCAGTCACTGGCCGACGCCCACGAGCTACTGGGTTCGGCACGAGACGCCATAGATGCCTCCGAGCTTCGTGGCGTGTTCTCGACCATCGAGGCCGCACGAGAGCGAGTCGCGTCGGTCACCGTGGACGAACTCGAAGACGACCTTACCGCCTTCCATGAGGAGGCGGCGTCGGTACGAGAAGCGCTGATCGATGCCATCGTTACGCCCGCCCTCAACGAGACGGAACACGAACTGAACCGGGCACGGGGATATCTCCAGCACGACGTCGACGACACGCGAGAACGTCTTCAGGTCGCCCGGAATCACCTGCGAGCGGCCGATCACCTCACAGATGACAACTCCCTTTCACAGCCAGTTCGCGAATCCCTCGCTGAACGGGCCGACCGGTATCACTCGCAGGTACAGACCCTCGTCGATAGCTGTCGGGAGCGAGAAATCGCGGAAGCGATAGACGAGGCTGCCGACGAAACCGGAGACGTACGGGAAGCGTTCCGTTCCGGCGCAGTCGAGAAGGCACAGGAACAGGTAGACTCGGCTGCGGCCCGTATCGAGAACGTTCCGGACGACGCGCCTGAATCGGCGGTAGAGGAATTGTGGGAGGAACTAGAGACGGTGCGGACCAAAATAGCCCAGCACGAAGTTAGCGAGGACATCGCGAACGCGGAAGCGACAGTGGACGAAGCCGAGGCAGAACGCGCTGCCGGGGAAGAGACCGCGGCTATCGACGCGTACCAACGGGCGATTGACACCTACGAAACCGTCCAGCTGGACGCACAGGACGCCTCGGTTCCGGAGGAGTACGAAATCGAACGCCGCATCGAGCAACTGCACGCGGAAATTGATAAGGTCCGGGACCAGTGGATCGAGACGCTCTCGATGCAGATCGACAGGGAACTCCGTGCGGGCGAGCGCGCCGTCGCACAAGGACTAGACGCCGCGACAGAGGGCGATATCGAGATGGCCGAAACGAAGTACGAAATCGCCGAAGAGGCCGCGACAGCGACGAGGGGTCGGCTTCACGAGAGCATTGACGATCCCACCGGTGGCGAACTATCACTCCCGCCGGCAGTTCGCACGGAGTACCAGTCGGCCACCAGTAGCCTCACGGGGCACCTCGGCTATCTCAGAACACAGATTCAGGAAGCGGCCGATACGGCCGAGGGGGCTAGCCACGCGACCCTCCTCGCGGAGTACTACGACGGACTCTACACGGTGTATCGGGCACTACCGGATACCGTCCATCCACTGTGGCGGGACGCACTCACGACAGTCCTCTTCGGCGGGGATGGACTGGAAGCAGGTGTAACCGAGTTCGGAACGCAACAAGCAGAGCGCAACGAGGCGTCGATTTCCACACTCAGAGAGGAAAACGGGAATGGGGACCAGATCACCGAGTTCTTCCAGATAGACACGGCTGCCCCCCGCCCCGAAGACCAGAAGTTAGTCGACGCGAACCAGCAACTCCCGGTGGCGCCGGAATCGAACACCGTCTTCCCGGTCGACGTCGATTCGTCGTCGGTCCTCGACGCCATCAGGCTACTGGCCGAAGTTCCGGCATATCCAGCGGCCGACGACGATGGAGGCAACGCAACCGCCCTGCTTGACGTCTCCTACTTCGAAGAGCGGTTCACCGACAACCGGGATACGATGCCTGCGGAAAGCGCGAGTATAGAGCGGTCTGTCAGCAACGAACTGTCGGAACTCCAGCAGGAACTCGAAGCGCAGATTGGCGATTCCTGACGCCTGTTCCAAGGGCGTCTCATACACAGTAGAAGCGATCACCACGAACGAATGTGTCGCCGCGAGAGTCTGCCATCTCAGCAATGGCGTGAACGTCACCGCTCTTTCCGTTCGGTGGTACCCGTCGAGAATATATCGCCTAGTTCAAGTCTGAAGATATGATCCGCACTGTTTACGATCTGGGGAAGTTCGGAACCACTTCACAGCAGTTCGTTATCGAACTCGGAGACGATCTCGTCGAGCACGTTGTCCCCCTCCACGGTTTATCGTTGCTCTCGTCTATTTCCGCTTCGTCGTTCGATTCCAGCGCATCCTCGCCTGCTTCTTCCGCTTCCGCCTCGTCTTCGCTCTCCTCAACCAATTCGTCATCTGATGTCCCAGTTGCGCTCTTGGTTACCCCGGGCACGTCCGCAGCAAGCTGTGTGACCGTCAAGTCCCGTGAACTCGATAGATTGAAGGTCGTCTCTCCGTTCTTGTCCCACTTCTGGAAGCGCACCTCCGACAGAACGTACCACTCGCCGACGGTCCAGTCGAACTCGTAGTCGTGTTTCGCCCAAATGTCGAACGTCGCCGACGTCCCGGTGACGTCCTGAACGATAAACCGGCCGTCCTTTTTCTCGTCCGGGGCGTGGCATTCGGCTACGTAGACTGCTGTTTCGCCGTGGAACCGGCTCTCGTTGGGTAGCTCGGCGAGCGTGAAATAGTCGTCCAGGACGTCCTCGTGGCTCGCCGTCTCATCTTCCGCTGGGCCATTAGCTCGAGGCTCCTCGGCCGTTGACTTCGAATATCCTGTCGAATCGTCCGAATCGATATCGGCAGCGTCTACGGCAGCCGCCCACGAGCCAAAGTATGTCGAGTACTTCCCCGAGTTGTATGCACCTTGTCGACCCATGTCGCCAGACGTAGGATAGCCTTCGACGGCTTCTACGACACGTTCGAGTTCGGCTAAGAGAGCATCTTCGATACTGGTGCCCGCCGCTTCCAAGCCGCTATTCCAGGAGTCGAAGGCCTCAGTCACGTCAGCGGGGCCCCGGTCTGCTCGTTCGAGGAACTCGTTGCGCTTCGGCATTCGCCCGAGGTCCGAAGCAACGTCTTCGATGGCCTCGGCGATCAGTTCCCGCTTACTTCGCCCGGCACCGATATCGCTGTCAGGTGCTCGCTCTCGTTGCAACGCTCGGCGTTGTTCGAGATATCGGCGATTCCCCTAGAACACCGGCCTGGTTAACCTCCGTGATTTTCACATTCATAAGGGGGCCGCACCCTGGGTGAGTGGACCATGAAAACCCACGTCACCTTCGTTCTCGACTCCTCGGGCTCGATGTCGACCATCCGGGAAGACACTATTGGCGGCTACAACACGTTCCTCAAGGACCAGCAGGACGAAGACGGCACGGCGACTGTCTCACTCTACGATTTCAACACCCACGTCGACCTCGTGTACGAAACCTCTCCCATCGAGGAGGCTCCGGAACTGGGTAACGACAACTACACGCCATCGGGACAGACCGCGCTGCACGACGCGATCTATCGGGCAGTCACCGAAATGGCGGACCACTTCGCGGCAATGGATGTCGAAGAGCGACCGGATAACACAATCGTCGTCATCCTCACCGACGGGAAGGAGAACGCGTCCGAGACTCCACAGGCGCGAGTTCGTGAACAGATCGAGTATCGCCAGAAGGAGTTCAACTGGGAGTTCCTCTTCATAGGCGCGAATCAGGACGCGGCACTCACCGCTGGCGGGATGGGGATCGACGCAGACCACTCACTGAACATGGCACACAGCGGTGAAGGGGCTGAGGCTGCATATGAATCCACATCTGACCGAATCAGTAACTCCCGACGGGAAGGTACGACAGGAGAATTCAACGCAACTGATAGAGACAAGCAGGACGACGCTCGCGATAGCTAACGGTCGAAAATTGAGTGAATAGGGACAGGCACATATTGAGCTGCTCCCAAGATCATTATCACAAGCAGGGGAAACGACCCGTTACACAAAGTCCGAGCTATCTGTGTGCGTCCATCATACCAATGTCACGATAATTGTTGCTGTCCTGCCCGGTACCGCGACACGGTCAGCTCGACCATTTCCTCAAAAACGTCAATCATGGCTGGATCATATCCGAGAGGATATCCATCGACGCCAGTTACTTCATTTACATTCCAAAGGCCACTCTCGGCGACCGGGGAGAAAGCACCAGTTATGGGAGGATGGTGACGGCTAGACCATGAATCGGGCTGTGAATCAATCGGAATCCGATCGAAATCGCTGAACAATCCGTCGTGTTTAGTTAAGAACGAAGGGTGAGGCGGACCGATTTCTAGCTGTCCATGGCCGAAATCGACCGCCTCAACGGACATAGCGACTGGATCGATTTGGATTTTGTGGAGCGCGAACGGACACCGCGTCGACTGATGAGACTCGGTATTCGACTGCATCTGGCCGGACTCTCACTTTCGAATACCGTCTCGGAACTTGAGAAGTCTGGTGTCCAACGCAGTCGAAAGGCCGTCCACGATTGGGTGCAGAAAGCCGATTTACAGCCCGCCAGCGGTGAAACTCCGAATCAAGTCGCGTTAGACGAGACAGTGATTCGAGTCAACGACGAGCAGTTCTGGCTGTACGCCGCCGTCGATCCCGAAACAAACCACGTGCTCCATATTCGCCTCTATCCACGGCGAACAAACGCGATCACAGAGATGTTTCTCGCCGAACTCAAAGCAAAACACGACGTCGAACAGGCTGAATTTCTCGTTGATGGTGCGCCGTGGTTCCAAACGGCCTGTGAGCGTCACGGACTCCGATTTCGCCACGTCACTCATGGAAATCGGAACAGTGTCGAACGCATTTACTAGGAGATAAAACGGCGAACCTCATCGTTCGCAAATACGTTCAGTCACGCTGATCCAGCCACCGCAGAAAATTGGTTGCTCGCACACGCGAGGTGGCACAATTCGCTTAACTAAACACGATGTCCGGTTCACCCGGTCGATAGACGCCGCTCGGGAGGAGCGGGACGGACGAGAATGGAGAGAACGGCGGTCGTCGAGCTCAGACCGATTCTTCGAAGTTGCCCAGGCGGTAGGAGGCTTCCTCGTCGTCCTCGCCGCCGTCGAGGTCTTCGAGTTGGACGACGTCTTCCTGGTCGTGTTCGTCGAGCTGTTGGCGGAGTTTCGTCACGTAGCGCTTGTGCTCTTCGAGCTGTTCGCGGAGGTGTTCGGCCTCGAGTTCGAGGCGTTCGTGCTCGCGGACGAAGCTCTTGGGCACCTCGACCTTCGGCGGGAAGCTCTCGGTGTCGCTCGTGCTCGCGCTCGACTCGTTGAGCTGATGTTCCGGC
The DNA here is from genome assembly GCF_051414035.1 of Halosimplex amylolyticum. Classification (NCBI taxonomy): domain Archaea; kingdom Methanobacteriati; phylum Methanobacteriota; class Halobacteria; order Halobacteriales; family Haloarculaceae; genus Halosimplex; species Halosimplex amylolyticum. The sequence goes on along the minus strand of NZ_JBLKNW010000002.1, from coordinate 927,993 downwards.
ACGACCTCGACCTGCCCGTCGTGCGCGACGAGCATGTCCACGTAGTCCCGGAAGACCGCCGATAGCGACAGATCCCGCTCGTCGGCGATCTCCCGGAGCGTCTCGAACTTGTCCTCGCTCACGCGAAAGGAGATCGTCTTGTTCTTGCTCATTGCAACCCACTCGAAGCGCATCCCACTTAATCATTTGTCAGACGCTGGCACGAGCAGGGCCCAGCCCGAAATAAATCGGTAGAGAGCCTGATTCGTGCGTTTCGACGAACGGGGGAGAATCATAATTGATAACAGATTCCACTCGAGCGGCCGGTTCAGTCACCCGTCGTCGGATCGACGAGCACTCCTGTTATTTCAAACGAAGAAATCGTGCGGTCGCGGACCGCGGCGGGCGACTGCGGCCCGAGGCCGATGGGTGGAGCAGATCCGTGGTCGCCCGCCCGGAGCGCTAGCGCCTCAGGCGTCGCCGGCTTCGGCCGCCACGGCTTCCTCGTCTTCGAGGCTCTCGAGGGCCTCGACGACCTGGCGGCGGTAGTTCTCCACCGGGAGGTCGTACTCCTCGGCGGCCATCGCGACGTACTCGTCGACGGCCGCGCCGTCGCCCTCGTCGCTCGTCTGGTCCGTGTAGTGCTGGATCCGTTCGAGCGTCCGCTCGGCCGTCTCGACGACCCAGCGGTCCCGCGTGGCGGCGTCGACCTCGGTGATCGACTCCGGCCGGACGGAGACGTTCACGTCGCCGTCGTCGGTCTCGTAGGTGCGCGGCTTGCCGACGACCGAGATGTAGGCCGGCGGCTCCAGTTCGCGCAGCATCGAGGCCGCGTCGGGCTGGTACTGCCCGGCGTACATGTAGTAGCGGTCGCCGTTGGGGTCGATGACCTGCCCCTGCCAGTACTCGCTGTCGTCGCCCACGTCCTCGGTCTCCATGAGCGTCCCGACGATGAACACGCGGTTGGCCCGCGCCCCCGTCGGGAGCAGCAGGTACACCGGCGCTCGCTCGTCGTCGCTCTCCTTGAACGTGTAGTGCGCGTCGTTGAACTCGCCCGCGAACACGCGGCGGGCGACCTCGCGCGTGGGTGTCGTCGCCATTTAGATCGACCTCGCTTTGATCAGCACGGCCTCTGCATCAGTCGGCTCGGAGAGTCGCTCCACGTCGTCGACCAGCACGTAGCGGCGGAACGTCGGCCCGGTGATGCGATAGTACTTCCCGAGCAGGTCCGCGCGCATCTCGTCGGCGACGACGGACGTGTCCAGCGCGTCCATCGCCATCTCCTGGGCCTCTTCGAGCGTGATGCCCGTCAGGTCCTCGGTGGCCTCCTGGTTGAAGAGGACCTCGTGGACCTGCTCGCCGTCGTCGAGCACGCCCTTGATCCGGAGGTCGAACTCGCCCTCGACCTCGCCGTGCTCGTTGCAGCGGCCGTTCTGGAGGACGCGCGTGCAGTCCTCCTCGGGACAGCGCTTGATCAGCCCGGACCCGGACTGGATGTCGACCAGCGCGCCCTCGACGGTCACGTCGTCGCTCCCGACTTCGAGGTCCTCGTCGAGTTCCTCGATCACCGTCGTCCGGTTGAGCTTGACCGAGAAGCGGCCCTCGTACTCGTCGGTGACGACGTTCCGGAGGTGGTAGACCTTCCCCTCTTCGAGGTCGGGCAGGTCCGATTTCGACCACTTGGTGAACTTGATCGTGCCCGTCTCGTCGCCGAGCAGGCCGACCTGGGCGACCGCGTCGGAGGTCGCGTCCCAGAGCTCGGTCACCTTCGCCGTGACGTCGACCCACTCCTCGGGCGCGTCAACGTCGGCGATCTCGACCTGCTCGTTGCCGTCGGCACCGCCACCGCCGAGCTCGTCGCGCTCCATCCCGGCCTCGTCGAGGTAGGTGTTGGTGACGCTCCGGCGGGCCTCCGAGAGGGGGACCTTGTACTCGTTGACCAGCGTGTCGAGACGCTCCTCCACGTCGTCGACCGAAATGTCGAGCTGGTCACTGAACTGTTCGTGTATCTCTGTCGCCTGTGTACGCAAATCCGTCATCTGTTTCGTTCCTGTCTCCACGTTGTTTTCGATGGGAGACATTCGTCTCTTGGTCGCCCCCGTATATAAACACTCGGCCAGCGGAGTGAAAGTGAAAATAGGGGGATAGCGGCGGTGAAAGGCGGTTGCTGTGGCGCGCGCTGTCGCGGCGTTCATGACGCGACAGCACCGTGCGAGGGACGAGCAACGGAGCGAACGATGTGAGCGAGTAGCGCAGTCGGTTGGGGAGGCGTGAGGCGCGGTGCTGTCGGGTCGGGTGGGACTGAAAGGGGCGAGGCGTTCGAGGTACGAGACGACGTAAGCACCGGAGCGGAGCGAGGAGCGCAGCGAGTCGCAGTCCTCGAACGCCTCGGGGCTTTCACGTTGTTCGGGGTGTCGTCGGTCACTCCTGCACTTCACAACCCATCTCCATCTTCTGCACTCGACGCTCCGTCTCCACCCGATTCGACCGCTCGCAGGCCGACGGGGCTAAGAGTTACCCACCCGAAGGCACGCACAGATGGCGGACGACCGTATCGAGCGGATCATCAGGTCGAAACTCCGGTCGGCGGGCAAGCAGGTCGGCGAGGCCAAGCGCGCGTACAGACACGCCAAGCGGGCCACGCAGGCGGACCTCCCGTTCGGCGACGACGGCCGCGCGAGAATCGTCTGTCGCCGGTACGCCGAGCGCCGCGCGGTCGAACTCGACACCGAGTACCGGCCGGACTGCTTCGACCCGCAGTCCCAGGACTGCCAGGGCTGCGTCGAGGACATCCGCGAAGGCGAGGTCGAGACGTGGTGAGTGCCGACCCGGACCCCGTTCCGACACGTCTTTGACACGTGACGAGAATCCAGATCTATGGCCCTCGTCGCCGAATACGAACTCGGCTGTGACGCCCTCCCGCTGGTCGACGTGGCCGCGGCGGTCCCCCAGGCCGAGATCGACCTCGCGATCAGCCCCGGGATGAGCGAGCGGCCGCGCTTCACCGCCCACGTCCGCGGGAGCGACCAGACGGTCGCGGCGGTCGAAACCGAGTTCGATCGGACGCCGTTCGTCGGCGAGTACCGACTGATCGTCCGCGACGGCGACGCCAGCCGGTACTCGATCCGACCCGGGACGAGCATGGCGGAGCAACTCGGTGACAGCCTGGACGACCTCGACGACCTGCGCGCGCTCTACGAGACGCCGACGCACATCGAACTGATCCGCGCGACGCCGACGGGATGGATCCAGCGCGGCCGCTTCGCCGACCGGGTCGCGTTCGACGAACTCCGCACCTTCTGGCAGCGAAACGCGCCCTTCCGGCTCCGGAAGCTCACTCGCGTCGGTGACGACGCGGACGACCGGTTCGCCGGATCCGGCGGCGACTCGCACGGCGACGGCCTGACCGGCCCGCAGCGCGAGGCGCTGCGGGCCGCCCACGAGATGGGGTACTTCGAGATCCCGCGGACGGCGTCGCTCGACGACGTCGCCACCGAACTCGGCATCTCGGCCTCGTCGTGTTCCGAGCGCCTGCGCCGCGCCCAGACCCACCTCGTCGAGACGCACGTCGACGGCGCCGATCGACCGCGACTAGCCGCCCAGCCCTCGTTTAAATAGTCGAGTCGCATAAAAAGGACCGCACGACTGAGAGAAGGACGGAGCACGGCGCCCGCCAAACGGAGTATCCCATGCCGACGACACAGACCGCGACGGCCGCAGACGGCACCGCGATCGAATACGAACGGCACGGCGACGGCCAGCCGCTGATCATGCTCCACGGGGGAATGGCACCCCGGGAGTACTGGCGGCCCGTGATCCCCCACTTCGAGGAGTTCGGCGCCGTCGTCCCGCAGCGGCCGGGATTCGGCACCTGCCTCGACAGTCTCGACGAGACCGGTCCCGACGAGGTACTGGCCCGCGAGGTCGAATACGTCCGCGCGCTCGTCGACGCCGTGGACGACGCCGATACCGGTGACGCCGACGACGGCGACCCGATACTGTTCGGCCACTCGTTCGGCGCGCTCACGGCCATCGAGACGGCGCGAGCGCTCTCGGCGGACGGGGAGCGCGCGGTCGAGGCCGTCGCTGCCTACGAGCCCGCGATTCTCCCCGAGGCGTTCGCCGAGCACGCCGACCTGGCCGACCGCATGCAGGAACGGCTCGACGCTGGCGACCGTGAGGGGTCGATGAAACGCTACGTCGAGCAGGTGATCCACGCCGGCGAGGTCGACGACCTGGACGCCTGGCTCGCCGACTGGCCGGTCTGGCCCGAGTGCGTCGACCTCCTCGAAGAGGTGATCCGGATGAACCGCGCAGTCGAGCGATACGAACTGCCCGACCGCCTCGACGTCGAGGTTCCCACCCTGGTCCTCACGGGGACGGAGGGACCGCAGTTCCTCCGCGACAGCGCGCGTGACGCGCACGACGCCCTCCCGCACAGCCGACTCGTCGACTTCGACGGTGTCAGCCACAGCGGCCCCTCCGAAGCGCCGGAGCGCGTCGCCGACGAAGTGGAAGCGTTCCTCGCCGGTCGCTGACGGCCAGACCGGCGTAACGACTTTCCGATTTCCCGCTGATGGAGTACTATGCCCTCCAGACGCAGACTCCTCGCGGGAGTCGGAACCGTCGCGACCGGGCTGATCGCGGGCTGTAGCGCCGACCCGACGACCAGCGGCGTCGTCGCCCGGAAGCGAGTCACGGTCGCGGTCCCACGACGGGTCGGGGAGCCGGTCGAGACGGCCCTCGCGCTGCTGGCGTTCGAGCCCGACCGCGACCTGATCCACGGCGAGTACGACCCCGAACACGTCGACGGAGCCGTCGAACGCGGAACGCTGTCCGTTGCCGCGGCGGCGCACGAGCGGCTCTCCGACGAGTTCGTGTCCGTCAGGTACAGCGTCAACGTCGTCCCAGAGGACGGCGAGACTCCCGCGAACGGCGTCGTGGACCGCGAGACGTTCGACGCGCTCTCGGTCGGCGGGACCGCGAGAGTGGCGACGACGACGGAGGACGGCGTCGGCCGTATCGACGTCCGCGAGCGGACGCCGCGTGACGGCGACCCCGCGGAGATCACCGTCAGCCAATTCGACGTCGACGAGCGCACCGACGACTGAACCCGCGGCTATTTTTTCCGCGAGGCCGACCACACGCACGTGACCGAGCCCATCGTCGCAGTCGTCCTCGCCGGCGGCACCGGCACCCGGCTCTACCCCGCGAGCCGGAGCGACCGCCCGAAGCAGTTCCTCTCGTTCGGCGGCGACCAGTCGCTGCTCGCCGACACGGTCGACCGCGCCGGCTTCGCCGACGAGGTGTACGTCCTCACCCGGCCCGACCTGGCCGACCAGGTCCGCGAGCACGCGCCGAACGCCGCCGTCCTCACCGAACCCGAACCGAAGGACACCGGCCCGGCGCTGACCTACGCGGCCCACCGCGTCCGCGAGCAGGTCGGCGACTGCACGCTCGTCTGCCTCCCCAGCGACCACCACGTCGAGGGCGACTTCGCCGGCACCCTGACCGACGCCGCGGCGGTCGCCGCCGAGACCGAGTCGCTGGTGACCGTCGGCGTCGAACCCACCCGCCCGGAGACCGGTTACGGCTACGTCAAACCGGGCGACGAGCGACAGACCGACGCGGGTCGTACCTACTACCCCGTCGAGAAATTCACCGAGAAACCCGACCAGGGGGCGGCCATGCGCTACCGCCACCACGGCTACTACTGGAACGCCGGCATGTTCGCCTGGACGCCCGACGCCTTCCTCCGCGAGGCCGCCGAGACGGCGCTCGCTCCCCTCGTCGAGGCCCTGGACGACGGCGACCCCGAGCGCGGGTTCGCGGCCGTCGATCCGGTCAGCGTCGACTACGCCGTCATGGAGACCACCGAGCACGCGGCGCTGGTGCCCGCGACCTTCGAGTGGGACGACCTGGGCGCGTGGGACGCCATCGAGCGCGTCCTCGACGCAGACGCGGACGGGAACGTCACCCTCGGCGACGCGCTCACCGTGGACGCAGAGAACACCGTCGTCGCCACCGACGGCCACGTCAGCGTCGTCGGCGTCGAGGACCTCGTGGTGGCCTCCTACGGCGACCGCACGCTCGTTGTCCCGAAACGGCAGGCCCAGCGCGTCCGGGAGGTCGTCTCCGAACTGAAAGCCGACGACCTGTTCTGAGGGGCGACCGCACCGTCGCAGGCCCGTTCTGAGTCAGGCGGGTTCCAGTCCGTCGACCAGCGACCGGAACGTCTCGCCATCCAGCGCTCGCGACGCGCCCGCGACGACGGCGTAGGTGACGCCGTCCCCGGTCCAGACTGCTTCCCACGCACCGTCGTCCTCGGTCAGCGCCGCGTAGTGGACCGTCGTCCCCCGCAACTCGACCGCCTCGCGCACCGCCGCGGGCTGGTCCGCCGGTTCGGGCGGCAACTCGGGGGCGAGCGCGCTGTCCGGGGCCGCCGCGGTGATCCACAGGTGGTCGCTCCCGTTCGCTTCGTGGCGGTAGACGGCCTCGACGGCGTCGGCCTCGGGGAACGTCACAGCCGAGTCGAGGGCGAACGCCGCGCCGACGCCGCCCTCGGCCGGGCCGAGCAGTCGCGGCTCCGCATCGCCCAGCGCCGCGGACGAGCACGGGACGCTCTCGTGGTACGGTCGCGCGATTCCGTGGTCCCAGAGCCCGTGGGGCACGCCCACCGACTCGTATCGGTAGCGCGCCCAGTAGTTCAGTCGGTGGAACGGGACCTGCCGGACGGCCGTCGCCTCCGAGTCCCGCGACACCGGGTCGGTCGCCGGTTCCAGCCCGTCCAGCAGGGCTTCGAGTTCCTCGGCGGCGAACTCGCCGTCGAGGACCGACACCTCGACCTGCGTGCGCGCCCGCTGGACGCAGGCGCCGCCGTTGTCCTTGTAGTCGGTGCCGAGGAATCCCACAGCGTCGCCCGCGTCGACGGGGGTCGGGTCTTCGGATCCCCACAGCGGCGCGACGCTCGCCGCGGGCGGCGCCCAGTCGTAGAGGAACTCCTTGATCCGCAGTCGCCGGTCGTCGCCCTCGACGACGGCCCGGAGCGCGCACGGGTTCCCGTCACTCCACGGCGTCTGCCCGATCTCCGCGGCGTCGACGCCCTCCGGTCGGCCCGGCGGCTGCTCCGGCCGGAACGTCGTCTCAGCGAGTTCACAATCCCCGGGGAGCCAGCCCGGTTCGAAGACGACGAAGTTCGCGCCGGCCTGCGCGTCCGCGAACGTCGTCTCTCGCGGCGACTGGACCGCCTCGACGTCTGTCAGTCGGATCCACTCGCCGGCGGTGCGCCAGTCCGTCCCGCCGCCCGGTCGCTCGTTCGACATGTCGGACAGGGGGACCGCCACCGCCAAAACGGTTCGCTGAACCGCGTTTTGGTAAGCTATCGGACCAGTCGAGTCGGCCGGCGCGAGTCCGACGACACAGCCGAAACCGACACCGCCGGAACGCTCATACGGCCCCGGGGAGAATCGACTCGCAGCATGGACCCCGCAGTCCGGTTCTGGCTACTGATCCTCGCCATGGCCGGGACGCTCTCGGGAGTGGCGCTGCTCGTCGTCTCCGCGTTCCTCCCCGGCGCGATCCTCGGCGAGGCCGGAACGATCGGCTACGTCGTCTCCATCTTCGTCGCGCTCGCCTCGCTCGGCCTGCTCGTCTGGTCGCTGAGCGCCGACGGCAACTCCTCCACCGGCGGGTCGCCCGGCACGAGATGACCGAAACCCGCGGTTCGTCGGCGCTCCGGTGGACGCTCTTGGCGGGGCTCGCCTTCTCGCTCAGCGCCGCGGGGGCGCTGCTCGCGGTCTCCGCCGCTCCGCCGCGGAGCGGTCCGCCAGACGCCGAAGTGCTGCGGATCGTCTCGCTCGGCGCGGGCGGCGCGGGAGCGCTCTGCTGGCTCGCGATCGTCGAACGCTCGCGTCGCTGGCGGCCCTCGCGTCGCGCGGCACTCGCGGGAGCCCTCGCCGGGTTTCTCGGACCGGCCGGTGCCACGGCGCTTGCGGCGCTGTTCGGTGAGGTGGGGCCGCCAGCCGAACGGGCCGGGGTCGCGCTGTTCGTCGGTCTCACGACGGTCGGCGCCGTCGGCTGGTGGGCGCCTCCCGTCGGTGCTGCGACGGGCTACCTGCTCGGCCGGCGTCGCGACTCGTCGGACGACGCCGGGCCCGGGGTCGCCTGAGTCGCCGCGTCAGCTCCGCATGGACCCGCCGTCGATGGGCAGCGCCGTCCCGGTGACGAAACTCGCCCGCGGGCTCGCCAGGAACGCCACCACGTCGCCCAGCTCCTGCGGGTCGCCGATCCGCCCCAGCGGGACGGACGACCCCTTGTCCGCCAGGCCCTCTTCGTAGCTGTCGTAGTCGCCGCGCTCGACGCCGTCCTCGATGAGCTCCTCGATGCGAGCGGTCTCGTGGGCGCCCGGGAGGACCGCGTTGACGCGGACCTCCGGCGCGAACTCCCGGGCCTGGGTCTTGACCATCCCGATGACCGCCCGGCGGACCGCGTTCGAGAGGACGAGGTCGTCGATGACCTCCCGGACCGAACGGGAGGTGATCGCCGTGATCGATCCCTGGTCGGACTCGGCCAGGTACGGGTAGGCGAAGCGGGTCGTCCACACCGCGGACATGACGAGCGTGTCGTAGGCGCCGTACCAGTCCTCGTCGTCCATCTCCAGGAAGGCCCCGCTGGGCGGCCCGCCCGCACTCATGACGACCTGGTCGATGCCGCCGAACGCGTCGGCGACTTCTTCGACGTACGCCTCCACTTCCGCCCGGTCTGTGAGATCGACCTGGACCGCGAGCACGTCGCCGTCGCCCAGCGTTTCGAGTTCCTCGGCGGCGGATTCGAGGTGCGACTCGGTCCGACCGCAGATGGCCACGTCGGCGCCCTCGCGAGCGAGCGCCTTCGCGCTCGCGAAACCGAGGCCGCTCGAACTCGCCGTCGTCAGTGCCGCGCTGCCGTCGAGTTGTAGATCCATACGCGTGTGGTCGACGTCGAGGGTCAAAGAACCGGGAGGTTCCGGATCGACTGTCGGTCACGACCGGGCGAGGACAGCGCGATACCGCTCGGCGAGGGTCCCGGCGAGGCGGTGCTCTGCCGGCGTGAACCCGAGGACCCACAGCGTCGCCGCGTACGCGCTCAACCCGACCGTCACGCCGACGAGCGGCGCGGCGGGCCCCGAGAGCAGCGCCTTCGCGCTCCAGGCGATCACTCCGAGCGGGACGGCCGCCACGAGCGGCTTCCCGTGGAGCCACGTGAACGGCTGCAGGCGCTCGAAGTGGTACAATACGGCGACTTCCAGTCCGTTGTTGAGCGTCAGCATGAGCACGTAGCTCGCGACCAGACCGGGCAGGCCGAACCGGAGTGTCAGCGGCACGGCGGTCACGGCGAGCACGAGCGTGATGAGAACGTTGACAACTAGATACGCCCGCTGGTTGTCGGTCATCATCAGGAGGATGCCGACGCTCCCGACCGCGCAGGCGCCGAACTGCGCGAGGACGAACCCGACGAGCAGCGGCGCGTACGGAACGAACGCGGGCCCGAACAGCGACATGACGGTCTCGCGGTAGACGATCACCGGGATCGCCAGGCCGACCACGCCGACGAGGACGAGCCGGCTGGTGACGTGGTAGAAGCGGGCCAGCGCCGCGCGGTGGTCGTCCTCGTGGAGCGCAGCGGCCACGGGCGGCACGAACTGGTTGAGGCCGATCAGCGGCAGGCGCACGAGCGACCCGACGACCATCCCGACCGCGAACACGCCGCCGGCCACGTCCGTCAGGTACAGCGCGATGAGCGGGTAGAAGCCGAGCCGCTGGATCGTCGTCGCGATGCCGCCGACGAAGAGCGGGATCGTGTACCCGACGTAGCGCCGCCAGACCTCCCGCAGGTCGAGTCTTCCGTGCTCGTCCTCGCCCTCGTCCTCGCTCCCTGTGGTTCCATCGGCGGTCACCTCGTCGACCGCACTTCGGACGCGCAGGCCGAGCCCGCGCTCGCGGACCAGCCACGCGGTCGCGCCGAGCGCGACGAGGCCGGAGACGGCGACCACGCCGACCGCCACGGCCACGAGGTCGCCGTAGACGACGGTCCCCACGACGCCGGCGACCAGCTGCGCGACGGGGAACCCGACCCTGAGCGCGAGGTTCAGCGGGACGACTTCTTCGAGGCCGCGCAGGACTTCCGTGGCCGTGAACAGCCACACCGTCGCCGGGAGCCCCAGCGCGAACACGCGCAGGACCGTCGTGAACAGCGGCCGCTGGTCGGCGATCCGCGTTATCGCGGGCGCCCCGAGGAAGAGACCGACGCCGAACAGGGTCGCGACGGTCCCCAACAGCAGCCCAGCCACGGTCACGAGCGCGTCGCGCTCCGCTGCCGACTCGGCGTTCGGGAGGAAGCGGCTGAGCCCGCTCCGGAACCCCAGCGCGACGTGGAGCAGGAACTGCTGGAGCCGGCGCGCGACGGCGAAGACGCCGTACGACCCCGCGGCGAAGCCGTTGGTCAACACCGCGGTGAACGCGACAGTCAGCCCGCGCTGGACGAGGATGCTCGGGACGGAAACGGTCGCGCCGTGGGCGACCCGCTCCAGCGCGTCGTCGAGCCGCGCCTCCACCGGGTCGGTGGGGGCGCTTCCGCCGCTCGTCGGCCCGTCTGCGTCTTCGGTCGAGTCGCCGACCGGATCGCCCGCCGCGTCGTCGACCGGCTCGGGCCGACCGCGATCCGGTCGTTCGGCGACCGCATCGGTGCCCTCGGACGCGGCGTCGTCGGAGACTGCGGGGTCGGGGACCACGAGGCTACGTTGGCGGATCGGGCGGCATAAAACCGCTGAAAGCAGCGAGCGCGACCGTAAACGGACCGACAGGAGGGCGGCCTGCGGCGTGTGGCGACGGCGGGGCTATCCGGGGTAGAACGGCGGTCGGCAGAAACGAGCGGCGTCAGGACTGTCCAGGCGGGAGCGCCGGCCGCGATCCGGGTTACGAGCCCCAGAAGTTGTCGCGGCTGCCGAGGCGCTCGCGGTCGTTCGACTCGTCGGCCTCGCTTTCCTCGTCGGACTCGGCGTCGGCGGTCGCTTCGGCCTCCTCGTCGTCGGGGTCGTCGGGGAGGCGTTCGATCTCCTCGGCGCGGGCATGGTTCGAGCGGACCTTGTTGATCTTCACCTTCGCGCGGGCCGGCGGCAGGACGCCGTCGATCATGATGATGAAGCCATCCTCGGTGCGGCCGACGCCGGCACCGCTCTCGTGGATGTCCTCCACCGTCACCTCGACTTCCTCGCCGGGCTGGACGGGCTGACTCTTCAGGTCCTCGATCGGCTGATTGTAATGGTTACACCACTCGGCGCCGCCGCGGTCGCCGTAGTGCGTACAGCCCATCCCCTCGATGCGCTCCTGGAAACTGGGGCACTCGTCCGCGAGTGGACAGTCGGGCATGAAGTGAGTTACCGCTGGGTCGAATTAAACGCTTGCGCTCTGGCCGGCAGCGTCCGTCGAGCGCCCGAACTGCTCGGCGAGCGCCCGCTGGGGCGTCGGACGCCGCGACTCAGCCGTCCGGGCGGACGTCCTCGCCGGCCCCGTCGGGGTCGAGTCCCAGCGTGTTCGCCGTCTCGACCGTCTCGATCCCATCGACCGCACAGACCGCGCCGACCCGCTCCTGTTCGACTGTCACTCGGAGCGTCCGGAACTCCAGTTCCTCCTCCACGGTCGCGCCGGCCTCGCCGACTGCAGACTCGACGGCCTTGACGGTCGCTTCGTCGGCGACCTCCAGCAGGAGGGTGACCGGTTCGCCCTCGATCGGATCGTCGCGGATCGTGCGGACCGCCGGTGAGAGGTACATCGTCGGGTTCGTTCGGCCCTCACCGACGAAACCCTGACGGTCACGAACCGGGTATCTCGGCAGTCGCGAAACGGGAACCCCGACGGTCACGAACCGGGCCACTGCGCGAGCGAAGCGGACGTAAACCGCTCGCCTGTTTGTCGAGCGTCGTAGTCGCGGGACTCTTCGGGCCCACGGTCGTACCGGTGCCCATGCGCGACACCAACAGGCAGTTCCGCCTGGCGAAGCGCCCCGAAGGGAAACCGGACCGCGAGACGTTCGAACTGGCCGAGACGGACGTGCCCGAGCCCGGTCCGGGCGAGGCGCTCGTCCGCACTCGCTATCTCTCGGTCGACCCGTACATGCGCGACCGGATGAGCGCCGGGGAATCCTACGCCGACCCCTGGGACGTGGGCGACCCGCTCCGCGGGGGTGCTGTCGGCGAAGTCGTCGACTCCAGCGGCGCGGAATTCGAGGGGGGCGACATCGTCGTCGGCAACCTGGAGTGGGCGGACTACACCACCGCGCCGGGGACCGAACTCACGGCGGTCGACCCCGACCTGGCCCCCATCTCGACGGCGCTCGGCGTGCTCGGGATGCCCGGCCGGACCGCCTACTTCGGCGTCCGCGAGGTGGCCGAGCCCAAGCCCGGCGACACGTTCGTCGTCACCGGCGCCGCGGGCGCGGTCGGCTCGGTCGCCGGGCAGATCGCGAAGCTCTCGGGCGCGCGGGTCGTCGGCTTCGCCGGGTCCGACGAGAAGGTCTCGTTTCTCGAAGACGACCTGGGCTTCGACGCCGGGATCAACTACAAGGCGACCGACGACTACCGCGCGGCGCTCGACGAGGCGGCGCCCGACGGCGTCGACGCCTACTTCGACAACGTCGGTGGCCCGATCACCGACGCCGTCTTCACCAAACTGAACGTCGACGCCCGCGTCGCCGTCTGCGGGCAGATATCGCTCTACAACGCCACCGAGCGGCCGACCGGCCCGCGCAAGCTCCCCGGTCTCATCAGTACCCGCGCCCGCGTGGAGGGCTTCCTCGTGCGCGACTTCGCTCCCCGCTTCGGGCAGGCGACGAAGCGACTCGGCGAGTGGGTGGCCAGCGGCGAGATCGAGTACCGCGAGACCATCACGGAGGGGCTGGAGAACGCGCCCGACGCGTTCCTCGGGCTGTTCGAGGGCGAGAACATCGGCAAACAGCTCGTGAAAGTGAGCGACCCCGACGAGTAACGCTCCCGCCGATCTGTCACTGCGCGGCGGCGCGTTCGGCCGTTCGTTTCTGCGTGGCTGTACTCCGGCCTGTTCGTTACTGCGCGGCGGCGCTTTCGCGGGCGGTCGCAGCCCAGGCCGGTTCCTCGACGTCGGTCGCGCCGACGTCCGAGAGCGCGTACGTGAACGACATGACGTAGGTCACGCCGTCCTCGTCGACGCCCTCGGCCTCCCAGCCCTCGGACCGCACGAGCCCGTCCTCGTCGACGAGGACGGTGAAGCGGAACTCCGTCCAGGTGAAGTTGCCGTCGGCCGCGGCCTGGTTGGTGAGCCACGTCGGTTCCTGAGTCCTGACGTAGCGGGTCACCGTCACGCCCTCGTGGGTCTCGGTTCCCTCGTTCGCGAACTCGGCGAGGTCGTCCGCGTCGTCGATGTTGGTCGTCATCGCTGCCGACGCGGTCGGCCTGAACTCACCGTCCGTGACCGAGTACGTCGCGTCGTCGCCCTCGCCGTTGCGCTGGTAGGTCCGACCGTCGGCGTAGTACGTCTCGTAATCCATCGTGACGGCGTCCGCGGACGCCATCCGCGCGGAGAAGCGGGTCCGGTCGCGGTCGTAGTCGACGGCCCAGGTGTAGGTCGTGTCGCTGGTCACGACGCCGTCCTCGGTGGCTCGCATCTGCCAGTAAGACGTGTAACTCCCGGCCTCGACGAGCAACGCGGTGCGGTTCTCGACGACGTGAGCGTCGCCGCTCCCACCGTCTCCACCCGCCGACGCTTCCGCGTCGCTCGAAGCGCCGCCGGCCGCATCACCGTCAGCCACATCCCCCTCCGTCGTATCACCGGTATCGGCGCCGGCTGCCGGGTCACCGTCGCCGCCGAGGCTCGGACCGCTTGCGCATCCGGCGAACAGCACGAGCATCGCCACCACTACCCACGTCGTCGATTGTCGAGACATGACACGTGTATGACTACCTGGTATATAGCGCGACCGAAAAAACCGCGCCGGCGCAAGCGGATGGGCCAGAGCGACGGGGACAGCCCCGTGGCGGAATCAGCCGCGTCAGTGGTCGTGACTGTGGTCGTGACCGCCATCAGAGGCCGCGCTCGACCCGCCGTCGCTCGCGCCCGCGATGTCGCCACCGGCGACGAGCGCGTCGTGGTCGCCGTCGATCATGTCCATGTTCTTGAGGTTGTCCCGCTCCTCGAAGTCCTCGACGGCGTCGAGGAGGTCCTGCTGGGTGAGCGTGGTTCGCTCCTCGGTCAGCGCGTCGAGGACGGCCTCGCGGAGGACGAGCCGGAGGTCGCTGCCGGTCAGCCCCTCCGTCTTCTGCGCGACTTCCATCGGGTCGAAGTCGAGGATCTCCATCTCGCGGGTGACGACCCGGAGGATGTCCGAGCGCATCTGGTCGTCTGGCTTCGGGAAGTTGACGATCTCGTCGAAGCGGCGCCAGGCCGCGGCGTCGAGCTGGTCGGGGTGGTTCGTCGCGCCGATGAGGAGGACCTCGTGCTCGATGAGGCTCACCTCGTCGATGCTCTTCAGGAGGGTGTTGACGGCGCGTTTGATCGCGGCGTGTTCGTCGCTGGCGCGCGTCTTCGCGACGAAGTCGAACTCGTCCATGAAGAGGATACACGGCGAGAGGCGCGTGGCGACCTCGAACACCTTCTCGACGTTCTTGGCCGTCTCACCGAGGTACTGGGAGGTGATCATCGACAGCTTCACCTCGACGAAGGGGAGGTCGAGTTCGCTCGCGAGGGCGCGTGCGATGGACGTCTTGCCGGTGCCGGGCGGGCCGACGAACAACAGTTTCCCGATCTCCCGGAGGCCGATCTGGGCGAGGTAATCGCGGTGCTCGATGGCCTTGACGATCTTGTGGATCTCCCCCTCCTGGTCGGCCGTGAGCACGAGGTCGTCCATGGTCATCTCGACCTCCTCGGGCGCGCGGATGTCGACGAGGTCGAGCATCTCCTGTTCGTCCTCGTCGTCCTCGTCGAAGTACTCCTCGAGCAGGTTGTCGATCCAGACGCGGTCGGCCCGGATCGGGCGGTTCTCCTCGCGGGCGAACTCGTAGTCGGCCCCCTCGATCTCGTCCTCGAAGACGCTCGCGAGGACGGGATTCTCGTTCAGGTGGTCGGCGTCCACGCGGTCGAGGTACCACTCCCTGGCCATGTCCTCGTCCGTGAAGGTGATCGTCCCCGAGAAGTCGTCGCGGTCGGTGAACATCAGGCCCGAGATCGCCTCCCACGGCTGCTGGACGTCCGTCGCCTGCCGGGCGGTGGTCGTCGTGGCCGACAGCGGCCGCTCTATCTCCCCTTCGTTCCAGAAAACCGCCCGGTAATCGGGCGGCAGATCGTCGGCATCGAGGTCGCGGTGCTCGCTGTACACCTGCGTCGTCAACACGAACTCCACGACCGCTAGCTCCGGATCGCTCATTCCCACCTAGATTCGCCTTTCGACGGTATAAGTCTCGCGAACTAGTCCGAGCGCCGCCGTTCGATCTCTCGACGCCCCAACCCCGACGCCCGACCCTCGACCCTCGACCCCCGACCGGTCCGCTGTCAACAGCGTCGCTGACCCGGCGGGACCGCCGACCGCACCACACCAGACTTATGTCGGACGGGCTACCAGACGGCGAACAGACATGGACGAAGTGTTCGAAGTGGCCGAACTCGCGACCGACTTCGGACTGGGCGGCGTCGTCAGGTGGCTGCTCGGCATCGTCGGCGTCCTCCTGATACTCGCCGGCGCCGGCCTGTGGCTGTTGACCGACATGAGCCTGCTCGTCGTGCCGGCGGCGCTGATGGCGGTCGGCCTCCTCCTGGTCGTCGCGCCGGTCGTCCTCCTGTTTGCCGCCGAACTGTTCTGATCAACTCCGGACGACGCGTCCGACGTTTGTCAGGGTTTAACACGACGCGGGACCTCTTTCCACTCATGACGGACACGACACCGGTCATCGTGCAGGCTCGCCGGACGGCCCAGGGGAAAGAAGACGGCGCGTTCGCGGACGTGCGCAGCGAGGATCTGTCGGTGCCGCTGATCAACGAGATGCTCACCGACACGGGCCTCGCGAGCGATCAGGTCGACGACCTGCTGTGGGGGTGCGCCCAGCAGCGCAGCGAACAGGGCAACAACATGGCTCGCGTGATCGCACTGCTCTCGGACCTCGGCGAGGAGGTCCCGGCGGCGACGATCAACCGCTGGTGTGCCTCCTCGGCCGAGTCGATCATGCGCGGCGCCGACGCCATCGCGGCAGGCCAGCGCGACTGCGTCATCGCCGGCGGCGTCGAGTCGATGACGCGCGTCGACCTCGGCGAGAACACCCACAACGTCCACCCGCGGCTCGCCGAACTGTACAACATCGGCGAGCTCCAGATGGGGATGACCGCCGAGAAGGTCGCCGAGGAGTTCGACGTCTCCCGGGAGGACCAGGACGAGTACGCCCTCCGCAGCCAGCAGCGGGCCGCCGAGGCGACGGACTCCGGCAAGTTCGACGACGAGATCGTCCCCATCGAGACCGAGGAGGGGACCGTCGACGAGGACGAGGGCATCCGCCGGGACACCTCCATGGAGAAGCTGGCCCAGCTCCCCACCGTCTTCAAGAGCGACGGGACGATCACCCCGGGCAACGCCTCGCAGATCTCCGACGGCGCCTCCGGCACGATGATCACCTCCCGCGAGTTCGCCGACGAGCACGGCCTCGACGTGCTCGCCGAGGTGGGAGACCACATGGTCGCCGGCGTCGACCCAACTATCATGGGCGTCGGTCCGGTCCCGGCGGTCCGCAAGCTCTGCGAGCGGACCGGCCGCGACCCCGACGATTTCGACCTCGTCGAACTGAACGAGGCGTTCGCGAGCCAGGCGCTGTACTGCCAGCGCGAACTCGGCTTCGACGACGACAGCTACAACGTCAACGGCGGCGCCATCGCCATCGGCCACCCGCTCGGCGCCTCCGGCGCGCGCCTGCCGGTAACGCTGATCCACGAGATGAACCGCCGCGGCGACGACCTCGGGCTCGCGACCGAGTGCGTCGGCTTTGGCCAGGGCGCGGCTATCGAACTGCGAGCGCCGTAGGTAGGGAGTCAGGTTAACGCGAGTCGCTCCGCGACTCGCGCTTTTTGCCCCATCTTTTTGGCCGAGTGGTACCCGCAGCGGCGCGAAGCGCCGCGAGGATATCCGAGGCGAAAAAGGTGGTTGCGCCAGGGTGCGGCCATCGAACTGCGGGCGCCGTAGCGCAGACCTGTTTCCTCCTCCGCGCGAGTCGCGTGGCGACTCGCGTTTTGTCCCTTCTTTTCCGCCCGAGTCACTCGTCCGTCTTGAGCCGTGCGACCGGTGCGGGCTGGGCGCTCAGATGCGTCTGCTCGAAGCCGGTCGAGTATTTCAAGCCGAATCCGAAGAACCGGTCGGCACCGATGTGAGCGGCCCACACCGCGGCGGCCGCAACCACGAACGACGCGTCGACCCAGTAGGCCACACCGCCGACCGCGAGCGGGAGGGTGTACGTGTGGACGACGTTGTACGAGACGCTCCCGACGCGCGGCCCGGCAAGGTATCCCAGCATCGACAGGTCCGGTGCGAGCGCGAGTACGGCCAGCAGCCACAGCGGCGCGTCCAGCGCACCGAAGACGGCGAGCGACGCGGCGAGCGCTGCCAGTCCCTCGACCCGGAGATAGTACCTCGGCTCCATACCGTCGCGAGGGGTGCCGAGCGGAAAAAGACGGGCCAGGTGAAGGAGGAGGCTCCGTCAGTCGGGGTTGACGAGTTTCATCCCCTCGCGGACCGACTCGGTGCGGCCGAGCAGGGTGAGGTAGTCGCCGCGTTCGATGACGGTGTCGGCGGTCGGCACGTGCGCGGATTCGGGATCGCCCTTGCTGAGCAGGGCGATGAGGCAGGCGTCGGGGAGCATCGGGCCGACCTCGCGGACGGGCTTGCCGATGATCTTCTCGTTGGTCACCTCGACTTCCTGGACGTCGCCGGAGCGACCGACGTCGGTCATCCAGTGGGCGATGGCGGGGCGTTCGATCTGATTGTCGATAGCCCACGCGGTCGCCATCGCCGAGGAGATGGTCCGCACGCCCAGGTCCTCGAAGGCGTCGACGTTGTCGGGGTTGTTCGCCCGGGCGATGACGTGTTCGACGTCGAACTTCGTGCTCGCCAGTTGCGAGACGAGCAGGTTCGCGTCGTCGTCGCCCGTTGCGGCGACGACTGTCTTGGCGTTGTTCGCGCCGGCTTCGCGCAGGACCTCCGTGTCCGTCCCGTCGCCGATGATGGCGGTGAAGCCCTCGTTTCGCACTCGTTCGGCGGTCGATTCGCGTTCTTCGATGACGACCACGTTCTCGCCGCGGTCTTCGAGGCGTTCGGCGAGCGAACGGCCCACCTTCCCGCCTCCGACGATGATTACTCTCATGGGTATGACGTCCAGGTATTGTGCGACGTGGCGCGCGAGGCCGCCCTCGACGAGGGCGGTCGCGAAGATAGCCAGGAAGACGACGCCGAGCAGCAGTTCCGATTGGCTTACGAGCGTACTCGCGTCCGCACAGAGCGCCACGGCCTCGCCGGCCAGGTCCGCACGGCCGCAGACGCTCGACGCGGTCGCGCCGTCGCCGACGAGTTCGGCGGCATCGGTCCGGAAGTTCGAGGCCACGTTCTGCATCTCGACGGCGAACAGCGTCGCGACCGACGCCGGGATGATCCCGCGCGGGCCGACGGCGCTGATGAACAGCCGTTCGTTGAAGGTGAAGCGGTCGCCGACCGTCGAGATCATCACGAGCAGCGGGCGGATGACCAGCGCGACGGCGGCGACGACCGCGAGGCCCGGGATACCGACTTCGATGAGCGTCTGTGGATTGAGCTGGGCGGCCAGCGCGATGAAGACGAACGAGAGGACGACCAGCGTCACGTCGCCCTTGAAGTCGGTGATGTCCTCCTCGTAGGGGATGTCGAGGTTGCCCAGCACCATCCCCGCGGTGGCGACGGCGGCGACGCCGGCCTCGCTGGCGCCAGGGATCGAGTTCGCTCCCGCGAACGCAACCAGCGCACCGGCGAGCACCAGCAATCGGGCGTTACGCGGCGCGTCGCCCGGCGAGAGGTCGACGTATCGCAACAGGTAGAAAACGACGGCGGCGACCGCGAGGCCCACAACGATCCCTATCCCCAGCCGGCGAGTGAACGCCGCGATAAACCCCGCCGACCCCGCCTCGGGATTCAGCGCGTCGAAGACGACGACGGCGATGATCGCCGCCGTCACGTCGTTGACGATCCCTTCCGTCTCCAGGACGGCCGCGACGCGGTCGCGGACGGGGACGACCTGCAGGATCGGGGTGACGACCGTCGGCCCGGTCGCGACCAGCAGGGCGCCGATGAGGAAGGACAGTTCCCAGGTCGCCTGCCCGAAGGCGAGTTTGACCGCGATGGCGGTCCCGACGAGCGCGATGACCGCACCGACGGTCACCATCCGGAACGCCTCGGCGGGGGCTTCCTTGATGCGGTCGAGGTGGAGGTGGAACGCCCCCTCGAAGACGATGACGGCGACGGCCAGTCCGACGATCGCCGGCAGCGCCTCGCCGAAGGTCTCGCTGGTCACCCAGCCGAGCCCCGGCCGGCCGATGATGACGCCCACGAGCAGGTAGAAGATGATACTCGGCACTTGCAGGCGTGCGGCCAGCAACTGCGCGAGGATACCGAGCCCGATTATCCCCGCGACCAGCGGGATGAGCAGTTCGCTACCGCCGGTAGCCACTGTGTACCTCCATCTGGTCGGTTTCACGGAAGCCCCCGATATAAACGCACTCACTCGTCGGTGCCGCGGTGTGGGCCGATGGCCGCCTGCCGTGGGGTGGCCGTCTCACTCGGTCGCCATCGACCCGTCCTCCCTGGAGTCCTCGTCGGCGGGTTCGCCGTCGCTCGACACCCCGGCGGGTTCTCGGTCGGGACGGGCCCGGTAGTAGGCGTAGAACTCGTGATCCGGGCAGTGACCGTAGACGATCCCGTCGTAGGCGTCTTCGATCCCGCCGTTGGTGGTCGACGTCGCGACGACGTCGACGCCGCCGGGGACGACCGCACGGCCGTGCGCGGAACAGCCCTCGTGCGGGCACTCCGCCCGCTTGACGACGGGCTCGGCGTCAGTCACTCCGGCCTCTCGAACGCGACGCTGTCGGCTCCGCTGTGATCCTCGATTCCGTGACGGCTCCTTCGTGGCGTAGCATTGAGTCTCCTCGAACGCGCGACGGCCGGACGTCGCCCGGGTCCCGGGCACGAAGACACCGGCCGACGCGCAAGTCTCTCGAAGTAGTAGACCGTGCAGACGGAAAAAGGGCCATGTCCCCTGGAGCTGTCGCTACAGCGTCACGTTCCAGTCGTGCTCGCACTCCGGGCAGGCGAACGCGACCCGGAGTCCGGTCTCGGGGTCGTGCGTTTTCTCCGCCACCTCGCCCTCAGCCGACCGGCAGTTCGGACAGAGGGCGTTCACGGCTGTGGGAGCCGACAGGGTTCCGTATGGGCGATGCGGCGGATCCGCCACCGAGGCTGGTCGACTGACGACGGCGTCGGCATCGACGCTCAGGCCGACGGCGTCGTCGGGACTGTCCCGACCCGCTCGATCTGTTTCGTCTCCGGGTCGTAGTCGACGACGCCCAGGTCGGCCGCACGCGGCAGGTGAGCGTGGTGGAGCGAGACGGCGACTCGCTCGACCACGTCGACGGACGGGGAGGGCGCCTCCGTCTCGCGAGCGGCGACGGCCGTCGCGAGGTCCTCGAGCGCGACCGGGGCGGACCGCTCCGCGAGTTCGGCCAGCGCGAGGCGTCGACGCCCGTCGGCCAGCAGGTCGTATCGCGCTTCCGTGTTCAGTCCCGCGTCGGTGCTCCGGTCGTCGACCGGTTCGTGAGTCGTCTGTGACATAGATGGGGTTCCGATTTCGACCGCGTACCTCTAGAGAGAACCTGTCCCCCGGTAAGGGATCGCTAGAAGTGATTAGGTCCGATATCGGCGACCGATCGGCAGTGGATCGGTTCGTTTCGCTGCCAGATGATCCCGTTCGCGAGCGCGATACGTACCGCGTCGGTGCCGGTCGCGTTCCGCTTGGGGACTCCGCCGGCGGAAGGTTGTAGTTGCCCCCGGACCAGAGTTGGGACCATGGCATCGCACGGGCTGACGGAGAGCCTCAGGGAGACACTCGCGGTGTTCGACGGGGGCGTGGAGCCGAAGACGACGAGCGAGGTGGCCGAGGCCCTCGATCTCGGCCGACGGAGCACGTACGACCGGCTGGATCGGCTGGTCGATCAGGGGCGACTCCGGACCAAGAAGGTCGGGGCGAGCGCGCGCGTGTGGTGGCGCGTGCCGGGCGACGGGGGACGGGCCACCGAACCGGACTGGCCGGCCGCCGCCCAGTCGCTCGTCTCGGACGTGCTCGGCCGCGCGGAGGTGGGCGTGTTCGTCCTCGACGAGGACTACGACGTCGTGTGGATCAACGACGCCACGGAGCGCTACTTCGGACTCGACCGCGAGCAGGTCGTCGGCCGCCACAAGCCCGACGTCGTCGAGCAACGGATCGCGCCGGCGGTCGACGACCCGGAGGGGTTCGCCGAACGAGTGCTGACGATGTACGACGGGGACACTGGCGAGGAGCGCTTCGAGTGCCGCATCACGGTGGGGGACGACCGAACGGAGCGCTGGCTGGAACACCGGAGCAAACCGATCGAGACGGGCGCCTACGCGGGCGGCCGGGTGGAACTCTACTTCGACGTGACCGAGCGCAAGCGATCGGAGCAGGCCTACATCGCCCAGCGCGATCAGTTCGAGTCCCTGGTCGACGCCGTCGAGGAGTACGCCATCTTCCGCCTCGACCCCGAGGGCCGCGTGGAGACCTGGAACGCTGGCGCCGAGCGCCTGAAAGGGTACGACGCCGACGAGATCGTCGGCGAACACGTCTCGACGTTCTACACGGACGCCGACCGGGAGGTGGACGTCCCGGAAGCGAACCTGGACGCCGCCGCCGCGGACGGGTGGACCGAAGACGAAGGGTGGCGGGTCCGCGCAGACGGGAGTTGGTTCTGGGCGAACGTCTCGATCACCGCGATCCGCGACGACGCCGGCGACCTCGTCGGATACGCGAAGGTCACCAGAGACATGACAGAACGCCGCGAGTTCGAGCGCGAACTGGAGCGCGAGCGGGACCTGCTCGAACAGACCTTCGACGCCATCCCGGCGGGCGTCGCCGTCGTCGACGAGGAGGGGGAGCCCGTCCGGATGAACGAACGGCTACGGCGGTACCTGAGTGTGACCGAGGGGGCGGAGCCGGACCCCCTCCCCGAGGGCACGGTCTTCGACGAGGACGGCGAGGAGGTCCCCCCGGGAGAGCGACCGTACGAGCGCACGCGTCGGACCGGCGAGCCCATCAGCGACTGGATCGGGCGGTTCGACCTGCCCGGCGTCGGGGAACGGTGGCTCTCGGTCAACGCCGTCCCGCTGACGGACGCCGACGGCGACGTCGAGCGGGTCGTCGTCTCGGCCGAGGACATCACGCCACTGAAAGAGCAGGCGCGCCTGCTCGAACGCAGCCGCGACGACCTCGAACACGAACTGAACGAGGTGCTCGACCGCGTCGACGACGGGTTCATGGCGCTCGACGACGAGTGGCGGTTCACGTACGTCAACGACCAGGCCGCGGACCTCCTCGATCGGTCCGAACGCGCGCTCGTCGGGCGGAACGTCTGGGACGAGTTCCCGGAGGCCGCCGACTCGCAGTTCCGGCGGGAGTACGAACGGGCCCGCGACACCAACGAGTCCGTCTCCTTCGAGGCGTACTTCCGGCCGCTCGAAACCTGGTTCGACGTGACCGCGTACCCCTCCGAGAGCGGCCTGTCGGTGTACTTCCGGGACGTGACCGAGCGCAAGACTCGCGAGCGCGGCCTCGAACGCTACGAGGCCATCGTCGAGACGGTCGACGACGGCATCTACGTCGTCGACGAGGACGGGTACTTCACCGAGGTCAACGGGACCTACGCGTCGATGGTCGGCCGTTCGCGGGAGGAACTCCTCGGTTCTCACGTCTCGGCGGTCGTCGACGACGAGGAGGCCCTCGCGGAGGTGGACCGGCTCGAAGCGGCGCTCGCCGCGGGGGACCGAACGACCGCGACGCTGGAGACGACGATCACGACGCCCGCGGGCGAAACCTGGGTCGGCGAGTCGACATTCTCGCTGATGGAGACCGAACGCGGCTACGAGCGGGTCGGTGTGGTGCGGGACGTGACCGACCGCAGAGCGCGCGAGCGCGAGCTCGAACAGTACGAATCTATCGTCGAGACAGTGGACGACGGCATCTACGCTCTCGACGAGGACGAACGGTACGTCCTCGTGAACGACGCCTTCTGCCAGATGGTCGGCTACGAGCGCGAGGAGCTACTGGGCGCGGAGGCGACCAAACTCTACGACGAGGAGTTCGCGCCCATCGTCGAGGAGCGCGCCGCGGCGGTCGCCGAGGGCGAGCGCGACGTCGCCACCATCGAGTTCGACCCCGTCCGGAAGGACGGGAGTCGCGTCCCCGTCGAGACGCGCTACGAGCCGCTCTCGTACGGCGACGGCTACGGCCGCTGCGGCGTCGTCCGCGACGTCTCCGGGCGCATCGAGCGCGAGCGAGAGCTCCAGCGTCGGATCCGCCAGCAGCAGGTCGTCACCGACCTGGGCCAGCGCGCCCTCGAAGGTCGCGACCTCGACGGGCTGATGGCCGAAGCGGCCGAGCGGGTGGCGACGACGCTCACTACCGACTACTGCGAGGTGCTCGACCTCGACGCCGACGGGGAGGAACTCCTGCTCCGCCAGGGGGCCGGCTGGGACGAGGGGCTCGTCGGATCGGCGACGATCGCCGCGACCGACGACGACTCCCAGGCCGCCTACACGCTCCGGTCGAGCGACCCCGTCGTCGTCGAGGACCTGACGGCCGAGACGCGGTTCGGCGAGCGGGACATCCTCGCCGAGCACGGCGTGCGGAGCGGTATCACCGTCGTCATCGGCTCGCCGGAGGACCCCTGGGGGATCCTCGGGACGCACGACACGGAGGCGACGGCGTTCTCGGAACAGGACGTCAACTTCGTCAGGTCGGTCGCGACCATCCTCGCGACGGCGATCGACCGCCACGGGTACGAGGAACGGCTGGTCCGCCAGCGCGAGCAGCTCGCGGCGCTCAACAGCCTCAACGAGGCCGTCCGCGAGATCACCGACGCGGTCCTCGACCAGTCGACCCGCGAGGAGATCGAGCGGACCGTCTGCGAGAAGCTCGCGGCCACCGACTCCTACGAGTTCGCCTGGATCGGCGACGTCGAGACGGCCTCGCAGACGGTCGCCGTCCGCACGGAGGCGGGCGTCGATGGGTATCTCGACGACGCGACTATCTCGATCGACCCGGACGACGCGCGCAGCGACGGGCCGACCGGGCGTGCCATCCGCACCGGCGAGGTCCAGTCGATCCAGCGAGCCGGGACCGACGCGCGCTACGAGCCCTGGCACGAGGTGGCCGAAGAGTACGGCTTCGACTCCTCTGCGGCGATCCCGATCGTCTACGAGGGGACGACCTACGGCGTGTTGAACGTCTACGCGGCGCGACCGAACGCCTTCG
Organism: Halosimplex amylolyticum; assembly: GCF_051414035.1. NCBI lineage: Archaea > Methanobacteriati > Methanobacteriota > Halobacteria > Halobacteriales > Haloarculaceae > Halosimplex > Halosimplex amylolyticum. The sequence continues at coordinate 903,413 of NZ_JBLKNW010000002.1, read as the reverse complement.
AGGGGCAGGAACGGAGCGTGCTGGGCCAGCTCGGCGAGGTGATCGGCCACGCCATCGCCGCGTCGGACCGCAAGCAGGCCCTGTTGAGCGACGAGGTCGTCGAGCTCGAGTTCGGCATCCCGAACCTCTTCGAGACCCTGGACGTCTCGGACGCCCCCGGCGGGCGGTTCACCTTCGATCACGTCGTGGCGCTCGGCGACGAGGAGTTCCTGATCTACGGCGAGGCGTCGGCCGACGCCGTCCCGACGCTCGAAGCGCTGGTCGACCGACTCCCCCACTGGGCCGCGGTCTCGTTCGCCGACGACGACGGCGAGGACGACACCCGGTTCGAACTCCGGATGGACGAGCCGCCGGTGCTCTCGACGCTGGCGTCGCTCGGCGGGTCCGTCGAACAGGCCGCCGTCGAGGACGGCGACTACCGCATGACGCTGCACCTCTCGCCGAGCGCGGACGTGCGACGGGTGATCGAGGCCGTCACGGAGGCGTACCCGTCGGCGACGATGCTGCGCCGCCAGCAGGTGACCACGGACGAAACGCAGTCGAAGCCGACGAGCGCGCTCCTCTCGGAACTCACGGACCGCCAGCGGACGACCCTCGAAGCCGCCTACCACGGCGGGTTCTTCAAGTGGCCCCGCGACGCCTCCGGCGAGGACGTCGCCGAGTCGCTGCAGGTCTCGCCGCCGACCTTCCACCAGCACCTCCGCAAGGCCGAGGGCAAGGTCTTCGGCGCGCTCTTCGAGTCCGCGAGCGGCTGATCCCGCCGCTCGCGCTCACTCGGCGCGGTCGAGCGCCGTCAGCACGCCCCGGACGTTCATCGCCACTTCCGCGTCGGCCTTCTCCGCGCCCCAGAGCTCCCGCTCGGCGTCCGCCTCGGCGACGAAGTGGTCGATCACCGCGTCGTCGTCGCCGCGTTCCGCTCGTTCCTCCGCGACGGCCGTGACCCACGAGTCGAGCACCTCCGCGTAGCGGTCGAGCTTGTCCCCCGTCTCCGCGGGGCCGAAGTGGGCGTAACAGAGCACCTCCGGGTCGATCGACCGGAGCGTCTCGACGTCGGTCTGGCACTGGTCGGGGTCGAAGTTCGACGGCGGGCTCGTCGGGAACACCGCGTCGGCGCTCGGGGAGTAGATGCCCGCCGCGTCGGCGACGAACGTCGCGTCGTTCGCGGGGTCGTGGAAGACGACCTGGTGGGGCGCGTGACCGGGCGCGTGATGCACGTCGAGCGCGTGGTCGCCGAGGTCGATGCTGTCGCCGTCCTCGATCTCGGTGATCCGCGACTCGGGAACGGGCTCGGGTTCCGTGTACGCCCGGATCTGGTCGCCGACGGCGCGCTTGGTCCCTTCCCAGAGCCGTTCGGGATCGACCAGGTGGGGGGCGCCGATCCCGTGGACGTACACCTCGGCGTTCGGGCACGCCTCGACGAGGAAGCCGGCGCCGCCCGCGTGGTCGAGGTGGACGTGCGTCACCGCGATCACCTCGATGTCTTCGGGTGCGAGGCCGACCTCGTCGAGGGCCGCGAGTATCCGCTCGTAGTTGGTCCCGATCCCGGTGTCGACGAGCGCCGGTCGCTCCGCGTCGAGGACGTACACTGCGCCGTACTCGGGGACGCCGTACATCCCGGTGTCGACGTACGAGAGGTCCGTACAGTCGCCGACCGTCGCTTCGAACACGTCGCCGATTGCCATACCCGATCCGCGGGCGGCGCGGACTAAATGGTTCGCGTCGCCGCGGCCGGTTCGCGCGGTGGTCATCGCCGGCGGCAGGTCGCTGTCGGCGTTACTGTGCGGCCGCCGCCTCGAGGATCGACCCGCCGTTGTTGACGTACGCGGAGTAGTGGGCGTCGTCGGAGAGGTACAGGTCGGCGTCGGGCAGCAGGTCGCCGAAGGCCCGCGCGAGGTCGACGCCGACGGTCGCGTCCGCGCGGCCGTGCCACATGTCGACGGGGATCGAACACTCGTCGGGGTCGAAACCCCAGTCGTTGCCGACCAGCGGCAGGTCGTGGGCCGGCCCGCGCGACCCGCCGCGGAAGGACTCGGCGCTGTCGGCGACGAGCGTCTCGCCGGCGGGCCCGTCGAAGACCGCGCGGTCCTGTTCTGGCGACCCGGTGACCAGCGCGGCCCGGAACTGCGGTCGCGCGTTCGCGGCCAGCCACGCCGACGACGCGAACGCCGCCTGCGAGAACCCGGGGACGAACCGCGTCGCCGAGAGCACGGCCTCGTTGAACGGGTCCGCGCTCCCCCGCGTCTCCGGCGGCGTGACGGTGCTCACGAGCGAGATGCCTCGCACGCGGTCGGGGACGGCGTGAGCGCAGGCGACCGCGTGCGGCCCACCCCCGGAGAACCCGACGACGCCGAAGCGGTCGATTCCCAGGTCGTCCGCGAGCGCGCACACGTCGCCCGGCCAGTCCAGCAGGCGCCGACTCGGCTGGAAGTCGGAGCCACCGAAGCCGGGTCGGTCGGGCGCGACGAGGCGAATCCCGCGTTCGGCGGCCTCCTCGTCGCAGAGCGACCACATCAGCCGCGATCCGATCACGCCGTGGAAGGCGAACACTGGCCGCCCGTCGGGGTCGCCGTACTCCGCGTACGAGAGGGTTCGGCCGTCCGGGAGGTCGATGGTCGACGGCTCAGTCATGTGTATTCGTCGTAGCACTCTGGACACTAACGGGTGTCGCTCCGGCAATCGCGCGTCGCGGAGTCCGGCGCGGCGTCCGATGCCGTCGCTCACTGCGGGGTCCGACGCCGTCGCTCACTGCGGGGTCCGACGCTCTCACTCTGGCGCGCGGACATCCCGACGGTCTTGCTGCGACACGTGGATTTATCAACGCGTCTCTCGCCTATCCGAGGTCATGAGCATCGATCCCGAGACCCGTGATCGGCTCGAAAATCTCCACAGCGCGCTCGTCAACGACATCACGGACGAGATGGGTATCGACGACAACGTCATTCCCGGGACCCGCATCCGGCCGGTCTGGTCGAAAGAGCCAGTCGTCGGGACCGCGCACACGTCCCAGCGCGTCGAGATCGGCTACGAGGAGGAAGGGAACGACGAGGACACCGACCCCGAGGACATCGACTTCTTCCGGTACCTCGAAGCGACCGAGGAGGGTGACTTCGTCGTGATGGCCGCGCCGAAGGACACGGAGGTCGGCCTCTGGGGCGAGCTTCTGAGCACGATCGTCCAGGAGAACGGCGCCGCGGGCGCACTCATCGACGGCCCGACGCGGGACTCGACGATGATCGAGGACCACGAGTTCCCCGTCTGGTCCGACGGCCACAGCGCCATCGAGTCGTTCGGCCGCGTCAGCTTCCGCGAGTGGGACGTGCCCGTCGAGGTCCACGGCGTGACCATCGAACCCGGCGACGTGATCTTCGCCGACTATCAGTCGATCGCCGTCATCGACCCCGACATCGTCGACGAGGTGCTCGAACGCGGCGAGGAGGAACTGGCGACCGAAAACCAGGTCCGCGAAGACATCCGCGACGGCGACAGCGTCTACGAGGTCTGGGACCGCTACGGCACGCTCTAGCCGTCCGAAGAGTCGAACGATGGCTCCGGGCCGATACCGTCCCGTCTCTCCCCATTGCTGACGTTTTTATCCTCGCGATTTGTTATCGCGGGTCGTGACGCTCCCCGACGACGTGCGCGACGTGTCGATCACCGACGTCCAGACGGCGCGGATCGGCGGCAACTTCGAGTGGCTGCTCGTCCGGATCTACACGGACGCCGGCGTCACCGGCACCGGCGAGGCGGTCCTCGGACCGGCCGCCGACGCGTACGTCGACTTCGCGAAAGACCGCATCATCGGGAAGAACCCCGTCGACGTCGACGCTCGCCTCACCGAACTGTACGACGGGCTCTCGTACCTCGGCAGCCAGAACGGCGTCGGCGTCACCGCGATCTCCGGCATCGACCTGGCGCTACACGACCTCGCCGGGAAACTGCTGGAGGTCCCCGCCTATCAACTGCTCGGCGGGAAACACCGCGACGAGGTCCGGGTGTACTGCGACGTACACGCCGGCGACCACCTCCGCGACGCGCTGGCGGCCGACGACGCCGCCGCCTACCGGCCGGAGGCCTACGCCGACGCCGCCGAGGAGGTGCTGGCGGAGGGGTGGGACGCCCTCAAGTTCGACCTCGACAGCCCCGACGCGCACGTCAGAGACCCGAAGAACAAGCACCTCAACGGACCGGCGATCGAGTACCGGGCCGAGATCGTCGACACCGTGACCGATCGCGTCGGCGACCGCGCGGACGTCGCCTTCGACTGCCACTGGAGCTGGACGGCCGACACCGTCCGGCGGCTGGCCGGCCAGCTCGACCCGACCGACGTCTGGTGGCTCGAAGACACCGTCCCGCCGGAGAACCACGACCTCCAGATGAAAGTCACGGAGGAGACGGACGTGACCATCGCGGCCGGGGAGAACGTCTACCGCGTCGAGGGCGCTCGACGCCTGATCGAGAACCAGGGGCTCGACGTCTTCCACCCCGACGTGCCGAAAAACGGAGGGATGCACGAGACGAAGAAGATGGCCAACATGGCCAAGGCGTACCACATCCCGGTCGCGCTTCACAACGTCGCCTCACCGGTCGGGACCATGGCGAGCGCGCACGTCGGCGCCGCCGTCTCGAACTTCCTCGCGCTCGAATACCACGCCCGCGACGTCGAGTGGTGGGGCGACGTGGTCGAGGAGGACGTCCTCTCGGCGGGCCGGATCGAACTGCCCGACGAACCGGGGCTCGGCGTGACGCTCGACATGGATACGGTCGCGGCGCACCTGAAAGACGGTGAGACGCTGTTCGACGCGGCGTAGGCGCACTGAGCGACTCGCCGATCGAAACTGTCAGAATCGTTCGTGACGTAGGAACGCTTTCTTTCGTGTGTTGCGATACCAGTTCGCATGGACGACGTCGACCAGTTCCAGATCTACTCGGTCGCTGTCGACCCCGAGTACTGCCCCCAGTGCGGCACCGAGGTGGGGACGCGGTCGTTCGACGCCGGCCCGGAGCAGTGGTGTCCGGAGTGCGAGATGGTCTTCGCCCGGAATCCGCTGTCGGCGGTCCACGTCGTCGTCCGGGACGGAGACGACGTCCTGCTCCTCGACGAACCGATTCCGCAACACGAGGGCGTCTGGAGTCTCCCCGGCGGCCACGCGAGGCACGACGAAGGGCCGCGGGAGGCCGCCGTCCGGGAGCTCCGCGAGGAGACCGGGTTGCGGGCGGATCCGGACGACCTCTCGCTGGTGACGGTGTACCACGCCGAGACGCCGCGCACGGCGTTCCACTTCGTCACGTACGCGCTGGAGCGGCGAGCGGCCGCCGGCGACGTGACGCCGGAGGCGGACGGGTTCGCGGTCGAGACGCTCCCGGTCACCGAGGTGCTGGCCGCGTCCGACAGACTCCGGGACTCCGACCGCGAGCGCATCGAACTGGCGTTCGAACCGTGAGCCGACTGCGTGGGCGTCCGGAACGACGCGCCGACGGCGCGTGAACGGGTCGGCACCGCCCCCGGGACCGACACGCCCTCACACGACACCGACACGCCTACGTTCGGCCGTCGAGAACCGGCGACCATGTTAAGCAGGCAGTTCGTCCGGGAGAACCCCGAGACGGTCCGCGACGCCGTCGAGCGCAAGGGCGTCACGGGCGTCGACCTGGACGAGATCCTCGAGATCGACGAGGAGTGGCGCGAACTCAAGGCCCGCGGCGACGGCCTCCGGCACGAGCGCAACGAGGTCTCCAGCGAGATCGGCGACCTCAAACAGGAAGGCAAAGAGGAGGAGGCCCAGGAAGCCATCGAGCGCTCCCAGGAGCTCAAAGACGAACTTCAGGAGGTCGAGGACCGCGCCGACGAACTCGAAGCGGAACTCGAAGAGCGACTGCTGGAGATCCCGAACGTCCCCCACGAGTCCGTGCCGACCGGCGACGACGAGAGCGACAACGTCGAGCGCTACCGCGAGGGGTTCGACGACCTGCGGGTCGACCCGGACGACGTGGTCCCCCACTACGACCTGGGCGAGGATCTCGACATTCTGGACTTCGAGCGCGGCGCGAAGGTCTCCGGCGGCGGGTTCCAGTTCGTCAAGGGCGACGGCGCTCGACTGGAGCGGGCGCTCATCGACTTCTTCCTCGACGTCCACCGCGAGCAGGACTACGTCGAGGTGCTGCCGCCGATCCCGGTCAACTCCGCGTCGATGCGCGGGACCGGGCAGCTCCCGAAGTTCGCCGAGGACGCCTACCGCGTCGAGGCCCAACAGGACGACGAGTACGACGACGACGACCTGTGGCTGTTGCCCACCGCGGAGGTGCCGGTCACCAACATGTACCGCGACGAGATCCTGCTGGACGACGACCTCCCCGTCAAACATCAGGCGTTCTCGCCGAACTTCCGCCGCGAGGCCGGCGAGCACGGGACGGAGACGCGCGGCTACGTCCGCGTCCACCAGTTCAACAAGGTCGAACTCGTCAACTTCGTCCGCCCGGAGGAGAGCTACGACCGCCTCGAAGCCCTCCTCGGCGAGGCCGAGGAGGTCCTCCAGCGGCTCGAACTGCCCTACCGCGTGCTCGACATGTGCACCGGCGACATGGGGTTCACCCAGGCCAAGAAGTACGACATCGAGGTGTGGGCGCCCGCCGACGACATGGAGGAGGGGCCGGACGTGGGCGGCCGCTGGCTCGAGGTCTCCTCGGTGTCGAACTTCGAGGACTTCCAGGCGCGGCGGGCGGGCCTGCGCTACCGCCCCGAGCGCCACGAGGGCGCCGAGTACCTCCACACGCTCAACGGCAGCGGCGTCGCCGTCCCGCGCGTGATGGTCGCAATCCTCGAGTACTACCAGAACGACGACGGCACCGTCACCGTGCCCGAGGCGCTGGTCCCGTACATGAACGGCCAGGAAGTCATCGAGGGCCACGAACCCGTCGGCGAGAGCGCCGTCGGCGCCGGCGAGAAGGAGTGACGCGCACGGGAACCCGTCAGGATCGCCGGCGACACCCAGCGCTCGGCGCTGGCGAACAGGAGTGAACCCGCGGCAGTAGCCGAACTGCTCGGCGGTCGTCGACCGCGCGCGCTACGGCGAGCGGGCGCGAGTGGGCGCGACGACGATTGCACGGAGAGCGGCGTTTGCAGGGAGAACATTCACTGAATTGACGCGATAACCGCGGTCATGGCACGCGCAGCGCGCGTCTCCGTCTCGGCCTACGGCGTGATCGCGGCGCTCGCGGGCGTCGAGCACGGCGTCGGGGCGATGCTACAGGGGAACGTCCGCCCGGACGGCCTCGTGATACAGTCCTGGCCGGACGCTCCCGCGTACGCGGTCCTCAGCGGCGAACCGGCGATGACGCTCGTCCCGAACATGCTCCTCTCCGGGGTGCTGACGGTGGTCGTGTCGGTCGGCCTGGCCGTCTGGTCGGTCGGGTACGTCGGGACCGACCGCGGCGGCCCGGTCCTGATCGGCCTCTCCGTCCTGTTGCTCCTCGTGGGGGGCGGGTTCGGTCCGCCGATACTCGGCCTCGTCCTCGGCCTCGCGGCCACGCGCCTCGACGAGGGGTGGCCGTGGTTCGAGGAACACGTCTCCGGAGGGATCCAGCGGGCGCTGGCGGTCGGCTGGCGGTTCCTGCTGGCGCTGGGCGTCGCGTGCTGGCTCGCCCTCTGGCCGGGACTGGTGCTGGTGAACCGGCGCTGGACCGTCGACGACCCGGTCCTGGTCGGCGGACTGGTGGCGCTCGCGTTCGCCGCGTTCTTCGCGTCGCTCGCCGCCGGCTTCGCGGCCGACAGCCTTCGCCGCCCGAGCGGACGGCCGGCGTGATGGCGCTCGGCACCGGCGCCGCCCGCCCCGCTCAGTCCGTGTAGGTCTCGATGCGCTGTATCTCGCCGCCGGGTATCGAGAACACGTCCACGAAACCGACGATCTCCCCGCCGTCGGCCGTGCACAGGCGGCCCTGCACCGCGACTCCCTCGGGGTCTGTGAACACGCCGTCGACGCGGTGAGTGGTGTCGGTCCGCGGCCGTTCGTCCCGCATGAACGCGACGAAGCGCTCGCACCCGTCGAGGGTCAGATCGGGTCGGTCGTGGACGAACCCGTCGGCGAGCAGGTCAGCGAGCGCGTCGTAGTCGCCCTCGTCGAGCGCGCGGTAGTAGGCGCGGGCGCGCTCGACGGCGTGGTCGCTCATACCGGGCGTTAGCGAGGCTGCGGCAAGAGGGCGGCGGTCGCAGCGGGGTCAGCGACCCGGGATGTCCCAGTCCGCCCGCTCGTCGGACTCCTCCTCCTCGTCGTCGATCTCGGTCGGGTCAACGAGGTCGAGTTCCTCGACGTCGTCGGCCTCGTCGTCGTCCCCGTCGTCGGACTCGGCGTCGGCGCCGTCGGCTCCCGATCCCCCGCCCGCGCCGTCCGCGACGGCCCCGTCGTCCGGCGCCTCCGCGGAACCGCTCCGGGACTCCGACGCGGAGTCGGCGTCCGCCCCGTCCCCGTCCGCCGCGTCCTCGACGACGTTCAGGTCCATCTCCAGGTCGCCCTCGACGGTGTCGCCTTCGATGGTGTCACCTTCACCGGTGTCGCCGCCGGAGCCGTCGGCGCCGTCGTCCGCGTCGGCGGCCTCCACGGCCTCGACGTCCATCTCCAGGTCGCCCTCGACCGTGTCTGGCCGGTCGCTCGCGTCGTCGTACTCGGTCTCGCCGCCGGCGACGGCGTCGTCGAGTGCGGCGTCGTCGAGGCCGAGGTCGGTGTCGACGGGGTCGGCGTCGTCGGCCTGCCAGTCGTAGCCCTCGTCCTCGGCCGCGTGCACGACGACGGACTCGTCCAGTTCGACCCCGTCGTCGGTGAGGGCGAACGCGACGGGGTCCGGCGGTTCGGAGAGATCGGAGGCGGCGTCGAGGAGGCGTTCGGCGTCCTCGCGGTACTCCGCGCCCCGCTTGCCGCGGCCGCTGGCGAACGCGTCGGCGGAGTCCTCCAGCCAGCTGGCGGCGTGCGAGAGCGTGTCCGCCTTCTCCTCGGTCCGGTCGACCACCGTCTCGAAGTCGTCGGTCTCGGCGAATCTGACCGCCGTGTCGAAGTGGTCGGCGGCGGCCGTGAACGCCGGCTCGGCCTCCGCGAACCCGCTCCGGGCGTCCATCCACTCCCGGTCCTCGTAGTCGGCCATCGCCTCCGTGAACGCCTCGCGGCCCTCGACGTAGTGGTCGTGGCCGACGCGGTAGCGCTCGATGGCGGTGTCGTCGCCGCCGATGTCACCGACGGCCCGCTTGACCGGCGCGACGTCGATGTCGGCCTCCAGGTCGTCGGTCGCCCAGGCGTACTGGACGGTCCCCCGGTGGTCGACGACGAACACCGCCCGCTTGACCAGTCGCTCGCCGAGGTCGGTCTCCATCGTCACGTCGTAGGCCGCGGCGGCGTCGCCCTCGCGGTCGCTCAACAGCGGCACGTGCAGGCTGTATCGCTCCGCGAAGGCCTCGTGGCTGTAGGTGCTGTCCGGGGAGATCCCGAACACCGACACGTCCTTCTGCATCGTGAAGAGGTCGAGATCGCCGAGATCCGACGCCTGCATCGTGCACGCCGGATTGAAGTCCGCCGGGTAGAACGCCAGGACGACGATCCCCTCCCCGAGGTGCTCGTCGAGATCGATCTGTCGCCGTTCACCGTCGACGTACGCCGGCAGGCTTACCCCGGGCGCATCCTCCCCCTCCGAAAGCATTGTCAAATCTATCCGAGTGGTCGTATAAAGGTGTTCTGAGCGTTTTCACGCGCTGTATTCGCCGCATCGACCGCGGTACAGTCCGCGATCCGAACGGTATCGATCGCTGTCGCGACGGGCGCTGGCGGGGGCTCCTCGCGGTCTCAGAGCGACCTGCGACGGCCTTCCGGCAGTCCGCGAGCGGTCTCCGAGCGGCTTTTGCCACCGCGGCGAGTACCGACCGGCGTGGAGTTACACGTCCGGTACGAGGGCGACGACGACCCAGACAAGTGTTCGGCGCGGCGGCTCGCGAAGTTCGACCACGCCGAGTTACACCGCTCGACGCGGTCGACGCCGCCGGGTATCGTCCTCAACCCCTTCGCCGACCGGGCGCTCTCGCCCGCCGACCGCGAGGGGACGGGCAAGCGGCGGGACCGCCTGGTCGCACTCGATTGCTCCTGGGAGACCGCCGAGCGCGAGGCCTTCGACCTCGAAGGGATCCACCGCTCGCTCCCGTTCCTCGTCGCCGGCAACCCCGTCAACTACGGGACGGCCTTCCAGTTGAACACCGTCGAGGCGTTCGCCGGCGCCCTGTGCATCCTCGGCGAACGCGAGCAGGCCGAGGAGATCCTCTCGGTGTTCTCCTGGGGCCACACCTTCCTCGAACTCAACGAAGAACCGCTGGCGCGGTACGCCCAGTGCGCCGACTCGGCCGACGTGCTCGCCGTCCAGGACGACTACCTCGCCGACGAGTGAGCCGGCGCTGCGGCTCTGGTTCTTCGCGACCCGAAAAACGACGCTCCCGGCGTTCGGGAGCTAGTTCGACGCGGCGATCGGACCCAGCACCGGCAGGCCGTAGCGCTCGCCCTGGTAGGCCTTGAGGATCAGCAACGCCCAGCCAACGAAGGCTGCGAGGCCGACCATCCCGTTCAGCGGGATCGCCAGCAACGCGAAGAAATCACCCACGAAAGGTATCGCCGTGAGGACGCCCATCACGATGCCGACGACGAAGTAGGCGCCGATGACGGTCGCGCCGAACCCGATGCTCTGGATCGAGTGAAAGCGGACGAAGTCGTCTTCGTCGCCCTCGATCAGCAGCATGAGTACGCCCGTCAGCGGCGCGAAGACGTACGCGATCGCCGCCGCGACGTTCGGCTCCAGGTCGGTCCCGCCCGCGGCCGGCCCGGTCATCGAATCGCTCGGTTGCACCCTTCGACTCGCCGACCCGGCGTTCTGTCCCGGGTTCCGCTGACCGGCCTGTCCGGAACGTTGCCCGGGGCTCTGCCCGCCGGACTGCCCAGCGCTCTGTCCACCGGTCTGGCCGGCGCTCTGCCCGCCGGTCTGTCCGGTGCTTTGCCCGCTGGACTGCCCGGCGCTCTGTCCGCTCGCCTGTCCGGAACTTCGACCGCTGGACGATTGACCGTCAGCGGACTGACCGCCCGTGGACTGCCCACCCGCCGACTGACCGTCAGCGGATTGCCCAGCGGTCGATTGACCGCCCGCCGACTGGCCACCCGCTGGCTGGCCGCCCGCCGACTGGCCACTCGTTGATTGACCGCTCGTCGACTGGCCGCTCGTCGACTGGCCGCTCTCGGCCGTGCTCTCGACGGTTCGCTCGTCGACGGCCCCGTCGGCGGCCGACTGACCGTTCTCGCTCCGGTCCGCCCCGTCGTCGGAGCGTCCGTCGCTCATCGCGCGACCACCTCGGCGTTCACGCCGCGTTCGTGCCCAATCTCCCTGGTTCGGAGTCTCCCAACCATGTCAGCAAGAGGGAAAGCACCGTTTGTAATACTTTCCACTGTCACACAACATTTCGTCACCAGACAGGTCGCGGGCGAGAGATCTTTCGTCGAGGACTCGGAAGCGGATTACTCGACGCCGACGGCCGACGCGGGAGTGAACTGCGCCAGCGCGAACACCAGCGGCGCGGCGTAGTCGATCGCCGGCTCGTTCGCCGCGTACGACCCCGCCCGGTCGCGGTAGCACTTCGCCGGCGGCGGGTCCTCGGTCTCGATCAGCTCCGCGAGCACGTCGTCGTCCTCGTGCGCGTTCGGCCCGCCGACGAGGTTCCCCGGGACGTCGACGCCCGTGCTCTCGACCGTCCGGCTGTGGGGGTTCTGCGGCGCCGTCTCGCCCGATCCCGTGACGTACGAGTAGGTCGTCGGCGTCCGCCCCAGGACGTAGTGGATCTGGTCTTTCGCGGCGGCCACGTACGCGGGGTCGGCCTCGACCTCGTTCGTCAGCAGGAGCTTGTTGCCGATGGCGACGGCGATCTTCGCCGACCCCCAGTAGTACTGGTCGGTCGACAGGGCGACGCGGTACCCCTCCGAGTCGACGTGGTCGACCAGCCGGTCGGCGTCGGCGACGAGTCGGTCCGCGATCGTCGATTTGCGCCCGTCGTCGCCCGCGTCGGCGGTGTAGTACGCCCAGTGACCCAGCAGGAGCGCATTCGCCCACGACACCGGCGGCGGGACGCGCTCGAACTGGTCGGCGAGGGTCGACTCCAGGTACTCGGCGTAGCGGGCCTCACCGGTCGTCTTCAGCAGCTCCGCGGCGGCCCAGAAGCGCTCCTCGCGGTCGGTCTCCTTGGCGTAGCCGCCGGAGCCGGCGTCCTGGCCCTCGTCGCGCCGGAAGATCGGCTCCGGATTCGATTCGAGGAACGACTGGGCGGCCCGGGCGTTGTCGAGCAGCCGGTCGGCGAAATCGGGGTCGAACGCGCGGTAGACGCGGGCGGCCATCGCCATCGCGCCGGCGACCATCCCGGTCCCGTACGTCGAGAGCCCGAACACGTAGCGGGGCTGGTCGTCCCCGTCCGGGCGCGTGTCCATCGCCGGCCAGCGCTCGCTCGATACCTTGTGGTACATCGCGCCGTCGGGCCGCTGCATCCGTTCGAGCCACTCCAGCTCGAACTTCACCTCGGCGAGGAGGTCGGGCATCCCCGCCTCGCGCTCGGCCGCGGAGACGCCCTCGGGCATGGCGAGCTGTCCAGGTTGGAACGTCTCTGGCGCCCACTCGTAGGCCACGAGCAACTGCGCAACAGTGACGGCGCCGGGCGTGACGTACTTGCCGTAGTCGCCGGCGTCGTACCACCCGCCGCTGACGTCGACTCGCTCGCCCTCCTCGCGGAACTCGTCGCCGAAGTACATGCGAGCCTCGGCGTCCTGCGGGTGGCCCGGACCGAACTCCATTCCCGTGACTGGGTCGTCGATCCGGGTGTTGACGCGCCTGAGCGTGTAGCGGCGACACAGTTCCGCGAGCGTCCGTCCCCAGACGCCCTCCCCGACCTCGAACGGATGGGAGGCCGCGGTGCCGTCGGCCACGGCGACCTGGTACGTCCCCGGTTCGGTCACGTCGTCGAACTCGGCGTGTCGGACGGTGTCGCCCGACGCCTCGTCGTCGGTCGGCGCCGAGAGCGCGCCGCTCGCGACCGCCTGCCCGGTCTCGGCGTCGAAGACGGTGAACGCCGTCGCGTCGGTCCGCACGACCGCCTCCTTTGGGTCCGACGGCCGATATCCGACTTGATCGACCAGCACCGACTCGCCGGTCTCGTCCGGGTCAAGTTCGTCCGGCGGATCGGCCGCCGTCTCGGCTGAGTCTGTTACTCCGCCCGCCGCGGTCGCCGTCGGTTCGTCCGTCCGGCCGTCGGGATCCGACTCGGTTGGATCGTTCCTCCCAGCCTCGCCGCTGGGCGTCGCGGGCGAGTCGCCCTCGCCGGGGCAGCCCGCGAGCCCGGCCACACCGCACGCGCTCGCGGCGATCATCGCCCGCCGCGACAGCGCCGCGTCACCCTCCTCGTCCATGACCGACACGTGAGTTCGACGACACACAAATAGTTTCCCCACGCCGCGGCGTGGAAATTTACGGGAATTGTCGTGTAGTGCCATCCAAACAGCGTTCGGCCACTGGTGCGCGGGCACGGCAACGTTTTACTCGGCCGGGCAGCACCAGTGAGCATGGAGACGGATCGACTCCGCGAGGCGCTGGAGCGCGCGGGCCTGACGGAGTACCAGGCGGCCGTCTACCTGGGGCTGCTCGACCAGGGGACGGCGCCGGTCGTCGACGTCGCCGAACGGGCGAGCGTGCCGACCTCGCAGGTGTACGACGTGGTGCGGACGCTTGAGGACCGTGGGTTCGTGGAGACCGTCGAGCGCGACCGCTTGCACGCGCGGGCCGACGAGCCCGGCGATGTGCTCGACGAGTTGCGCTCGACGGGGGAGCTGCTGGCGACCGCCGCCGACGAGATCGAGGACCGCTGGGAGCGGCCGGACCCCGAGGAGCATCGCGTCAGCGTCGTCAAGCGCCAGCGGACGGTCGTCGAGAACGCCCGCGCCGCGATCGACGAGGCGTCGGTCTCCGTCGAGTTCGGCGGCTCCCTCGAACAGTTCGTGGACCTGCGCCCCGCGCTGGAGACGGCGGCCGAACGGGGCGTCGTCGTCCACGCCCTGATCGGCGGGTCGGTCGACGGGCCCGTCGAGATCCCCGACGACCTCTCCGACAGTTCGATCACCGAGATCAGGCGCCTGGGGAAGCCCGCCTCGTTCCACACCGCCGTCGACCGGCGACAGGGGTTCCTCTCGCCGAACGTCCACGGCGACGAGGAGTACGGCGTCCAGGTCGGCGACGACCTGATGACCTTCCACTTCCACTGGACGTTTCTCACGTGCGACTGGGTCCCCGGCGAGCGGATCCACCTGGCCGACCCGGACGAAGCGGTGTACGTCAGCATCGAGGAGTTCATCCGCCACGCCGCGGTGGTGCGCGAGGAGGGTGTGACGCTCGCGATCACCGTCCACGGCCGGGACACCGACTCCGGCGAATCGGTCACCGTCCGCGGCGAACTCGTCGACATCCGCTTCGGCGGCCGCGAGGAGACGGTCACCAGGCCCACCTACGACGAACTCGGCGGCACGGTCAGCATCGTCGTCGCGACCGACGACGGCGAGGTCGAGATCGGCGGCTGGGGCGCCATCTGGGAGGACGTCGAGGCCGAGATCGTCCGCGTCGACGACTTCAGCGAGTGACCGACCGCCGACGACCGGGCCGCGTCGACCGGGCCGCGACGACCGGAGGTCTCACTCGCGGGGCCAGCGCAGCCCCACCGGCTCCGCGGGCGGCGCCAGCGGACTCGCGGGCACGTCGGAATGGGGTTCGGGCGCGTGATAGGCGGTGGGCGCGATGTCGTTCGGACCGTCGGGATAGAACGTCGACGCGACGGCGTGGAGGTGCTCGCGGCCGACCCCGAGTTCGTACTGCCCGCCGCCGTACAGCGAGATGTCTCGATCGAGGCAGTACTCGACCGTGTCGAGCAGGTCCGCGACCGTCCCGAACCGCGAGGGCTTGACGTTCAGCCACGACGGCTCGATCGGGAGCGCCTGGACGCTCTCGACGTCGGTGATCGGGTAGTCCCACGAGAGGCGGTCCTCGTGACCCGCCAGGACCGGCCGCGTCTCGTCGGTGAACTTCGCGTCCTCGACGACCGCGTCGGGGAACGTCTCCAGGACCTGCCGGTAGCGCTCGGGGTCGGCGTCGGTGTCCACCTCGGTGCCCTCGTAGTAGCTCTTCAGGTCGAGGATCCGCACGCTGTCGGTCGCGGCGAGGTCGTCCATCAGGTCCCGGGTCCACGCGGCCGTCGGGTCGAGTTTGAACTCCATAGTCGGGTCGACGTCGAGCCACCGGTGGATCCGGTCGGTCGACGGCTCGTCCCCGGTGTCGAGACGCGTCGAGACGACGAACCGCACCGGGTCGTACTCGCGGTCGAGCGCCGCGGCGAACGTGGTGTCGGCCTGCCGCAGCGCGAGGTCCAGCGCCGCGCTCTCGACGGCCCACCGCCGGTAGTGACGCGACGCCTCGCGCTCCGGGGGCTCGGGAAACAGGGCCACGTCGTCTAGCGCCGCGGAGAATTCGTCGAACGTGTACTCGCCGCCCAGGTCCCAGTCGAGGTCGCCGTCGGCGTGGGCGTCCCGCAGTCGGTCGTGATCCTCGGTGTCGTAGGTGACGTCCTCGCCGCGGCCCCGTTCGCCGTCGCCGCGGAGTTCCACCACGGTCGTCACGCGGGTGAAACCGGCGGAGGTGTCCATCTCGTGGCGGTCGAGGGCGAACCCGTCGACGGCGAGCGGCAGATCCGCGACGCGGTCGTAGAGGTCGGTCATACCGGCTCAGTGGGTCCCGAGCGGGTTAACAGTGACCACGCGACGCGCGAGGGTCCGGCGCCGTCCGCGCTCCGACGCGGTCTGAAGTCGTGACCGGGTCGGAGAGGCAACGCTTAAACGCGGTCTGAAGTCGTGACCGGGTCGGAGAGGCAACGCTTAAACGCGGTGACGAGGAAGGACGGGTATGCCCAAGTTCGAACCCGCCGAACGTCGCGTCCTCGAGAAACAGATCTGCATGCGCTGTAACGCCCGCAACTCCGTCGACGCCGAGAGCTGCCGCAAGTGCGGCTACAAGAACCTCCGACGGAAGAGCAAAGAGCGCCGCAACGCTTGACATCCTCCCCGCGCTAAAGCGCGAGGATTCCTCCGTTGGGGGTTCGGCTACCGACCCACGGAGGCAACTTGCGGGTTTGTACGCACTTCTTTGGGACTTTCGTGAGGGTGTGGTGTCCCCGACCAGTCGTGGTCGTCCCACTCGAATCGCACGGGCCGTGCCATCGGCCTGATTTCGCAATCGCTGTGTTCTCGAAGGAACGTCTCTGACGCCGTGAGGTCGGCGTGTCCCTCGAATCCACACGGACACGTCAGCGTATCCCCGTGGCGAATCGTCGCGTCGTGGTTGCCACACTCGGGACACGTCTGACTCGTCCACGCTTCCGACTCGGCTTCGAGGCTGATGCCGTATTCCTCACAGACGCACGCGAGACGGTGGATGAACTTCTTGAAAGCCCAGAAGTTGTGCGTCTTCTCGTTCACCCTGACCGACCATTGCGTTTCCAACACGTCGGTCAAGTCGCCTACGTACACCGTCGCCACGCCCTCGTCGTACAGCCGTTCAACGAGGTCGCGCACCAGCGCGTTCTGTGCGTGGTCACGGCGCTTTGTCCGCTGTCGGTGCAGCCGTCGAATCCGCTTGGAACTGTAGCGTCCCTTTCGGAGTTTCGACTGGAGGCGGGCGATTTCGTCGGTTGTCTCGCGGAACCGTCGGAACAACTCCCGACCGTCGTAGAGGTACTGGTTCCCAGTGGTAGTGGAACAGGCGACGAGATTGTTTGCGCCAACGTCGAGGGCGGCTTCTTCGGAAGCCAGTGGTGAATCCAGTCGAGAATCAGGTATGGTGACTGGTTGGAAAGCCCTGAACGTGTCGCTCGCCTCGTCGTACTCAAGTTCCAGACGACCCTGTTTGTCGTCCCACTTCGGGTTGCCTCGGACTTCGAGGCGGAGTCGTTCGTGGTAGCCGAGTCCGTATTCGTCTTTCAGTTCTTGCCCGACAGGAATTTCGAGACGGCTTCGCTTGCCCCACTGAATCGTGTACTGGTCATTGCGGATGTAGGTACGGAGTTCGCGTCCGTCCTCCTCGTTGCCCCAGTACGACGGCGGGTTGGCGTACTCGCCTTTCTCCTTGAGGGCGAAGAACGACCGCCACGCTTCGCTGTTCTTGCGTGTGACCTGTTGGACGGTCGCGCTTCCGATGACACCGTTGTAGCGCCCTCGGTACTCGGAGGTGTCCCACACGTCGCCGTCACCGAAGTAGTTCTGACGGCGTTCGTAGGTCAGTTCGTTCCACAGAGAGGCGGACGCATCGAGTAGCCGTAGAAGGCACTCTTTGTCGTTCTCGGTTTGTGGAACCACCTCGAAGGTGTTGACGCGCTTCATGCGTCGTCACCTTCTTGTTCCGCGATGTAGCGTTCGATAGCACCCTTCGAGGCACTTCCCGCTGTTCCAACGTAGTACGAACGAGTCCACTTCACGCGGTCGTCGTACCTCTGATTATACTTCCGCGCGGAGATTCCCTTCACCCAGTTGACGATGAGTGACGGGGCGTTCTTCGGCGGACTCCCGATGAACAAGTGTACGTGGTCGGGCATGACCTCGTATTCGGCCAGTTCGAGGCCTTTGTCCTCACAGATTTCCGCGAAGATGGTTTCGAGACGTTCCTTCGTCTTCCCCGTCAGGTGCGAACGCCGATATTTCGGCACGAACACTATGTGGTAGCAGAGTTCGTATTTCGCGTGACGGGTACTCTTCACCATCTATGCATACTATCGCGGTCAGATGCGTTAAATATTGGGTTGGAACCTCGTCTATGCCACCGACGGCGGTAGAATACTGTTGGTCGGTTTCATCCCCGCCCTGAAGGGCGAGGCTTTCGCCTCGAATATTCCGTAATCGGGCCCTTTTCTCTCTGCTCTCCGAACGGCGAGCGACTGCGCCGGTTCGACCGGAAACGGTCTCCGCTCGCCGAGCGGTCGCGGTTCGGCGTCTCGCGCCGCGATCTTACTCCTCTGGGTACTTCGGTTCGCGCCGCTCGGCGCGTTCGAGCGCGCGCTCGACGACCTCGCGCACGTCGCCGTTGAAGACGCTGCCGTGGCCGCTGTACATGTGCTCGACGCCTCCCGGCATCCGGTCGAGCAGGTCGCGGATCGACTCGATGAGCCGCTCGCGCGACTGTCCCTCCATGTCCGTCCGGCCGAAGCTCCCGTCGTCGAACGCGCCGTCGTCGTGGACGACCACGTCGCCGGAGAACAGCGACGACGCCGAGACTAGCGAGACGTGGTCGTCGGCGTGACCGGGCGTGTACACGACCTCGAAGGACTCGTCGCCGACGGTCACCGCGTCGCCGGGTTCGAGTTCCCCCGTCCGCCGTGGGTGGTCGCCGTAGGCGTACAGGTCGGCGTCGAAGCGGTCGAGCACGGCGTCGAGCTGGGCGACGTGGTCGCCGTGCTGGTGGGTGAGGACCACGCGGTCGAGGTCGTCGGCGTGGTCGGCGATGACCTCGGTGACGCCGGTCATCGCGCCCGCGTCGACGAGCGTCGGCGTCTCGCCGAGCGCGAGGTAGGCGTTGCACGTGAACGTGTCCGCGTCCTCGGTGACGTTGATGACGTCCATACCCGGCGGATCGGCCGCCCCGCGCTTGAGTCTGGTGGCGGACCGGCCACCGCGATCGACCGGCTCCCGCGGACGCTGGACGCAAGAACCGGTCGTCCGTGATATCGGTGGCCGCAATTTTTACCCCTACCGCGGCCGTGAGCAGTCACATGTCCCTCGACAGGCGACGATTCATCAGGGGCGTCGGTACCGCCGGAGTACTCACGCTCGCGGGCTGTACTGGGGACGGAAACGACGGTGACGGCGGAGGCGCCGACGGCGGTGACGGCGCCGACGGCGGCGACGGCACAGATGGCGGCGACGGCACCGACGGCGGCGACGGCACCGACGGAGGCGACGGCACCGGCGGCGACGGTGACGGTGGAGACGGGGCGACGAACGTCGGCGTCGTGTACGCGACCGGTGGGCTGGGGGACGGGTCGTTCAACGACCAGGCCCAGACCGGCATCGAGCAGGCCGCCGAGGAGTTCGACATCGAGTACAACGAGGCCCAGCCGGAAGGGACGACGGAGTTCTCGAACTTCCAGCGGCAGTTCGCCCGGGAGACGAGCCCGAACTACGACCTCGTCTGCTGTATCGGCTTCCTGCAGGCCGACGCGCTGACCGAGACGGCGAGCGAGTACCCCGACCAGCGGTTCATGATCGTCGACGAGACGGTCGACGCCGACAACGTCGCCTCCTACGTCTTCGCCGAAGAGGAGGGATCGTTCCTCGTCGGCCACCTCGCCGGCGCGCTGACGACGATGGACTTCCAGGCGGGCGCGGGCTCGACGAATCCAGACTCGACGACCGTCGGCTTCGTCGGCGGCGTGGAGTCGCCGCTGATCGGGCGCTTTCAGGCCGGCTACGAGGCCGGCGTCGCCCACGCGAACGAGGGGGTCGACGTCCAGACCGCCTACGTCGGCGGGTTCGACGACCCATCGGGCGGGAAGGAGGCCGCCCTCTCGATGTACCAGTCCGGCGCCGACGTCGTCTACCACGCCGCCGGGAACACGGGGACCGGCGTCTTCCAGGCCGCCCAGGAACAGGAGAAGTTCGCCATCGGCGTCGACCGCGACCAGTCGGTGACCCGCGAGGCCTACAGCGACGTGATCCTCGCGAGCATGGTCAAGCGCGTCGACACGGCCGTGTTCAACTCGGTCCAGGCAGTCGTTAACGACTCGTTCGAGGGTGGATCGACGAACGCGCTCGCGCTGGAGGACGAGGGCATCGAGGCCGTCTACGGCCAGCAACTCGGTTCGGAGATCCCACAGGACATCAAAGACGCCATCGGCGAGGCTCGCCAGGGCATCATCGACGGCGAGATCGACGTCCCCGAGGAGCCCTGACGGCCGCACATCGATGACTGGTCTCGCCGACGCGAGCGACGACTGCGGCCGCACAGCGACGAGCGCTCCCGACGACGGAGGCGGCCCGTGAGCGAACGTCCCGACGGCGAGCGTCCCGGGAGCGAGCGCCCGAACGATGAGGGTCCCGCCAGCGAGCGTCCCGACGGCGAGGGTCCCGTGCGCGACGGCGCCGAAGGCGGCGGATCCGCGGCCGAGGCGGTCCACCTCGACGGAATCACCAAGCGGTTCCCGGGCGTCGTCGCCAACGACGACGTGGACCTGCGGGTCGAGCGCGGCACCGTCCACGCCCTGCTCGGCGAGAACGGCGCCGGCAAGACCACGCTGATGAACGTCCTCTACGGCCTCTACGAGCCCGACGAGGGGCGGGTGATCGTCGACGGTGAGCCCCGCGAGTTCGACTCGCCGCGGGACGCTATCGACGCCGGCGTCGGCATGATCCACCAGCACTTCATGCTGGTCGACCCGATGACCGTCGCCGAGAACATCACGCTCGGCAACGAGCCCGAGCGGTGGTTCGGGCTCTCGGTCGACCGCGAGCGAGCCCGCGAGGAGGTCGTGGAACTCTCCGAGCGCTACGGCTTCGACGTGGACCCCGACGCCCGCATCGAGGACGTCGGCGTCGGCGTCCGCCAGCGCGTCGAGATCCTCAAGGCGCTGTACCGCGGCGCCGACGTGCTGATCCTCGACGAGCCGACGGCCGTCCTCACCCCACAGGAGGTCGAGGATCTGTTCGGCGTCTTCGCGGAGCTGACCGACCAGGGGAAGACGATCGTCTTCATCACGCACAAGCTCGGCGAGGCGATGACTGCGGCCGACGAGATCACGGTCCTCCGCGGGGGCGAGCAGGTCGGCACGGTGCCGGCAGCCGACGCCTCCCGCGAGCGGCTGGCCGAGCTGATGGTCGGTCGGGAGGTCCTCCTCGACGTCGACCGGTCGACCGCGACCCCCGGCGAGACGGTCCTCGACGTCCGCGACCTGGTCGTCGAGGACGCTCGCGGCGTCCGCGCGGTCGACGACGTCTCGCTGTCGGTCCGCGAGGGCGAGGTGTTCGGCATCGCCGGCGTCGACGGCAACGGCCAGACCGAACTCGTCGAAGCCATCGCCGGGCTCCGAACCGCCGACGATGGTGAGATTTCCCTCGACGGCAGGGACGTCACGGGATGGAGCCGACGCCACCGCATCGACGCCGGCATGGCCTACGTGCCAGAGGACCGCCAGGATCGCGGACTGGTGATGGACTTCGACCTGGTCAGCAACGGCCTGCTCGGCAGCCAGCACGCCCGACCGTACGCGTCGAACGGGCGGATCGACTGGGACGCGGCCCGCAACCACGCCGAGGAGATCGTCGCCGACTACGACGTCCGGCCGCCGAACGTCGACGCCCGGGCGCTGTCGCTGTCGGGCGGCAACCAGCAGAAGTTCGTCGTCGGCCGGGAGTTCGCGCGCGACCCGCGGCTTGTCGTCGCCTCCCACCCTACCCGCGGCGTCGACGTCGGCTCCACCGAGTTCATCCACGACCGCATCAACGAACTCCGGAGCGACGGCCGCGCGGTCCTGCTGGTCTCCTCGAAACTCGACGAGGTCCAGTCGCTCTCCGACAGGCTCGCCGTGATCTACGAGGGGTCGTTCGTCGACGTGGTCGACCCCGAGGCGATCACCGAGGAACAGCTCGGCCTCCTCATGGCCGGCGAACGCCCCGACGCCGACGTGAGCGCCGACCGGACGGCCGCGATGGGGAACGTCGATCGGGAGGGGCCGCGATGAGCGACGGCGCTGACGGCGACCAGCCGCGGACGGGCAGCGACGACGACGGGTCGCGGACCGACACCGTGTTGCAGCGCGCACGCGGCTACGCGGTGGCGATGGCGGGGACCTCGGCGGGCGAGCGGGCCCTGATCGCCGTCGCGTCGCTCGCGCTGTCGATACTGGTCGGGACCGTCATCGTGCTGGTCGGCGGCCTGCTGGCGACCTGTCGGACGCCGGTGCTGACGATTGGCGAGGTGACGCTCTGTTACGACCCGATCGCCGTCTGGGACCGTCTGTTCCTCGGCGCCCTGGGCGACCCGTTCTCCGGCGGGTGGTCGCCGCTGAACGCGCAGTTCGCCGTGACGCTCCGCGAGACGACGATCCTCGTCTTCACGGGGCTGTCCGTCGCGCTCGCCTTCCGCGCGGGCATCTTCAACATCGGGACCCAGGGCCAGCTCGTCGTCGGCGCGCTCGCCTCGGCGCTGGCGGTCCTGTGGGCCGCGCCGGCGTTCACGGGAACCGTCGGCGCGGTCGTCCTCGTCCCGCTGGGGCTCGCCGCCGGCGCCCTCGGCGGCGGGTTCTACGGCGCGATCCCCGGCGTGCTGAAGGCCTACGCCGACGCGAACGAGGTGATCACGACGATCATGCTGAACTTCGTCGCGGTGCTGGTGGTCCGCTATCTCGTGAGCGACCACTTCCAGGACCCGACGAGCCAGGCCATCCAGACGGCGTCGCTGCCGGAATTCGCGCAGTTCCCGTCGATACTCTTCGACCCGCGCCTGGACTTCTCGCTGGTCGCGCTGGCGCTGGCGCTGGCGGTCGTCGGCGGCGTCTACTACCTGCTCGAGCACACGTCGTTCGGGTTCGACCTGCGGACGGCCGGACTCCAGCCCGCGGCCGCCGAGTACGGCGGCGTCGACTCCGCTCGGACGGTCGTCGCGTCGCTGACGCTCTCGGGCGCGCTGGGCGGCGTCGGCGGCGCGGTGTACGTGCTGATGATCCTCGGCCGGTTCCAGACCGGCGTCCCGTCCTACGGGTTCGACGGCATCACCGTCTCCATCCTCGCCGGGAACCACCCCGTCGGATCGGTGTTCGCGGCGCTGCTGTTCGGCGTGCTCAAGTCCGGGTCGACCGTCGTCGACTTCGCCACCGACGTGCCGCCACAACTCGTCGGCGTCCTCCGCGGCCTGATCATCCTCTTCGTCGCGATGCCGGAGTTCTTCCGACAGATCGGCCGCCGGATCGAATCCGACGAACCCGACGTCGCCGCCGCGCCGGGAGGTGCCGCCGATGACTGACGGACGCCAGCGGGTCGCGGACGGCGGTGACGAGCGTGAGCGCGTCACGGACGGGGGTGTCGAAGCCGACGGCGAGCGCGCGCACGGCGGGGCCGGTGGCGGAGGCGGGAGCGGGGGCGGTCTCCGCGGGCTCTCCGGGCGCCTGCTGGTCGCGCTCGCCGCGGTGGGCCTGCTGGCCTTGCTGGGCGTCGCCGCGGTGGTCGCCCCCGAGTCGTCGGTCGGGCGGCTGTTCGGCGTGATCGTCTCCACGTCGACGCTGGCGGCGACGCTCCGACTGTCGGTTCCCATCGTCTTCGCCGCGCTCGGAGGCATCTTCGCCGAGAAGTCGGGCGTCATCAACATCGGCCTCGAAGGGTTGCTCATCATCTCCGCGTTCGCTGCCATCTACGGCACGGACGTCACGGGCTCGCTGCTGGCGGGCTTCCTGATCGGCGTGCTCGCGTCGACGGCACTCTCCGGCCTGTTCGCCGTCGTCTGCATCGAGTTCCGCGCCGACCAGATCATCGCCGGCCTGGCCATCTGGCTCATCGCGCTGGGGCTGGCGCCGTTCCTCTCGCAGGTCGTCTACGGCGGCCCAAACACCGACAGCGTCGACACGCTCGGGACGTGGACGGTCCCGGTCCTCGCGGACGTGCCGCTGCTGGGCGCCGTCTTCGACGCCGCGCCGCCGGTGTACCTGATGTTCGTCGCCGTCGCCGCCGCGTGGTACACCCTCAATCGGACGGCCTTCGGCCGGTGGGTGCGCGCCTCCGGCGAGAACCCACGCGCGCTCGACACCGCGGGCGTCGACGTCTCGCGCGTCCGCTACGCCGCCGTCCTCCTCTCGGGCGTCCTCTCGGGGTTCGGCGGCGCCGCGCTCGCGTTCAACATCGGACAGTTCACCGGTAACGGCCCGACGATGGTCAACGGGAAGGGGTTCATCGCCATCGTCGCTTACCTCTTCGGCAACTACAACCCCGTCGGCGCGCTGGGCTCGACGATGCTGTTCGCCGGCCTGGACGCCGTCCAACTCCGCCTGCAGACCCAGCAGATCCTCGGCGTCCCCGACGCCCTCGTCCAGACGATCCCCTTCGTCGCCGTCATCGTCGTGCTCGCGCTGGTCGGGCGCACCCGCATCCCCGAGGCGGCCGGCGAACACTACGAGTCCGGCGAGGAGTGAGTCCGGGATCCGCGGGACTGCGGCGGTACAGCCGTCACGGCTCCCGCGGCGAACACGTGATGGGATGGCGCACCGAAGTCGGATGATTTTTCATGGACAGGGGCCTGGTCTGTGACATGTCCACACGACGCTCTGTCGACGGGGCGGTCGGGCGCGGGGAGAGCGAGCTTCCCGACGCCGTCCCCGTCACGCTGGAGCGAACGACGCGGCTCAGCTGGGAACTGGGCGAGCGCGTGACGCGGGGCGCGAACGCGGCGCTGTCCGGTCGGTGGGAGTGCGTGACCGCGCCGTGGGAACTGGCCGTCTTCGACGTCGCCGACCACACCGCCCTCGTCCGCGTCCGGACGCCGGTCGGCCGGGAACTGTTCTACGAGACCGCCGCGAGCGCCCTCGACGCCGCGCGCGCCGGGCTGGCCGACGCACCGGACTGGGAGCCTCGCGACTGAGCGCGACCGCCGTTTCGACTACCAGCGGATCGGGACTTTCAGCCCCTCTCCGCCGCGAATCGACGGGAGATAGGACGGTACGATCGGCCTGCGAGCACCGGCCGAACCCTTTATAATACCGTCGTCGAATCGACTGCATGGAGTACGTCACCGTCGACGGCGTCGACGTGCCGGCACTGGGATTCGGGACAGCCCGGATGGACACCGACGAGGAGCGCCGGCGGGCCGTCGAGACTGCGCTCGAGGCGGGGTATCGCCACGTCGACACCGCCCAGAGCTACGGGAGCGAGGGCGCCGTCGGCGACGCGCTCGCCGCGTCCGACGTCGACCGCGAGGACGTGTTCGTCACGACCAAGCTCTCGGGCGACAACCGCGCCTACGACGACGTCGTCGAGTCCACCGGCGAGAGCCTCCAGCGCCTCGGTCTCGACGCCGTCGACCTGCTGCTCATCCACGCGCCGAACGACGACGTCCCCCTCGCGGAGACGCTGGACGCGATGAACGAACTCCGCGACGACGGGTTCGTCCGCCACCTCGGCGTCTCGAACTTCTCGGTCGACCAGTTGCGTGAGGCCATGGAACGCTCCGACGCCCCGATCCTGACGAACCAGGTCGAGTACCACGTCCGCGAGCGCCGCGACGACTTGCTCTCGTTCTGCATCGAGGAGGACGTGATGCTGACCGCCTACAGCCCGCTCGACGTCGGGGGCCTGGCGGGCGACCCGATGCTCGCGCAGATCGGCGACCGCGTCGGCAAGACGGCCGCGCAGGTCGCCATCCGGTGGCTGATCCAGCAGCCCATGGTCTCGGCCATCCCGATGTCCTCCTCGCCCGAGCACATTCGCTCGAACTTCGACGTCTTCGACTTCCAGCTGACCGACGACGAGATGACGGAACTGGCAGAACAGGGCGGCACCGTCGACGCGATCAGGTCGAAACTCGGGTGGTAGCCGCCCCTCACTCGAGGGGGAACCGGAGGAGCGCGCCGACGCCGCCGAACGCCTCGCGGAAGCGGGCGCCCCGGTCGAAGCCGTCCGGGACGACCACCGTCTCGCCGCCCTCCTCGTCGGTCCGCGCTTCCCACTCGCGGATCGCCTCCGCGGGGAGTGCGGCCGAGCAGAGCATGGTCTCCACGGCGCCGTAGTCCAGCGCCTCCGCGGTCTCCTCGGGACCGTAGACGACGGGTTCGTCCGCGCCGAGCGCGTCGAAGAAGTCGTCGAGCGCCTCGCGAGCCGGTCGCTCGGCGGCGGCGTCGAGTTCGTCGCTCGCGCGGTCGACCAGCTGGTCGAGTCCCTGCTCGCCCGCGTACTCGACGGCGTAGTGACCGCCGACGATGGCGTCTTCGAGCCGGTAGTCGAGGTGGTCGCCCTCGAGAAAGTCGTCGACCGTAACGGTCGTGCCGCCCACGAGCAGGCCGTCGACGGCGAGGGCGTCGGTGTCCGCGTCGTCGGTCGCGTCGCCGACCGCGCCGCCGTCGGTCGCTCCAGCGTCGGCGAGGAACGCCCACTCCGTCTCTGCGGCGACCTCGTCGAAGAACTCCTCCTTCTGGCGCTCGCGCTCGCGGGCGAACCGCTGGGCGGACTGCCCGCCGGCGCGGGTCTTGCCCATCACTTCGCTCTCGATGGACTCGACGGGCGCGACCGCGTCCCCGTCGAGTCGGCCGAGGACCGCGCCGCCGCGCTCGACGACGAGCAGGCCGTACGTCCGGTCGTCGCCGGTCGTCCGCTCCAGCGGCGCGGTGTCGAACGACCGGTCCAACTGGTGGACGGCTTCGGGCACCGGCGTCGGGAGGTCGTCGAATATCCACTCCCTGGTCTCGCCGTCGACGGTGCCGACGTACAGGACCAGGCCGTTCTCTGGGGTTCCCGTCTCCTCGTAGCGGTGGAGCAGGTGGCGCGCCTGCTCCAGGGTCGAGCGCGCGGCCTCGTCGGTCTCCTCGGGGTGGAGGTACTCGGCGTCGGCGTGGGCCTCCTCGACGCGTTCGAGCGCCGCGCCGACCGACTCGTCGGGCGGGACGGCGACCGTCAGCAGGCGGTCGCCACCGGCGTCGATCGCGGACAGTTCCTCGATTCGATCGGCGAGTTCGTACGCTGTCGTCATCGGTGAAAGAAGTCCCGACCGGCCCCGCCGTCGGGTGGTATCCGGGGTAGGGGCCGTGTCCGAAAGGGGCCGGGGCCTGCAAGCGAAAGGCCGACCGGGTACGTCGGCCCGACGCCGGCCGCCGAGCGAATCAGTCGTCGGCCGCGGCCTCGGCGGGGGCACCGATCCGGCGGTCGAGGAAGTCGTCGAGGATGCGGAACAGCCGTAGTTTCTGCTCCTGGTCGGAAGAGGCGTGACCTTCCTCGCCGAGCTCCTCGTACTCGAAGTCGCCGTCTTCCCCTTCGTGGTACCCCGCGTCGTCGAGTGCCTCACGGACGATGCGGGCCTGGGAGACGGGGACGCGGCGGTCGTTGACGCCGTGGACGACGAACAGCGGGGCGTCGACGTTCTCGACGTGCGTGACCGGCGAGCGCTCCTCGTAGAGATCGGGGTTCTCCTCGGGCGTCCCGAGGTACTTCTCCATGAGTTCGGTCTTGAAGTGGGGCATCGTGTTCTCGTACATGTCTTCGAGGTCCGAGATGCCGATCCAGGCCACGCTGGCGTCGTACAGGTCGGGGAACTGCACGGACTGCCAGTAGGCGGCGTACCCGCCGTACGAGCCGCCGAAGACGACGACGCGGTCCTCGTCGAGCCAGTCGTAGCGGTCGAGGACGGCCTCGGCGGCGGTCGCCACGTCGCCCTGCTCGGCGCCGCCCCAGTCGTCGAGCAGTCGCTCCTTGAACTCGCGACCGCGGCCGGTCGACCCGCGGTAGTTGACCTGCAGGACGGAGTACCCGCGCATGGCGAGCACCTGCGTGTAGAGGTCGAAGCGCTTGGCGTCGCGGGCCATCGGCCCCCCGTGGGGGTTGACGATCAGCGGCGACGGGCGCTCGCCCGAGTCGTACAGCAGCGCACCGATATCGAGTTCGTCGTAGGGGTCGTGTTCGACGGCGCGCTGGGGAGTCTCCGGGACGCCGTCGGACTCGACGGTGAGGTACTCGGCGTCGGCGAAGTCGTCGGGGTCGAAGGGGCCGTACTCGGCCTCCAGGAGCACCTCGTACTCGTCGGCGTCGAGGTCGTACGCGAGCAGTTCCGTGCGGCGGGTCGGGGTGGTGTGCTGGATCAGGACGCGGCCGTCGCCGAGGACGGCGTCGCTGAATGCCCAGCCGGTCGAGGCGACGCCCTCGGGCAGGTCGAGTTCTCGCCCCTCGCCGCTCGCGAGGTCGTAGACGACCGGCATCGTCACGGCCTCGCGCTCCCGGCTCGCGAGCACGCGCTCGTCGTCGACGAAGGTGACGCCGCTCTCGTCGTACTCGCCGTCGCCGAGCCAGGTCACCGCGTCGGCGTCGAGGTCGTAGACGCCCGCGCGGCCCAGGTCCGGCGTGTTGTCGCTGACGAGCAGGCGGTCGCCGTCGGGGCCCCAGTCCGCGGGCCCGCACTCGGCGCCAACCTCCCCGAGTTCGAGGTTGCGCGGGTTCGACCCGTCGGCGTCGGCGACGTACGCGTCCTGGTTGTCGAAGTCGTCAGTCTCGTTGGTCGCGTAGGCGAGGTGTTCGCCGTCGGGGGAGAGCAGGGCGCCCCAGACGGCCCGGTCGTAGTCGGTGAGTTTCGTCGTCTCGCCGCTCTCGAGGTCGTGGCCGTAGGCGTTCATCTGGCCGTCGCGCGAGGAGGCGAAGACGATGCGGTCGCCGGCGTCGGCGACGCTCGTGAGCATGCACTGGCCCTCCATCTCGACGACGGGTTCGACGCTCCCGTCGCGGTCGATGGCGTAGATGTCGTTCTGCTCGTCGCCGTCCTCGTCGCGGTGGAAGAACACGCGCTCGCCGTCGGCCGCCCACTCGACGAACCAGCGGGCGTCCCGGGGTACCTCCCCGTCGGACCACTGTTCGAGAGCGTCCGCGCCAGCGGCGCCACCGCGTCCGTCCGAGGTGTTTCCCGCCTCGCTCTCTGCGTCGAGTACGTGGAGTTCGTTGCGGCCGGTCACGTCGTAGTAGAACGCGACCTCCGTACCGTCCGGCGAGACCGTCGGATGCGCCATCGTCGGCAGACTCGCGAGCGCTTCGAGTACGTCGACGTCACCTGTCGGGGACATGTCCGACGACTCGACCGCGTTCCCCTTCAACGCTCGCAGAAGAACGCTTCAGTATGCGATCCGAGAGGCACCGCAGTGACCGATCCGGGGAACGCCGTCCGACCCGGTGACGGTCCCGCGGTCCGGTTCCGCGGCCCCGCCACAGGAATCGTTGGGACTCGGATACATGTAATATTAAAAATCTTTTTTATTCACTGGTCACAGAAATATGAAATTCCAGAAATTGGGTGGATCAGCGCCCATCGCCCTTAAATCTTGCAAGTGCATCGCCACAATTAAGCCGATCCGTTTCGAGGCGACGCACGGTGATGGGTGAAATGCTGAGTACAAAGGTAACTAGGCAGATAGCGGCGCGAGAGGGCGTCGATCCGTTACATTTGGACGAACCGCTCTACGACGTGATAGACGTGGGTGCGCTGGAGACGATGATCGAGTCGGCCGATCGGCGGGATGGGGGAACACTCGAAGTCACGTTTACGTACTACGGCTACGAAGTCGTCGTCGACGAGACGGGAGACGTCACCGTCACGCAGACGGCATCGGCCGGAAAACCCGGTGACGAGTCGGCGAACCGAACGGCGGCCGGGAAGTAACTGCGCTGGCGCCTCCGGGGGAGCGACTCGGCTCCGGAGTCGAGGCCACCGCGAGTCGTGTGGGGGAGACGGCGGTCAGTCGGTGACGTCGACG
Source organism: Halosimplex amylolyticum (assembly GCF_051414035.1). Taxonomy (NCBI): domain Archaea; kingdom Methanobacteriati; phylum Methanobacteriota; class Halobacteria; order Halobacteriales; family Haloarculaceae; genus Halosimplex; species Halosimplex amylolyticum. The sequence goes on along the minus strand of NZ_JBLKNW010000002.1, from coordinate 873,862 downwards.
TCGGTGATCTCGAAGCGGGCGCCTCCGGTCTCGCTTTCGGTGACAGCGATCGACCAGCCGTGGGTATGCGCGATCTGCTCGACGATCGAGAGCCCGAAGCCGGCGCCGTCGGCCGCCGTGGAGTAGCCGCTTTCGAAGGCCTTTTGCCGCTTTTCGGCCGGGATCCCTGGTCCGTCGTCCGCGACGAAAAAGCCCGACCGATCTTCGAGCGTCCCGACTCTGACGGTCACCGTCGGGTTCGTCGCGTCGTGTTCCACGGCGTCCTCCGGAGCGTCAGCGTCCCGCTGAGCGTGCGAAGCGGGGCTCGATGAGCTCTGCTCATCGGCGACGGAGGGCTCGACGGAACTCGTTCCGTCGGCGTCCTCGTGAGCCTGTGAACGAGGGCTCGTCGAGCCGTGCTCGGTGGCGTCCTCCGGAGCGTCAGCGACGGAGGGCTCGACGGAACTCGTTCCGTCGGCGTCCTGGCGAGCGTGCGAGCCAGGGCTCGTGGAACCGTGTTCCACGGCGTTTCCGATCAGGTTTTCGAGGAGCTGCTGGAGTCGCCGCCGGTCGGCGCGGACGCCGTCGTCGGTCGCGACGACGAGCGACGCGTCGGGTCTGCCGGCGGTCTCCCAGCACGTCCGGGCGAGTGAGCCGAGATCGACGGGTTCGACGTCGAGGACGGTTCCCCCCTCGCGGCCGAGGGTGAGGAGGTCGTCGATGAGCGCCTCCATGCGGTCGTGAGCGCGCTGGACGGCGGTCAGGTGCTCGCTGTCGACCTCCTCGGCGAGGAACTCGGCGCGGGCGGTCGCGACCTGGAGCGGGTTGCGCAGGTCGTGACTGACGATGCCCGCGAACTCGTCGAGGCGCTCGTTCTGGCGTTCGAGCTCCCGGCGGTGCTCACGGGACTCCTGTTCGCGCGCGGCGCGGTCGAGCGCGGCGCTGACGGTGTTGGCGAGGATCCGGGCGAGCCAGACGTCGACCTCGTCGAAGCACGACGGTTCGGTCGCTCCGACCGCCAGGACGCCGTACTCCCCCAGCGGCAGGATGATCTCGCTCTCGAGGGGCGTCTCCGGGTTGTAGCGGTCCGGTTCGGTCCGGAGGTCCTCGCAGACGGTGACCTCGCCGCTCCGGTAGGCCTCCCACGTCAGGCTCTCGCCGCCGGTGTACGTCGGGAGCTCTCCGATCAGCGCCCTGGCCGCGTCGGTCGCGGCGACCGGGCGGAGCGCGCCTCCGCCGTCGTCGACGAACCAGACGCCGCTGATGGCCTCGTCGAGCACCGCCGCCGCCGTCTCGACGGCGTGGTCGGCGACGGTCTGGCGGTCGGGAGCGTCCATGAACCGCCGGGTCGCCTCCGTGAGCGCGCTCAGGGCGTCCTCCCGGCGTTTGCGCTCGGTGATGTCCCGGGAGATAGCGAGATACCGGTCTTCGCCGCGCAGGTCGATGCGAACGAGGTGCACCTCCACGGGGAACGTCGACCCGTCGCTCCGGCGGTACCGGCCGTCGAACTTCCGCGCCTCGCCGACGGCGAGTCCGTCGAGGTACGCCGAGACGTGGTCGGGGTCGACCCGCTCGTCGATCTCCCAGATCGGCGTTCCGCGGAGGGCCTGTTCGTCGTACCCGAGCGCGTCACAGAGCCGCTGGTTCGCGTCGACGATGGTCCCCCCGGGGTCGAGCACGTCGATCATGTCGGGAGAGTTCTCGACGAGGGCTTCGAGGCGGGCCGAAGTCGCTTCGAGCCGTCGCTCGCGCTCGTGGCGCTCGGTCACGTCCGTGATGAACCCCTCGATCCGGTCGGCGTCGTCGCCGATTGCGCGTCCGCGCTCCCACATCCAGCGGACCTCCCCGTCGGCGGTCAGGATCCGGTAGGTCACCTCGAAGGGGTCGCCCGCGTCGAGCGCCGACTGCACCGTCTCCCACAGCCGGTCGCGGTCCTCGGGGTGGAGCACCTCCTCGCCCCAGACCACCGCACCGCGCTCGAGTTCGGCCGCGCTGTAGCCGGTGAGTTTCGTACACTCCCCCGCGACGAACTCCATCGGCCACTCCGCCTCGTTCCGGCACCGGTAGACGACGCCCGGGAGGTTGCTGATCAGCGTCTCGAGACGCCGGTTGCGCTCTTCCAGCGCGCTCCGCGACCGCGCGGCCGAGACGGCGTTGTCGATCCGGTTCGCCAGCAGGGCGTAGTGGTCGCTGCCCGCCCCCTTCTGGAGGTAGTCCGTCACGCCCGCCGAGATGGCGCCGCTCGCCACCTCCTCGCTCCCTTTTCCGGTGTAGAGGATGAAGGGGAGGTCGGGGTCGCGCTCGCGGACGGTCTCGAGGAACTCGATCCCGGTCGTCCCGGGCATGTCGTAGTCGGAGACGACGCAGTCGATGCGCTCGTCGGCCAGCAGGTCGAGCGCCTCGGCGGGACTCGTCGCGGTCAGCACGTCGAAGCGGTCGTCCTCGCGTTCGAGTGCCGCCGCGACGAGGCCGCCCAGGTCCCGGTCGTCGTCGACGTGGAGGACTCGTATCGCCGTCGGTGTGCCGCTCATGTCTCGTGGCCAGTCTACACCTTCTTTCGTGAGGGTGACCTTAAGCCTGTGAGTTTATTCCGACCTTGCTACACATAGATCAACGATACGTGCGGTGTACTCGCTCGACCGCATGCCGGAGCGACTCGCCGTCGGCCTCGTAGACCAGGTGCGACTCGCAGTCGCAGTCCGATGCGCCGAACTCCGGGACCCGTTCGCGCTCGCCTGCGCCGTCGGCGTCCCCGCAGTCCGTGCCGTCACCGTCCTCGCGGCCCGCGCTGGTACCGTCCCCGCGACCCGCACTGTCACCGTCCTCGCGACCCACGCCGTCGTCAGCACCGACGAGCGCCCGACTGACCCCGCACTCGACGTCCTCGTCCGGCGTGCGGACGACAGCCTCGACGGTCGCGTCGGGGTGGCCCAGCAGGTAGTCGACGTGCCAGTGGCGGGCGTCGCGCTCGCCGGCACAGAGCTCCCGGTGGCGTTCGACCCGCGCGAACCCGCCCGGGCCGAACGCGCTCCCAGTGTAGGCGTACCCTCCCGCCGCGAACTCGCGCGCGCCGAGCGCGCCCACCTCGACGGTCGCCGACTCGGCCAGTTCGAGGACGAGCGTGTACGTTCCCTCCGCAGTCGAGTCCGTCATGGACTGCGCGGTTCGGCGACCGTCGGCAAGTGCATTCCGCCTCCGTTCGCCCCCGACCTTTCTTGTAGTCGGTGGCCGAACCCCCGGACGTGTCGCGAAGTCCGACGCTGACGCTGGTGGGTGTGATCGTCGTCGTCTTCCTCGTCCAGCGAGCGGTCGCCATCCTCCAGGTCCCCCTCGCGTTCGCCCTCTCGGCGCCGGTCGGCCACCAGCCCTGGACGGTCGTCACCAGCGTCTACGCCCACGTCAGTGTCAGCCACCTCGTCGGCAACGTCGTCGTCCTGTTGCTCGTCGGCCTCTACCTCGAACGCCAGACCTCCCGGCTGCGCTTTCACGCCTTCTTCCTCGCCACCGGCGCGCTGGCGGGCCTGACCGAGGTGTGGGTCAGCGACCTGGTCGGCCCCTCCGTGGCCGTCCTCGGCGCCAGCGGCGGCATCGCCGGGCTGGTCGGGTACCTCCTCGCCGGCAACCGCATGAGCGATACGGTCCTCGACCGCACGCCGCTCAGCCCGCGCGCCCAGCTGGTGGTCTTCGTCGTCGTCGCCGGCGCGGTCACCGTGGTGACCGCGGGGCGGGGCGTCGCGCTCGTCGCGCACTTCACCGGCCTGTTGCTCGGCCTGCTCGCCGGGCGAGCGCATCTGCTACGGCCGTCGAAGCGGATATAGCGGCTCGTCGAGGCGCCAGTTAGCTGGACGCTCGGCGACGCCCGGCGCTCCAGATTTCGTCGGTCAGAACGGGTAGTTGAAATAGAGGGACGCGAGCCCGGCCAGGACGACCGCGGTCAGCGACGCCGCGACGATGGAGTCGTTCGCCACGCCGACGACGACGGCCGGGACGAAGAAGGCGAGCAGCCAGCGCGGGTACGAATCCGTCCGGACGTTCATTCGTGCGGTGTTCGAAAACCGCGTAGAAAAGTCTTCGCCGTCACGGATCGGTCGCTCCGCCTCGAAACTCCCCGGCAGTGACTGTCTCCAGATACGCTTCGCTAGCGTATCGATATTCGATCCGACCGTCGAATCCGCGTTCCGGCAACAGCATCTCGGCGGCTCGCCCAGCCGGTTTGTCCGTCGTCAGAAGCACGACCGACGCCGCATCGCCGTCGTCGAGCAACTGCGCCGCGAGCCCGACGAGCGCCGTGTCAGCCTTCTCGATGGCGTCTTCGTCGCGGCCAGTCTCGTTCGCGATGACTCGACGGCCCTCGTCCATCACGGTGGAGACGAGCGAGTTCGCATAATCGAGTTCGTCGGCGACGACGACCCATCCCTCCTCGAATCCGGTCGAATACGGGAGGTCTCCCGAGGGATATTCGTCGGCGACCGGGTCACCACCGAGTTCCCCGTACACGCGCCGGGGAACGGTAAGTACGACACCGGCACTGCGGACTGCGCGACGGAGCCGCTGGAACTTCTCGTTGTCCGGGCCGCCACACCGGACGAACACGCCCGTATCGACGACGTACGCGGTCGTCATTCGGCTGCGTCGTACGCTTCGACGACCGGTTCGAGCGCCTGGAGGACGATCTCGGCTTCGAGCGGCGAGATATCGAGTTCGCGGGCCGCGATACGGCTGTTGACCGCCCCGTCGGCGAACTCGGCGGCGTATTCGAGCGCTGCAGCGAGCCCGTCCAGCCCGTGACGGTCGACGTAGGTATCGATATCACCGTCCTCCTCGCGGCGAGCGACGGCCGCGATCAGTGCCGGGGTTATCGTTCGAGTGGTCCCGTCGGTGGAGAGCGTAAGCGAAACGGGTTCGGCGTCGTACTGGTACGGGCGTCGATCACTCGTCTTCTCGACGAAGCCGGCGGTTTCGAGCTTCCGAACGTAATCGTACGCGGTGCCCTGCGGAGCGTCGAGTGCCTCGACGACGTCCGCAACTGTCACGGGACCGTCGCTGAGTACGTGGGCGTAGATGCGGGCAAGCGCTGGTGTCTCCAGCATGTCGACCACCGTCTGGAGGTGCTGGATCGGAGGCCGTTCCGACCGCATCGGGGACTTCGCCATGTCGATTACGAGTTATCGATAATTCATAATAAGAGTTCCGCCGGCGCCGATCGCTCCGTCGGTCCCGCTGTCGCTACCGGGCGTCAGTCACGACGCGGTGGAGGATGCCGACGAGGCCGCCGACGACGAGTGCGAGCCCGAGGAGGAATATCGGCCAGGAGAGCAGTCGCTCGACGAACCGCGGTAGGAAGGGTAGTATCGCCGTCGCGATATCCGAGATATCCATGATCCACTGGCCGACGACGACGGCGCCGTAGAGCGGGAGGAGGTCACGACTGAACGCGTACCTGAACGAGTGGACGGCGTTCGATAGCACGATCCGTTCGACCCTCAGACAGAATATATGTTTTTCGAAGAGAACGTCCGGCCTATTCGCCCGACTGTTCGGGTCCGGAGAGAACGCTGGCACACGAACGAGCGCGTCAGTACAACTGCTTCTCGCGCTTCTCGCGCTCCTCGCGCTCCTGTTCGCGTTCCTGCTCCGTTTTCTGTTCGCGGCGGCGGGCGAGCCAGCCCTTGAGGCCGGGAATGTAGGTCCGTCGGCAGTCGCGGACGAACGCGTAGATGCCGTAGACCCAGAAGAAAAACAGCAGGGTCCCCATCCCGAAGTACAGCAGGAGGCCGGTCGAGACCACGTCAGCTCTCCTCCCGGGCGCCGGGGTGGCCACCGCCCATCGCTTCCGAGCGGACGATGTCGTGGCAGACGGCGTCGCCCGTCGCGGTGTCGAAGACGTGGATCTTCTCGCGGTCGAGGACGACTTCGAGGTCCTCGTCGGCCTCGAGGTCGCTGTCGGGTTCGACGCTCATCAGGAGCTCGTCGGCGCCGTGGGCGCTGGCGGCGCCGGCGGTGCCGGTGTCGGTACCGGCGGCGTCCTCGCCTTGGAGGACGAGGTAGACGAAGACCTGATCACCCATCGGTTCGAGCACGTCCGTCCGGGCGCGGATGCGCCGGGTCGGGTCGACGAGTTCGCCGGCCTCGCTCGCGGGGTAGACGTCCTCTGGGCGGACGCCGATGGTCACGTCGTCGCCCTCGGCGAGTTCGGGGACCTGCGCGGGGTCGAACTCCACGTCGAAGCCCTCGGTCCGGATCTCCCCGGCCTCGACGGTCCCCTCGACGAAGTTCATGCCGGGCGAGCCGATGAACCCCGCGACGAACAGGTTGGCCGGCTCGTCGTAACACACGAGGGGCGGGGCGATCTGCTGGAGGTGTCCCTCGTTCATGACGGCGATGCGGTCGGACATGGTCATCGCCTCGGCCTGGTCGTGCGTGACGTAGATGATGGTGGTATCCAGTTCCTTGTGGAGGCGCTGGAGTTCGGTGCGCATGTGGACCCGGAGCTTCGCGTCGAGGTTCGCGAGGGGCTCGTCCATGAGGAACACGGCGGGTTCGCGGACGATGGCGCGGCCGATGGCGACGCGCTGGCGCTGGCCGCCCGACAGTTCGTCGGGCATCCGTTCGAGGAGTTCCTCGATCTGGAGGATCTCGGCGGCGTGGTCGACCCGGCGGTCGATCTCGTCTTGCGGGAAGTCGCGCAACCGGAGCCCGAAGCTCATGTTGTCGTGGACGTCCATGTGCGGGAACAGCGCGATGTTCTGGAAGACCATCGCGATGTCCCGGTCTTTCGGCGGCTTCGTCGTCACGTCGTCGCCGGCGATCGTGATCGTCCCCTCGCTGGGGATAGTGAGGCCGGCGATGGTTTCGAGCGTGGTCGACTTGCCGCAGCCCGACGGGCCGACGAGCGTGACGAACTCGCCGTCCTGGATGTCGAGGTTCATGTCGTCCACGGCGGTGACGTCCGCGTAGCGTTTCGTGACGTGTTCGAGGATGACGTCTCCCATGATTTACTCCTTGAGTGCGCCTGCGGTGAGGCCGCTGACGATGCGTTCCTGTGCCATGACGACGAGGATAACGACCGGGAGGACCCCGACGATGCTCGCCGCCGCCATCAGGTTGTAGAAGGCCTGGTACTGGCCCTGGTAGTTGACGACGCCCCAGACGATGGGCGCCCAGTTCTGTGCCTGCCCGTCGGTCATCAGGAAGGAGATGAAGAACTCGTTGTAGACGCCGATGAAGGTGAGGACGCCCGCGGTGGCGACGCCGGGCGCCGACAGCGGGATGATCACCCGAAACAGCGCGCCGATGCGGGTGGCGCCCTCGACGCGGGCGGCGTCCTCCAGCCCGTCCGGGATCTGGGCGTAGAACGTCGTCAGGATGAAAATAGAGAGGGGGAGAAAGAGCGCGCTGAACGGCGTGACCATCGCGCCGGGGGTGTTGAACCAGTTGGGGCTCTCGACGGTCCCGAATGCCGGGAGAGTGATGATGTCGACGTTCCCGGTGAAAAACTGGAACAGGGGGACGATGAAGGCCGCCGGCGGGAAGTAGGAGATAGCGAGCAGCATCAGCAGCAGCGCCGTCTTGCCGCGGAACTGCAGGCGGCCGAAGGCGTATCCCGCGAAGCTCGCCACCAGCAAGACGATGACCGTCGTCGTCAGCGCGATGACGATGCTGTTGAACATGTAGACGTGGAACGGGAGCCGCTGGAACATCTCGACGAACGAGAAGGGGTTGAACCCGTTGGGGAGCAGGCCGATGTCGGTCATCCGGTCGCCGGGCGTCAGCGCGAGCACCAACAGCCAGTAGAAGGGGAACAGCGTCGTCACGAGGAAGAAGGCCGTGACGACGTAGAAGAGGAACTGGTAGGCGTCCCCGGGGTTCTGGATGGCCGCCTGGACCCGCTCTTGAAGCGGTCCGTCGCCGTCGCTCTCGTCTTCCTCGACGGTGGGGGAGGCCATCAGGTCCCCACCTCCAGGTCCGCGAACTTGATGATGTAGACCATCGCGACGAGCGCGACGATGCCGGCCAGGATGAACGCGACCGCTGCCGCCGTCGCGTACCGCCCCGAGCGGAACGTCGAGACGACCATGCAGGTCAGCGACGGCATCGTCGAGCAGCCGCCGGTCGTCTCGATGATGCCGTAGACCCGCATCGACTGGATCGTCCGGAACAGGAGCGCGACCAGCAGCGCCGGCAGGACGAGCGGGAAGGTGACGTACCAGAACTGCTGGATCTTCGAGGCACCGGCGACCCGCGCGACGTCGTAGAGGCTCCGGTCGACGCTCTGGAGCCCCGCGAGGATGAGCAGCGCCATGAACGCCGAGGTCTTCCACACGTCGGCGAAGATGACGATGATCATCGTGTCGACGCTGTTGATGAGCGGGTTCTGGGAGAAGACCCCGAGGCTCTGCATCACGTCGGTACCGACGCCGACGCCGGGCTGGAAGAACAGCCAGAAGATCATCCCCTGGATGGCGATGGGCACCGCCCACGGGATGAGGATCGCCACGCGGACCCACCGCCGGCCGCGGAAGCTCTGGTCTAAAACCAGCGCCTGGCCGAAGCCGATGATCGTCTCGAGGGTGACGGCGATGGCGACGTAGATGAGCGTCACCGTCAGGGCGCTCTGGAACGGCTGGTCGAAGTCGACGAACGGACTCCCGAGGACGGCGTTGCGCTGGCCGGTCAGCAGTTCGACGTAGTTCTCCAGGCCGACGAACTCGCCGACGTACTCGCCCGAGAAGAGGGCGTCGGCCCGCAGCGACATCTCGAAGGTGCTGAGAAGCGGCCACAGCGCCATCGTCAAGACCAGCAACAGGGTCGGGACGAGGAGCACGTACGCGAACTGCTGTTCGGTCAGCCGCTCGGTCCAGTTGGCCGGGGCGGCGGCTGCCGACCGCACACGACTTCGAGAGTGTTCCTCTCTGGTCGCCATCTTAGACGCTCTGTTCGATCTCTTCGAGGCTCTGTGCGAGCGCGGACATCGCCTCGCCGGGCGCCTGTTGCTGGGCGATCACGCCGTTGACGCGGCTGGCGACCTGCGACGTCTGGTCGGGCCAGACGACCGTCACGGGGCGGGGGATAGCGTTCTCGCCGGCGATCTGGAGCGTCTCCAGATGTGGGCCCCAGGGTTCGACGTCGCCGACGTTGTCGGGGTCGAACAGCCGCCGGTCGCCGGTCAGGTAGCCGAGTTCGCTGAACTGGAACGACCGGAAGCTCTCCTGCATCGTCGCCTCGATCACCTGGACCGCCGCGTCGACGTTCGTCGAGCTGGGGTTGACGGTGAGGTGCCAGCCGCCCAGCGCCGAGGCGGTGCCGCCGATGCCCTCGTACTCCGACTCGTCTTCGGAGACCGCGTAGGGGATGGGCATCGTCCCGAGCGCGTCCGGCGAGAGGTTGTCCGATTCCTCGAAGGCGGTGGCCGCCTCGAAGATGCCGCTGGGCCAGTAGCGCAGCGCGACGGCGTTGCCGTTCGTGAACGGCGACAGCGACGGCCCCTCGGTCCACTCCAGGACGGCGTTGGGAGATATCTGCTGATAGCCGTCGAGTGCCTCCTCGTCGTCGGAGCCGTGGATGAGCGTCCGGACCATCCGCAGCGCCTGGAGGACCGGCTCTTCCTCGACGGTGATCGGCCGGTCGCCCACGGGGCCGAAGAGGTTCTCCCGGCCGCCGAAGTACGCGCCGCCCCAGGTGGTCATGAACTCGTTGAACGTACAACAGGAGAGGCCGACGTAGTCGGTCCCCTGCCAGTTGAACCCGTACTCGACGTCGGCGTTACTGTGGGTCTCGGCGATCACCTCGGAGAACTCCTGCCAGGTCATCGGTTCGGTCGCCCAGTTGTTCCCCTCCGGGTCGAAGCCGGCGTCCTCGACCAGGTCCTTGCGGTACTGGATAGTCGGGAAACCGACCTGCCAGGGGACGCCGTAGAGTTCGCCGCGGGGACCGCCGCCCATGCCGGTCCCGGTGTCGGTATCGCCCCCGCCGCCGCCGACAGCCTGGGCGGGCGCGCGGGCGCTCTCAAGCGGCGCCTCGAAGTAGTGCTCGTCGAGCATCGAGAGCGCGTCGTCCGAGAGGTGCTCCGTCAGGTTGACCAGCTGGTCGCGTACGATGAAGGGGATCGTCCACCCGCTGTCCATCCGGAAGATGTCGGGCGTCTCGCGGCCGGCGTTGAGCCAGCTGCGGTACTGGGACTGGACGTCCCCCGAGATCTCCGACGTCGAGAGGAACTCGACGGTGATGTCCTCCGAGAGCCCCGCGTCGTACAGCGCCTCGCGGGTGTCCTCGGCCCTGTCGGTGACGTTCGACGGCATCGCCATCTCGACGGTCGCTTCGCCGCCGCCACCGTCGCCCCCGCCTCCGTCGCCGTCTCCGGTCCCGCCACCATCTCCGTCACCGCCACCGTTTCCGTCACCGTCACCGTCACCGTTTCCGTCGCCGCCACCGCCCGGACAGCCGGCCAGCCCGACCGCCCCGGCGACGCCGACCGTCTTGACGAACCGTCGGCGCGATCGCGACCCGCTCTCCGCTCCATTCGACGCGGAATCGTTCGACATATTCCGGATGATCCGGCGTTGCAGACTAAGGTATAGTCCGGCATCCGTTGACATTCGCGGAATAACGTCCGATTACTGACGTCTCCGGTGCCGAAAGCGTCGCTACCGCTTTGATGACGGCGCCCCGACATGGGCCATGGAACTCGTCGGTCACCGCGGCTGTGCCGATCACGGCCCCGAGAACACCCCGCGGGCGGTCGCGGCGGCCGCCGACCGCCTCCCCGCCGTCGAGATCGACCTCCGGCGGTGCGCCTCGGGCGAACTCGTCGCCGCCCACGACGAACGCGTCGACGGCTTCACCGACGGGAGCGGGCGCGTCGCCGCCCTCGACCTGGCCGCCCTCCGGGAGATGGGCGTCGACGGGTCGGACGAACCGGTCGCCACGTTCGGGGAGATCCTCGACGCCGTCCCCGCCGAAACGATCCTCCACGTCGAACTCAAGGAACCGGGCCTCTGGAGCGACGTGCGGGCCGAACTGGACGGGCGCGAGGACCCACCGGCCGTGCGACTCACGAGTTTCTCGGCGCCGGCGCTGGCCGAGATCGCGCGCTCGGACTGGGGCCCCGAGGTCGGGTGGCTGTTCGGCGATTACCCGGACGCGAATCTCGATCTGGCGGCGGTGCTCGACTGTGCGAACGTCCACCCGCACGCGCGGCAATGCCTCGACACGGACGTCGTCGAGCGGGCGCACGACGCGGGCTTCGGGGTCTACGCCTGGGGGCTGCTCGACGCGGCCGGGGAGCCGTCGAACCGGGCCGCGACCGTCCGCGCGCTCGCCGACCGGGGCGTCGACGGCGTCACGACCGACACGTGGGACCTCCCGGCGCCGTAGCTCTCGGTGCCGGAGCTCCCTGTGCCGTAGCTCCCTGTGCCGGAGCTCTCGGTGCCGGAGCTCCCTGTGCCGTAGCTCCCTGCGCCGTAGCTTCCGGTGCCGTAGCCACCCCCTAGCGGCGGTAGCGCGATCCTATGGGGTGAAACCGCCGACACCCTCAAACGGCCCGTTCGCGAACTGTCGGTAATGCGACGCTCCCGGCCTTCGATCCGCCGGCCGGACCACACCGGCGCCGACCGGTGCTGGCCCTGCACGGCGGTCAACCTCGGTCTGCTCGCCCTCGGCTGCCTCGCGCTCGCGGCCGTCTCGCCGGCGGCGAGCGCGGTCCTGGCGGTCGGTGGGGTCGGTGTCATCTGGCTCCGCGGATACCTGGTCCCGTACACGCCGCGGTTCGCGCCCCGACTGGTCGCACGCCTGCCGTGGGACCCGTTCCCCGCCGGTCACGGTCGCCCACCGAGCCGACGGGCTGGCCCCGCCGACTCCTCCGGAGGCGGTCGGGCGGCGTCCGGAAGCGGTCGGGCGGTGTCCGGAAGCGGTCAGCAGTCCGTCGGCGACGACCGCGACGCGGACCGCGAGACCGACGCGGACGCCGACCGAACCCCGGCCACGCTGGCCGACGCGACGACCGCCGACGGGGAGGCGGTCCTGGCCGACCTGGTGGCGGCGGGCGTCGCCGACGCGGCCGGCGACGACGTGCGTCTCGCCGAGGGGTTCGAGGAGCGCTGGCAGTCGGCGATCCGATCGCTTCGCGAGCGGTCGCCGGAGGGACTGGCCGCCGCGACGCTCGCGGCGGCGCCCGCCGCGGACGCCGCGGAGGCAGTGACCGATCGCGACCGCGCCTACGTCGTCCTCTCGGACGGCTCGGGCGAACCCGCAGGCGAGGTGTGGCTCCGGCGACCGGTCGCGGTCGCCGAGACGGCCGCCGCGCGGGCGCTCGCCGAACGGACGGACCTGGAACCCGCCCGGCGCGCGGTCGCCGCCCACGGCCTCGCGGTCTTCCTCGACAACTGCCCGGTCTGCGAAACCCCCCTGAGCGAGGGGAAGGCCGGCGGCTGTTGCGGCCCGCCGCGGACCGACGCCGAGGGGCACCCGCTCCGGGCGCTCGTCTGCCGGGACTGTCGGACGCAGTTCGCCGCCTTCGAGTGAGTCGGGAGCGACAACTCGCGTATGACCCGCTACCTGCTCGCGACCGCGTCGGTCCACACGACCGCCGCGGCCGCCGACCACCTCGCCGACCGCCTCACCGCCGACGACGAGGTGCTCGTGGTGACCGTCGCCGAACCCGACCTCGACGGACGGGACGGCGGCGACGCCGCCAACGTCGCCCGGACGCGCCTGCTCCCCGCGACCGTCGAGGCGCCGGGGTCGACCGTCCGCGCGCTGCTCGGGAGCGTGGACGTGCCCGTGGTGGTCGTGCCGCTGCCGGAGTTGTAGCCTACGCGTGGTCGTCGATCCAGCGACACCACGCCTCGAAGTCGTCGGCACCACACTGGTCGGCGATAGAGTGTAGCGTCCCGATCCGGACCTCTGCGTGCATCGGAACGTCCACGTTTCGGACCGCACCGGTGTCGTCGGTCTCGTATCGGAGTCGAACGTGGCTCCCAGATCTGGATACCGGTACGTACCCGAAATCAGTCAGGACGGCGATGATCTCCCGCCCGGAAAACGTCGTCCGCACCATCCGAAGTCAGCGAAGAAACTCCGGGAGCGATTCGTCGCCGTCGCGCTCGTCTGGGTCGATATCGAGTTCTTCCCGCAGAAACTCGTCCGGATTCTCGATGGGTTCGCCGCCGCCCTCGTGGAGTTCGAGCACCTCCGCCAGCTGCGCGAGCGCCGCCGCGCGGCTGTCGCCGCCGCGTGCGAGCCCCGTTTCGAGGTCCCGAGCGGTGATCGTTCCGTCGTCTTCCCGGACGAACTCCACGCCGTCGGGACCGTCACCCTCGGGATCGTCGGTCGCGCTTGCCATACGCCGACCTTGCTCGGTCTCGGCGATAAACCTTCGCCCGCCCTCACCGTCGACGACGCCAGTTCGACGGGCGGACTCCGGGCGACACGTTCGCGATCGGGGGCGCGTTCACAGCCGGTCGAGGACGGCGTCGGCGTCGTAGTTGAGCGTCAGTTCGCGCGAGCGCCCGCGACCGTCGACGTCGGCGTAGCTGGCGGTGATGATCCCCAGCTGGTCGAGCTTGTTCGTCACCTCGGAGTAACGGGTGTAGCCCAGCCCGGTCTCGTCGTTGAACACGTCGTAGATGTCGCCCGCGCGCTTGCCGTCGTGCTCGGCGATAACTTCGAGCAGCGCGCTCTCTGACTCCGAGAGCTCCTGGAGGCGCCGCGAGAGGTGGACGTACTTCGACTTGTCGTAGGCCTTCTCGACGTCCTGTCGTTCGACCTCGCGGCTGGCGCGCATCTCGGCGTTCAGGCCCGCCCGGCGCAGCAGGTCGATGCCGACGCGCAGGTCCCCGCCCTGCTCCTCGGTGTACTCGGCGACCAGATCGAGGACGGGCGCGGTCATCACGCCCTCGTGGAACCCGCGGTCGACGCGTTCCTGGAGGATGTCGACGATCTCCGGCTGGTCGTACTTCGGGAAGTAGACGTCCTCGGGCCGGAAGACGCTCTGGACGCGCGTGTCCAGTTCGTCGATGACGTCCAGGTCGAGGTCCGAGGAGATGCAGAGGACGCCGATCTTCGCGCCGCCCTGCTCTTCGTGTGCGCGCAGCAGCGAGTACAGCGTGTCGGAGGCCTCGTCCTCGTAGAAGAGGTAGTTCACGTCGTCGAGCGCCACGGCCAGGACGCGGTCGTCGGCGACCAGCTGGTCGGTGATCTGCGAGAACAGCTTCTTGAACGAGATGCCCGACGACGGCGGCTCGTAGTCGAAGACGCCCTCGAAGAGGCGGGAGAACACCGAGTAGCGCGTCGAGTTGACCTGGCAGTTGACCCGCACCGTCTTCACGTCGGTCTGGGCCCGTAACTCGCCGAACATCTTCTGGACCGCGGTGGTCTTCCCGGTGCCCGGCGGCCCGCGCGCGACGACGTTCAGCGGTCGCGACCCGCGCACGGCGGGGCGGAGCGCGTACTTCAGCGTCTCCATCTGCGTGTCGCGGTGGAGAAACGTCTCCGGCAGGTAGTCGATCTCGAAGACGTGTTCGTCGCGGAACACCGATTCGTCCCACGACAGCATCCCCTCCTCGGGGTCCTCCGTCATTACTTTCACCACGCTCCGCGCACCACTTAACCGTTTGCCAGTCGCGGCGAAAGTGGAACGCGACCGGTAGTTCCCGGTCCGTTTCAACCACTCGTGACGCGAAATCTGACTCGCGTCCCGCGAAATCGCCGGGCCCGGCTCGTCGAGCCGAGTCTCGTGATCCCCCCGGAGCGGAAGTGGAACCGGGCGGATCGGTTCGGTGACGGCCGGCGATCGAGCGCTCGTTGTGGATGGAGGTCTCGCGGCGGACGGGAGCGTCACGCTCGACCGGCCGGTGCCCGCGGCGCCCGGTGGAGTAAAGTCACCGTGGGGTGACACTCCGGCGATCAGTGACACATGCAGGTGACAGAAGCGACCCTGTGCCATCCGATCGTCGACGGCGAGTTACTCTTCATCCGGAAACAGCGCGGGCTCGGTGCGGGGAAACTGGTGGGCCCCGGCGGGAAGCTGGAAGACGGCGAGACGCCGCGCGAGGCGGCCCGCCGGGAAGTCCGCGAGGAGTTGCGCGTCGACCCCGTCGGGCTGGAGAAACGCGGCGAGTTCGACTTCCACTTTCGGGATCGCGAGGCCGAACGGAGTGAGGCCTCGGACAGAGCGAGCGGGGACGAAGGACCCGCGAGCGGCGACGTGGACGACGACTCGATGCACGTCCACGTGTTCGCGGCGGACGGGATCGAGGGCGACCCCGAGGCGACCGAGGAGGCAGTGCCGGAGTGGCACCCCGTCGGGGAGTTGCCCTACGACGAGATGTGGATCGACGACCGCGTGTGGCTGCCGCACCTGATCGCGGGGGAGACGTTCGTCGGAGAGTTCGTGTTGAGCGACGACGGGGAGTCGCTGGTCCGCTACGAGATGGACATCGGCGTAGCGGTCGGATGAGACAGGCCAGCCGTGGATCCGGCCGTCACCGGCGCCGACTGCCGGACAGGAGGGGTTCGAGCGTATTCCGCTTCCCTCACTCTCCGTCACCGGCCACGGTGACGACGACCTTCCCGCGAGCGTGGCCCCGCTCGAGATAGCGGATCGCCTCGGCGGCCTCCGCGAGCGGGTACGTCCTGTCGACGACCGGGGTCACGTCGCCGGACTCGATCAGGTCCGACAGCGCCGCCAGGTCGGTGCCGTTCACCGACGCGATGAACACGGCCACCCGGTGGTCCGCGAACAGCGACGCCAGGAGCGCCCTGGCCTGAGTCCCTAGCGGTCCGATCAGGGGACCGCCCGCCCCGCTGGAGAGGACGAGCGTGCCGCCGGGGGCCAGGGCCCGTCGGAGTGCCCGCGGCGAGCGGTTCCCCACCAGGTCGAAGACGACGTCGTATCGCTCGCCGCTCAGGGTGAAGTCCTCCGTCGTGTAGTCGAAGACGTCGTCCGCGCCGAGTTCCCGGACCATGTCCACGTTCCGCGTGCTGCAGACGCCCGCCACGTGCGCGCCGCGCGACGTCGCTATCTGAACGGCGAACGTGCCGACGCCCCCCGACGCGCCGTTGATCAGGATCCGCTGGCCGGCCTCGAGTCGCCCCTCGTCCCGAAGGCCCTGGAGCGCGGTGACGCCAGCGATCGGGACCGCCGCGGCCTCCACGTACGTGAGCGAGTCGGGTTTGAGCGCCAGTTCGTCCGCCGCGGCGCACGCGTACTCGGCGAAACTCCCCGTCGCCTCCCCGAACACCTCGTCGCCCGGACGGAACGCCGTCACGTCGTCGCCGACCGCCTCCACGCGCCCCGCCACGTCCAGCCCCGGGACGCCGTTTTTCGGGGCACGGAGCCCGGTCAGCAGGCGCACGAAGTACGGGTCGCCCCGCATCAGGTGCGAGTCGGCAGGATTGGCGCCAGCCGCGTGCACGCGCACCAGCACCTCGTCGTCTTCCGGCACCGGTGGTTCGACCGCCCGGAGTTTCAGAACGTCGGGCGGACCGTACTCGTCCTGAACGACTGCCTGCATCGCGCGATCGTAGCCCCTCCCGACGGTGGATTCGGGCCGCCGCTTCGATTGACTCATTGCCGATAGTTATTCTCCATTGATAATATAATCGTCGGTTCTCCCGCCTATTCCTGGCACGTATCCGGAACGGACTACGTAACAGATAATGTATGAAACGCACGTCGAACGCAGTCGACTCCGGCCGAGTGGACGGTCCGGCGCGAGGTGGCGCGGTCGGTCGAGACGCGAACCGTGGCGAGCGTTCGACGGCGAGGGGTCGGCGCCCGCGAACGGTCGCGGACGGCGGCCGGTCCCTCGCCCGGCGACGCCCGACGCGGCGGCCGGACCGAAGTTTCCAAGAGCGTCGGGCGGGTTCGTCAGTGTATGAGCACGGACGACGCCGACGGAGACGGGGAACCCGCGGCCCGCACGGAGCGGTTCGCGGACGTCCCCGACCAGTACGACCCCGACGCGGTCGAGGACCGCGTCTTCGACTACTGGGACGCCGTCGACGCCTACGAGCAGACGGTCGAGCACCGATCCGAGGGCGAGGACTACTTCTTCGTCGACGGCCCGCCGTACACCTCCGGCGCGGCCCACATGGGCACCACCTGGAACAAGACGCTGAAGGACTGCTACATCCGTTATCTCCGGATGCAGGGCTACGACGTGACCGACCGGCCGGGCTACGACATGCACGGCCTGCCCATCGAGACCCGCGTCGAGGAGCGCCTGGACTTCGAGAACAAGAAGGACATCGAGGAGTTCGGCGAACAGAACTTCATCGACGAGTGCAAGGCCTACGCGAACGAGCAACTCGAGGGCCTGCAGGAGGACTTCAAGTCCTTCGGCGTCTGGATGGACTGGGACGATCCATACAAAACGGTCACGCCGGAGTACATGGAAGCGGCGTGGTGGGGCTTCGAGAAGGCCCACCAGCGCGGCCTCGTCGAACAGGGCCAGCGCTCCATCTCCCAGTGTCCGCGCTGTGAGACCGCCATCGCCAACAACGAGGTCGAGTACGAGGACGTCGAGGACCCCTCGATCTACGTCAAGTTCGACCTGAAAGACCGCGAGGGCTCGCTCGTCATCTGGACGACGACGCCGTGGACCATCCCCGCCAACACCTTCGTCGCGGTCGACGGCGAGGGCGAATACGTCGGCGTCGACGCCACGAAGGACGGGGGCACCGAGCGCCTGTACGTCGCCGCGGCGAAGGTCGACAGCGTGCTCTCGACCGGGCGCTACGACGACTACGAGGTCGTCGAGGAACTGACCGGCGAGGAGATGCTCGGCTGGACCTACGAACACCCGCTCCGCGAGGAAGTCCCCGACGCACCGAGCGGCGAGGGCGCGCTCCAGGTGTACACCGGCGACTACGTCGACACCGAGGGCGAGGGCACGGGACTCGTCCACTCCGCGCCGGGCCACGGTGAGGAGGACTTCGAACGCGGCACCGAACTCGGGCTCGACATCTTCTGTCCCGTCGGCGCCGACGGCGTCTACGACGACAGCGCGGGCGCGTACGCCGGCCAGTTCGTCAAGGACGCGGATCGAGACATCATGGACGACCTGGCGGCCGGCGGCGCCCTGCTCGCAGAGGAGACGACGTCCCACAGCTACGGCCACTGCTGGCGCTGTGACACGGGCATCATCCAGATCGTCACCGACCAGTGGTTTATCACGGTCACCGACATCAAAGAGGAACTCCTCGAAAATATCGAAGACAGCGAGTGGTACCCCCAGTGGGCGCGCGACAACCGCTTCCGCGATTTCGTCGAGGACGCCCCCGACTGGAACGTCTCCCGCCAGCGCTACTGGGGTATCCCGATCCCGATCTGGATTCCGAGCGAAAATTGGGATGGAAGCATGGAGCAAGCCATCGTCGTCGGCGACCGCGAGGAACTCGCCGACCGCGTCGACCAGGACGTCGACCCCGAGCGCGTCGACCTGCACAAGGACACCGTCGACGACCTGACGATCACCGAAGACGGGACGACCTACGAGCGCGTCCCGGACGTCTTCGACGTGTGGCTGGACTCCTCGGTCGCGACGTGGGGCACGCTGAACTACCCCGAGGACGAGAGCCGCTTCGACGAACTGTGGCCCGCCGACCTCATCATGGAGGCCCACGACCAGACCCGCGGGTGGTTCTGGTCGCAACTCGGGATGTCCACCGCCGCGACGGGTGATATTCCCTACAAGCAGGTCCTGATGCACGGCTACGCGAACATGCCCGACGGTCGCGGCATGTCCAAGTCGAAGGGCATCTTCGTGGACCCCCACGAGGTCATCGACGACTACGGCGTCGACCCGATGCGCCTGTTCCTGCTCTCCGTGACCGCCCAGGGCGAGGACATGAACTTCTCGTGGGACGAGACCCAGGAGATGCAACGGCGGCTCAACATCCTCTGGAACGTCGCGCGCTTCCCGCTCCCGTACATGCGCGCCGACGACTTCGAGCCGGGCGTTGCGACTCCGTCGCGACGAGCCGAAGGCGGCGAAGCCGCCGACGACGCGGTCTCGCTGGAGGACGTCGCAGACGACCTCGAACTCGTCGACGAGTGGGTGCTCTCGCGACTCCAGAGCGTCGAGGCGGAGATGACCGACGCGATGGAGGGCTTCGAGAACGACCGCGCGGTGAACGCGCTGATCGACTTCGTGGTCGAGGACGTCTCGCGCTTTTACGTCCAGGTCGTCCGCGAGCGCATGTGGGACGAGTCGGACTCCCCGAGCAAGCGGGCCGCCTACACCACCCTCTACACGGTGCTCGAAGAGGTCGCGGCCCTGTTCGCGCCCTTCACCCCCTTCGTCGCCGAGGAGGTCTACGGCTCGCTCACCGGCGACGCCGGGCACCCGACGGTTCACATGTGTGACTGGCCCGAGCCCGACGACGAGTGGCGCGACCTGGGCCTCGAAGGCGACGTCGAGATCGTCCGCGCCATCGAGGAAGCGGGCTCGAACGCCCGCCAGCAGGCCGAACGCAAGCTCCGCTGGCCCGTCAAACGCGTCGTGGTCGACGTGGACGACGCGGGCGACGAAACCGACGCCACCGACGTCGCCGGCACGGTCGAACTCCGCGAGGACATCCTGGCCGACCGGCTCAACGCCCGCGAGATCGAGGTCGTCGGCCCCGCGGAGGAGTGGGGCGAACTCACCTACTCCGCCGAGGCCGACATGAGCCTCCTCGGACCGGCGTTCGGCGACGACGCCGGCCGGGTCATGGGCGCGCTCAACGACGCCCGCGTGGCCGAGCCGACCGTCGAGGCGCTGGAGTCGGCCGTCGCCGCCGCACTCGACGAGCCGATCGATCTCGACGCGGAGATGGTCGAGTTCGTCCGGCACACGCCCGACGGCGTCGCCGGCGCCGAGTTCCAGGCGCTCGACAGCGAGGGCGTCGTCTACGTCGACACCGCGCTCACCGAGGACATCGAGAGCGAGGGCTACGCCCGCGAGGTCATCCGCCGCGTCCAGGAGATGCGCAAGGAACTCGACCTGGACATGGAGGAGTCGATCCGCCTGGAGTACGAGGTCCACGACGACCGCGTCGCCGACCTCGTCGCCCCCCACGAGGGCCTCATCGCCGACGAGGTCCGCGCCGAGGAGGTCGGTGCGGTCTCGGACGGTCACCGCAAGACCTGGGACGTCGAGGACATCGAGGTGGAGATCGCGATCGCACCCATCGCAGCGGCCGAAGCGTCGGACTGAGAGGACCCGTCTATTTCGACGTCTCCGGCAGCGTGACGGCGTCGGGATCGGTCCACCGGCGCACCTCGCCGCTGGGGTGGTACGCCACGGCGACGGAACCGGCGTCGTGCGAGCGAGCGAATCGCCTGACGATGGACTCGTTCGCGAAGCCGTCGGGGGCGTCGACGTTCACCCGGTCGGTCATCCCGTCGCTCTGCAGCGAGGCCCACCCGGCCAGCGCGAGGTCGACCTTCGGGTCCCCCGCTCGCTCGCCGGTGTCCGACACGACCGCGTCACGCAGTCGCTCGTGCATCCCCGAGGGGACGACGTAGGCCGTCCCGTCGGGCGCCACCGAGACGTGCCCGGCCCGGATTCGACCCGAAGATAGCTCCGGGAAGGGGACGGTCACGCTACCGCAGCGAGATGTTGGCAGTCTTCGTCTGCGTGTAGTGTTCGACGGCTTCCTGGGCGGTCTCCCGGCCCATCCCGGACTGCTTGTACCCGCCGAAGGGCTGGCCCGCCGGGAAGTCGTTGTAGGTGTTGACCCAGATGTTGCCGGCCTCGATGTCCTTGACGGCCTGGTGGGCCGTCGTCAGGTCCTCGGTGAGGACACCCGCCGCGAGGCCGTAATCCACGTCGTTGGCCAGTTCGATCATCTCGTCGTAGTCGCTCCAGGTGAACACCTCCTGGACCGGCCCGAAGATCTCCTCCTGGACGGCCCTGTTGTCGTGGTCGATGTCGTCGATGAGGGTCGGCGCGACGAAACAGCCGTCGGACAGGGCCTCGTCGTCGGGCTGGCTCCCGCCGGTGACGAACGCCGCCCCCGCTTCTTCGGCTTCCTGGATGTAGCCCATCGTCCGTTCGACCTGTTCGGCGGTCACCTTCGGACCGAGGTCCGTCGACTCCAGCAGCGGGTCGTCCACGGTCAGCTCCTCCGCCGCCGCCGCCAGTTCGTCCAGGAACTCGTCTTTGACGTCTTCGTGGACGAACAGCCGCGATCCGGCACAGCAGCACTCCCCGGTGTTGAAGAAGATGGCCGTGATGGTCGTCTGGACGGCCCGTTCGAGGTCCGCGTCGGGGAAGACGACCAGCGGACTCTTTCCGCCCAGTTCCAGCGTGAGGTCGGTGATGTTGTCCGCAGCGCTCTTCATCACCTCCCGGCCGACTTCGGTCGACCCGGTGAACGCGAGTTTCCGAACGTCCGGGTGTTCGGAGAGGGGTGCGCCCGCCTCCGTGCCGAATCCGGTGACGACGTTGACCACGCCGTCCGGAATCACGTCTTCGGTGACCTCCATCAGTTTCAGGATGGTCATCGGGGTCTCCTCGGCGGGTTTGAGGACGACCGTGTTGCCGGCCGCCAGCGCGGGGCCGAGCTTCCAGGCCGCCATCAGCAGCGGGAAGTTCCACGGGATGATCTGTCCGACGACACCGTACGGCTCGCGGAGGGTCTGGACGTGCCTGCTGTCGTCGGTGTCGACGGTCACCCCCTCGTGGGCGCGCGCGATGCCGGCGAAGTACCGGAAGTGGTCGGCGACGAGGGTCATGTCGATGCGCGCCTCGGTGATGGGTTTGCCGTTGTCCAGGCTTTCGAGGCGTGCGAACTCCTCTTTGTGTTCCTCGACGGCGTCGGCGATGGATTCGAGCATCGCCTGCCGCTCGGCCGTCGACGTCTCGCTGTACGTCTCGTCGTAGGCCTCCCACGCGGCCGCGACGGCCCGGTCGATGTCCTCGGCGTTGCCGGCCTGCACCTCGGCGAGTGTCTCGCCGGTCGTCGGATCGGTCGTTTCGAAGGTCTCCCCGGAGGCACTCGGAACCCACTCGCCCCCGATGAACAGATTCCGATGATCCGGGAGTACCTCGTTCGCTGCCTGCTCGTGGCGCGTTCTGATCGCCGACTTTCGCTCCGCCGGGTCTTGCGATCCACTCTCTGTAGACATACATCATCAATTATGATCCACCCCGACTTAGTGATTTTCGTGTTGAATATTTCACATCAGCTAGCTGACATCGGCGACGGCGATCGAATCGGGTCGTACGGCTCTCTATCGTACCATCGAGAGGGCGGTCGCGCCGCAACGGAAGAGCGCGGTCGGGTCGAGCGTCCCGCTCTCGGTCGCGTCCGGTCTCTTCGAGCAGTGCGATGGCCGCAGTCACAGAGGCCCGACCTGGACGTGGCGCTCGTCTCCACCGAGCGAGAACCTGCGGACGATCTGCGCCCGTGATCAGACCTCGTCCGACTCCGCCGCGGCACGGAGGCCGCGACAGTGCACCCACTGCCGTTCGGCGCGAGACGATCTGCTCGTCACCGACCTGTCGCCGATGGGAGAGAATTCTTCGACTATCGGAATCGCTTTTGGCCCGTATCGCAACCGTCCGATCAGTGACCGATACAGGAAAGCAACTGCGGGCGCTGTATTTCACGCGATTCGCGAGTTCGTTCGGGCTCGTCACGCTGCTGACGCTCCTGCCGACGTTCATCAACGAACTCGGTGCCGAGGGGTTCGTGCTCGGGATGTTCGCGACCGGACTGACGTTCGCGCAGGCGGTCGGGATCATCCCCATCTCGTGGGCGGGCGACCGCTACGACAAACGCACGGTACTGCTGGGCGGGCTCGGCCTCTCCGTGTTCGTCTACCTTGGCTTCGCCTTCGTCGGGACGAGCTGGCAGTTCATCGCCGTCCGGGCCGTCCAGGGGATCGCCGCCACCGCGGCCGGGCTCATTGCGCTGGCGCTCGTGGGCGACCTGGCCCGCGAGTCCGAGCGGGCCAACACCATCGGGACCTCCAACGCCTGGCGGTTCGCGGCGGCCATCGGCGGGACGTTCTCCGCCGGAGCGCTCTACGACCTGTTCGGGTTCGAAGCGGTGTTCGGCCTGCTGATGGTCGTCGCCGCGGCGGCGTTCGTCGTCGTCTGGCTGTGGGTCGAGCCCGACGACACCCGCATCCACGGCTTTCCCTTCACCGATCTGGCCTTCAACAAACGCATCCTCACGATGACGAGTTTCCGCGCCCAGTACGCCGTCGCGGTGACGCTCGTCCGCACCTGGGTGCCCATCTACGCCGGACTGGAAGCCAGCAGGGGCGGACTGGGGTACGAGGCCGCGACGGCGGTCGCGGTCATCCTCGCCGCCGAGAAGTTCACCAACATGATCTGCCAGCCCTACACGGGCGGGCTCTCGGACAAATTCGGCCGCGCCCGCTTCGTCTTCGTCGGCGGCCTCTTCTACGGCACTATCGCCGTCGTCGTCCCCTTCACCCCCGTCATCGGCGGCGCGCTCGGCCTGCCCGATACCTTCCCGTTCCTCGGGACGCTCTCGGCGGCGTTCATCCCGCTCGTGGTCCTGAACGGCCTCCTGGGCGTCGCCGACTCCATCCGCGAACCGGCCAGCATGGCGCTGTTCGCTGACGAAGGCAAAGGACAGGGCGTCGCCTCAAGTTTCGGCGTTCGCGACCTGGTCTGGCGGCCCGGGTCCGTACTCGCGCCGCTCGCCGGTGGCTGGTTGACGAGCAACGCCGGCATCGACTGGGTGTTCTTCCTCGGCGGCGCCTTCGCCTTCACCGGCGTGTTCGCCTTCCTCGGCATCCTCTCGTACAACCACGGCCGAGACGCGTTAGCTGCGTGGTGATCGGGAACTGGTCTTCGAGGGGGATCGGTGACCTCGGACGGCGCAACCGACGCCACTGCGACCGATGACTCGATCGGTACCGCAAACAGCGTGAAAGCCCCGACCCGTTCGGCTCGGGGGCCTCGCTGCGCTCCTCGGTTCGCACCGCTCACCTGCGGTGCTTGCTTCGTCCGCCTTCGCCGAACGGGTCGCCCCTTTCATTCCCACCCGCACAGACTGACCGACCACCCGACACGGGTGGGAATGAAAGGGGCCGCTCGCTCCGGGAAGACGGGCGACGTAAGCACTGGAGCGAGCGTAGCGAGCGAAGCGCGCAGCGAGCCCCTCGACTGGAGCGAGCGGGGGCTTTCACGCTGTTCGCGGCTACGACGGTGAGTGCGGTTACGGGACAGCAGTCGCCCGGATCCGTTTCGCAGCCCCCGCTAACTCGTCGACCACAACGTACACCACCGACGGCCGCGACGACAACACCATGTCACCGACAGTTCACGCCCTGCGCAACGAGATCCGCGTCTCGGTCGGCCGCTTCGAACGCGAGGTGTCGAGTTCGTTCACGAAAGAGGCGCTCGCGGCCATCTGCGACGCCGTCGACGCCGACGTCGACACGAGCGGCCAGCCGTCGAAACCGGCGATGCGGGCGGCCATCCGCGCGGCCGTCGACGGGCTGGACGGCGATAGCGAAGACAGCGGCGACAGCTTCAGAAAGGCCGATCTGGAGGCCATCGCGGAGGCGCTCAGGGACGAACAGGAGTAGCGCCGCGACGGCTGTCGTCGGTCAGAACTCGCGGACCATCACGAGCGCGTCCTCGCCGTTGGCGTAGTAGCCGGGAAGGGTGCCGTGGTGCTCGAAGCCGAACCGGCGGTACAGGTCCATCGCGGCGTCGTTGGACTCCCTGACTTCGAGTTTTACGGAGGCGGCGTTCTGGGCGGCGAGCGCGGTCAGCGCGCGCTGGAGGAGGCGCCGGCCGATGCCCTCGCTGCGGCGCTCCTCGGCGACCGCGATGTCCTTGACGTGGCCCAGATCCTCGCCGTGGTTGGGCACCACGTCGGCCACGACGTACCCCACGACGCGCCCGTCGTCGCCGATCGTCGCCGTCTCCCGCGAGTCGTCGGCGTCGCGGACCTGCGCGACGAGGAACCCCGGCTCGTCGAGGAAGCGCTCGAACGCCGAGAACGGCCACGGCTGGGGGAACGCCTCCTGCTCGATGTGGAAGACGGCGAGCAGGTCGGCGCGTTCGGCCTCGCGGATCCGTACGTCCGGTCCCGCCGCCTCGTCCCGTGCGACCGTCGTCACTGTCGCCGCGTAGGTGGCCACCGTACAAATGTCTACTGCCACCGCCGAGAACGCCCGGAACGACGGCCGAGACCGGGACTACCGGCGCCTGTGGTGCTCCACAAAATTCTTAACGACACCACTCACAGGACCCAATGCACCCAGATGGGTGCCACTCCACCCTCCCCACCCCACTCTCTTCGAAGCGGTTTGCTACCGACCGCACGCTCCACAGTGACGACGGACGCTATCGACGACAGCGGCTGCGCCGTCGTGCTCCGACCACCCCGTCCGTATTTGGGCGTTCGAGACGTGTTGGCCAGCATGAACGTTCGTGCTCGGACTGTCGAGGCGCGAGACGGTGCTCGATTGAACTGCTGGCAGCGGGTCCCCGAGGGTGCGACGGAGGCGGTGGTCTTCGTCCACGGGAGCATCACGAACGCTCGCGCGCTCTTCGCCACGCCCGTCGCGGACGACGACTCGTACTCGTGGCTCCACGCGGCCTCGGATCTGGGCCGTGGCGCCTACGCGCTCGACGTTCGCGGGTACGGCGACAGCGACCTCCCCCCGGAGATGGACGACGCGCCCGAGGCCGGCGGGCCACCAGTTCGTGCCGACCGGGCGGCAAACGATGTCGCCGATACCCTCGCCACGGTCCGCGAAGACTACGACGCCGTCCACCTCGTCGGCGTCTCGTGGGGGTGTCACACCTGCGGCCGCTACGTCGAACGCGACGACCCAGATCTGGCCTCGCTGACCCAGGTCGCACCGGTGTACAAGCCGCGATACGACTTCGCCGATGGGATGGACGCGCTCGGCCTCGACAGCGTCGACGTGGCGTGGTACACCCAGGACAGAGAGACGGTCCGCGAACGCCAGGGCGGCGACGACGCACTGTTCGAGGGCATCTGGCAGGCACAGGTCGAGTCCAACCAGGGCATCGACGAGACGACGTACAAGGCCCAGACCGGCGCGCTGGCCGACTGGCGCGCCTCCTGCGAGGGCGACCCCGCCTGGGACCCCGCCGGTATCGACGTGCCGACGCTCGTGATTCGCGGCACGGAGGACGAAATCGCCGACCGGCCGGGTTCGCTCGACCACTTCGACGAACTGACCGTCGACACCGCCGACTACGTCGAGATCGACGGCGGCGACCACTACCTGATGCACGGCGACCGGCGACGGGATTGCTTCGCGATCGTCGACGGGTTTCAAGACAGAGCCCGTTGAGGTACGACAGCCGGTCTCGGGCGAGAGACGTCGACTTGAGGCACGACAGTCGCATCCGGGCGAGAGACGTCGACGGCGCCGTCGCTGGCGACGAGTGAAAAAACGGAGAAGGTGTGGCGTCAGTCGTCTGCGGGCGCGCCGGACTCGTCGGACTCGTACTGCTGTTTGACGTGGGTGAGCTTCCCGCCGTCGGCGAGGATCTCGCGCTCGCGCTCCGAGGCGTCGAGGTTGGCGGTGGCCTCCCAGTCGTCGTTGACGCGGATGGTGAACTCTTCCTGACCCGTGCGGACCGCCTCGGCGACGTCGTCGACGATCTCGACGTCGTCGCCCTGGTCGATGTCCTCGTAGGTCTCCTCGTCGATCGTCAGCGGGACGATGCCGAAGTTGAAGAGGTTCGCCTTGTGGATGCGGGCGAAGCTCTGGGCGAGGACGGCGTCGATGCCGAGGTACATCGGGCACAGCGCCGCGTGCTCGCGGGAGGAACCCTGTCCGTAGTTCTCGCCGGCGAGCAGGATGCCGCCGTCGTTCTCGAGGGCGCGCTCGGGGAACGTGTCGTCGACGCGCGTGAGCGTGAACTCGGAGAGCTTCGGGATGTTCGACCGGTACATCAGCACGTCGGCGTTAGCCGGGCTGATGTGGTCGGTCGTGATGTTGTCCGGCATCTTCAGCAGGATCTCGCCGTGCAGGTCGGCCGGGAGCGGGTCCTTCAGCGGCACGTCGCCGATGTTCGGGCCCTTGATGAGCTCGTCGTCGACGGCCTCGTCGGGCGTGATGAGGTCGGAGCCGCTGACGCCGACGTAGTGGTCGGCGAGTTCGAAGCCGGGGTCCTCGACGTCGTCGAGGTCGCGCGGGTCGACGATCTCGCCCTCGAGCGCCGCCGCGGTGGCGACCTCGGGCGAACAGAGGTACACGGAGTCGTCCTCGATACCGGAGCGACCCTCGAAGTTGCGGTTGAAGGTGCGCAGCGAGACCGAGTCCGAAGCGGGCACGTGGCCGTTGCCGATACACGCGCCGCAGGTCGCCTCGGAGAAGTTGACGCCGGCGGCCATCATCTCGGCCGTCCAGCCCTCGCGGGCGAGCATCTCGGAGGCCTGCTTGGAGCCGGGCGCGACGATCATCTCCGTCGTCTTGTTGATCTCGCGGCCTTCGAGCATCTTCGCCGCGGGCAGGATGTCCTCGTAGGCGCCGTTCGTACAGGAGCCGATCATGACCTGGTCGACGTCGACGCCCTCGACCTCGCGGACGGGGACGACGTTGTCGGGCATCGAGGGCTCGGCGATGAGCGGCTCGAGCTCCGAGAGGTCGACCACGATCTCGTCGTGGTACTCGGCGTCCTCGTCGGGCTCGACCTGCTCGAAGTCCTCGGAGCGGCCGACGGCTTCGAGGTACTCCTCGGTCTTCTCGTCGGTCGGGAAGATGGAGGAAGTCGCGCCGAGCTCCGTGCCCATGTTGGTGATCGTCGTCCGCTCGGGCACCGAGAGGGTGTCCACGCCCGGACCGGTGTACTCGAAGATCTTGCCGACGCCACCCTTCACCGAGAGGCGTCGCAAGAGCTCGAGGATGACGTCCTTCGCGGTGGCCCACTCGGGGAGCTCACCTTCGAGGCGGACGTTGACGACCTCCGGCATGTCGATGTAGTAGGCGCCACCGCCCATCGCGACGGCGACGTCGAGCCCGCCGGCACCGATGGCGAGTTCGCCCATCCCGCCGGGGGTCGGCGTGTGGGAGTCCGAACCGAGCATCGTCTTGCCCGGCGCGGCGAAGTTCTCCTTGTGGACGTTGTGGCAGATGCCGTTGCCCGGGCGCGAGAAGTGCGCGCCGAACTTGCCCGCCGCCGAACGGAGGAAGCGGTGGTCGTCCGTGTTCTTGAAGTCGAACTGGTAGGTCTGGTGGTCGCAGTACTGCGCGGCGACCTCGGTCTGGACGTCGTCCAGGTCGAGCGCCTCGAACTGCAGCCACACAAGCGTCCCGGTGGTGTCCTGCGTGAGGACCTGGTCGATCTCGATCCCGATCTCCTCGCCGGGTTCGAGCTCGCCCTCGACGAGGTGCTCGTCGAGAATCTTTTCCGTAAGTGTCTGTCCCATAACGTCCGACAATGGCACACGCGCGGATATAAAACCCGCGAGTTACCGCGAGTGTTGTCAGTTGGCACCCCGCCGCGGTCTTGCGATTTCTGTCTTGACTGCGATTCGACAGTTGTGGAGAGTCCCGATCGCGTTCGGCTTCGACGAACGCCGTTAATCGGTTCGACGATCCACAGAACCGGTGCGACGGACGGCGTCGGGCACCTGCGAGGGGACGAACGGGGACGTCTCCCGCGGGTGCGAGAACGAAACGACTATGCTGGCGAGCGGACCACGCCCGGTATGTTCAGGAGCGGGCGGTTCGTCGCGGACGTCCTCGGCGACGTGGCCGACGACCAGGTTCAGCCGAACGGCGTCGACCTTCGACTCGGCGCGGTGTACGAACAGGTCGCGCCCGGTCGCATCGGGACCGACGGCAAGACCGTCGGTGAACGCCGCGAACGCGACCCCGAGGCCGACGGAGACACGGACGTCTACTATCTCGACACCGGCGGATACGTCGTCGAATACGCGGACACCGTCCGGATCCCCGAGGGCCACGTCGGCTTTCTCTACCCGCGGTCGTCGCTGTTGCGCAACTCCTGCATGCTGGACACCGCCGTCTGGGACGCCGGCTACGAGGGGCGCGGGGAGGGATTGCTCGAGGTGTACCACCCCGTCGAACTCGAACGCGGCGCGCGGATCGCTCAGCTCGTGCTCGCCGAGGCGGACCACGCCGACACCTACGACGGCGCCTACCAGCGCGAGGGCCTGGAGTGACGGCCCTCGCGACGACGGCGAGCGGCGGACGCGCCCGGGCGGCATGCTAACCCAAGCCGTAAGATTAATCGAGAGTGTGGTGAAACGTACGAACGGTGTTGGGGGGAGCCCGGCCGGACCGTGCCTCTGACATCCAACACCGGACGACGCCTCCAACACCGGTGTATCGGGGGTCTCCCCGATTTCTGTGACACTCGACCCGAATACCGGATGGACGCCTCGCCGAGTCGGCGGCAAGCGCCCGCAAAGGTGGAACGCGCCCGCAAAAACCCCACCGCGCCGACGCGCCCGAACGGGTCGACGTCGACCGACGGGACCGGGCAGTTCTTTCAGAGCGTGAAACCGCACTCACGGTTCTATATACCGTTCCGGTGACGTAGAGAGTATGCCAGCTAACGAGGAACTGTACGTGCTCGCCCCAGGGGAGGGCGACGCGGTGAGCGACGGGTGGGTGAGTCCCCGGCCGATAAACGAAGCCGTCGGCACAGCGGTCGCCGACGTGACCGATCTAGAGGCCGACAACGTCGAAGACGCCGACGCCTACGTCGACATCGAGCAGATCGAGACGCTCCTCGACGGCGGGGACGACGAGGAGTCGCTGACGTTCTCCGTCGAGGGCCACGACGTCACCATCGACGGCGGCGGCCACGTCTCGGTCGACCCCGACGAGTGAGGGGGCCTGCGGACGGACCCGACCCTCGTTTCCCGGGACAGGTCTAACACGCCGGGGGGCGATTTCTCCGTATGACGCGACTTGCGCTCATCGCCCACGACGACGAGAAGCCCGAGATGATCGACCTCGCCGAGAGTTACGAGTCACTGCTCGCCACCTTCGACCTCGTCGGCACGGGGACGACCGGCAAACGAGTCGCCGACGAGACCGGACTCGACGTCGAACTGAAAGAGTCGGGACCGATCGGCGGCGACGCCCAGATCGCCGCCGAGGTCGCGGAAGACCGCCTCGACGGGATCATCTTCCTCCGGGACCCGCTGACCGCCCAGCCGCACGAACCCGACATCAGCGCGCTCCTGCGGATCTGCGACGTCCACGACACGCCGCTCGCGACGACGCGGACCAGCGCCGAGTACGTCCTCGACGGCCTGGCGGCGGACGCCGATCGGGGCGACTGAGCCGCGTCGTTCTCTGGGATCGGTCGGTGCGGGAAGGTACCCAGCCGATCGGCCGCGACAGACAGATTCGTCCCGACCGGCCAATGAGAAGGGAGTCCCCCCCGAACGAAGAGCGATAGCGGAGAACGGAGGCGGAAACAGAGACGGGGACGGAGTGGGTGGAGGGCCGACCGTCCAGCGGACAGGGTTGGTTCGGAAGGCACTCTGTGGTACACCCGGCCGTCTTATACCCCTTGTCGAGACTCAAAGAGCGATTGTAGTTATCGGTGACCGGCGACCGGCCGGGGTGAGCGGCCGACAGTCGCCCGAGGACAACACATAACCGGCGGCCGCGCTTCGGGTTCTGACATGAGCGATTCATCGCTGCGTGCGCCGGCCGAGACGGCGGTCCGACAGTGCATGGACCTGGGCGCCGACGAATCCTGTGTGGTCGTGACCGACGACAAACGGCAGGCCATCGGCGAGGCGCTGTACGGCGTCGCCAGCGAGATCACCGACGACGCCGTGATCGTCCGCTACCCGCCCGGCGACCAGCACGGCGAGGAACCGCCCGAACCCGTCGCGGCCGCGATGGCCGGCGCGGACGTGGTGCTCGCGCCGACCACCAAGAGCCTCACCCACACGCAGGCCCGCACCGACGCCAACGACGCCGGCGCCCGCGTCGCGACGCTCCCCGGCATCACCGACGGCGTCTTCCTGATGGGGCTGGACGCCGACTACGAGTCCATCGCCGCCGAGTCCGAGCGCCTCCTCGAACAGGTCGAAGACGCCGACGAGATCCGCGTGACGACCGAACTGGGCACCGACATCACGTTCGAACCCGGCGACCGCGAGTGGGAACTCGACACCGGTATCGTCCACGAACCCGGCCAGATGTCGAACCTCCCGGCCGGCGAGATCTTCCACAGCCCGGAGGACGCGAACGGCCGGTTCGTCGTCGACGGGACGATGATGCCCCACGGGCGACTCGAAGACGGCCAGACCCTCGAATTCGAGGTCGAAGACGGCTACGTGACCGACGTCTCCGACGACGCCGTCCGCGCCGATATCGAGGAAGCCGCGGAAGAAGTCGGCGACGCCGCCTACAACCTCGCGGAACTCGGCATCGGGACCAACCTCGCCGTCGAGGACCTCGTGGGGTCGGTGCTGCTGGACGAGAAGGCCGCGGGGACCGTCCACATCGCCATCGGCGACGACCACGGCATCGGCGGCGACACGCACGCGCCGATCCACCTCGACGGGATCATCACCGGGCCGACAGTGTATGCCGACGGGGAGGAAGTGGAACTTCCTCGGACTGAGTGAGCGGCGCAGCCGCGAACACGGGGAGGAAATAGACCTGCCGAGCGCGAACTGACGGCTCAGACGCGGTCGACGGTCCGTTCTGCGGCGCCACGCTCGTCCGGCAGGAGCCACTCCGTCCGGACGAAGAGGACGGCGGCGACGGCGACCCAGGGGATAACGCCGATCAGGCCAACGGGCGTCGGGCCGAACACCTGGTTCGGGACCGCGGTGGCGAACAGCGTCGCCAGCCCGGCGCTCCCGTTTATCATCGCGTGGCCGACGACGGCGGGGAACACGCTCGCGCTCCGGAGCGTGACCCAGCCGAGGAACACGCCGAGCCCGACCGTCGCGACGACCATCGCGAGCAGGCCGAGCCACGGTGCGCCGGCGTAGTCGAGCCCGTAGTTGTAGCCCATCGCGATGACCGGCCAGTGCCAGACGCCCCAGACGGCGCCGTGGACGACGAGCGCGCGCCGCCAACCCAGCGGCGCGAGTTTCGGCAGGAGGTACGCCCGCCAGCCGAACTCCTCGCCGAAGGTCGCCAGGCTGTTGAGCAGCGGCGCGGCGACGACCGCCTGGACGAGCTGGACGCCGACGAACGCCGTCGGCGAGAGCGGGATCTCCTGGCCGGTCTGGGCCTCGACGGCCGCGAGCAGATCCGCGACCGCCTCCAGCCCACCGAACCGCCCGGGGAACACGAGGAAGTACAGCCCAGCACCGGCCAGGATGAGAACGAGCGGTCCGAGCCACCCGATAACCCACGGCAGCGGCCGCGTCCGGACGCGCAGGAGCATCGACCCGCGGTCGAACCCCTCGCCGGTGAGCCAGCGGGCGGCGACGTGACCGAGCGCCGGCCCCCACATGTACGGCCCCGCGAGCAGGACGAGCCACAGCGGGATCCCGAACCCCAGCGTCGGACCGCCGCCGATGCCGCCCAGCGCGTAGATGACCCCGGCGGTCGCCCACGAGACGGCGAACGCGACCCCGAGAAAGATCGCGAGCCGGCGGCGTTCCAGTTGCTCGTCGCCGTCGAACCACCCGGCCGGGGACTCGCCCGGCCGTCCGGTATCGGTCGCCATCGTTCGTCCGTTCTGTCCCCACCAACGTGAATATTTGCCACGGACGGCCCCAGTGTGCGCCTCGGACGCCCCCAGTGTGCGCCTCGGACGCCCCCAGTGTGCGCCACGGGCGGCCACTACTCGCCACGGGCGGCCCCACCGCACGTCCGCAGACCGTCGACGGCCGCACCGCTCGCCGACGACTCCTCGCCGACGGGGACCGGGCCAGCGCGGCCGAGCCGGGGCGACTCAGCGGACTTTTACGCGCTCGCCGGCAACGGACGGACATGACCGAGACCACGGAGCGGGTCGCCGTCGCCTGCCCCTCGTGTTCGCCGGACCTCGAGACGGTCCACGAGGTGCTCACGACGGGAGGCGGCCACGCCACGATCCGCTGTACGGAGTGCGGCCACACCCACAAAGACCAGCTGGAGTCGACGACCGAGTTCGAACGCGAAGTCGTCGTCTCGCAGGGCGGCGAGTCGTTCACCGACACCGCCGACGTCCCCGAGGGCGAACAGCTCGCCGTCGGCGAGGAGTTCCTCCTCGACACCGAAGAGGCGATCATGACCGTCCGGATCACCAGCCTCGAACTCGACGGCGACGAGCGCGTCGAGGAGGCCAGCGCCGAAGCAGTCCGGACCATCTGGACCCGCGCGGTCGGCAACGTCGGCGTCAACCTGACGCTGCACCCGAGCGACGGCCGCCACGACGAGACGCGCTCGATGACCGTGCAGGTGCCCGGCGACTACGAGTTCACCGTCGGCGAGGAGGACGAACTCGGCGGCGAGGAGTTCACCGTCGAGGGGATCCACATCCGCGACGACGCCCACGGGTACCACCAGGAGAAGCTCGACTTCGACGGCGACACCGCGTTCGCAAAGGACATCAACCGGTTGTACGCGCGCGACGAGTCTTCATCGGCCTGGTCCGCGTGGTAGCATGGACCCCGAGGCCGCCCGCCAGCGGTTAGTCGAGCGCCTCGCCGACCGCGGCCGCGTCGACGACGAGCGCGTCCTCGACGCGATGGCCGCCGTCCCCCGCCACGAGTTCGTCCCCGACAACCGCCGCCAGGAGGCCTACCGCGACAGTCCCCTCCCCATCGGCGAGGGCCAGACCATCAGCGCCCCGCACATGGTCGCGATCATGGCCGACCTGCTCGACCTGCGTCCCGGCGACGAGGTGCTTGAGATCGGCACCGGCTGCGGCTACCACGCCGCCGTCACCGCCGAACTCGTCGGCCCCGAACACGTCTACTCCGTCGAGTACCACGACAGCCTCGCCGATCAGGCCCGCCAACGCCTGGAGCGGCTGGGATACGGGGAGGTGTCGGTCCGCGTCGGCGACGGCAAAGAAGGCTGGTCCGAGCACGCACCCTACGACCGGGCGTACCTGACCTGCGCCCCGCCGTCGCTCCCCGACCACGTGGTCGAGCAGGTCCGTCCCGGCGGATACGTCCTCGCGCCGGTCGGCCGCCGCCGCCAGACGCTCGTCCGCGCCCGCCGGCGCGCCGACGGCTCCCTCGACCGCGAGGAACACGGCGGCGTCCGCTTCGTCGAGTTGCAGTGAGGGTGGGAGTTTCGGAAGCTGTTCGCCGCGGGTCCGTTTTGCGGGAACGCTCCCGCTGCAGTCCCCGGATCGCGCTCCGCGACGCACCCCGCAAGTCGCGCCATTCATTACCGTCGAGGGCGGACGGAAACGCATGGACCCAGCGGTGTTGCGCGACGACATGGTCGACAGCCTGGAGCACGAGAGCAAGGGCTGTCTCCGGAGCGACCGGCTGTCCGTCGCGATGCGCGAGGTCCCGCGCGAGGCGTTCGTGGCCGAGGACCGCGGCGCCTACGCCGACCGCCCGTTCGAACGCCTCGGCACGCGCGTCCTCGCGCCGAGCAACGTCGCGCGACTCCTCGAAGCCCTCGACGTACGCGAGGGCGACTCCGTCCTCGTCGTCGGCGCCGGCGTCGGCTACACCGCCGCCGTGGTCGCCGAACTCGCCGGCGAGCGCAACGTTCACGCGATCGACATCGCCCGTCGCCTCGTCGTCGAGGCACGGGGGAACCTCGCGGAGGCCGGCTACGACGGCGTCCTCGTCGACCGGCGGAACGGCGCCGACGGTCTCGCCGAGTACGCTCCCTACGACCGCATCCTGCTCGAAGCCGCGGCCGTCAGCCCGCCGTCGGCGCTGGTCGACCAGCTCGCCGACGACGGCCGACTGGTCATGCCCCACGGCGCCGGCGACCAGCACCTCGTCGTCGTCGAAGACGGCGAGGTCACCGAACGGCTCGGCGGCGTGGCCTTCCAGCCGATGCTCGTCGAAGGCGAGCAGGCCGACACGGTCGAGCGCAACCGGACCCGTCGCGAGGACCGCGAGTTCGCCCGGCGGAACGCCGAGGGCCGCACCGGCTGGGAACAGGGCTGGATCGACTGGGACGACGCGCCGCGCGGCTGATCGACCGACTCGTCGCGAATCCCTCGACCGCGGTGTCGGGCTACGTTCCGTCCACGACGAGCACCTCCGTGTTCCCGCGGTCGTCGGCGTACTGCCCGCCCGCGGGCGGTTTCACGTCGAACTGTATCGTCCCCTCCCGTTGGTTCGCTCCCAGCGACGGCGAGAGCGACATCGTCGCCGTCCCGTTCGCGTTCGTCCGCGCCGTGGTCACCGAATCGAGCGTCGCGGTGCCGCCCGTCGCGACGACGGTGGCGTTGGCGACGCGGTCGCCCTGCGGGCCGACCACCTCGACCGAGAGCTCGGTCGTGCTGTCGTCGATGACTTCCGGCGTCGGCCGGACGTCGAGTTCGGTGACGCCGAGCGTCTGGATCCCGCCGAGCGTGTTCATCATCACGCTCAGGCTCGCGACGCCGACGACCAGCGCGATGACGAGCCTGATCGGCAGTCCTTCGATAGCGCGTTCGTCTCCCGTGAGCGCTCGTGGCTCCATGGGCGGCCCTGGTCCCGGTCCCACTGATAAAGGTTCGCGCGAGGGTTTACGGACGAGCGCGCGGCGATCCACTGGTTTGGCGATCGGATCTATATCGGTGGGTCGGCGGGGACGCGGCCGAACGGAAACGCACGAGTACCCCGGCGTAGTCGGTCTTGGCAAACGGATGCTCGACGACCACGCGCTGACCCGGCTGGAGCCGCTCGTCCTCATCGCGGTCGGCGGGTTCGCGGGCGCGGCGGCCCGACACTCGGTCGCGCTCGCGCTCCCCGGCACCTTCCCCTGGGGGACGCTCGCGGCCAACGCCCTGGGGAGTTTCGCGCTCGGCGTCTTGCTGTACGAACGCCACTTTGCCGACGCGCTGAGCATGGAGACGCGGCTGATCGTCGGGACCGGGTTTCTCTCCTCCTTTACGACCTACAGCACGTTCGCGGCCGAGACCGCAGGGCTGGCCGGCGGGCAGGCGCCGGTGCTGGCCGCCGCGAACGTGGTGGCGAACTACGCGCTTGGTATCCTCGGCGTGCTCTGCGGTCGCTGGCTCGCGAGGTGGCTGTCGTGAACCCGCTCGTCCTCGTCGGGCTGGGCGGGGTCGCGGGTGCGCTGGCCCGACACCTGTTGGGCGAACGCATCGACGCGCGGACGGGCGACACGCTGGCGGTGAACGTGCTGGGAAGTTTCGCGCTCGGCGCGGTGCTCGCGGCGCCGAGCGGCGACTCGCTCGCGCTCGCCGTCGGGACCGGCTTCTGCGGCGCGTTCACGACGTTCTCGACGTTCGCGTTCGAGACGGTGCGGCTCTACGAGACGGGCGAGCGCCGGCGTGCGGCGGCGAACGCGCTCGTCAACCTGGTCGGCGCGCTCGCTGCGGTGTGGCTCGGGTCTGCGCTGGCCAGTGCGGTGTGGTGAGATGTCGAAACCGGGCCCACTGGGTCCCCGGAACCCGACGCGGGGACTTACTCGCTGAGCGCGTAGAAGGTGCCGTCCTGGCTGCCGATGTAGACGCGACCGCCGGCGACGATGGGGGCCGCCTCGTCGATGTTGTTGCCCGTCTCGAAGGACCACTCCTCGTCGCCGGTCTCGGTGTCGACGGCGTAGACCGAGCCGTCGCGGCTCCCGACGTAGACGGTGCCGTCGGCGACGACGGGGGGCGCGAGTACGCCGTCGGTCGGGTCGGTGAACCGCCAGCGCTCGACCCCGTCGCCGCGAGCGACGGCGTAGAGCGTGCCGTCGCGCGTCCCGACGAACACCTGCTCGTCGGTGACCGCGGGCGTGCTCGCGATCCCGGCACCGAGCGACGTCTCCCAGTCGGTGC
Organism: Halosimplex amylolyticum; assembly: GCF_051414035.1. Lineage (NCBI taxonomy): Archaea > Methanobacteriati > Methanobacteriota > Halobacteria > Halobacteriales > Haloarculaceae > Halosimplex > Halosimplex amylolyticum. The sequence continues at coordinate 837,014 of NZ_JBLKNW010000002.1, read as the reverse complement.
TCCCGCGGGTGTTGACCTGCGAGAGTGTCCCGTCCTCGCTGGTCACGTAGAGTCGCCGGTCGCGGTAGGCGACGCCGTTGACGCTGCCGCCCTGGGTGTTGCGCCACTCGACGCTGCCCGAGGGGGTCACGGCCCAGAGGTCGTGGTCGGCGCTCGGCACGTAGATCATGCCGTCGGCGAAGACTGGCGACGCGGTGATGGCGCCGTAGGTGTCCTGGTTCCACTTCTGCGTGCTGTCGAGACCGTCGAAGTTGTAGACGCGGCTGCCGGTCGATCCGACGTAGACGTTCCTGTCGTCGACGACCGGCGCGGTGAAGGCCTCGGTCGAGGTGAGGTCGTAGTCCCAGAACTCCGACCCGTCGTCGGGCTGGAGCGCGTAGAGGACGCCGCCGGAGGTGCCGAGGTAGACGAAGCCGCTCCCGACCGCCGCGGCGCTTGTGACGGGGGAATCGGTGTCTTTCGACCACTTCGTCTCTCCCGTGACCGGGTCGAGCGCGTGGAAGGAGCCGTCCGAGTCCCCCGCACCGCCCGCACCGACGTACAGCGTCCCGTCGGCGAGCACCGGCGTGGCGTTGATCTGGTCCTGGTCGAACGACCGCTTCCAGTCGACCGAGACGCCGTCGTGCGGGCCGCGCGCGTCGGGGTGGTGTCCCCAGTGGCCGTTGTTCCGCATGAACGTCGGCCACGACGCGAACGACTCCGCGCCCGGCGTGGCCGTCGGCGTGTCTGTCGGTTCCGGCGTGTCCGTCGGCCGCTCGGTCGGCGTGTCCGTCGGTTCGCGCGTCGCCGTCGGCGCCTCCGTCGGCGTCGCCGTGTCGGTGCCGCCGTCGATCGGTGTGCCTGTCCCCGCTCGGTCGTCCCCTGGCGTCGCCGTCCCACCGTCGTCGGAACCGCACCCGCTCAACCCGACGGTCGACGCGCCCAGCGCTGCCGCCAGGAACTGGCGGCGACTCGCCCGCTTCCGTGCCATGGCCGAGGTATCGGTGAACTGGTTCATATGTTCTGGGGTTCGTTCGAGCCGCTCACGGCGCGCGAGCGGCCCGCTCGCCGTCTCGCGATCGAGCCGGGAAACCGTGCAAATGTTTCGCACACCAATAGACCTATATGCTGGTGTGGTATACCGTAGCATGTATGGCGTCCGCACCGAGCACCGACGACATGTTCGACGAGTTTCTGACCGATCGTGGACACGACGTCGAGGCGACGGGCTGGGAAGAGAACTATAACAAGAAGCAGTGTCCCGACTGCGGGGGACTGCACGACTCGGCCGCCACAGAGTGCTCGGTATGCGGCTGGGACCCGGCGTAACGCGCGACGACCGATTTTTTCGAGACCGAGTGTGGGGAGCGACAGCGTCGAAGTTCTGCCGAGCTGCGGACTCCACCGACGCGATCGATAGCTCGCAAAACGTCGGAATCTCGGGAGACACCCGTCTCACGAGCGGTTACACTGCACGGAAAGGGGGAACGTTGGGGGGAATAGGGGGGGAAGTCCACCGGAAAGCGGGCAACGGAGGCCGGTAAGGGGGATAACCGGCGGGTCGGGGGACCCGTTCGTTCCCGGGGCCGCGTCGGGGGGATGACGCGTTTGGGGGGAATGCGCCGGGAACGACCTCCGGCAACGCGCTCGTGCCGGCGAGGACCGCATGCGAGCCCGGTGACCCCGGCCGGTCCGCGGGGGAGCACCGAACGCCGCGAGGGCGCTGGTCTGGGCTCCCACCGCGAACCGGGTGAACCCACACCCCACCACTGGCACACACGGATGCGCACGGTGCGATCGGGGTTCGCCGGGCCCGCACTTGGTCCGCACTCGACGCTACTGGGGGCATTCACATAATGGGGCAGGCGCGTTTTCTGAGGCTGAAAGAGCCGACGCTCGAAAGGCCTATGTAAGAGGTCGAGAGATCAAACCGGTAGTGGACGACGAACGGGCCATCGAGGAGATACTCGACACCATCGGCGACGAACACGCCCGCCGGGTGCTCGCCGCGATCAGTCGCGAGCCCCGGTCGGCGAAGGACCTGAGCGAAGAGTGTGACCTGTCGCTGCCGACAGTCTACCGCCGCATCGAGATGCTCAGTCAGTACGACCTCGTGAAAGACCAGACGCTGGTTGCCGACGACGGCAACCACTACAAGGTCTACGAGTCTAACTTCGAATCGACGGTCATCTCCCTCGAGGACGACGAGTACAAGGTGCGCATCTACCGCGAGGAGAACCTCCCCGACCGGTTCAGCCAGCTCTGGGACGACCTCAACCCCGAGTGACGCGGCATCGACGGCGGCGGTCCGACCGGGACGCGGTCCCGTCGTTCGACCCCGATCCCCGTCGCGCGATAGCGGCCGAACAGCCCGCCGACGAGAGTGCCCGTCGAGCGGACCGAATCACGGGACGACCCCCGGACGGGACCGGCGAAACTATATGTGAGACCGTGCTGTCGGACAGACGACGCGAACAATGGTAGAAGTCGTCGCGGTGATGCGGGGGATACTGGCGCTGATGCGGATGGCGGTGTTCGGGCTCTCGCTCGGAATCACGCTGATCAGCTTCCAGGCGTATCGACAGCGGCCCTCCGAGCGGCTGCAGTACGCGTTCATGGGATTCGCGTTCATCAGCATGGGCGTCGCGAGCACGGTGATCGCACAGATCGGCGCTCGCGAGGCCACCGAGACCGTCCGGCTGTTCTTCCAGATGACCGAGTCGATCCCTTTCATCATCGGTTTCACGATGCTGTACATCTCGCTGTATCGGGACTGAGCGGGTCGAGCAACGGGTGTCGCCGGCACGGAACCGGTCGTGCGGTTTCCCGCCGTCGTCAACCCACGTCGTTTATGCGTGTGTAGCCCCTTTCGTGGGCCAATGACTGAAGCGTCCACCCAGGTGACGCGCCTGTTTGGTGGTCCCGGGAGCGGGAAGACGACGGCACTGCTCGACAGGGTCGAGACCCTGCTCGAAGAGAACGACGACGTGGAGTTCCGCGACGTCCTGGTGGTCTCCTACACGCGAGCGGCCGCAGCGGAGATCCGCGAGCGTCTCGCAGAGCGACTGGGGGAGTCGCCGCGAGCGCTCAAGGGGAACGTCTGCACCATGCACGCGAAGGCCTACGAACTGCTCAACCTCTCGCGGGGAGACGTCGTGGGCGAGTCCGACAAGGAGGACTTTTGCGACGAGTTCGGTATCGAGTACGAGGACGAGTACGAGGGGTCGCGGCGCCGGTCGGCCCGTTCGACGACAATCGGGAACAAGATCATCGCGACCAGCCAGTGGCTCCAGCGGACCCGCCGCGACGTGGCCGACTGGTACGACGTCCCGTTCAAGTGGGACGACGAGGTCGTGCGGCTCCCGCCTGACATCGACGAGAACGCCCAGACCGGCAACAAGTACACGCCGACCTGGCCGTCCGACGACGACCGCATCAGCGTCCCCGAGACGATCCGGGCGTGGCGCCAGTACAAGGGCGAACACGACGTCGTCGGCTTCGCCGACATGCTCGAACGCGTCGCCCAGCGGTCGCTGCTGCCCAGCGTCGACTACCTCGTCATCGACGAGTTCCAGGACATCACGACCCTGCAGTACGACGTCTACCAGGAGTGGCGCCCCCACATGGAGACGGTCCTCATCGCCGGCGACGACGACCAGGTCGTCTACGCCTGGCAGGGGGCCGACCCCGATCTCCTGCTGGAGGAGCAGGTCACCGACGACAACATCCTGCCCAACTCCTACCGCCTGCCCTCGCGCATCCTCAACGTGGTCAACCGGGAGGTCAGCCACATCGAGAAGCGCCAGGAGAAAGACCTCAACCCGCGCAAGGAGGGCGGCCGCGTCGAAGGCGTCAAGAACCCCTCGATGATCGACCTCGTCCGCAACGTCCGGCGGACGATCGAACAGGACGAGGAGGGCACCGCGATGATCCTCTTCCGCGCGCGCTACCAGATGTTCCAGTTCATCGACGAGTTTATCGACGAGGGGATCCCCTTCACTTGCCTGACCGACCAGCGGATGTGGACCGACCGGCTCACCCAGTACGTCGAGGCCATCGAGGCGCTCGACGAGGACGAACCGGTCACTGGCCTGCAGGCTCGCCGCCTGGCCGACATGCTCGCCGACTCCGCCTTCGGGACGAGCGAGCGCGACGAGCTGTTCGACGAGCTCGACGAGATGGAGGAGGCGTCCGACGTCGAGGACCTCGAAGAGCTCTCGGTCGAGCCCGAGACGATCCGCGACTTCGCGCCCTTCGTGCCGGACCCGCGCGCGGCCGCCGACATGCTCCGGAAGGTGACGAGCTTCCAGGAGCGCAGCGTCGAGGCGTACTTCGGCGGCGAGTACGCGGGGATGCAGACCGACCGCGTCCGCGTCGGCACCATCCACAGCGCGAAGGGTCGCGAGGCCGACCACGTCTTCGTCGCGACGGACCTGACCGAGAAGGTCGTCGAGCAGATGGCCGCGACGGTCGACCAGTCCGACCGGGAGGTCCCCGGCGACGAGGAGTTCACCAAGCACACCTCGCCGGTCCCCACCCTCACCGACAACGAACGGCGCGTGTTCTACGTCGGGATGTCCCGCGCCCGCGAGCGGCTGATCATCATGGAGAACCTCGTCGACGGCGCCCCCACGCTCCCCATCGACGTGCTCCTCAACAACGAGCCGACGGGCGACTCCATCGACGACGTCATCGCCGACGCACAGGAAGTCGACGACGCCGTCGCCGCCGACTGAGCGGGCGACACCGCGCCGGTCGGGCAGCACTCCGACCCACACCTTCTTTGCGGTGCGTGACCAATTCACACGGAGAGCGACCGTGCCCGAAGAGTGTGGTATCTGCGGCGAGCGGGTGCCGTTCAGCGAAACCGTCCACCTGATCGTCAACACGCAGAGCGACGCCGGGACATTCGACCGGTACGTCTGCCGGTCGTGTTACGAGTCGGAACTCGAACCGGTGATCGGGTGAGCGGCGGGCCGGACCGCCGCGCACTCGGCGCGATTCACTCGTCGATAGTACCGCCGTCGAGGTAGTACTCGGTCTTGTCCCGCGTCGCGCTGGCGAGTTTGACGAATTCGACGACGCGCTCGTCGCCCTCGCGTCGGTCGTCCCGGACGTCGAGTTCGAGTCCCTGGTCGCGAAACTGCGCGAACAGGTGGTCGAGGACTTCGGGGTCGCCGCGGACGACGTGTTCGTCGCCGACTGGGTCGCCCCGCTCGACCGCGCGGACCGTCTCGACCGCCGGTAGGAGGATCGACTCGCCGAGGGCCCGGGCGCGCTCGCGAACCGCCTCGGCGTCCTCGTCGCGCTCGACCGCCTGGAACACCTCGCGGATCACCCGCGAGAAGAGGAACTCCCGGCCGTAGTCGAACGGGAGCGCGAACGCGTGTTCGAGGTCCGAGCGGTGGATAGCGGAGGTAGTGTACTTCAATCGTCGCTCGCCGTCCGCGGAGGCGAGGACGACGCCCTCCCGTCCCCGCTCGTCGAGTTCGTCGATAGCGTCGCCGACCGCGGCCACCGCGCCCGCGGGGTCGTACGTGCCGAACGACCGGACCTGTTCGAGGCCGTACTCCTCGCAGAGCGCGCGCCGCTCGGCCACCGGGAGCGGGTCGCCCGTCTCCCGGTCGCGCAGGTCGAAGACGCGGAAGGCCACCGAGTCGACCTCCCCGTAGTCGTGTGCCGTGTAGGGGTTCTCCGGCCCGACGAGTTCGCCGCACACCTGCAGGTCCGAGTGGTCGTCGAAGAAGTCGGCCAGCGGGTAGCGCTCGCGGACGGTCTCGGACGTGTAGCGACAGACGTGCCCGCTCCGGGTGAACGCCAGCGGACCGAGTTCCGCCCAGTCGCCCGCGTCCACGTCGGCGACGCGGACGTTGTAGCCGTCGAGTTTCTCCTCGACCGCGACGGGGCCGTCGAAGTACTCGGGGACCCCGGGGTCGAGGACGAGCACGCGCGGGATGGAGGGGAACCCGCGGACGACGGCGTCGCCGAGGATGACCGTCCCCCGTTCGACGCCGTGGCGCCCGTCGGGCAGGTAGCGGTACTCGCGCCCGCGGTAGCGCTCCGCCTGGAAGTGCTCGAAGAGGTCGTCCGCGTCCGCGACGCCGAAGACGGCGGCCCAGTCGGGGCCCATGATCTGTCGTTCGAGCGCCAGGCGTTTAGACTCCGCGGCGGGCGCTCAGTACAGCCATCTTTTTCATCGTCGGGTGTCCTCGCTCGCTCCGCTCGCTGCGGGCACCACTCCTCGAAAAACATGGGTGAAAAAGGCTGAATCCTCGCTTCGCTCGGATTCGGTGTCCTCGTGAGCGCCAGCGAACGAGGGATTGTCAGAGCGGAGCTCTGACAGTGAATCGCGCTCGCTCCGCTCGCGCGAATGCCAGCGGTCAATTCGCAGATCGAACCGACCACCGTCGAAGCGCGGCCCCGGAGATTATTGAACTCCAAACGCGTAGGACTCGACAATGGCGGACTCGCCGCTCAAACAGCGGTTCGTGCTCGACACGTCGGTGTTCATCACCGAGGAGATCCGCGACGAGGGCCAGGACCTGGAGGACGCGTGCCTCGAACTGCTGACCCTGATCGCGGACGCGAAGCTGACGCTGAACATCTCCTGTTACATGCCGCCGACCATCGACGAGGAGCTGACGCAGATGCTCGCCGAGCGCGACGTCGACGAGGAGATCTTCGCGAAACTCGACACGTGGGTCATCACGAAGGCCCCCGCACGCTACGAGGTGCAGATCCCCGCCCACATCGTCTACCAGTTCGTCGACGAGATGTCCGACCGGGTGAACCGCGGGCTCCGCGTCGCCGAGAAGGCGGTCCGCGAGGCCGAGCAGTCGACCGGCGACCCCGTCGAGGACCACGACCACATGACCGAGGTCGACCGGGTCATCTCCGACCTGCGCGACGAGTACCGCCGGGCGCTCCGCCAGGGCGTCCTCGACTCCCGCGAGGACTTCGACCTCCTGATCCTCGCGCGGGAACTCGAAGCGGGGGTGGTCACCGAAGACCAGGGCATCGTCGGCTGGGCCGACGACTTCGGCCTGCGGTATCTACAGGGCCAGAACTTCCCCGCCCTGCTCGAAGAGTACCTGATCGCCAGCGGTCACGAGGACTACGTGGAATCGTGAACGTCCTGCGCGGGCTCCCGACGTGCGGCCTGCGCCAGCAAGGCGGGATTACAGGTCGTTCACTCACGTACCAGGAGACGCTATGTCATCAGATGTCAACATCACCGATTCGGACGAAGGGAAGAAAGTTGTCGACAGCAGTGGCAAAGAGATCGGCCGCGTCGCCGAAGTGAGCGGCGGGCAGGCGCACGTCCAGCCGGATCCGGGCGTCTCTGACACAGTAATGTCGAAGCTCGGGTGGGGCAGCCGCAGCGAAGACAGCTTCCCGCTCGACGAGAACCACATCGACTCGGTCACGGACGACGAGATACGGCTCGGCTCACTCTGACCGGGCGCGGTCCGTTCGCCGCTTCCAGCGGGTTCGGCCGGTAGGGGCCCAACCGCCGATAGTTCTCAGGAGCGCGAGATCACGTAGAGCGCCGCGAGGCCGCCGGCGAGCACGGCGAACACGTAGCTCGCGAGCCGGTAGATGATAGCGATGGAGAGGCCCGTCGCGAACGAAAATCCGCCGAGCGTGCCGAGCAGGCCGGCGAGCGCGGCCTCGACGCCGGCGAGCCCGCCGGGCGAGGGCGTCAGCCCGGCGAGCGTGCTCGCGGGGACGATGAAGAAGACGAGGAACAGGGAGATGGACTCGCCGACGGCGAGGACGGCGAAGTACAGCGGGAGCGCGAAGAACAGCCAGCCGACGTAGGAGTAGGCGAGCGCGTGTGCGAGCGCCCCTCGGTCGTCGGCGATGCGCTCGAACGCCGCGTTGAGTTCGCGCAAGCGCTCGCGGAGCCCCTCGATGCTGACCAAGCGAGTGCGATTGGCGACTGGGGCGACCACGCGGAGCGCGAAACGGCCGACGCGCCGGCGGGAGCGCCACCCCACCGCCGCCGCGACGGGCGCGCCGACGGCGAACACCGCGAGGACGCCCGCGACGCCCTGGACCCGACTGGAGAGCGTCGTCCGGAGGACGAGAATAACCGTCCCGAGCGCGGCGAAGGTGAAAAACGGCAGCAGATTGAGGAGGTCGGCGGTGACGACGGAGGCCAGCGAGTCCTCGTAGCTTGCCTCCGTGTCCCGCGAGAGGACGTACGCGATAAAGGGCTCGCCGCCGGCCTGGCCCAGCGGCGTGACGTAGTTGGCGAACGTCGCCGCGTAGTAGGTGACGACGAGTTTGCGGAAGGGGACGTGGTAGCCGACGACGCCGAGGACGACCTGCCAGGCCTTCGCCCACGCGACGAGACCGACGGCGGTCGAGAGACACCCGGCGGCGAGCCACCGGGGGTCCGCGTCGGCGAGTTCGCGCTGGATCTTCTCCAGCCCGATGCCGTAGGCGATCAGCGCGAGGACGACGAGCGCGATGGCGAATCCGCCGACGATCTTCAACGCCAGCTGACGGTCGACCAGGTCGGTGAACCCCTCGGACCGGCTCACGGTTACTCGATGTACCCCAGGTCCGACAGGCGGTCTTTCGCCTCCTCGCCCATGTCGTCGAGGACGTCCTCGTCGGTCACGTCCGCCCACTCGCCGTCCATCTCGGACTCGAAGGTGACCAGCGCGTCCTCGGTCGCGGCGACGACCTCGTCGTCCGTGCCGGCCACGTCGTCGAGTTCCTCGGGGTCGGAGTCGATCCGGTAGGCCTCGTCCGGGATCCGCTCGTTGCGAATGAACTTCCCGTCCGTCCGCCGGGCGGCGCGCATCCGCGAGTAGAAGCGCGAGTCGGTGTCGAGTTCGATCCCGGCCGCCTCGGCCTTGCTCTCCAGCTGGTTCAACTCGACGACGGGCCGGTGGTAGTCGACGAAGGCGTAGTCGTCGAGTTCGCCTGCGTCGTGGGCCGAAAAGCGGGACTCGGCCCCGCGCGGCGCGTCGACCGCCGCGAACTCCCGGTAGTCGGCGCGCAGGAGCGACCGCGCGGCGTCGAACGGTTCGCCGCCCGTCGCGGCCGAGACGCCTGCGTGGTCGAGGACCGTATGGTAGAGGTCCTGCAACTCGACCTGCGTCTCGTCGTCGCGCTCGGCGTCGAGGTCGGGGTGTTTGACCATGAGCGGGACGTTCACGAGCGGGTCGTAGATGCAGAACTCGTGGCCGTACAGGTCGTGTTCGCCGTGGAGTTCGCCGTGGTCGGCGCAGACGACGACGAGCGTGTCCTCCCAGCGGTCTGTCTCCTGCAGCCACTCGAACAGGCGCCCGAGGTGGTGGTCGATGTGGGCGATCTCGGCGTCGTAGAGGCCCTCGATGGCCTCCCACTCGTCGTCGTCGATGTCGCGGGCGCCGGAGTTGTACTCCTTGGAGTTCTGGCAGACCTCGGTGGAGTCGACGCCGGGGGCGAACTCCTCGGCGAACTCCTCGGGCGGGTGGTACGGCAGGTGGGCGTCCATCAGGTTGACGAACGTGAACCAGTCGTCACCGTCGGCCTCGCTCCGCTCGACGAAGTCCTGGACGCGGTCGACGATCTCCGGCGTCTTGGAGTCGCCGCCGCCCCCCTCGGCGAAGTACTCGTGGGCGGTGTTGCCGAGTTCGACGAGTTTGTCGGCGAGTGTCCGCAGCGTGTCGTTGTCGTTCATCGTCTTCCAGGCCTTCGAGAGCGGGCCCGAGAGGAACTCGCCGGGCATGACCTGGAAGAAGTTGTCCTGGTCGTCGAAGCCGTCGGTCAGGTTGGTGTAGGGGGTGATCCAGGCGTTCGAGGAGTAGCAGGCGGTGGCGTAGCCGGCGGCGTCGAGGGATTCGGCCAGCGTGGTGGCACCCTCCAGATAGGGGTTCTCCTGGGTGGCCCCGTGCTGGGTGGGGTACAGCCCCGTGAACAGCGAGGCGTGGACGGGCAGGGTCCAGGGCGCCGGCGCGACGGCCTGCTCGAAGACGCGCGCGTCGTCGGCGAAGTCTTCCAGGTTCGGCGTCGTCGGCCGGTCGTAGCCGTACACGGAGAGGTGGCTCTTCCGAACCGTGTCCGTGACGACGAAGAGGACGTTCCCCGGACCGTCTGTCTCGCTCATGAGAGGGGAACCGCCACGCACGGAATTAAAGTCCGTGATTCCGGGTTCGAGAAACTCGATGGGGCTCCCGCACGAGCGGCTCCGTGCCCGTGACTTCGACCACAGCTGACAGTGAGTGGACCGCGGCCGACACAGCACGACAGCCTCTCGCGCACTGTGGTCCCGGGACTCGCTGTGCTCCTCGGTCGCTACGCTCCCTGCGGTGTTTGCTTCGCCCGGGTTCCCCCAGCGCGCGAACCCCTTACAGTCCCGCCCGTATCGGCTGGACAGCAAGTCTGTGCGGGTGGGACTGAAAGGGGCCGCTGTTCTCGACGAAGCACGAGGAAGCAAGCACCGCAACGGAGTGAGGAGCGCAGCGACTCGCGCGAGTCGAGAGCAGCGGGGGCTTTCGTGCTGTGTTGGCGTTCCAGTTCGACGCCGTGCCGTCGCGAGCCGACAGTCACTCTTCGACAACACCTAGCCGGAGTCCGAGAAGTATTTGCACGCGGTGGCCGTCTGACACGACCATGCAACGGCTGGCGGCACACGGGGAGCCGACGACCGCGGTCCGTTCGGGAGTCGACCGATGAGCGAACGGACCGCCGATGCGACCGAACGCACGACGGGAATCCCGTCTGGGACGTACGCCTACGTCGGGATCGTCGCGCTGTACGCGGCCACCATCGTCCTCGGGCTCGCGCTGACCGACGAGGTCGCGGGGATGGGACTGGCGATGTTTCAGGACCCCGGAGACGTCGGGAACGTGGGCGTCTTCGCGGTGATGCTGCTGGTCGCGACGGGCGTCATGGTCGCCGCGTTCCGCTACGGATACGGGGAGGCACTCGTCCGCGTGTTCCTCCTCGGGTCCGCGAGCACGCTCACCGCCGTGGCGTTCGTCGCCCTGACCGGGATCGGAGAGATCGCTGCGAGCGGAAGCGCGCTGATGGGCCTGCCGACGAGCCCCGTCTCGATCGGCGTCGCCGCCCTCACCTTCGTCGTCCTCTGGGTGTACCCCGAGTGGTACGTCAACGACGTCGCCGCCGTGATATTCGGCGCGGCGGCCATCCCGATGCTCGGCCTCGGATTCGGCCCGTTCCCGGTGGTCGTGCTCCTGATCGTGTGGGCCGGCTACGACGCCTACGCGGTCTACGTCTCCGGTCACATGCAGGAACTCGCCGCCGGATTAGGCGACCTGAAGGCGCCCATCGTCTTCGTCGTCCCGCACTCGCTGGACTTCTCGATGCGCGACCCCGACTTCGACCTGATGGGCGGCGGAGCGGACGATGACGGCGCGGTGTCTGCCGACGACCAGTCCGCCGAGAGCCCGGCACGCGCCGAGATCGCGCTCCTCGGGCTGGGCGACGCGCTCATCCCGGGGATGCTCGCAGTGAGCGCGGGCGCGTTCCTCGACGCGCCCGTCGTCGTCCCGGCGCTGAACGCCAACGCACCCGCGATCGGCGCGCTCGTCGGCGGTCTCGTCGGGATGGCCGGCCTCCTGTATCTCGTCCACCGGGTCGAGGGCGCGCACGCTGGGCTCCCGCCGCTGAACGCCGGCGTCCTCGGCGGTTATCTCCTCGGCGCGGTCGCGGCCGGGATCCCCGTCACGACGGCGCTGGGGCTGTAGTCGACCGCGTTTTCGGGCGTTCGAACCTCACCGATAGCGTCGCGACTGGCGAGGTGGAAAAAGACGAGAAGTGGACCGAGGGGCGGGCGTTCAGAACGGGGCTTCGGGGCCTTCGTCGTCGTCGATGTCGCCGCCGCGGGACTCGCCGGGCATGGAGGGGCCGGTGTCGGCGCCCATCATGCCTTCGCCGCCGCCCATGCCGCCGCCGGTGCGGGCGTTGACGGTCTCGATCTCCGGGATCTCCTTGGTCATTCGGGTCTTGATGGCCTGGATGGTCATCGGGGAGATGCCACAGCCCGAACACGCGCCGCCGAGCTGGATGGTGACCGAGCCGTTCTCGCGGTCGATCTCCTCGATGGCCGCGCTGCCGCCGTGCATCTGGATCTGCGGGAAGTTCCGCCGCAGGAAGTTCGAGATGCGCTCTTCGAGGTCGTCGCCGCCCTCGGTTTCGGTGCTCATAGTGTTCCGACGTTAGCGACGACGGGGCTTAGACCTTTGGACTCACGGGTTCGCCGCGTCCGGATCCGCGTGGGACTGCGCCGTTCAGTCCTGCCAGTCGGGGTTCGCCCGCGGCGGCGAGAACACGTCGATGCCGTCGAGCGGTTCCTCGCCGGTGTTCTCCAAACTGTGCGGCTCGTCGGCGGCGAGGTGGTAGGAGTCGCCCGAGCTGACGGGGAACTCCTCGCCGTCGACGACGAACACGCCTGAGCCGCTAGTGATGTAGCCTACCTGCTCGTGCTCGTGGCTGTGCTCCGGGACGACCGCGCCCGGTTCCATGTGCACGTGCTGGACGCTCGTCCGCTCGCCGACAGCGAGCTGTGTGAGGTGGACGCCGTCTACGACTTCGACCGTCTCGTTCGCCGAATGTGCTTCGACCTGCATGGGTTGGTGATGGGCGTGCGCGCACCTAAGCGTGGGTGGTCCTCCGGACGAGAGTGCTCTGTGGGATGTGCGAACGGACCACTGGCATTCGCGCGAGCGGAGCGAGCGCGATTCACTGTCAGAGCTCCGCTCTGACAAGCCCTCGTTCGCTTCGCTCACTGCGCGGACTGCGACTTCCGAGCGTCGTGCTCGAAAATCGAAGATTTTCGGCATCGGGCGAGAGCTTCGCTCTCTCGAACCACCTCGCTCGGCGAGACCACATTTTTGGCTCGGGGGTCGCCCTCGGCGACCCCCGAGCGGAAAGATGGAATCCGGTCCCGACAGTTTAAATCACGGAGCGCACTACCACGCTCGTAATGGACGTCGCGGACATCCCGGGCGTGCCCGACTGGTTGCCCGACCACCTGCGAGCCGACGGCATCGAGTCGCTGTACCCGCCGCAGGCCGAGGCGGTCGACGCCGGCGTGACGCAGGGCGAGAACCTCGTCGCCAGCGTCCCCACGGCCAGCGGCAAGACGCTCGTCGCCACGCTCGCCATGCTCTCCAGCGTCGAACGCGGGGCCCGATCCGCCCCGGACGAGGAGCGCGGCGAAGTCGCGAGCGCGCGCAGGGGGAAGGCACTCTACATCGTCCCCCTGCGCGCGCTCGCCAGCGAGAAGCGCGAGGAGTTCGAACAGTTCGAGCAGTACGGCCTCGACGTCGGCGTCTCGACCGGCAACTACGAGTCGGAGGGGGGCTGGCTCGCGACCAAGGACATCGTCGTCGCCACCAGCGAGAAGGTCGACTCGCTGGTCAGGAACGACGCGCCCTGGCTGGAGGACCTCACCTGCGTCGTCTCCGACGAGGTCCACCTCGTCGACGACGGCCAGCGCGGCCCGACGCTGGAGGTCACGCTCGCGAAGTTGCGACAGCTCAACCCCGACCTGCAGACCGTCGCGCTCTCGGCGACCATCGGCAACGCCGAGGCGCTCGCCGAGTGGCTCGACGCCGCGCTGGTCGACTCGGACTGGCGCCCCATCGACCTGAAGAAAGGCGTCCACTACGGCCAGGCGCTCCACCTCGAAGACGGGAGCCAGAGCGAACTCCCGGTCCGCAACTCCGAGAAGCCGACGGCCGCCATCGTCCGCGACACGCTCGAAGACGAGGGGTCGACGCTCGTGTTCGTCAACTCGCGGCGCAACGCCGAGGCCGCCGCCGGACGGCTCGCCTCGACGGTCGAACCGCACCTCACACCTGACGAGAAGGCGCAACTCGCCGACGTGGCCGACGAGATCCGCGACGTGAGCGACACCGACACGAGCGACGACCTGGCCGACGCCGTCGAGGGCGGCGCCGCCTTCCACCACGCCGGATTGGCCAGTGGGCACCGCTCGCTCGTCGAGGAGGCGTTCCGCGATAGGTTGGTGAAGGTCGTCTCCGCGACGCCCACGCTCGCGGCGGGCGTGAACACGCCCTCGCGGCGCGTCGTCGTCCGCGACTGGCGCCGCTACGACGGCACCGCCGGCGGGATGCAACCCCTCTCGGTACTCGAAGTGCACCAGATGATGGGGCGTGCAGGCCGGCCGGGACTGGACCCCTACGGCGAAGCCCTCCTGATCGCCAACAGCCACGACGAACTCGACGAACTGTTCGAGCGCTACGTCTGGGCCGACCCCGAGCCCGTCCAGTCGAAGCTCGCCGCCGAGCCCGCGCTGCGCACGCACATCCTCGCCACCGTCGCCTCGGGGTTCGCCAACTCCCGCGAGGGCCTGCTGGAGTTCCTCGAACAGACGCTGTACGCTTCCCAGACGACCGAGCGCGGCCGACTGGAGCGCGTGATGGACAACATGATCGAGTACCTGGAGGTGAACGAGTTCCTCGAACGCGACGGCGACGACCTGACCGCCACCTCGCTGGGCCACACCGTCTCGCGGCTCTACCTCGACCCGATGAGCGCCGCGGAGATCATCGACGGCCTGCGCGCGTGGAAGCGCGGCGACGGTCGAGCGCGCTCGGAGAGCGCGAGCCCGGCGGCCGACGAGGAGCCGCCCGGCTTCACGACCGCCGGTGAACTGGCCGACGAGATCGACGACGACGAGGAGGCCGAGCGTCCGGACCCCACGGCGCTGGGGCTCTACCACCTCGTCGCCCGCACCCCGGACATGTACGAGCTCTACCTGCGCTCGGGCGACGAGGAGGAGTACCAGATGCTCGCTTTCGAGCGCGAGGAGGAGTTCCTCGGGTCGATGCCAAGCGAGTTCGACCCGGCGTTCGAGGACTGGCTCTCGGCGCTGAAGACCGCCCGCCTGCTCGAAGACTGGGCCAGCGAGGTCGACGAGGACGAGATCACCGACCGCTACGGCGTCGGCCCCGGCGACGTGCGCGGGAAGGTCGAAACCGCCCAGTGGCTGCTCGGCGCCGCGGAGTCGCTCGCGGGGGAACTCGGACTCGGACTCGCGCCGGCCGTCCGCGAGGCGCGGGTCCGCGCCGAACACGGCGTCCGCGAAGAGCTGACCGACCTCGCGGGCGTCCGCGGCGTCGGCCGCAAGCGCGCCCGCCGCCTCTACCAGGCGGGCATCGAGGACCGCGCCGACCTGCGCGAAGCCGACAAGTCGGTCGTCCTCGGCGCGCTCCGCGGCCGCGAGCGCACGGCCGAGACCGTCCTGGAGAACGCCGGGCATCGCGACCCGTCGATGGACGGCGTCGACCCCGACGCGACCGCCCGGCCGGACGAGAACGACGACGGCGCCAGCTCCGGTCACGGCGCCGACGGGGCAGAACCGGACGACGAGGAAGACCAGTCGAGCCTGGGTGACTTCTGATGGGTCGAGGAGGAGCCTGATGGAACTTGTCGAGGGCGTCGCGACGGTCGAGGATCTGGACGGGTTCGTCGCCAGACTCGGCGATATCGGCGACGACCACGGCGTCACCGTGCAGGCGTTCGACGCGCGGTACGTGGTCGACCGAGCGCACCTGGAGCGAGCGGTCGAACTCGCCGACCGGGCCATCGGCCGCGAGGAGAACGTCGCCCGCGAACGGAGCGTCGAGATCCTGCTGTACGCCGCGGGGACGCGCCAGATCGACCGCGCGCTGGAGATCGGCGTCAGCGAGGGCGAGTGTCCGGTCGTCGTCCTCGTCGATGCGGGAGACGGTGGCTCCGGCGACGCCGAACGGGACGCAGTGGCGGCCGTGCGCGACATGGACGGTCCGGCGACGCTGGGGCCGGCCGAAACGCTCGGGCGATACGACCCCGAACGCGTCCGCGAGTTCTTCGAGGTGGGCGAGGCGGAACTCGACGCGGTCGACGGCACGCTCGCCGACGTCGTCCGCGAGCGCGTCGCCCTCCTCGACGTCGAGAAGTGAGCGACCGGATCGCTTCCGACGACTCGACCGCCGCGCACGGTTCCCGTCGGGTGAGAACCGGCGTCACCAGTTTACGTCTGTGAGCCGAACGTTCGAGTATGTACGAGGACATCCTCGTTCCGACTGACGGGAGCGATGGCGCGAGCAGAGCACTCGACGAGGCCGTCGACCTCGCCGCGGCGTTCGACGCGACGGTTCACTCGCTGTACGTCGTCGACGTGTCGGCGGTCGGCCCCGAGACCGGGGCAGTCGACCTCGTCGAGTCGTTCGAGCAGATGGGCGAGGACACCACCGACGCGGCGGTGACGCGAGCGCGCGACGCGGGGGTCGACGCCGTCGGCTCGGTCGCGACCGGGCGGCCCCACCGCTCGATACTGGACTACGTCGAGGAGAACGACATCGACCTCGTCGTGATGGGCACGCACGGCCGCACCGGGCTGGAGCGGTACCTCCTCGGGAGCGTCACGGAGAAGGTCGTCCGCACGGCCGAGGTGCCCGTGCTGACGGTGCGCGCGGGCGAGGACGAGACCGAGGAATAACGTCGAGTCGCGCCTCGTACGGGCCGCGGAGTAAGATTCAGGACGGTCCGCGACGAACGATAACGTATGCGATTCGTGATAGCTGTCGACGGGTCGGCCGAGAGCGATCGGGCGCTCGACCACGCCGTCGAGATGGCGACGGCTGCGGGGGCGTCGCTGACGGCCGTCCACTCGGTCGACCCGGACGTGTACGACCGGGGCGGGAGCCGACCGCCGAGCGACAGCGCCGACTTCGAGGACCGCCTCGTCGTCGAGAGCGTCGCCGACGCCGAGGAGCGGGGGAATCGACTCCTCGAAGAGGCAGTCGACCGGGCGGCCGAGACGGGCCTCGATGTCGACCGCGAACTGCTCTACGGGGACCCCGTCGAGACGGTCCCGGACTTCGCGATCACCGAGGGGTACGACGGCGTCTTCGTCGGGCATCGGGGGCTCTCCGACGCGCACGAGCGCGTGCTCGGCAGCGTCGCGAAAGGCATCGTCGAGCGGTCGTCGCTCCCCGTGACCGTCGTCCGGTGACCGGTCAGGACGTCCCGCCGTCGCTCCCGTTCTCGGTATCGCTCTTGTCCGCAGCACCGCTCCCGTCCCCGCCACCGCTCCCGCCCGCACCACCGCTCTCGTTCTCGCCATCGCTCCCGTCACCGTCCCCGGTGAGACCGCCGTGTTCGTCGATCTCTCCCGCCACGAGCCGGGTCGAGGAGATCCGCTCGCCGTCCGCCGCGCGGACGAACGGGACGACGAACCCCTCCATCGGGTCGAGTCCGCGCCGGGCGCGTTCGTCGTTGATATCCGCGAGTTCGTGGGCCGTCTCCGGCGAGACGACCAGCGCGTCGAGCGACGGGTCGGTCGACGCGATGCCGTGTTCGTCCCGGAGCTCTCTGATCTCGACTTCGCGATCCCACTCGTCGAGCGCTTCGAGTTCCTCGCGGATCCGCTCGCGCCGGTCCGCGAAGTCGGGGACCGGCCGCTCGCGTTTGCCGCGAGCGAACTCGTCGCTCGTCAGTGCGACGAGGACACCCTCGTCGCCGCGTTCGAGCGCTTTCCTGAACAGGGCGCGGTGACCGTCGTGGATCGGGCCGAAGGTGCCGGCGACAGCGACTCGCATACCGACGCATCGGCCCCGCGGGAGAAGTGTCTCACGGCCACGGAAGCGCCTGTCGAAGATTTCGCGGGCGGAGCCGGTCGCTGCCGGACGCTGCTGGCGGGCCAGGAGGTCACCGGCCGACGACGGCTCCGGGGGTGACGACGGTGTCGGCGGTCCGTTCGAGTTCTCGCCTGACACGGCCGGGGACGCGCCGCCCGGTCAGCACGACCGCGTCGGCGTCTATCTCGGCGGCGTAGGCGGGCAGTTCCTCGTTCGGACGCCCGTGACAGCACCGCGTGTGCACCCTGATTCCGCGTTTCCGACCGCGCGCTTCGGCCTCGACGAGCAGGTCGTGACCGGCGTCTTCCGCGTCGTCGATCAGGATCTCCGTGGAACTCAGTGCCGGCTCCCCGTAGCGGCCGGTGTCGACGACGTAGAGGGCGTGGACAGCCCCACCGCGGCGCTGTGCCACGTCGAGGGCGTATTCGATGGCGTGGTCGATCTCTGTGGTCGCCGCTTCGGTCGAGTCGACCCCACCGAGCGAGAGCAGTATCGTCCCTGTCATTGTGACGTCCGTACCGAGGCCGATCACGCGTAAATAGGTGCGAGACGGTTCGACCCGGCCGCGGACCGGTAGCCGCCGGCACACTACGGGAGTAAGCTTAACCTGCGAACTCGATTAGTCGGCGTATGGCGACGCTCGACGACTCGGTCTCCGTCGGCGGGGTCGACCTCCCCAACCGCCTCTACCGTGCGCCGCTGCTCGAATGCGCCGGTAACGGCCCCGAAGCGGTGGATACGTTCGTCGACGAACTCGAACCGACCGCGGCGTCGGGCGTCGGGCTGATCTTCCAGGGCGCGAGCATCGTCACGGCCGAGAGCGGCTGCGCGGCGCCGAACATGACCCGCTTTCACGACCCCGCGTTCGTCGCGCGCTGTTCGCGGCTGACCGACGCCGTCCACGACCACGGCGGCCGCATCTTCGTCCAGCTGGCCCACGGCGGCCTGCGGAGCATGGCCGTCTGGCACGCCGGCCACCGCGCCCGGAATCCGGACCACGAGGAGCTCGCCGTCTCGCGGCCGCCTCCGCAACTGCGCGCGCTCGACCGCCTCGGCCTCGTCGATTTCGAGCCGGTCGTCATGTCCACGGCAGAGGTGTACGACCTCGCCGACCAGTTCGGGCGAGCGGCGGGCTACGCGGCCGACGCGGGTTACGACGGGATCCACCTCTCCGGCGCGAACATGGGCATCGTCCAGCAGTTCCTCTCGCCGTTCTACAACCGCCGCGGCGACGAGTTCGGCGACGGGCCCGCCGAACCGCCGGGCAGCGGCGGCGTGCGCTTCCTGGAGGCGGTCCACGACGCAGTTCGAGAGCACGCTGGCGACGTGCCGCTGGCGACGAAAGTGCCGGCCGAGACCGCCGCACCCCGATTCGTCCGCCGCTCGCTCTCGCGCGACGACGCGGTCGGAATCTGCGAGCGAGTCGCCGCGATCGGCTACGACGCCGTGGTCCCGGTCGAGGTCTCGACGTTCTGGGACATGAGCGTCGTCCGCGGCGCGTACCCGGACCGCGCCTGGGCGGCCGAAGACCTGCGGCGCGGCTACGCCGAGGCGTTCGGCGGCCCGTTGCGTGCGAAGGCTATCGCTGCGCTGAATCGGTTGCAGAGCCGCCGGTTCCCGCGTGAGGCCGGCTGGAACGCCGACCTCTGCCGACGGGTGCGACGGAGGGTCGACGTGCCCGTCCTCTGCGAGGGCGGCGTCCGCGAACGGGGGGCCTGTGACGAGTTACTGGGCGCGTCGGGCGGGGAACCGGCCTGTGACCTGGTCGGGATGGGTCGGCCGTTCTACGCCGAGCCGCGGCTTGGCGCGCGACTGCTCGGTCAGGCGGGCCAGCGCGGGGATTCGGCGGCGCTGTGTGCCAGTTGTAACAACTGTACCGTCCCGCAGGTGACCGGCGCGCCGGGCACGTGTCGGACGCCCTCGGTCGTCCGCGAACGCGCTCGCCTGGAAGGGGAGGGCGTCTACGAGGAGGGGGACTGAGGAGGGGCAACGACTGGTCGGTGACGGCGAGCCGTTCACACCGTGGGTCCGTCGAAGTCACACCGTGAGTCGCGGACGCCGATCGTACCGACCGCAGAGGCAGTAGCGGTGGTTCTCACAGGTCGGTTGTACACAAGCCGAACGCGCAGAAAACTCGTCTCAGTCGTCGTCGGGGAGTTCGTCGACGAGGACGACGGCTTCGCCGTCGATGATGGTGGTGCCGTCGTCGACGACGCGGGTCGTCAGGCGGTACTGGTCGTCGCCCAGATCTTCGACGATCTCGCACTCGGCGGTGAGGCGGTCGCCGAGGCGGACGGGGTTGTGGAACTCGAGATCCTGGGAGAGGTAGATAGTCAGGCCGGGCAGGCGGGCGAGTCCGGCGCTGATCAGGCCGCCCACGAGCGTCCCGTGGGCGATGCGGCCCTTGAAGCGCGTCTTGCTCGCGAACTCGTCGTCGAGGTGGAGCGGGTTGGTGTCGCCGCTCGCGGCGGCGAACGATTTGACGTCCCGGTCGGAGAGCGTCTTGGTGAATTCGACCCGGTCGCCGACGCCGAGGCGTCCGCGGTCGTGTTCCGTCAACTCGACGTGCCACTCGGGCAGGTCCTCGTCGGCCTCGATCCGGTCGACGGCTGCTACCCCATCCTCGTCGGACGAGGGCGAGACGCCGAACGCCGCGAACGCCGCCCGGTTGGCCGCGACAACGCTGTTGAACATGTGAGACGACGTCTGCGTCCACGTGTCAAGCAGCGCGTTTCGGTGCGGTTCAGAACTCATCGATACCCTCGTTTGGGTTTGATGCTATTAAAACGTAGTGGTACGGAATAACACGGAAACGCCCGAGAGGCGGTCTCTCAGCCGTCTCTACGGGATACGGGGGGCTTACTACCGGAAGTTTCTGCAGCGATAGAAAATCCGACTTCCGCCGAGGCTGGTTACCCTCGCCAGGCGCCAGTAACGACGGATTACCGCACTTGATCGTGCGAGTGCGCGAACACGTCAGCCCGGATAGTTCCCGCGTCCGTTCTCGGTGGTACCCCGTTCGTTCCTCGACGATTCCCGGAACCGGCTCCCGGGGACACCGAGATCTGCCCCCGTGGGATCGCTCACTGGGAATCGGTTCGGTCGCTCACCCGCACCGTGAGCCCACGGTCCTCCCGGGGCCCACTTCCAGGACTGCGCCGCTCCGTCGACCGACCGGGAGTCCCAGCCCGCGGACCAGCCAGCGAGTGCCGATCCGTTCGGACTCAAATCGACTCGGTCCGATCCAACTCGGCCGGCCTGACTCGGTCCGATCCAACTCGGCCGGTCTGACGCTCCCCGATTCGACACGGTTCGATCCGACCGATAGATCCGATTCGAACACCGGGGAAACGCACCCCGATCCATCCAATGGTAGCGAATGGTACCAGATGGTATTCAGCGCAACCCTTATGTGTTCGAGGGGTGTAGATACTGTTGACCGATGACCGACGAGAACGACGGTCCGACGTGGCCGCCGATGTTTCGAGGCTGGCAGGAGGCCGGCGAGCAGGCGATGGAACAGCAGCAAGAGATCATCAGTCAGATGATGCAGACTGGCGCCGGCGGGCTGGACATGAACCAGCTCGGCGCGATGAGTCAGACGGCGACGTTCAAGACTCGCGTCCAGTCCGGCGGCCGGATCTCCATCCCCGACGCCGAGCGCGAAGCGCTCGACATCGAGGAGGGAGACATCGTCCAGACCGTCGTCATCCCGGTCAAGCGAAATCGAGAGTGATACACATGGCATACACGACCCCCATCACCACGGCGTTCGAGATGCAGCGCGCGACGATCGAGCAGAGCCAGAAGGCTCTGGAGCAGACCATCGACTTCCAGCAGACGGTCAACGCGGCCGTCGTCGACAGCTTCGACAGCCAGCAGTCGGCCCAGCGTCGCGGCGTCGAGCTGTCCCAGACGCTCGCCCACAGTTACCTCGACGTCGTCGAGTCGAGCGTCCCCGGCGCCGCCGGCACCGTCGACGAGGTCCGCGCGGCGGTTGACGAGCAGTACGACTTCCTCCTCGACAACCACGCGGAGGTCTTCGAGACCGTCGCCGACGAGTACGAGCAGGGCGTCGACGCCTACGACGAGCTGGCCGCCGACTACGTCGAAGCGCTCGACGAGCAGGTCGCGATGCTGGTCGAGGCCCACGAGGAGCTCGAGTCCCAGTCGGTCGACGTGGCCGAGCAGTGGGGCGAGCAGCTCGAGTCGCTCCAGGACCAGGTCGAGGACCTGCAGGACCAGGTCAGCGACGTCCAGGAGCGCGCCGCGCAGGCCGTCGAGGCGTAGAACACGGTTTTTTCTTTCAGTACACCGGAGACATACCCATGAGCAACACCAACGAGATGCAGGAGATGCAGGATCAGTGGACAGAGATGGTCGAGGAGATGAACGACGCGGTCGCCGACTCCCTCGAACAGAACATGAAAGCCCAGGCCGCGTTCGTCGAGTCGTGGGCCGAGGCCGTCGAGGACTCGGTCCCCGAGGAGGACGCGATGGCCGAGGGTTTCCAGGGCTACAACCGCGCCTACGAGGTGTGGATGGACGCCGCCGAGCAGATGTTCGAGCGGACGACCGACGCCGCACAGGGCGAAGACGTCGCCCCCGCGGAGTACCGCGACATCTGGCTGCAGTCGGCCAACGAGGCGTTCAAGGAGGTCATGTCGACCAGCGCCTTCGCCGCCGCGAACGGCCAGCTCGTCGAGCGCATGATGGAGATGCGCCGCGAGGCCGACGACGTGAGTCAGGACACGCTCTCCCAGATGGGCTTTTCGACCCGGGACGACCTCGACGAAGTCGGCGAGCGGCTCGTCGAACTCGAACGGCGCCAGCACGACGTCGAACAGAAGCTCGACCGCATCCTCGACAACCTGGAGGAGTAAGATGGCGAGCGAACGCGTAGACCCGTTCAACCCCATCTCGATGGCCCTGGACGCCCAGCGCACCGCGCTGGAGACGATGACGCAGGCGACCGAGAGCAACGCCGACCTCCCCGAGGCGCTGGCGACCGTCGAGACCGTCGACGTCGGCCAGACGCCCAGCGAGGTCGTCTACCGGGAGAACAAGCTCGAACTCCTCCACTACAAGCCCGAGGAGGCCGGTATCGAGCCGGAGGAGACCCACGACGTCCCCATCCTCATCGTGTACGCGCTGATCAACAAGCCGTACATCCTCGATCTGCAGCCCGAGCGGTCGGTCGTCCGGCGCCTGCTCGAAGCGGGCCACGACGTCTACCTCATCGACTGGAACGAGCCCTCGCGGATGGACCAGCACCTCACGCTGGACGACTACGTCAACCGCTACATCGATAACTGCGTCGACGAGGTGCGCGAGCGCTCCGGCCAGGACGCGATCAACATCCTCGGCTACTGCATGGGCGGCACCATGTCGGCCATGTACGCCGCGCTCCACCCCGAGAAGGTCAACGCGCTCGGTCTGATGGCCGCGGGCCTCTGTTTCCAGGGGACCGGCGGCATCCTCGAGGAGTGGGGCTCCGACGAGTACTACGACCCCGAGGAGGTCACCGACACGTTCGGGAACGTCCCCGCGGAGTTCCTCGACGTCGGGTTCGCGCTGATGGACCCGGTCGACAACTACGTCTCGAAGTACATCCGGTTCTACGAGAACCTCGAGAACGAGGGCTTCGTCGAGAACTTCGGCCGCATGGAGCGGTGGCTCTCCGAGGGCATCGACGTCGCCGGCGAGGCCTACGACCAGTTCCTCACCGACCTCTACCAGGAGAACAAGCTCTATAAGAACGAGATGTACCTCGACGGCCAGCACGTGAACGTCGAGAACATCGACATGCCCGTCCTCCAGATCATGGGCGAGTACGACCACCTCATCCCCGCCGACGCCTCCAAGCCGTTCAACGAGGTCGTCGGCTCCGACGACGTGACCACCATCGAGTACGCCACCGGTCACATCGGCCTCTCGGTGTCCTCGTCCTCGCACGACGAGGTCTGGCCCGAGGTCTGCGAGTGGTACGCCGACCGCGCCCCCGAGACCGACGAGGAGTCCTCCGAGACCGCCGGCGCCGCGGCCGACCCCGACGACGTGACCCCGGCGGAGGAAGCCGCCGAGGAGGAGGCCGCAGAGCCGGGTCCGGCCGCCGAGGAGGAAGCCGTCGCCGAGACGGCCGCCGAGGACGAACCCACGAGCCCCGACGTGGACACCGTCGCGGGCATCGGCCCGACCTACGCCGACCGCCTGCACGAGGCGAACATCACCACCGTCGCCGACCTCGCGGCCAGCGACCCGGTCGACGTCGCGGACATCACGGGTGCGCCCGTGTCCCGCGTCGAGGACTGGTTCGAACAGGTCGAATAAGGCCACTCGTCACTCGCTCTCGATTCCGCGTTTCGCTTTCGCCGCTCGGTTCCGCCGCCCGTTTTCGCCGTCACTGCAGGTCCGACAGCCGCGCCGCCGCGAACGGGACGACCATCTCGCGGGGCGTGAGACCGCCGTGCATCCCGACGTGCGACACCACGTTCTCCACGGCGGGGTGTACCAGCTTTCTGTTCGGGTGCGTCAGGACGAGGTCACCGGACCGCCGCTCGAAGACCGGACCGTGGTCGAGTCCGTACAGTCCCAGCTCCCGCACTTCCTCGCGGGTGAAGGCGTCGACGCCGTGCGGTTCGAGCGCGTCGACGACGTCGTGGACCGCTCCGTCACGGACGGCGAGGTGCGTCAGTCGGGGGTCGGCGAACGGTGGCGTCGGCTCCCCCGACGGCCGCCGCTCGAGCCCGTCGGTCAGGCCGTCGACGGTCGACAGGTCGAGACAGCCCGCCGGTCCGGGTTCGAGGTCGACCATCCCGTGGTCGGCGGTCGCGATCAACAGCGTCTCCGCGGCCGTGTCCGAGTCGAGCCGGTCGTAGAGTTCCAGGGAGAGACAGCGTGTCAGCGTCGCCAGCGCGTCGTGGTAGGCGCCGGAGTCCGTGCCGAACTCGTGGGAGGTCGCGTCCAGCTGCGGGAGGTACGCGTAGGTGTAGGTCTGCCCGCGGGCGGATTCGAGGACCCGACGCACGGCCCGTGCCGTCTCGCGCGGTCCGTCGGCGGGAGTCTGCTCGGCGCCGCGAAACGTGGCGTCGGCGTAGTCCGTGCCGAGGGTTTCCGGCCCCTGGACGACGTGCGCCGCGACGCCCGCGTCCGCCAGCGTCGGGTAGACGGGCTCGGCGGCCACCAGTTCCGCCGACTCGACCGTCGGCATCCGGTCGCCGGCCGGGTCGGCGACGTCTTCGCGAACGGTGTGCGGGAACGCTCCGACGATGTCGTCGTGCTCGGCGAGGTGAACGTCCCAGCCGAGGACCCCGTGTTCCGCCGGCGTGGCCGCCGTGTGGAGGGTCGTGATAGCCGTCGCCGTCGACGACGGGCAGACGCTCGTCAGCGGCGTCACGGCGCCGCGCTCCGCGAGGCGCGACAGGAACCGGTGGTCGTTCCCGTCGCGGCGCCACCGCTGCCAGCCGAGGCCGTCGAGGAGGACGACGACGACGTGCGAGACGTCCGCGTCGATGTCGATCGGCAGGCCCGCAGGCAGCGATCGACCGACG
The DNA here is from genome assembly GCF_051414035.1 of Halosimplex amylolyticum. Taxonomy (NCBI): domain Archaea; kingdom Methanobacteriati; phylum Methanobacteriota; class Halobacteria; order Halobacteriales; family Haloarculaceae; genus Halosimplex; species Halosimplex amylolyticum. Next base: position 811,873 of record NZ_JBLKNW010000002.1, on the reverse strand, counting down.
TCCACGCCGAGGGCGCCCGCGGCCGTGCCGGGTACGTTCGCGAGACAGTACCCCTCGTAGTCGGGGACCACCATCCCGTCGTGGCTCTGGCGGTCGAGGAGGGCGGCGCTCGCGTCGGTCGGGCCGACTGTACCGACTGCGTCGTCCGTGGGAGCCATCGGCTAGTGACTCAAATTTCGAGTGAATAAGTTTTCTGTCGGTAAGTGCTGATTTACGGGGGCGGACGCAAGCCGTCGCCATGCGAGTCAGCGTCATCGGCGGCGGCGTGGTCACCGAGGAGCAAGCGGCGACGGCGGAACGACTCGGCCGGGAACTCGCCGAGCGCGGCCACGAAGTGGTCTGTGGCGGTCTCGGCGGCGTCATGGAAGCGGTCTGTCGCGGCGCGAGCGCGGCCGGTGGACGCACTATCGGGATCCTCCCGACCGAGCGCCGCGCCGACGCGAACGAGTACGTCGACACCGCCATCGCGACGGGGATGGGCAACGCGCGGAACGTTCTGGTCGTCATGAACGGCGACGCCGTGGTCGCCGTCGACGGCGGGACGGGGACCCTCTCGGAACTGGGTCACGCGCTCGACTTCGGCAAGCCCGTCGCGGGTATCGGAACGCACCGGATCGAGGGGATAGCGGGAATCGAACACGTGGAATCGGCGCCAGCGGCCGTGGATTCGGTCGAACGCCGGGCCTGAGAGGGCGCTGGGCCTGAGAGGACGCTGGGCCTGAGAGGACGCTGGGCCTGAGAGGGCGCTGGGCCTGAGAGGGCGCTGGGCCTGAGAGGACGCTGGGCCTGAGAGGACGCTGGGCCTGAGAGGACGCTGGGCCTGAGAGGACGCTGGGCCTGAGAGGACGCTGGGGTCTGAGCGATCGCCGTGCGGTCGTCGCGGGTGGCGTCGTCCCCTACGCGACGTCCAGCGCCGCCAACCCCTCGTCGACGGCGGCGGGCGTCGCCGACGCGATGGCCTCGATGCCGACGTAGACGGCGAGTTCGTCCGCGACGTCCGCGACTTCGACCGGGTCGTCGTAGCGGCTCAGGTCCCGCTCGACGTAGTCGAACCAGCCCGTCAGGTCGGCGAGCACCGTCCGCCCGAGCCGCTCGTCGGCGCACGCTCCCGGCGCGTCCTCCATCGCAGTGACCGCCGCCCGTCGGATCTCGAGGACGTCCTCGACGTCCTCGACCGTCCGATAGTCGCCGGCCTCGACGCGGTCGCGTACCGTTTCGAACGCGCCGATCTCCGCGAGGCCGTCCACCCGCCCGAGGAGCGTCGTCGCGGCGCCGGGGTCGTCCGGTACTCGCACCTCGTACGGGAGGTCCGAGTGGAGGCTCCGGAGGGCCTCGCCGACCACGGTCCGCTCCAGGTCGCCTTCGAACTCGGCGAGCACGTCCGCGTCTTCGCCCGGCAGGTCGGCCAGCCGCGAGTCGATCGTCTCGTCCAGCGAGTCGTGCGCGGCGAGAACCCGCTCGCGGATCGAAGTCGGGTCGGAGAGCGAGTCGACGAACTGCTCGTAGACGTGGCGAGCGTCGGCGAGCGCCGCCTCCCCTTCCTCCACCGCGCCGGCGTGCTCGCCCACGACGAGCGCGGTGTCGAGCTCTTCCCCTGCGGACCTGAGCACGCCGTCGTCGGCGGCGTCCGCGAGCCACCGATCGACGACGTCGTGGACGATCACCGCGCGGACCGGGTCCACGCCGACGAACTCGCGCTGCTCGCGGAAGGTCTCGACGTCTGCGACGTGTGACTCCCACGCCTCGCGCACGTCCGCGGCGGTGAGTTCGTCCCGCGTGTACGCCCAGGTCGCCGCGACAGTTCTCGCGGGACCGCGGGCGTGTGCGAGGAGTTCGAGGCGCTCGCGCGTCCCCGCGACCTCGACCGCTTCCGCGAGGTGGGTCCGCGCGTGTTCGGCGTGGTCGTGCACGTCTTCGCGCATCGCGCCGTTAGGCAGTTCGTCGGCGGTAAGGGGTAGCGGTGCGGCCGCCAGCAGCGAGTACGCTCGCTCGCGCGACGTCGCGACGTGGGCCTGTTTCACGTCGACCGGGAGCGGTTCGGCGATCTGCGGGTAGTCGCGACTCGCGATCTCGGCCACCTCGCCGCCGTCGACCTCGACCGGCCCGGACCCGAGGAACTTCGGGACGCCGCAGCCTGCCAGCAGCGCGGCGCCGCCGACGGCGAGCGCGCCACGTCGAGTCACTCGGGGACCGGCCGGCCCCTCCGTGTCGTCGGTCATCGGTCGCCCCCGTCGGCCTCCGCGGTGGCGGTCGGCGAGGGTGTTCCGGTCGTGGGTCCGGCATCTGTCCCGGTCTCGGTCCCCGACGCGCCCGCGGCCATCGCGCCCGGTTCGCCGCGCTCGCCCGGCAGGGCGAAGCAGTGGCCGCTGCCGACGCCGGTCCCGCTGCCGGTGATCCGGTCGGGGTCGAGCGCGACGGGCAAGCGGACGACCGTCGCCTGCGCGTGGCGGGCGTCGGCCTCGCACGGGACGTCGTGGTCGCGGAGGAACCTGCCGTAGCGCGTCTCGACGTCGTCGTCGCTCCAGGTGACGTGACACAGTTCGAGCCGGTAACACGCGCCGACGGGATAGTTGTCGACGAGTATCGTCTCCGTCTCGAAGTCGGTCGCCGCGACGAACTCCCGGACCGCGTCGGGCGGGTCCGAGAGGTCGCTCCAGGTGGCGTCGTCGTCGATAGTGAACGTCTCCGCGGTGGCGGTGTCGGCGATGAGACCGTCGCTGACGCGATTTGCCTTCCGTGCGGTCTCTGCGTCGGTCGGGAGTTCGTCCGCGTCGTGGGCGAACCAGAGGAAGGGCTCGCCCCGATCAAGTCCCTCGGCGCGCAGGACGAGACGGTCGGGGTCACTGGCGACCTGGTCGCCGCTCCGCCGGGGGACGGCCGGCGTGCCGCTCGGCGGGTTCTCGCGGTTGATGCCGGTTATCGTGTCGTTACAGCCGGCCAGTCCGGCGATCAGGCCGACGGCTCCCTGGAGGGCGCGGCGTCGTGTGAGCGGGGGCATCTGTCGTCTTCCCGTCGTGGCCTCGCCGGTAAATATCTCGTGGCTCAGCCCGCCGGTCGGTCGCGCCCGACGGTCCGTCGCCGTCGCTCGTGTCGGGGGATTCAAATCGGGTTCGGCCGTATCGGGGGCCAATGGGAAACGCAGATCTGCGCGACCTGGCGGCCATCGAGGACGTCTCCTTCGACGACCTGGCGGGGTCGGTCGTCGCCGTCGACGCCCACAACTGGCTGTACCGCTACCTGACGACGACGGTCCGGTGGACGAACGACGACATCTACACGACCGCCGACGGCGACGAAGTCGCCAACCTCGTCGGCGTCGTCCAGGGGCTCCCGAAGTTCTTCGAGCACGACGTGACGCCCGTGTTCGTCTTCGACGGGTCCGTCGTCGACCTCAAGGACGACGAGGTCGAGCAGCGCCGCGAGGAACGCGAGAAGCGCGAAGAGCAACTCGAACAGGCGCGCGAGGAGGGGGACGCCATCGCCGTGGCGCGCCTCGACTCGCAGACCCAGCGGTTGACCGACACCATCCTCAGGACCACCCGCGAGGTCCTCGACTTGCTCGACGTGCCCGTGATCGAGGCGCCCGCCGAGGGCGAGGCCCAGGCCGCGCACATGGCCCGCGAGGGTGACGTCGACTACGTCGGGACCGAGGACTACGACGCACTCTTGCTGGGCGCGCCGCTGACCCTCCGTCAGCTCACCAGCAAGGGCGACCCGGAGCTGATGGACTTCGAGGCGACCCTGGAGACCCACGACCTGACGTGGGAGCAACTCGTCGACGCCGCCATCCTCATGGGCACCGACTTCAACGAGGGGGTCTCCGGCATCGGGCCGAAGACCGCCGTCAAAGCCGTCCGCGAGCACGGCGACATCTGGGGCGTCTTCGAGGCTCGCGACGTCTACGTCGACAACGCCGACCGCATCCGCGACCTCTTCTTGAACCCGGCGGTCACCGACGAGTACGACTTCGACCGCGAGATCGAACCCGACATGGAAGCCGCTCGCGCGTACGTCTGCGACGAGTGGGAGGTCGGCGCCGACGAGGTCGAGCGCGGCTTCGAGCGCATCGAACAGTCGGTCGTCCAGACCGGTCTCGATCGCTGGACCTGACGAGCCGGTCCGCGCCCGGTCGACCGGGTGCGGTGGTCCCTCCGACGACACTGCCTGTTTCAGTGGTCGTAAGCTGGGCGTTTCGAGGCACGTGACGGTCTGTTCCCTGCCGGAAACCACCGCTGTCGTCACCGAACATAGTCGCTACTGTCGACACGTCACCACCCTACTCACAGTAATCCGTGTTGGACGCCTGCTATCCCCGAATTACTGGCAAAAACTGTTTCCGGAGTTTATCCGCGAATCTCCCTAGTTCCCGCCGCAGGAATCCAGTATGGCAGACGAGAACACAGCGGAGACGGCGACAGATGAACCGAGCCGACGAACGTTTCTGAAGTCCGGCGCGCTGGCGACCGGCGCGCTCGCGGTCGGGAGCGGTGCCGTCGTTAGCGGGACGGCCCAGGAGGGAGACGACGAGGACGGCGACAGCCAGTCGGAGACCGACCCGTTCGCGTCGGTGCAGTTCACCAACCAGGAGACCGGCGGAACCGACGTGGTCGTCGACGAGGCGACGTTCTCCGAGCCGGGCTACGTCGCGTTCCACGACCTGACCCTCTTCGAGGGCGACGTCCTGGAGAGTGTCGTCGGCGTGACAGAGCGACTGGACACGGGCGTCCACTACCAGACGGAGGCCCAACTGTTCGACGTGCCCGGCGCCGATTTCGAGCAGACGAGTCTCGAAGGAACGGGCGCCCTCGTCGCGATGCCCCACCGCGAGAGCGGCGACGACGACACCTACGACTTCGTCGAGAGCGGCGGCGAGGAGGACGGCCCCATCGCGGAGGCCGGCCTCCCCGTCGTCGACCTGGCGTTCGTCGCCGCGACTGGCGACGACGGGGGCACCGACACGGCGACGCCCGACGGCACCGCGACGGAGACACCGACCGAGACCGAGGCGCCCGACGGGAACGTCGGCGAGACCGCGACGGACACGGGCACCGAAGGAGAGTCGATGCCCTTCGCGACCGTGGACTTCGAGAACCAGATGCTCGACGGCGACACCGTGTCCGTCGGGGAAGCGGTGCTCTCCGAGGGCGGGTACGTCGCGCTCCACGACGCGCGTCTGGTGGAGGGCCAGACGCTCGAGAGCGTCGTCGGCGTCTCGGACTACCTCGAACCCGGCCGCCACCGGGAGATCGAGGTCACGCTCGACGACCCGGACGCGGTCGCCGAGGTCACCTTCCCGCCGGCGCCGGTGAAGCCGCTCATCCCCATGCCGCACATGGAGACCGACGGCGACGAGACCTACGACTTCGTCACCAGCGAGGGCGCCGAGGACGGCCCGTACACCGAGATCGGCCAGGCGGTCGTCGACCTCGGGTTCGTGGTGCCGGAGGACGACGGGACGGCGACCGAGACTGCCGGCGCCGAGACCGAGGCGCCGACGGGCACCGACGAGATGACCGACACGGACACCGCGACCGAGACCGAAACGGCCACCGACACCGACGGAACCTGAGCGGAGGCGTGACCGAGCGGCGCCGGGGTCTTCAGGGACAGTCCCCCGACCACTGGTCGTCCTCGGGGATCACGGGCACGTCGACCGAGGCTGCCGACCCGTAGTCGCTGAACCGCATCGTCGTCGTCGCGGTCGCCGTGTTCCCGCCCCGGGACACCTCGAACCGGATCCGCGTCTTCCGCGGACGGTTCGTCTCCGCGTCGAGCCAGACTCGCACTTCGGCGTTCTCCACGTTCGGGCCGCCGAACAGCGACCGCGACCGGCGCTCCTGGTACTGCGTGAGCGCCTCGGCGGTCGGTTCGCCGACGAGGAGCGTCGTCTCCCGGCCGTCGACGGTCTCGGTCCCGTTGTAGTACAGCGACCCCGATTCGAGCAGGGAGAGCTGTCGGACGGCCGGCGTCAGCGTCGACCAGTCGTCCGCCTCCTGTTCGTCGACCGCCCACCGGTCGAACATCCCGCCGCACTCCTGGTACCGCGTCCGGTTGTCCAGGTACGACTCGTAGACCTCGCCGTCGCGCTCGGCGAACCCGTGCATCCGCCGTGCGGCGGCGTCGACGGTGCCGTTCGTTCGGACGTCGACGCGCTCGGTTCGGTCGTCGACGGTCGCGACGACGGAGACGTCGCCGTCGAACCGATACGTCTCGGTGTCGTTGATCGCCGCGGCCGCGTCCGCGAGCGCGGATTCGGCGCGCTCGTCGCGAGTGTGGTTCGGGCCGAGCAGCGAACACCCGGCCAGGAGGACGCAGACGGCGATGGCGAGGTGGAGGGCGGGGCGGCGCATGACCGGCCCATCGACGGCCGCCGGCAAGTGTCTTGGGTGGCCTTACTCCACTCGACCGCCGGCGAAGCGCCCTTCGTAGACCGTCCGGCCAGCGAGCCGGATCGCTTCGGACCCGTCGAACCGCCCGAGGTCGCCGTTCGCGCGGCACTCGTACGCGAACTCGCCGCGCTCGAAGTCGGGGCCGCGGAACGGATCGGACTCGGAGACGCGTTCGAGCACGTCGCGGAGGAAGTCGTACACCTCGTCCGCGCCCACGTCGTCGGCCGTGAGGTACCCATCGTAGTGCATCCCCCACACGGGGTCGCCCCGGTAGTTCACTACTTCCGCACCGAGGAACTCCCGACCCCCGACGTAGCGGTCGACGTACCGCCAGTCGCCGCGCTCGTATTCGATCACCGTCCGCTCGTCGTCGGTTTCGATGCCTTCGGCCGTCGCGTATCCGTTCGCGTGCGCCTCGGCGACGAACGCCCGGAGGTCGCTCGAGTCCATGGCGAGGGGCCGCGGCCGGTAGTGACAAAAGCCTGTCCCGATCGGCCTCGGTTACGTGGGGTGAGCGCGCTTCGGTGGCTTTTACGCCACTGCGGTCGTCGGTCTACGCATGTCAGACGACGAGTTCCGCACGGAGGAGGACAGCCTCGGCGAGATGCAGGTGCCGGCCGACGCCTACTGGGGCGCCCAGACTCAGCGCGCGGTCGAGAACTTCCCGATCAGCGAGGAGACGTTCGGGCGGCGGTTCGTCCGCGCGCTCGGGGTCGTCAAGAAGTCCGCGGCGCTGGCCAACAGCGACCTCGGCCTCGTCGACGACGACAAGGTCGAGGCCATCGTCGAGGCGGCCGACGAGGTCATCGCCGGCCAGCACGACGACCAGTTCCCGGTCGACGTGTTCCAGACCGGGTCGGGTACGTCCTCGAACATGAACGCCAACGAGGTCATCGCCAACCGCGCGACGGAGATCTACGGCGGCGAGATCGGCACCCGCGAGATCCACCCCAACGACCACGTCAACTACGGGCAGTCGAGCAACGACGTGATCCCGACCGCGATGCACGTCGCGAGCCTCGAAGCGGTCGAGAACGACGTCCTCCCGGCGCTAGAGACCCTCGCCAACGCACTGGCTGACAAGGAGGCCGAGTTCGACGACGTCGTGAAGACCGGCCGCACCCATCTCCAGGACGCGACGCCGATCACCCTCGGCCAGGAGTTCTCCGGCTACCGCACCCAGATCGAGAAGGGGGTCGAACGCGTCGAGAGCGTCACCGACCACCTGAGTGAGCTCGCCCTCGGCGGGACCGCCGTCGGTACCGGCCTCAACACTCACCCCGAGTTCCCCGGCAAGGCAGCCGAGTACATCAGCGAGGAGACGGGCATCGAGTTCCGCGAGGCCGACAACCACTTCGAGGCCCAGGCCGCCCACGACGCGATGTCCGAGGCCCACGGCGCCCTGCGGACCGTCGCCGGCAGCCTGAACAAGATCGCCAACGACCTGCGGCTGCTCGCCTCCGGTCCCCGGAACGGCCTCGGCGAGATCGACCAGCCGGAGAACCAGCCCGGTTCCTCCATCATGCCCGGGAAGATCAACCCGGTCGTCGCCGAGGCGGTCAACCAGGTCCACAAGCAGGTCGTCGGGAACGACGCTGCCGTCTCCGCCGGTGCCGCCGAGGGCCAGATCGACCTCAACCTGTACAAGCCGATCCTCGCGAACAACTTCCTGCAGTCGGCGCGGCTGATCGCCAACGGGAGCGAGGTGTTCGCCGAGAAGTTCGTCGCCAAACTCGAAGCCGACGAGGAGCACTGCGAGGAGCGCGTCCAGCAGTCGATGGCGCTCGCGACCGCGCTCAATCCCGCCATCGGCTACGACAAGGCCAGCAAGGTCGCGAAGCAGGCGATGGCCGAGGACAAGACCATCAGGGAGGTCGTCGTCGCCGAAGGGTACCTGAGCGAGGAGGAAGCCGACGAGGTGCTCGACCCGCGGAAGATGACGGAGCGAGTGATCCTCGGGGACGAGTAGGGAGGTGCGAGCGGAGCGAGCACCTCCAAAATACGAGCGGGGGGCGGAGCGACCCGCGAGTAGCGTGGCCCGAACGGAGTGAGGGCCACGTTATTGCGAGCGGCGACTGGAAGGAGCCGCGAATAGCGAGACTCGAACGAAGTGAGAGTCTCGGGAAAGGCGAGCGGCGTCAGCCGCGAGCCAAGCGTGGTTCGAGCGTCGCGAGAACAACGTTACAACGAGCGGCGACTGGAAGGAGCCGCGGGCGCCGAGGCCGGTTCCGGGGTATTTCGAGCGACTAGTTTTCTTCGGTGTCCCACACCGGGGGATCGACGGTGGTGTTCCCGACGCGTTCGTAGGCGAAGGCGTAGCGGACCCGGCGCGGGTGGCCCAGCGAGTGGACGGTGTAGGAGACGTCGAGCGAGCGGACGAACCCGTCGGTCGAGACCACGGCGGTGACGGTGTAGTTGGTCACCCGGTCGCCGACGGGGCGGGTCCAGTTGCGGCCGACGATCTCGTAGTGGCGCCGGTCGTCGACGCCGACCGCGGCGACCCTCGCGGACTCGACGGCGAGGTATCGCTCGATTGCCTGTGTCGCGCTCACGCCGATGTGCCGGTGGGCGGTCGCGTCGATGGGGTGGCGACGCTGGTGTTCGAAATCGCGCCAGCCGACGTACCGGTAGCGGACGATCCGGTCGGTGCCGTCGGCGTACTCTGTGTAGTTGGCGACGTTGGTCAGTCCGGTGCGGAGGCGGACGCGCTCGTCGCCGGTCCAGACGCGGTAGACGGTCGCCGACTCGACCTTCGCGACCGTGCGGTCGAACAGCGGGACCGTCCCGTTCGAACGGGTGGTCGTCCCGCGGCGCTCGCGCCAGACGTACGAACGGCCGGCCGTCGCCGCGCGGTGGGCCGTGACGAGCGCGTCGACGTCGGCGACCGAATTCCCACTGAGGCCGGGCGCGATCCCCCACCGCTCGGGTGTCGGCGTGACTTCCGGGACCGGCGCAGGCGTGAGCGTGTCCGTCGCGGGGCCGGGCGACTGCTGGCCGAACAGCGAACCGCAGCCGGCGGTGAGGACGACCGCGAGCGCGACGAGGAGGCGCCACCGCATCGACCGCGCTACGGGCTGGGGCGGCAAAAACCGTCGTATCGAGCGGACGCTGTTCAGTATCGCACGCGAACTGACCACTGGCATTCGCGCGAGCGGAGCGAGCGCGATTCACTGTCAGAGCTCCGCTCTGACAAGCCCTCGTTCGCTGGCGCTCACGAGGACACCGAATCCGAGCGAAGCGAGGATTCAGCCTTTTTCACCACCGGAAGACGGTTCTGCTCGTTCGCTTCGCTCACTGCGCGGACTGCGACTTCCGAGCCTCGCCTCGCTCCGCTCGGCGAGACCATGTTTTTGGCTCGGGGGTCGCCTTCGGCGACCCCCGAGCGAAAAAGATGGCTAAGCTTGATTGGGGCTCGCGCCGACGCCTCGCACATGAGCGACGACTGCATCTTCTGTTCGATCGTGGCCGGGGAGATCCCGAGTCGCACCGTCTACGAGGACGACGACGTGCTCGCGTTCCTCGACGCGAACCCACTCGCGCCGGGGCACACGCTCGTCATCCCGAAAGACCACCACGAACACGTCCAGGACATGCCGAACGACCTCGCGGGCGACGTGTTCGCGGTGATGCACCGACTCGTCGAGCCGATCGAGTCGGCCGTCGACGCCGACGGGTCGACGGTCGCGTTCAACAACGGCGAGGTCGCGGGTCAGGAGGTCCCCCACACGCACGGGCACGTCGTCCCGCGCTTCGACGACGACGGCGGCCGCCCCATCCACTCGATCTTCGGTAGCGGCCCCGACCTCGACGACGACGAACTCGACGACATCGCCGCGTCGATCGCCGACGACGCCGAGGACTGACGCGCATCGGCCGGCGACGGGCGACCGCGATGGCTGATCGGCGCACCGCTGCACGAGCGCATCAGCGCCGCGTCGATATCTCGACACCGAACGGTCTGTCGAGCAACACGTATCTTTTTCAACGGGTAGGTGGCAATGGCGGAACATGACCGGAACGCAGGGGAGTGGCGAGGTGTACGCGGTGGTGAGTGCGGTCGGCGGCGCCGGGGCGACGCGACTCTCGGTCGAGTTCGCCGGGGCGCTGGCGCGGGACGGCCGCGACGTCGCCGTCGTCGACGCGGCGTTCACGACGCAGGGGCTGGCCGCGCTCGTGCCCGAGCGGATCGACCCGGACGTGACGCGCGTGCTCACCGACGACCGACCGCTGCGCGAGGCGGAGACGACGCTGTCGCTCGACGTGCCGGGGTCCGTGACCGTCGCGCCCGCGCTGGCTTCCTTCGAGCGGCTGGCGCGGGCGAAGACTAGCGAGTGCGCTCGTCGACTGGCCGAGCGGCTGTCGGCGGCGGCCGACCGGTACGACGCCGTCTTCGTCGACGTCCCGCCCGTCGGCGCCAACCAGGCTGTCGCCGCCGTGACAGCCGCCGACGCCGTCGCGCTCGTCGTGCCCGACAGCGAACGCGGCGTCGACGCCGTCCCACGCCACTGCGACCGACTCGGTGACGTGGACGCCGGCGTGGACGCCATCGTCGCCAACCGGGGCGACCCGGAGTCCCCGACCGTCGGAGGGGCCGACGCCGTGGTCCCGCCGAGCGAGACGGCGGCGCTCTCCGGGGCGCCGGCCGCCGTCGAGACGACGCCCTTCTCGGTTTCGGTCGGGTCGGCCGTCGAGACCGTCACCGGCGTCGACGTCGACCTGCCCGAACCCGACTCCTCCTCGGTGACGGATTACCTGCCCCGGTGACGAGCGGCGCCCCTCTCTCGGTCGGAACCGCCGGGCCCAGGACGAATCCCTGGTACCGTGTTTTAATTGTTCAAGGGATAGCGTTTTGTATAGTGGTTATGCGATACTATACGACAGAATGGTTCGCGTTCGTCTACAATATTTGGTTGATGCAGAAGTATATTCAATCCCGCTTCTGCAGGCGGTGAGCGGCCGATGAGCGACTGGGTGCCGACTACGTGTATGCGGTGTGCGGTCGGTTGCGGCCACCTCCAGCGCGGTGCAGACATCGGCAACGGCATCGACGTCGTGCGCGGCGACGCCGCACACCCCGTCAACCAGGGACTGGCCTGTCAGCGCGGCGTGCGGGAGTCGGCCGACCCGGACGGCGAGTGGTTGACCCGGCCGCTGGTGCGCCGCGAGGGGGAACTCGTCTCGACGACCTGGGACGTGGCGCTGTCGGAGGCGCTGCAGGCGTTCAAGGGCGCGACCGACGACGGCGAGGTGGCAGTGCTTGGGAGCGGCCAGCAGACCAACGAGGCCGCCTACGCGCTGGGGAAACTCGCCCGCGGCGGGTTCGGGACGCGCTACTACGACGCGAACACGACGCTGTGCATGGCGAGCGCCGTGACGGCCTACTACCAGGCGTTCGGCAGCGACGCGCCGCCGTGTAGCTACGACGACATCCCCGAGGCCGAGGCCCACGTCGTCTGGGGCGCGAACCCGGCGGCCGCCCACCCGGTCATGTTCCGGTGGATCCGACAGGCCGCGAGCGCGGACGGCGTCGAGTTGCTCGCCGTCGACCCCGTCGAGACGGAGACGGCCGAGGCCGCAGACGCGCACGTCGCGCCGGACCCGGGGCAGGATCTGGCGCTCGCGCGGGCCGTGCTCGCGCGTATCGTCGAGACCGACCGGGTCGACGAGGCGTTCGTCGCCGAGGCGACCGAGGGCTTCGACGACCTCCGGGCGGCGCTCCCCGACAGCGGGGCGGCGGCCGAGCGCGCGGGCGTCTCGACCGGAGACGTGGCGCGACTCGCCGACGCCTTCGAGCGTGACGTGCTCTGTTACTGGGGGATGGGCGTCAACCAGCACGTCCAGGGGACCGACATCGCGCGGGCGCTCATCGACCTGTGTCTCGCGACGGGCAACCTCCGGCCGGGCAGCGGGCCGTTCTCGCTGACCGGTCAGGCCAACTCGATGGGCACTCGCGTCTGTTCGTGCAAGGGCACCTGGCCGGGCCACCGGCCGTTCCAGGACCCCGACGAGCGCCGGACCGTCGCCGAGGCGTGGGACGTGCCGGTCGAGCGCCTGCCCCCGGACCCCGGCCCGGGACCCGTCGGCATCGCCGACGCGCTCGGTGACGAGGTCAAGGTGGCCTACACGGTCGCGACCAATCCCGTCGCGGGGATGCCCGACGCGAGTACGGCAAGAGAGAGCCTCGAAGACGTCTTCCTCGTCGCCCAGGACGCCTTCCGGACGGAGACGACCGACCTGGCCGACGTCGTCCTGCCGGCGGCGACGTGGGGCGAGTCCGAAGGGACGGCGATGAACATGGAGCGGACGGTCTCGCGCGTCCGCGCGGCGACCGAGGCGCCCAGCGGCGTCTGGAGCGACCTGCGGATCGTCTCCACCATCGGCGCACGCCTGTTCCCGGAGCTGTTCGAGGACCCCGACCCCGACCCGGAGACGCTGTTCGACGAGTTCGCCGCCCTGACCGCGGGCACGGACGCCGACATGTCCGGGATCACTTACGACCGACTCGACGACCTCAGGGCGGTCCGCTGGCCGGCGCCGGACGCCGACGCCGACGCGGGGTATCGCTACTACGACGGTGACGACGGCGACCGCGGGTACGTCCCGCGCGACGACGACGCCACAGCGGGCGCGGACGCCGACGCCGACGAGTCCTGGTCGTTCCCGACCGCCAGCGGGCTGGCGAGCTTCTCGACGGCGTGCCAGGGGGAGCTTCCGGAACCCGTCGACGACGAGTACCCGCTGACGCTGACGACGGCCCGCGAGTCCGCGGCCTACAACACGGGCGTCCGCTCGCGCGACGTGGACGACCTCGACCCGGTCGTGGCGCGGATTGACCCCGAGACGGTCGCCGCGAGCGACGCGATCAGGGACGGCGAAGTCGTCGTGGAATCCAGACGAGACGCGATCCCCGCGGCCGTCGACCCGGACCCCGCCGTCCCCGAGGGCCTCGTCTGGCTCCCGATCCACCACCCGGCGACGAACCGGGTGACGATCGACGCGCTGGACCCCCAGTCGAACGAGCCGAACTTCAAGCAGTGTGCCGTCCGCCTGGTCGCGCCCACCGACGAAGCGGCCGCGACCACCGACGAACCGGTGCGCGCCGACGACTGACCGGCGACCCGCTGTTGTTCTCCCGGCGCCCGACGTACAGCGTCCGACCGTGAGTCCGCAGAGAACCGGTTCCCGGCCGTCGCCGCGCGCGCACGGCGAGCACTGGCCCGCGACGCGGGCGACGCGTCGGCGCTCGGCCACCGAAGGGAAGTCGACGGACGTCCGGTTATCTCCCCGGGTTTTCGACGCATTACATCCTTATACCCACAGTATCTATCCCCATACTGTCCGTCCGTCCAGCATCGCCAACCAATTGTTTATGAATTCAACGACTAGCGTTATATGGTTGGGCTGTCCAACCAAAATCTGTGAAAAGGTGGACGTTCAAAATGCAATTGGATGAGATACTGGACGAACGAACGGAAAGGATAGTTAGTTACGGTTCGGCGGGCTGTCGGCCGTCGGGGTCGGCGGGCGCCTGCGGGGAGACGGGCGCGCCGCGACCGGCACTCGCAGTCCCGGAGGGGGGAGACGCGTGGGACTGATCAGGATGACCAAGTGGCGGACGCTGGTGCTCGCCACGGTCGGGTTCAACTTCTCGTTCCTGATCTGGTTCTCGTTCGCCCCGTTCACCGGGCCGATGGCCGAGGAGTTCGGCCTCTCGCTGGCCGAGATCGGCATCCTCGCGAGCGCGGCGATCTGGCTGGCACCGTTCGGCCGGATCCTGACGGGCTGGCTCTCCGACAAGTTCGGCGCGCCGGCCGTGTTCGCCATCGTCCTCACCTACGTGGGCGTGTTCTCGATCGCGAGCGCGTTCGCACAGAGCTACACCGTCTTCTTCGTCGAGCGGCTCATCGTCGCGACGGCGGGGATCACCTTCGTCATCGGCATCCAGCACGTCTCCGAGTGGTTCGACGAGGAGAACCTCGGGACCGCGGAGGGGATCTACGCGGGCATCGGTAACGCCGGCGCGGCGGGGGGCGCGCTCGTTCTCCCGCGCGTGTTCGGTTCGAACTGGAGCGGGCCGCTGTTCGAGACGAACTGGCGAGCGGCCTTCTTCTACACCGGCTGTGTGTCGATCGTCCTCGCGGTCGTCTACTACACGCTCGGCGAGGCCGCCAGAAGCGACGAGAAGCGCCAGGCGACCGCGGACAACGCGAGCTTCGAGGGGTGGTTCTACACCGCGACCCGGTACGGGACGGTCGTCCTCGCGCTCGCGTACGTGATGACCTTCGGCCTCGAGCTATCGATGAACGGCTGGCTCGCGACGTACTACCGCGAGGGGTTCAACACGGACAACCTGGTCCTGGCCTCGACGTTCGCGGCGACGTTCTCGGTCGCCGCGGGCCTGTTGCGACCCATCGGCGGCTACGTCAGCGACGTCCTGGCACGCAAGGAGAAGGACATCATCCCCCTGTTCACCGGTCGCTACCGCGAGCAGTGGACGTTCGTGACGCTGTGTTTCGTCGTCTGCTCGATGTTCGCCATGACGCTCGCCGGGCTCTCGGGACAGGTGTTGCTCGCGGTCGGCGCCGGCTTCGTCGTCGGCATGGCCTGCGCCTTCGCCGAGGGGTCGATCTTCGCGCAGGTACCGGCGATGTTCCCCAACAGTTCGGGCGCCGTCGCGGGCGTCGTCGGCGGCGTCGGGACGGTCGGCGGGATCGTCTACCCGCTCGTCTACTCGGCGCCGTTCCTGGCGAACCTGCACCTGGGGTACTCCGTCGTCGCCGTCTCGATGATCCCCATCGTCCTGCTCGCGGCGTGGGTGTTCCAGCCCCGCATCGCGGAGGTCGCGACCGAGAGCGGCTTCGTCGGCGGTGGCCCGAGCGGCGACTCGGCCGCCGCGGGAGACGACTGAGATGCGGTCGGCCCTCCTGTTGAGCGAGGTCGGCGGCGCGGATCCGGCGACGCCCGACGCACCCCTCGGGCGGGTCGGCGCGGCCGTCGAACCGGTCGTCGACGAGGTCGTCGTCGCCTGCAGCCGCGGTCAGCGGGCGCGGGTCGCGAACGCGTTGGGTGACGTCGAACACCGGCTCGCGGCCGACCCGATCGCGAACGATGGGCCGGTCGCATCCATCCGGACCGGCGTCCGCGTCGCGAACGGGGACGCTGTCGCCGTCGTCGCCGGCGACGTGCCGACCGTCGACACGTCGCTGCTGGACGACCTCTTCGACGCGTGCGACGCCGCCGCAGTGCCCCGGAGCGACGGTCGGCTCCACCCGCTCCATGCGGTCTACGACGCAGACGCCGTCCGCGTCGCCTGCGAACGGACGCTCGCCTCGGGGTCGGGCCGCCTCTACGACGTGCTCTCGCGGCTCGATCCGGTCGTCGTCGACGCCGAAGCGCCCGACGTCGACGCCCATCCGCTGACCGCGGGCTCGCACGCGGACCTCACGACCGCCACGGACCGACTCGGCACCTGACCGCCCGGTCGCGACCGGCGTCCGACCCCACCCAAACGCGTTTAAGGTCTTTGTATTTCGAGCGTTCGTCCGGATACCGACCCAATAGTATTACTTTGTAAACGATTACGCTTATGTTCGTCGCAGTCCGCTAGTTGAAACGTAAATCAGAGGACGTGCGTTCAAGAATTTGCTAGAATTTCGGACAAACACAAACGGAGGAACTCAATGCCACACAAGAAGGAAGCCTGGAAGGACGAACTGTACGGCGACGCGGTACGCGAGAAACTCGAGGAGTTCGCGGAGCGGGGGTGGGAGTCGATCCCCGAGGAGGAGCGCGACGAGTGGTTCTCCCGCTTCAAGTTCTGGGGGGTGTTCCACCACCGCGGCGGCCAGGAGTCGTACTTCATGATGCGGCTGACCAACTGCGGGGGCGTGCTCGAACCCGGCCAGCTGCGCGCCATCGGGGAGGTCGCCCGCGAGTACGCGAAGGGTCCCGTCGAGAACCCCGAGTTCGGCAACGGCTGGATCGACTTCACGACGCGCCAGTCGATCCAGCTCCACTGGCTCAAGCTCGAGGATGTCCCGGAGATCTGGGAGAAGCTCGAAGCGGTCGGCGTCTCCTCGCGGTCGGCAGGCGGGGACACGATGCGCAACATCTCCGGCTGTCCGGTCGCCGGCAAGGCCGAGGAGTACGTCGAGAGCCGCGAACTGCTGGACGAGATCCAGGCCGACATCCGCGACGACGACGACCTGTGCAACATGCCCCGGAAGTTCAACATCTCGGTGACCGGGTGCAAGCAGGGCTGCGCCCAGGACTCCATCAACGACATCGGGCTCGAACCGGCCCACAAGTTCATCGAGGGCGAGGAGGTCACGGGGTTCAACGTCCGCGTCGGCGGCGGCCTCGGCGGTCGCGAGCCGCGCCGTGCGCGTTCACTCGACATGTTCGTCACGCGCGACCAGGCGAAGGCGACCGTTCGAGCGTTCGTCGAGCTCTACCACGAAGCGGGCAACCGCGAGAACCGCTCGAAGAATCGCGCGCGCTTTTTCGTCGACGAGCGGGGCACCGACGAGATCCGCGAGGCCATGGACGAGCGGCTGGACTTCGAGCTCGAACGCGCGGGAACGGACTTCCGGGGCGAGTACACCTACAACGCCGGCAAGCCGGCCGAGCAGGGCGCCCACGACCACGTCGGCGTCTACGACCAGACGGACGGCAGGAACTACGTCGGCCTCTCGGTCTCCGTGGGCCGGATGCCCGCCGAAGACGCGATCGAACTCGCGGACCTGGCCGACGCGTACGGCTCCGGCGAGATCCGGCTCTCGCGCCGCCAGAACCCGCTCGTCATGGACGTGCCCGACGGCCGGCTCGCGAATCTCCTCAACGAGGACCTGCTGGAGACGTACCAGCCCGAGCCCAACCCGTTCGTGCAAGGTGCAATGGCCTGCACGGGGACGGAGTTCTGCTCGATCGCGCTGACCGAGACGAAGGCGCGGACGGCCCGCCTGCTGCAGTGGCTCGGCGAGAACGTCGACCTGCCCGCCGACGTCGACCGCATCAAACTGCACTACTCAGGGTGTACGGCCGACTGCGGGCAGGCGATGACCGCCGACATCGGGATGCAGGGCATGCGCGCCCGGAAAGACGGCGGGATGGTCGAGGCGATGGACGTCGGCGTCGGCGGCGGCGTCGGCGAGGACCCCTCCTTCATCGAGTGGGTCCGCCAGCGGGTGCCCGCCGACGAGGTGCCCGGAATGATCGCCAACCTCGTCGAGGCCTACGCCGCGCTGCGCGAGGAAGGCCAGACCTTCCGCGAGTGGGTCGACGCAACCGGCCACGAGACCATCGTCGAACTCGCCGAACCGGAGGAGGTCGAGGGCTACGACGACCCCTGTCTCACCGACGCCAAACAGTCGTGGTACCCCTTCGCCGACGGCGAGAGCCCCGCGCCCACCGACGCCGAGGGACAGCCCCTCTCGGCGGACGACTGACCATGCGGGACAACGAACGCCCCGCCGAGCGAGATTCGAATCGCCACGACGCCGCGCCCTTCGACGTCGCGCCGGAGCTGTTCGGCGCGACCGCGGCCCCCGGCGAACGGCGTCGGGTCAGCGACGACACGGCCCAGTAGGGCGGCCGGTCCGCACCGTTCCGTCACTCCGTCCAGTCTCCGTCTGCCCGCCCGCGTTCGTCCGCTGTTTTCCGTGTCCCCGTTGTTCGACGGAGTGCCATTCGCGAACCGACCAGCGCGGAAGAACGGATTCGACTGCGCCGACCGAGGAGAGCCGATGTCAGTCCGCGTGAGCGGCGTAGCCGGAGGAGTCGGCCGTCGACTGCGTGTCGTCGCTCCTCGCCGCGCGCGCGGCGGCGCCGTCCGTGGGATTGTACGAGTGGGGCGAGCGGAGGAGTGCGATGAGCGACCACATCGTGGCCGCGGCGGTGGACCCGACGGCCGACATCGTCATCCCGAGCGTGAAGAAGGTCGTCCCGTAGACGAGACCGATGAGCGCGGAGGGGAGCGCCGTCCCCAGCGGCACCCGGGCGCTCGCGTCGCGCAGCGTCGGGAGGAGCACGCACAGCGAGAAGACGCTCCCGCCGAGGAACACGAAGTCCTGCCAGATCATTGTCCGTCACCGTCCGAGCCGTTGCGAGACTGCGTCGTTGTCATCGACCGACCGTAGGATACGGGGTGGTTAAAACACTTACTCACTCTCGAGTAAAAATTTTCGTTACGGTTCGAGACCGTGACACGGCCGGCGCTACCACGACGCACGTTCCGGCCGCGGATCGACACGGAGCCGCCTCGAAACCACCGAAAAGTCGGTCCTACCGAGAACCGGGAGCGCCTTACCGCGCGCGTTCGAACGGCGGGACAATGGCAGTCGTCACCAACGGAGGCGTCGACCTCTACTACGAGGCGAAGGGGGAGCCAAACCCAGTTGACGAGGTCGAGCGCGAGGCGGAGACGGTCGCGTTCGTCAACCCGGCGGGCTACGGCGCGTGGGTGTGGGGCTGGCAACACGCCGCGCTGGCCGAAGGCTTCGAGACCGTCGTCTGGGACCTCCGGGGCACCGGCAGGTCGGACGCGCCCGAGGGGCCCTACAGCGTCGAGACGCTCGCGGACGACCTCGAAGCGGTGCTCGCGGACCACGGGGTCCGCGACGCGCACGTCGTGGGGGCGGGGCTGGGCGGGATGGTCGCGCTGGAGTACGCCGACCGGTACGGCCGCGCGGCGACGCTGACGCTGTTCGGTACCGCAGCCAGCGGCGACCGGGTCGACGCCGACGCGCTCGACTCGCTGTTCGCGCCGCGGGACGACCCCGACGCGCTCCGGGCGTCCCTGCGGAACGCGTTCGCCGCCGACCTGGACGCCTACGAGGACGTGGCGAACGAAATCGTCGGCTGGCGCCGCGAGGAAGACGCCGACCGCGCGGGCTTCGAGGCCCAGACCGCCGCGATGTGCGCCTTCGACCGCTCTGACTCGCTCTACGAGATCACGACGCCCGCACGAGTGTACCACGGCGTCGACGATGCGGTGGTCCCACTCGACGCCGGACGGGACCTGGCCGACGGCCTTCCCCGGGGCGAGTTCACGGCCGTCGAAGGGGGGCACCTCTGTTTCGTCGAGGAGAGCGCGGCAGTCAACGACGCGCTCCTCGGCGCGTTCGACGGCTGAGCGGCGTCCGCCGGCGCGGTGTCGGGGCAGTCACCCGGTAGTTTTACACACGTGACAGCCGTCTTTGGGGATATGTCAGGCGACGACCCAGAGTCCGACAGGGACGACGCGGAACACGACGTCTCCGAGGAGGGACAGTCCGGCGACGGGCAACCAGCCGCCGGCGGATCCGACGACAACTGGGTCAGCGACAGCGTCGACGACGCCGCCGGCTCCGGAGGTGGCGGCGGACGGCCCACGGACACCGGCCGGGACGACCAGTCGGCTAACGGCGGCCGATCGGCGACCGGGGAGAAAGGTCCCGGGGAGAAGTTCTGTGCCGAGTGCGGCGCGGTCATCAACGAGCAGGCGGAGATCTGCCCCGAGTGCGGCGTCCGCCAGCCGGGAATGGGGTCGGGCAGCGACGACGAGCGGCTCATCGCCGCGCTGCTCGCGATCTTCCTGGGAGGTATCGGCGCCCACAAGTTCTACCTGGGCAAGAACGGGCAGGGGCTGCTCTACCTCTGTTTCTTCTGGACAGCTATCCCCGCCCTGCTCGGCATCATCGAGGGGATCATCTACCTCACGAAGAGCGACGAGGAGTTTCGCGAGCAGTACATGCAGGACTGAACAGGTGCCACGTCGCCGCTCTCGACGCCGCGCCGAACTCCGCGCGGGCCTCGCCCGCACCCGACGGTACCTCCTCTCGCATCACGAACCTGGCGAGTACTATCGGTGTCACTCGCTCTCGCTCGGAGGGCGGACGGTCCACGTCTGCGCGCGCTGTAGCGGCGTCTATCCGGGGATCCTCGCCGGCGTCGCGCTCGTCCTGACCGGGACCGGACCCGCGGCGTGGCCGTGGCTGGTCGCCGCGGGGCCGGCGCCCGCGCTGGTGGACTGGGCGGTCACGACGTTCACCCGCCGCCGGGGCTCGAACGCCCTCCGGACCGCCTCGGGCGCCCTGCTCGGCCTCGGGTACGGCGTCGCCGTCCCGTGGTTCCTGACCGACCGACCGCTGTGGCTCCTCGGCGTCGCCGCAGTGTACGGCGGGGTCGCCGCGGCGTTGCTCGTCCGCTCGCGCGGACGTGCGGACAGCAGTGACAGCGGCGACGGCGAGGGGCCGGGCGACGGTCACGAGAATAGCTCACACGGCGCGTAGTACTGCCCCGGTGGACAGGCTTTTACTCGCCGAGTCCGAGACTTCTGACGATGACACGGCCGCGCATCGCCCTGTTGAACGCAGCCCACGAGGCCGCGGGCAACCGGCGGAACTTCCGCCGGGAGCTGGCCGCCGACCTGACGGAGTTTCACCTCCCCGGCGGCGACCACCCGGAGACGTACGACTTCGACGGCGTCGTCGTCACCGGCTCTCGCGCCTCCGTGTACTGGGACGAGGAGTGGATCGACCCCACGAAGGAGTGGGTCGAGACGGCGATCGACCGCGGACTCCCCTGTCTGGGCGTGTGTTACGGCCACCAGCTGCTCGCCGACGTGCTCGGCGGTCGCGTCGAGTCGATGGGCGAGTACGAGATCGGCTACCGCACCGTCGAACACACCGGCGACGACGTCCTGTTCGACGGCGTGGACCCCGAGTTCACGGTCTTCACGACCCACTCGGACGCCGTCGTCGAACTCCCGCCGGGCGCCGAGCGCCTCGCGACGAACGACTACGGCGTCCACGGCTTCCGCAAAGAGCGCGTCTTCGGCGTCCAGTTCCACCCCGAGTACGACGTGCAGACCGCCGAGGAAGTCACGAAAGGCAAGGACCTGCCGGACGAGCGTATCCAGCGCGTCCTCGACGGGATCACCCCCGAGAACTACGACGCCGCCTGCGAGGCCAAGCAGGTGTTCGACAACTTCGTCGACTTCGTCCGCGAGGTCGACGTGAACGACGTCCAGGCGCCGAACACCGACGACACCGTCGGCGAGGACGCCGTCGCCGCCGACGACTGAGCGGCGCGGGTACGCATCTTTTTCACTGGGACGGCGAATATCTCGGCCGGGAGACTGATCTGATGACCGATTCGACCGACGGATTAGCAGCGCTGCGGGACGACATCGACCGTATCGACGACGACATCGTCGACCTGATCGCCGAGCGCATCGAAACCGCAGAAGACATCGCGGCAGCCAAATCGAGCGAGGGACGGGACCTTGTCGACGAAGAGCGCGAGGAGACCGTCAAGTCCCGGTACGCGGAGCGTTTCGAGCGACACGAACTGGATGCGCAAGCGGGCAGCGCGCTCGCGGAGTTCCTGATCGAGGTGTCCCTCGAACGGGAACGGGAGCGATCCGGCGAGGCGTACGAATCCGACCCCTCCGCCCGCAATTGACGATCCGGACCCAGCGAGTGTTTTTCACGGAACCCGCCTAACGTCCACTATGCTCGATTACGTGGATCTCGAAGCGGATCTGAGCGACGAGGAGCGGCTCATCCGCGACACGGCCAGGGAGTTCGTCGACGAGGAAGTGCGTCCGGACATCGGCGACCACTTCGAGGCCGGCACCTTCCCCGAGGACCTGATCACCGAGATGGGCGAACTCGGCTTCTACGCGCCCAATCTCGACCACGAGGCGACCGCGAACGTCGGCGAGCGCGCCTACGGCCTGCTGATGCAGGAACTGGAAGCCGGCGACTCGGGGATCCGGTCGATGGCCTCGGTCCAGGGCGCGCTGGTCATGTACCCCATCCACGCGTTCGGTTCGGCGGACCAGCAAGCGCGCTGGCTCCCGGACCTGGCCGACGGCTCCGCGGTGGGCTGTTTCGGCCTCACCGAACCCGACCACGGCTCGAACCCGAGCGCGATGGAGACACGCGTCGAGCGAGCCGACGACGGCGAAGGCTACGTCCTGAACGGCTCGAAGACGTGGATCACGAACGCGCCCATCGCCGACGTGGCGCTCGTGTGGGCCAGGGACCGCTCGGCCGAGGGGAACCCCGTCCGCGGGTTCCTCGTCGAGACCGACCGCGACGGCATCACCACGAATCACATCGACGGGAAGCTCTCGATGCGTGCCTCGGTCACGGGCGAGATCGGGTTGAACGACTGCTACGTGCCCGCGGAGAACGTCCTCCCGGACGTGGCGGGGATGAAGGGGCCGCTCTCGTGTCTCACCCAGGCGCGCTTCGGCATCGCGTGGGGCGCGGTCGGCGCGGCGCGCGACTGCTTCGAGGAGGCCCGCGCGTACGCCAACGACCGCGAGCAGTTCGGCGGTCCGATCGCGCAGTTCCAGCTCCAGCAGGACAAACTCGCGGAGATGGCGACCGAGATCACGACCGCGCAGCTGCTGGTCTACCGGCTCGCCGACCTCAAAGAACGGGGCGACCTGCGGCCCCAGCAGGTGTCGATGGCCAAGCGCAACAACGTCCGGACCTGTCGCGAGGTCGCTCGCACCGCCCGCGAGATGCTCGGTGGCAACGGCATCACGACCGACTACTCGCCGATGCGCCACCTCGCGAACGTCGAGACGGTGTACACGTACGAAGGGACCGACGACATCCACACGCTGATCCTGGGGGAGGATCTGACCGGCATCGCGGCCTTCGAGTGATCGGGAGGCAGGAGTCGGCGCGATGGCGGTCAGCGACCGGCATCGCGGCTTACTCCCCGTGAACTTATAGGGGAACACCGCGACCACCCGGCGATGGCAAACGGGTTCACGGGCGCGCTCGCCGTGTTCGTCTACTTCGGGTTCGTTCTCGCGTCGCCGGCCGTCGCGCTCGTCGCGTGGGGGCTCTCGCAGCGCCGCGACTCGTTCCAGACGGCGCTCGGGACCGTCGCGGCGGGGTCGGTCGGCCTCCTCGCCGCGGTCGCGACCGCGCTCGCGCTGTTCGTCAGTCCGAGCGTCGGCCTCGTCTTCGCCGGGGTGGCAGTCGGGGCCGTGCTCGTGCTCGCCGTCTTTCCGACGCTCATCGGCCAGCAACTGCTCGACCGGTGGACGCTCCTCGGTCCCGACGAGGCGCTGGAGTACGCGACGCTCGGCTGGCCGGTCGCGATGGTCGCGAGTTTCGTCCTCTTCGTCGCGCCCGGCGCGGCCGGCGGCGCCGACGTCACCGCTCTCACCGGCCTCGCCGGCGCGCTCGCGTGGGTGACGCTCGCGCTCGTCGTCACGCTCGGGCCCGCCATCGCCGGGCTCGCCTTCTACCACGTCGTCGAGCGGTACGCCTGACCGGACGCGTCGCCGGTTCCCGGTGACTGCACCCGTTCGGCGGCACAACGTTTTTGTCCGAGAGGGTCCCAGCATCGGTCGTCTTCTCCCCGGCCGGAGCCGCGGCACCGCTCCGGCCGGCCGCCGCCCGTCACGCGGCGAAAGCCATGACACAGGACGTCCACAGCGCGCTCGCGACGAACTTCGAGCGCTACGAGATCCGCGAACAGCTCCACGACGTACCGCCCCACGCCGTCTACGAGGTTCGCGTCGACGGTCGACGGGCCGTCTGCAAGGTCGCCCGTGGCGACACCGCCGACCCCGAGACGGAGGCGGCGGTCATCCACCACGTCGACCGCCACACCGACCTGCCGGTGCCGAGCGTGCTCGCCGCCGGCGAGGGCTACTTCGTCGCCTCGTGGCTCGACGGACTCCCGGCCGACGACGAGGTCCCCAGCCCAGACGAGACCGACGCGGCGTACGCCCGGGCGCTGGGATCATCCCTCGCCCGGTTGCACGACGCGACGGCCGGGACGTTCGTCCGGCCCGGCTTCCCCCGAGCCGATAGTGGCGACGGCGACCCGCTGGCAGTCGACGCGCGTGACCGCTGGGTCGGCGTCGTTCAGGGCCTCCTCGACGAGTTCGAGGCCTACCTCGTCGACACCGAGTGGGTCGACCCGGTCCGCGAGGTGCGAACCCTGGTCGAGGACTATCCCGACCTGTTCGCCGGCGCCGGCGACCCCGTGCTCTGCCACGGGAACGCCCTGCCCGACCACGTCGGGTTCGGAACGGACGCGAGCGGCGACCCGACCGACATCGCGGCGCTCGTCGACTTCGAGCACGCGCTGGTCGCGCCTGGCGAGTACGATCTCTGGCGGACGGCGATTCCGGTCTTCGGCCGGCCGGGCGCCGACGCGCCGCGACCCGCTCTGTCGGCGTTTCGCGCCGGCTACGAGTCCGTCCGGCCGCTCCCCGACGGCTTCGAACGACGGCGCGACGGCTACCGACTCGTGAATCTCGCGTCGTACTTCGTCGCCCTCGACGTGCAGAACGGCGGGATCGGTCCCGACGAGCGTCCCCAGGCGGACGGAATGGCCGATGTGGTCTCCGAGACGGTCGGATCGATACGCGACCGGAGAGTGTAGCGCGAAGCGGCCGCTGACTGCCCTTCGGTGGCCCCGGTTCAGGTGAAGCGACCGGTCTCGGTCCCGCAGTCGGAACAGCGGGTGACCAGACCCTCGCGGTCGTCGGCCATCTCGACCGTGTTCTCGGTGCGACCGCCGCAGTCGGGACACTCCCGGAGCATCTCGGTCCGGCGGGCGTCCAGTGGCGCGCCCATCGCGAGCGCGACGCAGCGCTCGTCGCCGGCGTTGCGCCCGAGTTGCCACTCGCCGGGGGCGAAGCGGACGGCCTCGCCCGCCGAGACCTCCACGTCGCCGTCCTCGGTCTCGAACGTGGCGGTTCCCTCGACGACGTAGAAGACCTCCTCCTGCTCGGGGTGGCGGTGGTAGCCGAACCCGAAGCTATCGCCCGGTTCGAGTTCGTAGTAGTTGAGGGCCAGTTCCTCGGCGTCGAGGGCTGCCGAGAGGGCACGCTTGTCCGCGGCCGGTCCCATTCGCCGTTCGCAGTCCTCGCGGGAGACGCGTTTCATACGGAGAGGTAGCGCAGCGAGTCAGTAAAGTCTCGCGGGGACACTGGGCGGGCCGAACGAGGGCGTCACTCGGCGCGGTCGATGTCCAGATCCTCTTCGATGCCGTCGAGCCAGTCCGAGTCCGCGATCTCTTCCATCTGCTCGCGGAAGTGCGTCTTGCAGACCCCGACCTTGACGCCGTCTTTCTCGACCGCGATCTCGGCCTCGCGGTCGCAGTAGTGACACTGCATACCCGACCTTGGACCCGAGGGGCATTGAACCCTGCGACACCGGACGCCGCGCGTCTGACGCCGCGGTCCAGATCGTTGTTCCCACGAAGGCACGAACAGGACGGGTACTCACGGAGCGGCGTCCAGCGCGGCGGCGACGCGCTCGTACTCCGGGGCGGAGAGACCGGCCTCCCCGAGAGAACGGTCGTGGGCGTCGCTTCCGCCGGTGACCAGACAGTCGTGGCGCTCGGCGACCTCCCGGACGTGCGCCTCGTCGAGCGACCCGGTCGAACCGGTGTGGCCGCGGGCGCCGTAGGGGTAGACGGCCTCGAGCGCGTCGAGCCGCGGCGCCAGTTCGAGCGCCGCTTCGGGTTCGGGGTAGCGCAGGGGGTGAGCGAGTCCGACGAACTCGCAGGCCTCGGCGAGCAACTCGCGGCCGCGCTCGAACGAGGGGACGTCCCGGGCGACGTAACAGGGGTCGCCGTCGCCGATGAGGCCGTCGAAGACCTCCGGGATCGCGTCGTAGTCGGCGTCGCTGGCGACGACGGCGCGCGCGATGTCTGGCCGGCCGAGGCCCGGGCCGGGATCGATCCCGAGGTCGACGCCGAGGCGGTCCTCGACGCACTCGACGATGGCGCGGCCGCGCGTGACGCGGTCGCGCTGGAGGCGGTCGATCTCGGCGATGAGTGCGTCGGTCGGCCGGGCGCCGTAGCCCAGCAGGTCGACCCGCTGGTCGTCGGCTTCGACGCGGAGTTCGATCCCGTGGATCAGCGTGACGCCGTCGCAGTCGACGACGGGTGCGTCGATATCGGGATGGAGGCGGTCGTGGTCGGTGACCGCGACGGCGGCGAGGCCTGCGGCTCGCGCCGCCGGGGCGACCTCACGACAGCGGAAGGTTCCGTCGGAGTTCGTCGTGTGGACGTGGAGATCCGCGGCGACCATACCACCGTATGTCACCGAGACGGCAAGCCGGTTGCGGTCCGCGGGCACCTGGTCCCGAGGGACGCGGCATGGGAGCACCTCGTCCCGGGGGGCGCGACACGCGGGCCACGTCGCGCGGGCGCGCCCGCTTCCCTACTTGTCGAGGAAGTCGGGGCGGTCGGTGGCGTCGATATCGTCGGGGTTGGGCTTCTCGATGCCGCCGAACTTGTCGACGGCCTCGGGCAGGCCGTCGCGGCCGCCGGTCGGGACGTCGTCCTCGTCGACCGTGACGGGGTCGCCCTCGACGAGCTCCTCCCACACACGCTGGTCGTCGCCGTCGCCCGCGGGGGCGGCCTCCCGGCCTTCGTTTTTCCCCTCGCGGAAGGCCAGTTCGACGATGCTCTTGGCGTAGGCGGTGTCCATCTCGTCGTGGACGGCCTCGAACTCCTCGCGGTCGTACTCCCCGAGGGACTCGGCGACCCCCAGCGCGTAGGCCCGCTCGGTCGCCTCGTCCTGGTCGAGCGTCGACCACGACGTGCCGTACTTCTCGTCGTACAGTCCCATGGGTCAGGCCTCAACCTTCTTGTCCGGCATCACCCGCAGCCCTCTATCCGAGAAGTCGATCGCGCGAATGTCGCAGTCGATGGCGGTCCCGCGCATCTTGATCACCTGGACGCCCCGGGTCATCCCGCCGGACTCCAGGTAGTTGTGGAAGAAGATGACCCCGTGGGCGAGGTAGTGCTCGTCGGCGTACGAGGAGGGGTCGGTCATCTCCGAGATGAGGACGACCGTCGTCCCGGTCTGTTTCAGCGCCGAGAGGAAGCCGGTGATCTCGTCGGAGACGTCGTTGAAGAAGTGCTGGAGGAGCATCGTCGAGTCGATGACCGCCCGGTCGATGTCCTGCTGTTCGAGGAAGGCGACGATCCGGTTCGTCAGCCCGCCCTCCGTACCGAACTGGGTGATGGTCCGCTTGCCGCTGTCGGTCATCAGGTTGAGGAACTGGATCTTCCCCGAGGCCATCACCTGGTCGAACCCGAAGTCGTAGCCAGACATGTCCTGCATCAGTTCCTCCTTGGTCTCGTGCATCGTCACGTAGAGGCAGTTCTCCCCCGCTTTGGCGCCCTGCGTGATGAACTGCGAGGAGAAGGTCGTCTTCCCGCTGCCTGGAGGGCCGCTCACCACGTAGAGTCTGTCTTTCAGGAGGCCGCCCTGGACGATCTCGTCGAATCCAGGAACGCCGCTTGAGACGCGCATACAGAGCAATGCCCGTTCCGGGTATAGACCTTTATGCCCTATTTTTCAGGGCTGATAATCGTTCGAATATTGCCGCGTCGTCGGGGAGACCATCCCCACGAGTCCCCGCCGACGGTGACCGGCGCAGGTCAGCGGAGCTGTGCGAGGCACTTCCGGCAGTAGGTGAACGTCGGTTCGTCGGCGTTCGGCGCTCCGCAGTGCGGACAGTGGACGCCGTCGCCCCCGTCGTCCCCCTCGTCGGCGTCGTCGCCCGCCACCGGCCGGTTCGGATCCCCGACGGAGCGACCGGGCTCCCCCGACTGCGGCGGCGAGGCCTCGTTCGACTCCAGCGAGACGCCCCCCAGCGTCCGGTCGTCCGAGAAGTACCGCACCAGCAGCAGCTGGAAGAGGGTGAACCCGACGAGGTAGACGAGTATCCAGCCCCAGGGTTCCATGTCGTGGTATACGTTGTCACGACACTTGGGTGTTTGGCCGGCAAAGCGCCAACCGGCCGAACGACGGCCCGACCGCCACGTTTTTGCGCACCGATCGTGTCACCCCGTGTGAATGGGATCCCCTCCAACGCCCCAGACGTCTCGTCGCCGGCTCCTCCGCGCGGGCGGCGGCCTCGTGGCCGCGCTCGGACTGGCCGGCTGCGTCGTCTCGACCGAGCCGTACACGGAAACCACCGACCGCGACTTCGACCCCGAGGACGCGGAGGAACTGGTCGTCCGAACCGACTCCGGTGACGTCACCGTCGCGGCCGGCGACGGCGGCGCCGTCTCGGGGACGGTCCGCAAGGAGTCCCGATCCGGCGAGGACGCCCTCGACGACGTGACGGTCGCGGGCCGCGTCGAAGACGGAACGCTGACCATCGCACCGCAGTACCCCGATCGTCAGGTGAACGTCACCGTCTCGCTCGACCTCACCGTCCCCGATGGGCTGTCCGTCGTCGAGGTCGCCTCGGAGAACGGCGACGTGAGCGCCGACGACGTCACCGGCGACGGAACCTACCGGTCAGAGAACGGCGACGTAAGCGCCGACGGCGTCGACGGTTTCGTCACGGTCGGGTCGACGAACGGCGACGTGTCCGCGAGCGACGTCGCCGGCCTCGACGGCGCGCGAACCACCAACGGCGACGTGACGGTGGACGTGCCCGACATTCGCGGCGACGTGACCTGCCAGTCCAGCAACGGCGACGTGACGGCGGCCGTCGCCGACGACGTGCGCGCGGCCGTCATCCTGCGGACGAGCAACGGCGACGCCGAGGTGTCGGGCGTCTCGCTGACGGTCGAGCGGTCGAGCGACCGCCGGATCGAGGGGCGACTCGACGGCGCCGGTGACGAGAACGGCGGGAACGAGAACGGCGGTAGTGACGAAAACAGCGACGGGTCCGAGCACACTCTGGAGGTCCGGTCGACGAACGGCGACGTGACGCTGCTCGGTCTGTGACGGACGGTCCGTCCGGTCGGCGGCGGCCGTTCAGTGTCCCGGCGGCTGGCGGTCCCGTTCGAACTCGTCGAAGACGTTCAGGGTCTCCGGGAGCTCGTAGTCGAGTTTTCGCTGTCCGCGACGGTCGACGTTGGCGTCTTCGAGCGGGTCGGCGACGGGTTCCCAGCCGTCCTTGACGGCGATGCTCTTGGCGGGCGTCCCGGCGGCGATGTGGTGGGCGGGCACGTCCTTCCCGGCGATCGACTTGGCGGCGAGGACGCTGTTTTCCCCCAGACGGACGCCCGCGCGGACCATCGAGTCGTAGGTGACGCGGGCGTCGTCCTCGACGATCGTGTGGTAGTTGTCAACGGCCGTCTGGTCGTTGACGTCGTGGTCGTGGCTGTAGAGGTGGGCGTCGTCGGAGATGGAGACGCGGTCGCCGATGGTCAGCATGCCCCGGTCGTCGAGGTGGACGTCGTCGTGGACGACGACGTTGTCGCCGACGGAGATGTTGTGCCCGTAGGTGAACGTGATGCCCTTGAAGAAGCGACAGTCCGCTCCCACGTCGGCGAAGAGGTGGTCGGCGAGCATGCGGCGAAAGCGGAGCGCGAACTCGACGTTGTCGGCCATCGGCGTGGCGTCGAACTGGCGCCAGAGCCACTGGAGGTACTTCGTGTGCTCGAACTCGCCGTCGTCCATGGCTTCGACTTCGGCGTAGTACTCGCTCTCCAGCGTGACGTTGCACGGGTCGTACCCCTGGAGCCGCACCCGTTCGGCGGGCGAGACCGACTCGCCGGACTGCCAGCGCTCGTAGGCCTCGCGGTCGCCGAACAGGTCGACGAGCACGTCCTCGACCACGTCGCAGGTGTCCTCCTCGCCGCGGAGGCGCTCGTCGACCTCCTCGATGAACGCGTGGATGCCTTCCTCGCCGCCCGGAGGGAGCGAGACGTGGCGCTTTGTCATACCTGCCGATCGGTCCCGCCGACAATAGGGGTTTCCTTACCGGCGCGTTACGGGGTGACACGAACGTCACCACCCCCTATCGGGCCCGGCGGCGTCGGTTGATTTATCCCGCCCTGCGCCGACCTACCGTCGATGGCGCGACCCGAGCGGACGCTCCGCGGCCTCCTCTGGAACGACGACGAGGACCGACCGCGTGCGTTCTGGCGGCTCGGTCTCGCGACGCTGCTGGTGCTCGTCGGCGGGATCGGCGGGCTCGTCGCCGCGTCGGGACTGGCGGCGTTCGCCCCGAGCACGGCCCCGGCGACGCTCGCCGCGCTCGTCACCGTCGCGGCGCGGACGCTCCCGATCGCCGGATTCGTCGCCGGGATCCTCGCCGCCGCGTGGCTGATCGATCGCCGCCGCCTCGTCGATCTGGGACTGGGCCGTTCGCGGGCCTGGTGGGCGGATCTGGCGTTCGGCCTCGCGCTCGGCGTCGTCCTCCCGGGGCTCGTGTTCGCGCTCGAACTCGCCGCCGGCTTCCTGCGCGTGACCGGTGCGCTCGTCACCCGCGCCGACCCCTCGCTGGCGGTCGGCCCCGGGGTCCCCGTCGTGGTCGCGGTCGCGCTCACGTTCGCGTACTTCGTCGGCGTCGGCGTCTTCGAGGAACTCCTCTTTCGCGGCTACCTCCTGACGAACGTCGCCGAGGGGCTCGACGGCTGGTTCGGCGTCGGCCACCGCGGCGCGCTCGCCGGCGCGGCCGCGGTCTCCAGCCTCGCGTTCGCCGTCGGACACGGCTCGAACCCGAACGTGACGCCGCTGGCGATCGCGAACATCCTGCTGTTCGGCGGCTTCTTCGCCGCGAGCTACCTCCTGACCGAGCGGATCGCCGTCGCCATCGGGTTCCACGTCACGTGGAACTTCTCCCTCGCGTCGGTGTTCGGCTTCCCCGTCAGCGGCGTCAGGACCCCCGCGACGGTCCTCGCCGTCGAGCAATCAGGCCCCGAACTGGTGACCGGCGGCTCGTTCGGCCCCGAGGGCGGCCTCGTCGCGCTCGTCGCGTTCGCCGCCGGCGTCGCGGCGCTCGGCTGGTGGGTGCGACTGCGAGAGGGGACGCTCCGGTGGCGGGCCGCCGTCGCGCGACCGACGCTGCGCCGTTCTGCGAGCGCGGAGACCGCCGAGACCGCCGAATCAACGGCTGACGAGTCGCCCGACGGGTGACTTCAGTCGGCGGCGGACGAGCGCTCGACTCGCACGCCACGTCGGTGGATCGCGACGGCCGCGGTATCCGGATCATCGTCCGTTACGTTCAGGCGAATTTGACGTTTCGAAAGTCCGAACTGTTCCCCCTCGGTATCGCCGGACGATGTCGAACTCCGCGACCGATGGAGACGAGGGGGAACGCGCCGCAACGACGTCAACAGGCTCGCTGTCCAGGCGACGGCTGCTCGCGGCGGTGTCCGCGACGGGGATCGGCGGCGGTGCGCTTGCAAGCCGGGCGGTCGCCGGTTCGAGCGGGACGGAGCGCGGCGCCGACCGAGACGGGCCCGCGCCGATCCGGGAAGAAGCGTGGGTCGAGACCGAGGTCGACACGGACGGCGACGGCGACCTCGACCGGGTGTACGTCAGAGTGTCGCGACCGGAGTCGACCGACGGGGGCGAACCGGTGCCCGTCATCGCGCGGGCGAGCCCGTACTACGCCGAGCAGACGCACGGCGATACGACGCCGGAGATGCTCTACGACCGGGCGATCGAGCTCTCCGCGGACGGCGCATCGAATGCGGCGGCGACCGACAGCGGTGCGGCCGCTTCGAGCGACGGCGTCGGGTCGACCGGCGGAGGGCCGGGTGGGTCGCCGAGCCACAGGCCGCCCCTCGCCGGCCGAGCGGGCTCCAGTGGGGCGGCCGCCAGCGGGGCGGCTCCGCTCGCTGCCCTCGAGCGGCGCTACCTCCGGCAGGGGTACGCCGTCGCGCTGATATCCACGCTCGGGACCCACGAGTCGACGGGCTGTTACACGGCCGCCGGGCCCGAGACGGCGCGGGCGATCGCATCGGTCGTCGACTGGTTCAACGGCCGCGTGAGCGCCTACGACGCGAAGTCGGGTGGTGAGACCGTCACCGCCGACTGGGCGACCGGCAAGACGGGGATGATCGGGACGTCCGCGAACGGCGAACTCGCCAACGCCGCGGCGACGACCGGCGTCGACGGCCTCGAAGCGATCGTCCCCAACTCCGCGAACAACGGCCAGTACTCGCTCTTTCGGTCGAACGGGACGCCCATCTCGGTCGTGAAGAACCGGAGCGACCGGATCGCCGACCTGAGTTCCTGGGTCGCCGCCACGAACGTGAACCGTTCGGACTGCGAGGCGTGGGCCGAGCGCACCGAACGGAAGGAGGACCACGAGACCGGCGACTACAACGATTTCTGGCACGAGCGGGAGTTCCTCCCCGACGCCGAGGACGTCGAGGCGGCCGTCCTCGTGACCCACGGCGTCGACGACCCGATCGTCAAACCGAACAACGGCGCCGACTGGTACGAGATGCTCGACCGGGCGGACGTACCGCTGAAACTCTGGTTGCACGGCGGGCGCCATGCCCCACCCCGCGGGGACACCTGGGAGTCGCTCCTCGACCGGTGGTGGGCCCACTGGCTCAAGGGCGAGGACAACGGCGTCATGGACGAGGACCCGGTGACCGTCGTCCACGGCGCCCGCTCGGTCGAGGGCGGGTCCGCGGAGACCTACGAGACGTGGCCGGTGCCCGGAACCGAACCTGCCACGGTCCGATTGACACCGGGGGGCGCGTCAGCCGGTGGCGTCGGCGTCGAGGGGAACGAAACCGCCGCGGGCGAGGAGTCGTTCGTCGACGACTCGTCGACGCTCGCGAGCGACCTCGTCGCCGTCGAGGAATCGGCCCACCGACTGCGTTACGAGACGCCGCCGCTGACCGAGTCGGTCCACGTCAGCGGCAAGGTCGTCCCCTCGCTCGCCCTGTCGTTCGACGACCCGACGGTCGTGAGCGCCGCGCTCGTCGAGTTCGCGGACGAGGGGGCCGAGATCGTGACTCGCGGGTGGGCCGACCCGCTGAATCGCCCCTCCTACGGCGAGTACGACTCGCCGGTCGCCTACAAGCAGTCCCTGCGGGAGTCGAGCCCGGTCGAGTCGGGCGAGCGCGTCGAGGCGGAGTTCCCGCTGCAGGCGACCGACCACGTCTTCGAAGCGGGCTCGCGGATCGGGCTGGTCGTCTACGCCAGCGACCGCCTGTTTACCCTCCACCCGCCGGGGGATTCCGAGGTGCGGCTCTCGCTCGCCGAGACCACCGTCGACCTGCCGGTGGTCGGCGGCGCGTCCGCACTCGCCGGGGCGTTCGCGAGTGAAGCGACCGCGACCGGCACCGGATCCGCCGACGCGGCGACGGCGACCGACGGAGCCGCGACCGATCCCGGTGCCGGCGAGGCCGCGACCGGGACGGCACCGTCGGCCGTCGCCGACGGGGCCGCGACGGAGGATGGGACTGACGACGGTGCCACGACGGAGGACGGAACCGACGACGCCACGGACGCGCAGACCGTTGCGGACGGCCCAGGGTTCGGCGTCGCGAGCGCCGTCGCTGCCCTCGGCGGGGCCGGACGGCTGCTGCAAGGGCGACTCGACGGCGAGGAGTGACCGGCGGAGACGATCCGCTCCCGACCCCGTACGTCACGCCGTCCCACGCTACGGCAACGCTCAAACGGGGAGGGCGAAAACGGGGAGACAGACGATGGACGACG
Source organism: Halosimplex amylolyticum (assembly GCF_051414035.1). NCBI lineage: Archaea > Methanobacteriati > Methanobacteriota > Halobacteria > Halobacteriales > Haloarculaceae > Halosimplex > Halosimplex amylolyticum. The sequence continues at coordinate 778,072 of NZ_JBLKNW010000002.1, read as the reverse complement.
GAGACGAGCCGTTCGAGTCGGTCCTCGACGACGCGTTCCCGGGCCGCGCGGTCGAAGCGATATCGGAGTCGGGCCCCTCCTGGAACGACGCGAACCGGTCGGTGCGCGTCGCGTTCGCCGACGGCGACGCGGCCTTCGCGAAGGTCGCGACCGACGGGGACGGCGCCCGGATCGCGACGGAACTGGCGGCGATCGACTACGTCGACCGGCACTGCGGCGTGGCGGTCCCGACGGTGCTCGCGAGCGCGAGCGCCGGCTCGACGCCGTATCTCGTCACCGCGCCGATGGCCGGCGAGAACTTCCACCGGCCCTGGGCGGAATGGTCGACCGACGAGCGCGAACGCGAGATCGAACGCGTCGGCGCGGCGCTCGCCGAGATTCACGCTCGCGAGTTCGACCGCCACGGTCGGATCGTCGCCGGCGGTGCCGGCGGGCTCACCGTCGAGACCGACTCGTGGACCGAGACCCTGGTCGCCGATATCGAGCAGAAACGGACGCTCGGCTCGACCGACCGGTACGACCACTACTACGACGCGGTGATCGAGGCCGTCCGGGCGAACGCCCGGACGCTCGATCGCGCGCCGGCGACGCTCGTCCACGGCGACCCCGCGATGCCGAACGTCTTCCGCACCGATACGGAGGTCGGGTTCATCGACTGGGAGATCGCCCACGTCGGTGACCCCGCCCGTGAACTCCACCGAGTCGAGGATCGGTTGCGCGACTGGGGCGACGACGCCGTCGGTGACCGACTGGTCGGCGCGTTCCGCGAGGGGTACCGCGAACGGGCCGGATCGCTCCCCGGCGGTCGCGAGGAGCGCGAACCGGTGTACGACGCGGTCCAGTTGCTCGGGACGGCCGGCTTCTTCGACAAACACGTCGAGCACGTCGACGCGCCGCCAGCGCAAGCGGCCGAGCGATTCGAACGCGACATGGAGCGACGGCTCGACGCGATCCAGTGACGGGACGAGCGCGTTTCTATTCTTTACTCGAACCCGACTCAGAGGGGGCTTATATGCCCGACCGTCCACGTACCCGTCAATGGCACACCTCTACGCGATCCAGCGGGAGATCCTCGAGTTCCTCGACGATCGGCCCAGCGCGGACACGACAGTGATCCGTCGACAGCTCGCGTACACGGCCGACGTGACCGTCACGTACGACGCGCTGGAGCCACACCTCGACCGGCTCGAAGACGCCGGCCACATCGATTCGGCGGGCGCGGACGAGCCCGGTGCGACCTACTACCGGCGCGACGACTCGGCGGCCGTCCAGCCCCAGACCGCGAGCGACTGATCCGGCTCCGAGCGACAGGGCGCTGGCGCCACGGGCGGCCCGCAACCGCGGTCGGGCCCGACGGCGCGCAACCGCGGCGGCTAAGTGCGACCACCACCAAGCCTTCGGGCATGGACCACCGCGAACTCGGATCCTCCGGCGTCGAGGTCAGCGAAGTCGGCTTCGGCGCGTGGGTCGTCGGCACCGACTGGTGGGGCGACCGCACGCGCGAGCAGGCAGTCGACATGCTCCACCACGCGGTCGACCGCGGCATCACGTACTTCGACACGGGCGACGTGTACGGCCACGGCGACAGCGAGGAACTCGTCGGCGAGGCCCTCGGCGAGTACCGCGACGAGGTCACGATCTCGACGAAGGTCGGCTACGACTTCTACAACAACCCCCAGGCCGGCCACGGCGAACTCCCCAAGCGCGTCGACGCCGAGTGGATCGAGACGGCGCTCGACCGCTCGCTCGATCGGCTAGGGATGGAGTACGTCGACCACCTGATGCTCCACAACGCCAACGTCGACGAGGTCGACGAAGACGTGCTCGACGCGCTCGACGCGCTCCAGGAGTCGGGCCGCGTCGACTCGGTCGGCTGGGCGCTCGGCCCCTCGATCGGCTGGCTCGCCGAGGCCACCAAGGCCGTCGAGGAGGGCTTCGACGCCGTCCAGCTCGTCTTCAACGTCTTCGAGCAGACGCCCGGTCGCCACGCCATCGAGACGATCCGCGACCTCGACGCCGACACGAGCGTCGTCCCCCGAGTCCCCCACTCCTCCGGACTCCTGAACGAGCAGGTCACGCCCGACACCGAACTCGGCGAGGGCGACCACCGCGCCCACCGCCCCGACGAGTGGTACGAGACGGGCTGGGAGAAGGTCGAGGCGCTTCGGTTCCTCGAGGATCCGGACCACGCCGAAGGCACGCGAACGATGGGCCAGGCGTCGATCCAGTGGCTGCTTGGCCACGACGAGGTGGCGTCGGTCACGCCGACGTTCCGCACTACCGACGACATCGACGAGTGGGCCGCGGCCGCCGACACGCCCGCGCTCTCCGACACCGAGATGGAGCGGGTGGAGGAACTCTACCAGGACAACTTCGGCGTCGACCGCGACGACGGCATGGACGCCCTGCGCTCGTCGGTCGGCGGCGCGGACCTCGAAGACACCGGCATGAAGTCCGCCGGAGACTGAGGTCGCTCCCGCACTGCTCCCCCACCGCCGTCTCCGAACGGTCCGGTACTCGCCCCTGGGCTCTCCGGCCTATCGGCGCGTCGCGGCGAACCCCGTTCGCGGCCGGTACGTGCGACTCGACCTCCGTTTCGACACCAGTTCGGAACCCCTTGGTTTCCACTGAACGGGCCGCTACGGCCCGTTCTCGGACGAACCCCTCTGTTTCGACTCGAACCCCGCCCACGTCATGGAATTTCTGCTGTATTATTTCACTTTCACTCGCGGCGTCAGACGCTCGTCATACGCGCCGCGTACCGCGATCGGCCGCTCGCGGGAATCGGGCGGTCGTTCCAGTCGAAACGAGGGTCGTGTGAACGGTCCGCACGGGGGTCGGCCGGTCACTCGAGTCGGTCGAACGTCTTCTCGGCCCACTCGACGGCGTAGTCGGCGCCGTACTCGCGGTAGGCCTCGGTGCCGAGCGCGCCGAACGGCGTGGGTAGTTCGGGGCCGGCCTCGCGCGCTTGCGAGTGAGAGGTCTCGGAGCTTCGCTCCCCGGTGTGTTTGACGGCGGCGCAGGCCAACTCCGCCGCGTCGCCGAAGCCGGTCGCGCCCGTGGCGAGGTCCGTCGAGAGGGCCGAGAGCCTGGGTTCGAGCCGTTCGCCGGCGTCGACCCAGGCGTCGAACAGATCGGGGTGCTCGCCCGTCCAGTCGGCGAACACCTGGCGAGTGTGGATTCCCAGGTAGGCGTCGTAGAGCGCGGCGGCGAGCTGGTACGTGCCGGTGGGATCGAGGTGGCCCTCGGCGGCCGCCGCGAGGTCGCGGTAGCGCTCGCCGAAAAAGCCCAGGAAGTGTTCGGGCAGGTCGAGGCCGACCTGGACGAGCGCCTCGGCGACGAGGAAGTCGACGAACGGGTCGGGCGACCCCCCTAACCGCGGCTTGACGAGCACCACGGGCGGGTCGGTCTGGTGCGTCCAGGCGACGCCGCCGTCCCCGGGTGCGCCGATCGTCAGATCGTCGCTCGCGTACCGCCGGAGTATCTCCGGTGCGTCCGCCGGAAGCCACTCGTCCGGGTACGACCGGGGTTCGAACGAGTCGGTGAGCAGCGCGAGGTCCTCGGCCTGCGCGGCGGGGAGCGTCTCGAAATCCCTGGCGCAGTCGAGGACGACCGCGCCGGGGGCGTGCTCGTCTCGAACGGCCACGAGATCGGCCGACAGGTCGCGTTCGCTGAACATCAGTCGGCCCCTGCGAGCGTTGTGACCGCGCGTCCGTCGCGCTCGACCGCGGCGAGGTCGCTGTTCGGCGAGGTGTTCACGTCCGTCGACAGGGGCCGTCCGGAGTAAACGCCACCGGTCCGGACCGCGCAGACGCGCCGACTGTCGTCGACCGCCGCGTCTACGCCAGGAAGACGAGGACGAGCGCGATTGCGAGCAGTGCAGCGGTGCCGATCGTGCCGAGAGTGAACTTCGTCGCGTAGCTCATAGACGCCGATTCGGTGGCGGCCGACCTAAAGCCCCCGCTCCCGGGCGGACCCGAAACCAGGGGGCCGCCGCCGGGTAGACGGTCCGACCGGCCTCGAACAGCGCCGTTTATCTATCGTCCGCCGCAACTGGAGTTTATATGACACGAGAGCTATCGCGGCGCAGTCTGCTCGCATCGGGGGCCGCGCTGTTCGGAGGGGGTGCCGTCGCGTCCACAGTCGCGGCCGCCACCGGCGACGGGTCCGCCGCCGACCCGCCCCCGCTCCGCTGGTCGGAGACCTACGACGGCGCCACGACTGACACCGTCCAGGACGCCCTCCGGACGGCCGACGGGAACTACGTCGTCGTCGGCCAGTCGGGCGAGGACCCCGAGTCGGTCCGGCCGTGGGCGTTCTCGATCGACGAGCGCGGCGGCCGCCGGTGGCAGCGTTCGATCGACGCCGAGCAACGCGCCGGCGTCAACGCGGTCGTCGCGACCGACGACGGCGGCTTCCTCCTCGGGGGATACCGCGGTCAGCCGACGGAGGGCCAGGAACCGCTGTTTTTGAAGCTGAACGCCGACCGCGAGGTGCAGTGGCGACGGACCGTCGAATCGCCGCGACAGGGCGGTAACGTCGCCTCGCTCGTGTCCGCGGGCGAAGGACAGTACGTCGCCATCGGACTCGCTCGCGGCGAGACGGTCCTCGACGTCTCGGCGTGGGCGTTCGGGATCGACGGGGAGGCCGAGCGGCAGTGGAGTCAGACGTACGGGCCGCGCCACACCAACTACGTCGCGAGTCTCGCGGCGACGGGCGACGGGGGGTACGTCGTCGGCGGCGGGACGCGCGCGGAGTCGACCGAGGAGGATCAGGAACCGCCCTTCATCGGGTGGCTGTTCGAAGTCGACGACGAGGGCAACCAACAGTGGTCCGAGACCTACCGCGAGGCGACCGACGAGACCGACCACCAGCTCAACTTCTTCTACGACGTGTACGCCACCGATTCCGGCTACCTGGCCGCCGGCGCCACGTCGCCGGAGCTACTCGCTGGCCAGCGCGGGTGGGTCCTGTCGGTCGACGGGAGCGGCGAGCGGACCGGGCAGTTGCAGACGCGACCGGCCGACATGGAGATCGGGCAGTTCCAGGGGATCAGACCCTTCGAAGACGGGTACGCGCTGGTCGGCGTCGGACAGGCGACCACGACCGATCCCGCCAGCGTCTGGGCGACGGGCGTCGACAGCGACCTGTCCCGCCAGTGGTCGGCGACCCAGCAGTTCGCGAACGGCAGCCAGGCGATCACCGCGCTGGGGACCGAAGACGACGGGTTGCTCGTGTTCGGGAACGCCAACGTCGAGGGAGGGCAGACGGCGACCGACGCCCTCGCCGTGAAACTCGGGGGCGACCCCGCCCCGACGGCGACGCCGGGCGCGACGACGACGGAGACGCAGGCAGCGACGACCACGCCGTCCCCGACCCCCTCCCCGACACCCTCGCCGACGCCGTCGCCGACGTCGACACCGAGCGCCGTCGGGACCACGACCGACGCGTCGGGCCCGGAGACCGATGCGGGGACGACGGCGGACGACGGTCCCGGCTTCGGTGTCGGCGCCGCGCTGGCGGCGCTCGGCGGCAGCGCGCTCCGCAAACGATCCCGCCCGTCGTCCGGTGACGACCCGGACGACGCGTAGGGACGGCCAGGCGATGGATCGCGTTCTTGGCAGGAGATAGTGTCGTTTATCTGTTGCCTCTCCGAACTCGCCCTCGTATGGACAGCGATCTGACGCGACGCCGCCTGCTGGCGTCGGCCGGGCTCGCCGTCTCGGTCGGCGCAGCCTCCGTCGCCGGAGCGACCGGGACGGGCCCCGTCGAACAGCCCTCCAACCGCGCACTCGACCCGCCCGAGGTCCGCTGGAACCGGGCGTACGGTCCCCGCAGTTACAACAACGCCAGCGCCCTGCTGGAGAGCGAGGACGGCGACCTGATCGCGCTCGGGAGCGCACAGCAATCGCAGTACGGTTCAGGTTCAGACTGGCTGTTCTCCGTGGACGGCGCGAGCGGCACCGGCCGGTGGAGCCACCTCATCGAGCGAACGGAGGAGTCGTTCCCGCTCAAATCGATCGTCGAGGCCGACGACGGATTCGTCCTGCTGGGCGGACGCCTGGGGAACGAGCAGTTCTCCCTCCGGAAGGTCACGGCCGACGGCGAGCAGTCCTGGCGGGAGACGTACGGTCCGTCGATCGACGGCGAGAACGTGAGCATGGCCGCCCTGGCGCTGCAGGCGGTCGACGACGGCTACGTCGTCGGTGGGTACGTCCTGCAACAAGGGGAGGAGACGAACGCGGACACGGCGACCGCGGTCGCGATAAAAGTCGACGCCGAGGGGACCGAACAGTGGCGCCACCGGTTCCTGGAGGACCGGCTCTCCGGCGTCCAGTCGCTCCTCCGGGACGGCGACGGCTTCGTCGCGAGCGGGATACTCCAGGACCCGCCCGAGAGCGAGGGCGACCAGCCGCCGCTGAAGAGCGTCCTCTTCCGCTTCGACGAGCGCGGGTCGGTCGACTGGCGAACGCAGATCGCCGAGCGGACCGAGGGGGAACCGAACCAGGCGAATCAGATCGTCGACCACGCCGCGACGGAGGACGGCTACCTCCTCGTCGGCGTGACCGGATCGCAGTTCGAGACGTCGCCGTGGGTCGTCGCGGCGGACGGGTCGGGGTCGATCCGGACCTCGCGGACGCTCGAGACAGACGGGTCGAACCAGCGACACACGTTGACGAGCGTCGCCGGCGACGGCGACACCGCCTACGTCACCGGTTCGCTCACGAACCAGGAGACCAACGAGTCCAGCGCCTGGCTGGGTGCGTTCGACGCGAGCACCGAACTGGCGTGGTCGGTCGAACCGGCCCGCAAACAGACCAACGCGTTCCAGGACGTGGTCGTGACGAGCGACGGCGGGATCGCGGTGGCCGGCCGGGCCCTGACCGACGACGAGAACGCCGAGACGCCCGGCGAAGCCTGGCTCGTCAAACTCGGTGGCGACGCCGCCCCGAGGTCAGCGTCGACAGCGGACCCGACGGACACGTCGACGCCGACGGCGACGCCCACCCAGACGCCGACCGCCTCGCCGACCCCGACGGCCGAACCGACGGCGACTTCCACCCAGACGCCGACTGCGACCCCCGAGGACGACGGCGGCGAGACGACCTCCGACGGCGGCCCCGGCTTCGGCGTCGGCGCCGCGCTCGCGGCGCTCGGCGGCAGCGCGCTCCTCCAGAAGCGCGGACCGACGGCCGGAGCGGACGCCGACGAGGACTGACTCCGGAGTCACCGCACCCGGCTGTCGTCCAGCTGGCGACCGCTGATTCACTTCTTTCTGCGGGGCGATCGGTCCGCAAACCGAGTCGCGCGTTCTCCGTCGTCGGCTCCGACGACCGGGAGCGGGTCCGCGAGAGAACGAGGGCAGCGACGCGAACCAGTCCCGACCGCGACCGCCCGGTGGGGTCGCCGTACCCGACGGGTTCTCAGCCCGGTTTCGTCACTCGGAGACCGTCCGAGTGGTGGTCGTGGTCCGGCCGGTCTCGTCGGTGACGGTGACCCGGACCGTGAACTGCTCGTCGTCGACGTGTTTCAGTTTGAACGAGTTCGACCCGGACTCCCGACCGCCGCTGGCGTCCGTCGTGGCGCTATCGACGACGGCCCCGTCGCGGTCGACGACTTCGACGCGCACGCTGTCGAGGTCCCCGTCGTCGTCGGTCACCCGCCAGTGGGCCGTGAACTCCAGGTGAGGATTCGGCGAGTTCGCCTGGCTGATCGACGTCGAGTCGATCTCCGGTGCGTCGGCCGCGTTCTGTGTCGTCAGCGTGCGGACGGCGCCCTCGGCGCGCTCGCCGTCGCTCGTCTCGACGACGGCGCGGTACTCGTAGGTGGTCGACCCGTCGAGACCCGAGACGGCGCTATCGAACGAGCCGGTCACGTTGACGGCGGTAGCCGCCGTGGTCCGCCACTCGTCGGCCCCCTCGACGCGGTACTGGAAGGATACTCGCGCGCGCTCGGCACCGCCGAGGTCGGTCAGATCACCGGTGAGCGTCGCCGAGGAGTCGGTCACGTCGACGGCGTCGGCCGTCGCGACCGCCGGCGGGCTGTCCGTCCGCACGGCCAGCGTCTCGCCGGCGTCGTCGTCGCCGTCGCTGGCGACGCCGGTCACGCGAACCTCGTACGCCGTCCCGGGGTCGAGCCCGGTGACCGTGGCGGTCACAGTCCCCGGGCTCGCGAGTGTCGCCCGGTCGACGACCACCCACTCGGTCGCGCCGGCCCGGCGGAACTCGACGGTCGCGGTAGCGGCGTCGGCACCGCCCAGATCGGCGACTTCGCCCGTCACCGTCACGGCGCTGTCGTTGCGCGCGCTCGCCGACGCGGTGCGGACCGCGAACGCGGTGTCGGTGGTCAGCGTCTCGACGCCGCCGGTCGCGCGGTCGCCGTCACTCGCTTCGATAACGGTCCGGTACTCGTAGGTCGTGTTCGCCTGGAAGTCCAGGAACGTGGCGTTCACGTCCGCGGGCCCCGAGACGTTCCGTGTCTCGAACGTCCACCAGTCGTCGGTCCCGACCCGGCGGAGCTGGAAGTCGACCTCCGCGCTGTCGGCGCCCCCGAGGTCGGTCACGGTCGCCGCCAGCGTCGCCCGGTGCTGGGTGACGTCGGTCGCACCGGTGGTCTCCACCGCGGGCGCCGGTTCGGCGTCGGTCGCGATGGTCATCACCGAACCGGTGTCGGCGTCGCCGTCGCTTGCTTCGCCGGTGACGCGGACGTCGTACATCGTGCCCGCGTCGAGACCGGTGACCGTCGCGGCAACCTCGCCAGTGGACCGGAGTTTCGTCCGGTCGGCGACCGCCCACTCGGTCGTACCGGCGAGGCGATACTCGACGGTCGCGGTGGCCGCGTCGGCGCCGCCCAGGTCCGTGACGTTACCGGTCACCGACAGGCCGGTCTGGTTGACCGGGCCGGCCGACCCGGTGGACACGGCGAACTCGCTGTCGGTCGTGAACTGCACCCACGAACCGGTGGCGTTGTCGCCGTCGCTCGCGCGGACGTGCAGCGCGTACTCGTAGGTCGTGTTCGGCGCCAGCTGTCCGAACGTCCGGTTCACCGGTCCGACGTCGGTGATCGTCTGCGCCGAGGTGGGGATCACCTCGTCGGAGCCCGCCGGACTGACGAGGAAGACCGCCTCCGCCGAGTCGGCGCCGGCGAGCCATTCGACGTAGCCCGTCAGCGTCGCCCCCCGCTCGGTGACCCGCTCCGGCGAGCGGGTGGTAGCCGCCGGCGGCGCGTCCGCGACGGTGAACGTCCGGACCGCTCCCGTCGCCGTGTCGTTGCCAGCCTCCGCGCGGGCCCGGTACTCGTAGGTCTCACCCGCTGTGAGACCGGTGAGGTACTCGCTGAACGAGTCGGCGGACGCGAGGGTCTGGCGCGGCGTCGACTGCCACGAGTCCGCGCCCTCGGCCCGGTACTCGAACCAGACCGTCGCGTTCGCGCCGTCGGCGAGGGACGTGACGTTCCCGCCGACGTAGTACGACGAATCGGTGCCCGTGTCCGCCCACGTGGTCTCGACCGACACCGCGCTCGCGGCGTCGGTCGTCCCGTCGGCGGCGGCCACCCCCTGCGAAATCGGCACCTGTGCTGCCCCGGCCTGGACCGTCAGCCCGAGGAGAACCAGTACGACACCCGCTGTACGGAGCGCTGTGCGCCCCCCTGTTGCGTTCCCGTTCATAGCAGCCCAACCACACTTCGTTCTCCCGGATTCGCCCTCCTCAGAAAATACTTTCCGTTTGACCTATACTCGCTGTGGGTTTCTGCCGGTCCTCGCCCCGAACGCGGCCAAGCAGTCGTTCGCGGCGGCCGAGGGAACGACGCCGATCCGGACCGGCGTCTACGCGCGCCGGTCGAAGACGACTTCGCCGCCGACCAGCGTCGCCCGCACGTCGACGTCGGCGATGTCTCCGGGATCGACCGCCCACGGCGACCGGTCGAGGACGACCAGATCGGCGAGTTTTCCGCGTTCGATCGTCCCCAGTCGGTCCTCGTCGAAGCCGGCGTAGGCGGCGCCGCTGGTGTAGGCCCGCAGCGCGTCGGTGACGGAGAGCCGCTGCCGGTCGTCCGGCGCGGTCACGGCCTGCTGCACCCCGTAGAGGGGGTCGAGCGGCATGCAGTCGCTCCCGAACGCGAGGGCGGCGCCCGACGCCAGCAGGTCGGCGAAGCGGTTGGATGCCAGCCGCCGGTCGTCGCCGATCCGGTCGGCGTACAACCCGTCTTCGCGCGCCCACTTCAGGAAGTTCGGCTGCATCGAGGCGACGACGTCGCTCTCGCCGATGCGGGCGACGAGGTCGTCGGTCAGCACCTCGGCGTGTTCGATCCGGTGGCGCTCCCCGTCGGCCGACTCGAAGGCGTGCAGCGCGGCCCGGATCGCCTCGTCGCCGATGGCGTGGGCGGCGACCTGCAGGCCGGCGTCGTCAGCCCGGGCGACGATATCCCGGAGTTCCTCCGGATCGACGACCCACTGGCCACGGTGCTCGTCGCCGTCGGTCCCGGAGTCGGAGCCGTCGTTGTCGTCGGCATCGGCGCTGCCGCCGTCGGCATCATCGCTGCCGCCGTCGGCGTACGGTTCGGAGAGCTTCGCGGTGCGACCGCCGATGGAGCCGTCGGTGTATGTCTTGATCGCCCCCGTCCGCACGCGCTCGCTCCCGTGGTTCGTCCGGAGGCCCAGTTCCTCGACCGCGTCGAGGTGGTCGGCCCAGTAGTTGATCCGGATCCGCAGGGAGAGTTCGCCGACGCGGTCGAGTTCGCGGTAGACCGCCGGCGCTTCCGAGCGGCGGACCATGTCGTGGACGCCGACGACGCCGAGTTCGTTCGCCCGCTCTGTGGCGGCGTGGACGGCCCGGCGCATCGCCGCGCGGTCCGGCTCGATGGCCTCCCACAGGGGGTCGAGCGCGTCCTCCACGACGACGCCGGTCGGTTCGCCGCCGCGCGTTCGGACGTCTTCGTCCGGCATCTCCCCGCGCAGACGGTCGATCGCGACCGAGTTCAGCGAGGCGAGGTGCATGTCCTCGCGGACGGCCGCGACCGGCCGCTCGTCGCTGACCTCGTTCAGGTCCTCGACGGTCAGGTAGCGGGCGTCGTCCCACGCGCTCTCGTCGTAGCCGAAGCCGAGGACCCACTCGCGCTCGGGGCCCGACGTTTCGGGGTCGGTCTCGGCCGCGTGGGCCACCAGCAGGTCCACCGCGTCGGTCGGCGACGCCGCGGCGGCGAGGTCGGCGTTGACGAGGCGACGGCCGACCATCGGCAGGTGGGTGTGCGCGTCGACGAAGCCTGGAAGGACGACCCGGCCCCCGCAGTCACGGACCGTCGTCTCGACGCCGGCGAGGTGTTCCACGTCGAAAGCCGGCCCGACCGCGACGATACGGCCGTCCCTGACCGCCAGCGCCTCGCTCGTCTCGTCCGGGTCGGTCAGCGCGTGTATCTCCGCGTTCGTGAGGACCAGATCCGCGGCCGCTGTCATGGTGGCAACTGGGAGTCGGGCGGTTGGTAAGCGTTCGGGCGACGGAGCCGCCGGAGGACCGGTCCGGTGGCCGACTCGCCCTCAGGAGACGCGCATCGTCCGGTACAGCGCGAGAGCGGTCGCCACGCCGACCGCGAGGAGATACGCCGCGCCCTCGCCGGCGAGCGACAGCGCCACGTCGGTCGAGAAGCCGGCGTCGACGGCGAGTTCGGTCGGTGCGTGGCCGGGCAGCAGCCGCGCGTACTCGGGCGGGTCCGCCAGCGGGTTCTGGACGAGGAAGAGGTCGAGCATCGTCCCGAACAGGGCGAGGTAGACGCCGGCGAGGCGGTCGACGACCAGGCCGGCGAGCACACCGAGCAGGCCGTAGGTCAGGGCGGCGAGCAGCGCGGCGGCCCCGACGAACAGCGGCCGCTCGGGGACGTAGACGGTCGCCGCGGTGGCCACGGAGACCGCGGTGACCAGCGCGCCGACGACCGCCAGGAGGCCGAAGCGCGCGAGGAGGACCGAGACTGGGCGGGCGCCGGCGACGACGAGTCGAGCGTCGGACTGGCGGGCGGCCTGTATCAGGAACACGCCCGCCAGCGCGCCGACGAGCGCGCCGACGAGGGGAACCATGAGCACGGCGTAGAGGTTCGCCATCTCGACCGCCTGGGTCCCGCCGCCCGGCACGCCGAGCGGGGCCGTCGTCGACGGGACCAGCCGGGTGAACCCGCCGATCAGGTACGCGGGGAGGAAGACGAACAGCGCCAGGAGGACCGGAGTGCGAGCGTATTCGCGGAGGCCCGCGACGAACGCCGCGATCGCGGTCGAGCGCCCGCCGTCGCCGCGTCCCGGCACGGCGTCCCCGGTGCTCACGCGCGCTCACCCCCGCTGGCGAGGCGCACGTACGCCGCGAGGACGACGCCGAACAGGACTGCCAGGTACGCCAATCCCGCCAGGGCGTCCTCCGTCGGGACCGACCCATCGAGCACGGCCGCCCGGAAGAGGGCGTGCGGGTAGTGCAGCGGGAGGAGGTTCACGACGGGCGAATCCACGTCGACGATGCCGCTGGCGAGGAAGTCGTCGAAGTCCGCGACGAACACGAGGACGAGCGAACCCTCGAGTTCCCGCGGGACGAGCGTCCCGACGAGGACGCCGAGGAGGCCGTAGGTCAGCGCCGCGAGGACGAGCGCGCCGAACGCGGCCGCGGGCGCGGCGACGGAGACCCGCCACGAGAGGGCGGCGAAGGTGACGCCGGCGGAGGCGACGCTCACCGCGAGGACCGTCCCGAGTCGGGAGACGAACAGGTCTGCGCGTTCGAACCCGCAGACCGCGAGGCGGCCGTCGGCCTGGACGGCGCTGACGACCTGGAAGAGGCCGATCAGTCCCGCGAGGAAGGCCGCGGCGAAGACCGCGCCGTTGACCCGCCCGAGTGTCGCGGGGACGGCCGACAGGTACGGCAACTCCGGAAACGAGGCCATCGCGCGGCCGTACCCCTCGACGACGAGCGGCGGGAGCGCGAGGAGCAGGACGACGTGGACCGGTTCCCGCAGGAACTCGCGGACGTGCGCGACGACGCCCGTCAGGAGTCGGTCGCGGCGGGCCCGCCGGGCGGTCGGCGGGGTACCGTCCCCACCGGCTACGGGGTCGCCGCCGCTGGTACTCGCGCCGGTGTTCATCTACGCCACCTCCGTCGGATCGGTGGCCGCGCCCTCGTCGGCGTCCGTTCCGTCGGTCGACCGCTCGGCGCCCGTTCCGTCCGGCGGTGCCCCGGTGGCCGTCCCGTCCGGCGACGCCCCCGGACCAGCGCCCTCCCCGGCGGTACCGCTCTCCCCGTCGGACTCGACGAGGTCGCCGTCCCGGAGTTCGTAGATCCGGTCGAACCGCTCGCGCTCGCTGACGAAGTGGGAGATGATCGCGATGGCGGTCCCCCGCTCGGTGAGTTCCTCCGTCAGTTGCCAGAACGCGAGGTACGTCTCCCAGTCGAAGCCGGTGTACGGCTCGTCGAGCAGGAGCACGTCGGGGTCGTGCAGCAGGGCGACGGCGAGGTTGACCTTCTGGCGGTTGCCGCCGCTGAGGTGGCGGACCTGGTAGTCGAGGAACCGCTCGAAGTCGAGGCGGTCCGCGAGGCGGGCGCGCGCGTCGTCGATCACTTCCTCGGAGAGCCCGTAGGCGGCGCCGAACAGGTCGAACGTCTCGGCGACCGTCAGGCGGTCGTAGAGCAGGGTCTCCTGCGGGCACCAGCCCACGCGGCCCGACCGCGCGACCGACCCCGCGTCGGCGTCCCGGGCACCGACGAGGATCTGCATCAGCGTCGACTTGCCGCTGCCGTTCGCGCCGACGATCCCGACGATCTCGCCCGCGCAGACCTCCAGGTCGACGCCGTCGAGCACTTCGACGCCGCGGCGCCACGGGAGCCACGAGTCGTAGGTCTTCTCGATGCCGACCCCGCGCAGGACGACCGCGTCGTCTCCGCCGGTCTCGTCGCCCACGGCGATACTATCGTCACCACCAATCGGAATATTCGGCATATACAAAATATTCTGTAGAGAACGATTTAAACGTTGGGGGTACCGAGGGACAGATATGACGGGAGCGCTCGACGCGGACGGCGACCGTCCCGACGAACCATGAGCGACACAGACACCGAGGACGCGGTCGAATCGGCGCGCGCGGAGATCATCGACGCCCTGGAACGGAGCGCGGAGGTCTACGGCGCGAAGCGCAGCTACGGCCGGCTGTTCGGCATCCTCCTGTTCGAACCGGAGCCCGTCTCGCTGGACGAACTCGCGGCGGAGAGCGGCTACGCGAAGTCGACGGTGAGCACCGCGATGACCACGCTCGAACGGTTCCACCTCGTCCACCGCCGGTCGCTCCCGGGGGAGGGCAAGAAGGCCTTCTTCGAGGCCGAAACGGACCTCTGGTACGTCTTCCAGCAGTTCCTCCGCCAGGAGGTCACTCGCGAGATTCGGATCATGAGCCGCGCGCTCGACGAGGCGGCCGAGACGCTGGAGGCCGCCGACGGCGAGCGCGCCGAGTACCACCTCGAACAGGTCCGGAAGCTCCAGCGGATGTACGACCGGAGCGACCGGCTCGTCTCCCTGCTGACCGGCCAGCCGCTGGACCGGCTGACCGAACTGCTCGGCCGCGTCACCGGCGGCGACGACGGGACCTGAGTGCGCGGCCGAACGGCGACCGCCGCGGCCGCGCGACCGGGACAGCAACTGTTAGGGGCGTCGACCGCGAGCCTCCGGGCATGACCGACGACTCCGACGCCGTGGACGCGCCGGCGGGCGAGGGCGACGCCGCCGAACCCGAAACCCTCGCTACCCGCGTCACTGACGGTGACCTGCGCCTCTACGAACTCGAAGACCACGCCGACGCCGAGACGGCCGCGACCGCCCGCCGACTCGTCGTCGAACGCGACACAGGGGTCGACCTCTCGGCCACCGGCGACTACACCTTCGCCACCGAATCCGCCGACTCGAACGTCGAGAACATGATCGGCGGGGCCCAGCTCCCGGTGGGCGTCGCCGGCCCCGTCACCGTCCACGGCGAGGCCGCCGACGGCGAGTACTACCTCCCCATCGCCACCACCGAGGGCGCGCTCGTCGCGAGCGTCAACCGCGGCTGTTCGGCCATCTCCGCGGCCGGCGGCGCGACGGTCCGCGTGACCAAGCGCGGGATGACCCGCGCCCCCGTCTTCCGCGTCGCCGACGTCTCCGAGGGCGCCGCGGTCGCCGAGTGGGTCCAGGACAACGAGGACCACCTCGCCGAGGCAGCGGAGTCGACGACGAGCCACGGCCGACTCCAGTCGGTCACCCCCTACGTCGTCGGCGACGCCGTCTACCTGCGGTTCTCCTACGACACCGGCGACGCCAACGGGATGAACATGGCGACGATCGCCACCCGTGCAGCGGCCGAGGTCGTCGAGGAGGAGACCCCCGCCTCCCTGGTGGCGCTCTCGGGGAACCTCTGCGTCGACAAGAAACCGGCCGCCATCAACGCCGTCGAGGGCCGCGGCCACACCGTCACCGCCGACGTGACAATCCCCCGGGAGACCGTCGAGGAGCGCTTCGGCACGACGCCCGAGGCCATCGAGGAGGGCAACACGCGCAAGAACCTCGTCGGGAGCGCGAAGGCCGGGAGCCTCGGATTCAACGCCCAGGCCGCCAACGTCGTCGCGGGCGTGTTCATCGCCACCGGCCAGGACGAAGCCCACGTCGTCGAAGGGAGTAACTGCATCACGACCGTCGAGGCCCGCGAAGACGAGCTCTACGCCAGCGTGAACCTGGCCAGCCTCCAGGTGGGGACCGTCGGCGGTGGCACCGACCTGGCCACCCAGTCGGAGATGCTCGACGTGATGGGCTTCGCGGGCGGCGGCGACCCCGTGGGGTCGAACGCCGACGCGCTCGCGGAAGTCATCGCCGCCGGCGCGCTCGCCGGCGAACTCTCCCTCCTCGCCGCGCTCGCCTCCCGGAACCTCTCCAGCGCCCACGAGGAACTCGGTCGATAGCACCGGAATCGCAATTGATGTTATTATGATATCATTTCGGGGTAGAGTGTAGATTTCACTTTCACTTCCGCTCCGGTGACGGCTGGCGTTTACCTTCGGGGCGCCGGTAGTTCGAGTGCGTCCGACCGGGAGCCCCGGCGGGCGCGTCCACACCCATGCCCCGCAACACAGCCACGGACGCTCGCGTCCGCACGAACGAGAGCAGCGAGAGCGACGACGACCTCCCGGTTCGCCGGGCGACGCGGATCATGCGCCTCGCGAAGCTGACGGTGACGACGCTGGCCGCCCTCGTGGGCGTCGCGAAGGCGCTCGGACTGCTCTGAGCGGCCCGCCCCCGGGCGGGGATCGCGAACCGCTACCCGTCGAGTCGTCGCCGGAGAAAGCCCTTTACAGGTCGCTTCCGTCGTCTCCGACCATGGACGACAGGGCCCCGATCTACGCCGCGGCCGCGGGCGTCGTCGCACCGGTGGCGACCGTCCGCCTCGTCGGCGTGGCGATCGATTCCGGATTCCTGCACCCGATCGTCGCGCTCGTCGTCCTGTTTCTCGTCCCCGTCCTGGGGATCGCCTGGGTCGTCTCTGCGGCCTGGAAGCTCGGGCTGACGGGCTGGGACCCGCTGGACCGGTTCCGGGACCGCGCTACCGTCCGCGAGGACATCCCCGCGCAGTTCCACGACGCCATCGACTACGAGACGCTCGATCAGCCCAAACACGAGGGGAAGATCCCGACGAACCTGTTTCTCTACGGGATCGCGTACTTCGTCGGCGTCCCGATTTTCGCGCTCGTCTTCATCCTCTGATTCGGCCCGCTGTCGCCGCTTCGAGCCGATCAACTCCCGAGCGCAGAACGGACGCGCTGGCCGTGGTCGACCCAGAGCCCGATCGTCGACCCGACGAGGGCCAGTCCCAGTCCGCCCCAGAAGAACGCGTCCGAGTAGTCCCGGGCGACGCCGACGGCGACGACTGTGAGTCCGACTGCCGCGATCGCCTGTCCCGCCGCGTCGAGTCGCTCCTCCAGGACCAGCGAGACGACGCCGAACCCCGCGAACAGGACCGAAAGCAGCGCGTAGACCGCGACGAGCCACCCGTTGTCCGGGCCGACGATCGCGAGGCCCGCCGCGACGGCCCCGAGGCTGGCGAGGACCCCTGTCGCCCAGGCGTACCAGAACCGTCGATCGAGCGTTCGGAGCGCCTCAGGGTTCATGGAGTGCGTATTCGGCCGGCCGTCGCAAGTGCTTTTCCCTCCACTCGGGAGACAGGTTCCGGGAGCGAGTTCAGATCGGGCGGTAGACGCCGCGGTTCTCGGTCGCCTCGCCCGCCCGGACGAACTTCTCCAGGGCGTTCCGCGCGTACCCGGCGTCGACCCCGCGTTCGCCGGCGTACTCGACGACCGCGTCCTCGGTCGCCTCGTCGAGTTCGCGCAGGGCCTCGCGGACGATCTCCTTCCGGCTCTTGCTCGTTCGCGTCTCCGTCGCGCGTTCTCCGGCCTCGGTGACGGCGTCCGCGTCCAGCCCCGACCCTTCGAGGTACTCGGCGTCGGAGGGCCCGACCTCGTCGATCTGCGACTCCATCTCGGCGAAGGAGTCGAGTTCCGCGAACGCGTCGCCGTGGCCCTGCCGGTTGGCGAGCATCGACGCCCGAACCTCGCGAGCGTGGTCCCTGTCCTCGGTCGAGACGAACTTCTTGCGCTTGGCGTACTGGCGGGTCGTCCCGCAGCGCGGACACTGACTGGTCTCGGGGCGCCCCTCGACGACCCAGAGCATCGAACAATCGCTACACCCGACGACGGCGTACATCGGCGCTGGGTTCGCCCCGCTCGACAATGAACCCTCGGGCATCGAGACCGGCGGTCGGCTATCAGCCGTGAATCGCCGGGCGACAATATTTACCCGCCGATCGGCTTGGATAGACCAATGGACCGCGTCTCGAACGAGGCGGGAGGCGGCACGCTCGCGCTCGCGGGCGTTGCCCTCACCGTCTTCCACCTCGTGGAGCTCTACGGGTTGCGGGCGTCGCCCGGACAGTTCTCCGTCCAGTTCCTCCCCCCGGCGCTCTCGCTGGCGCTGACGGCGGTCGGCGTCGAACTGGCCCGCGGGCGGCTCGCCTCGGATGGCCTCGCTGGCCGGCTGCTGGCGTGGACCGCCGCCGGTTCGGTCGCGCTCGTCGCGCTCGGCGCCTGGGTGTTCGCCGGCGTCGTCGTCAGAGGCTTCCCGCTGATGGACCCGCTGGACGCGCTGCTCGGCCTCGCCACGTTCGGGGCGCTCGGCGGCGCCCTGGTCGGCGTCTACGACGTCAAGCGGCTGGAGCAGGCGCGGTTCCTCGAACGGCTCAACCGGATCAACGACACGCTCCGGATCGCCACCCAGGCGCTGGTCGACGAGACGGACCGGGAGCGGCTCGAACAGACCGTCTGCGAGCGGCTGACCGACTCGGACCCCTACGACGCAGCGTGGCTCGGTCGCTACGACGAGAGCGGCGCCGAAGTCCGCCCGGTGGCGTGGTCCGAGTTCGACGACGAGTACGTCCAGTCGATCGTCGTCACCGTCGACGACAGTCCGACCGGCAGCGGTCCGGGTGGCCGCGCGATCAAGACCGGCGAGATCCAGAGCGTCCCAGACGTGTTCGCCGACCCCACGATGGAGCCGTGGTGGGACCTCCTGGAGAGCCACGGGATCACGTCGCTCGCGGTCGTGCCGATCCGCCACGACGACACCGTCTACGGCTTCTTCAGCATCTACACCGAGCGGGACGACGTCTTCGACCAGCGCGAGCAGGGGGTGCTCTCTGAACTCGGCGAGACGATCGGCCACGCCATCGCCTCGATCGAGGCCCGCGAACGCCTCGCCAGGCGCGAGCGAGAACTCGCCCGCCAGAACGAGCGCCTGGAGGAGTTCGCCGGCGTCGTCTCCCACGACCTGCGCAACCCGCTGAACGTCGCGGCCGGGCGCGTCGAGATCGTCCGGAACGAAGACGCCAGCGAACACCTCGCCGCCGCGGCCGACGCGCTGGACCGGATGGACGAACTCATCACCGACCTCCTGTCGCTCGCCCGGCAGGGAGCGACCGTCGACGAGCGCGAGCAGGCGGATCTAGACGCCCTCGTCGACCAGGCGTGGGCGACAGTGAACGCTCCCGCAGCGACGCTCCGGACCGACCGGGTCCCCGAGAGCGACGCGACCGACGGTGCCCTCGGCGCCATCGAGTGCGACCCGTCGCGAGTGCGCCAGTTGCTCGAGAACCTCTTTCGCAACGCCGTCGAACACGGCGGCGCGGACGTGACCGTCACCGTCGGTCGGACGGCGGACGGGTTCTTCGTCGCCGACGACGGCCCCGGCGTCCCCGCGGACAGCCGCGAGGAGATATTCGACGTCGGGTTCTCGACCGACGACCGCGGGACGGGCTTCGGGCTGAACATCGTCGAACAGATCGCGCGAGCCCACGGCTGGGACGTCTCCGTCGGCGAGAGCGCCGACGGGGGCGCCCGCTTCGAGTTCACCGGCGTCGGGCCGAACCCGTCAGTCGCCGACCGCGTCTGAGTCCGCGTCCGCCTCCGAGCGCGCCCCAGCGCCGGCGAGCCGCTCCCGGATCGCCTCCACGTACTCCCCGTAGGAGTACCCGAGCCGGCCGATCCAGACCTCCTGATAGGAGGGGTGGACCAGCGGGAGGAGCGTCGTCCCGAGCACCTCGCAGTTGACCGGCTCCAGCACCGCGTCGAGGAAGCCGTCGAGGTCGCGGTCGTCGACCGCCAGCACGGACTCGGTCGCGTGTTTCCCGGTGGCGAGGACGGCTACGGGGTCGACCTGCCGGATCTCTTCGACGAGATAGGGGCGGCAGTTCGCCCGCTCTTCGGGGGTGGGCTCGCGGTTGTCGCCCGGGTCGTCGGGGTCCGGCGGGAAGCACTTCACCGCGTTCGTGTAGTACGCGTCGCCGCCGTATCCGGCGTCGGCGACGAGTTCGCGGATCTTCCGGCCGGAGCGACGCGAGGTGTAGGCCATCCCCGTCAGGTTGCCGCCCCGCCAGCGGTCGGCGTCGGGATCACCCGCCGCGGGCGCCTCGCCGACGACGACCAGGGTCGCGTCAGCGGGGCCGTTGCCCCACGAGATGCACGTCCGGTGCTCGACGAGTGCCGGACAGCGCCGGCAGTCCGCGGCGAGGACGTTCCGGTCGGCGGGGTCGGGAAACGAGGGCATGCGTTCTCAGTCGGCGCCGGTGACGCCGCGCCAGGCGCGGACCGGCCACGACGCGGCGGTCGCGAGACCGGGGTAGCCGTCGGCGCGCCAGACGACGACCGCCAGTCCGACGAGCAAGAGTTCGAAGTAGAACTCCGGCGAGGCCTCGATCAGCGCGAAGTGAGCGAGGAAGCTCTGTTCGACCTCGTACTCGACCGGCGGGATGGCCGGCCAGAGCAGGAAGCCGACGTGGCGGAACTCCAGGTCGACCAGCGAGTAGAGGGCGTCGCCGAACAGGTGAGTGAGCGCGCCGATCCCGAACGCCACCGCGAGCGGTTCCTCGCCTTCGTCCCTGACCCGGGCGAGACTGTAGACGAGGGCGACGACCGGGACGACGACCAGCAGCGAGTGCGCCAGCGACCGGCCGCTCGGGAGGACCGAGAACGTCCACGCGAACGGCTTGTCCACGAGGTCGGGCGCCTGCGAGGCGACCGCGACGACGAGGGCGGTCGCCGCGGTCGGTCGATGACCGCGTCGGAGTCGGGAGTACAGCGAGTAGAGGAGGTAGGCCATCGCGAGGTGTCCCCAGGGCCACATCACCGGGGGAGACGGCCGTGGCGTCCTTACGTGTGTCGACTCGGTAGGACGGTGCGGCGGCGTCCCACCGCCGTCGCCGGGTCAGTGCCGTCGACTGCGTCGCGACGGCGCCCCGACCGCTTCTGAAAGGCATATGCGCCTCGCGGCCGTCGGGGCGGGTATGGGCTACGCGTGTCCCGTCTGCGACGATCCACAGGCCGACGCCGAGCACCTCGCCAACCACCTCGCGTTCACGGCGATGCTCCGCGGGGCCGGCCACGAGACGTGGCTGGACGAGCACGTCGACGACTGGGCGAACCGCTCCCCGGAGGAGCTCGCCGGGCGAGTCAGCGACCACGCCGACGAGGAGGAGTTCCCCCAGGTCTTCGAGGACACGACCGGCGGTCACGAGTCCGGCCACGACCACGGCCCGGGCGGCCACGGACACGATCACGGCGGCAATGGACACGACCACGGCGGCCACGGACACGCCGGACAGTCGGTCGACGCCGTCGAGAACGCGGTACCTGGGGGCGTCGCCGACCTCGACGACGTCGGGGACGACCAGGAGGACATACTCACCGAGGCACGCGAGTTGACGCGCCAACGCCGCGAGAACGCGGCGGGCAACGGCGGTGAGGACGGCGAAGGCGGTGAGGACGGCGAAGGCGGTGAGGACGGCGAGGACGGCGACGGTGACGAGGCCAGTCGATCCGACGACGCCGCTCGCGACGGCGACGAGGAAACCGGGAGTTCCTAAGTCCCCGCGGGCGAACCGGGTGGCATGGACACCGAGGGGACGATCGCGCCGGCGACCGCCGACGAGGCACGTGAGCGCTACGAGGCGCTCGGGTCGACGGCGCAGGTGGTCGTCAAGGAAGTCGCGAAGGCGATGGCGATGGACGCCGACGAGTACCGCGAGCGCGTCACGAGCGACGTGGTCGAGACCGCCCGCGACGCGCTGTTCGCCTCGATGCTCGAAGTGTACGTCGGGACGCGCGAAGAGTTCGACGAGTGGACCGCCGAGAACGACGGCTTCGCGGTCACGGAGGTCGGGAGCGAACACGTCGACAACGTGGTCTGGCACGTCGCGCCGGCGGCGGAGACCGTGGTCGCCGCGACCTTCCAGGACGAGCGCGAAGCCGCCGTCGGGACGCTCCGCCGGCAGGCGTTCGGCCGCGTCTACCGCGAGCTGGTCGCGAGCGACGGCGCCGACGAGTCCGCGGAGACGCCCGACCCCGAGGAGTGAGCGACCGGTGGCTCCGGGGCGGCCGACCGCACCGGAACCGCCGGAGCGTATCCGTGTCGTTTTCACCCGGTCGGCCGTAACGCCGGTATGCGACGGGTCACTCGCAACGTCGTCCTCCTCATTCTGGCCGTCCTGGTCGCGCTCCTCGCGCTGGGTGCCCTCCCCGCGCTCCTCGGGAGCGGCGACCCCTACTACCTGACAGCGGAACCCGTCGACGACGGGAACGCGTCGGCGAACGGATCCGCCGCGGCCAACGGGTCCACAGTGGCGAACGGGTCCGTAGGGGTCGTCAACGCCAGCGCCGCGATCAACGGATCGGCGCTCTCTGAACGCCGGTTCCCGTACACGACCCAGGCGCTGCGCAACGGCACGTCCGATCCCTACCGGAAGGGGCCGTGGGGACTGAAGGAGGCGTTCACGCACTCGCCGTTCGACGAGCGCGACGCGCTGGCGGCGCGTAACGCGACCGCAGTCACCCCGGAGGGCGTGCTCGTCTCCTACAACGGCACGCTTTACCGGGTCGCGGTCGGACAGCGCGTATGAGCGACCCCGACGACGGACCCGCGCGCGAACCGCCGCACGAATGGCGAGTCGTCGACCGCGAGACCGAGTACGAGACCGGCTGGTACGACGGCGGCTACGACCGCGTCGAGCAGCCCGACGGCACCGAGAAGGAGTACTACTGGGCCGAACTACCGGCCGCGGTCGTCGTCGTCGCGCGCACCGGCGACGAACTCGTCCTCGTCGACCAGTACCGCCCCGTGATCCGCGAGCAGTGCCTCGAACTCCCCGCCGGCATCGTCGAGGACGGCGAGTCGTTCACGACCGCGGGCGCCCGCGAACTGCGCGAGGAGACCGGCTTCGACCCCGCCGGCGTCTCCCTGATCGAGGACTTCTGGTGTGCAACCGGCGTCCTCCGTCACCGCCGGGGCATCGTCTTCGCCGAGGGGCTCGAACCGGTCGAACGCGACCTCGACGGCAACGAGTTCCTCTCGGTGACGACCGTCCCCGTGGAGGACGCGCTGGACGTGGCGCGGCGCCAACCCGCCAACGACGCCACCATCGAAGGGGTGTTGCTCGCGAAGGAGGAGGGGCTGTTGTGACGCTGCCGACCCCTCCCTGGGAGGACGACGACCCCGCCTGGCCGGTCCGCGAGGAGGTCGTCGCGTGGGAGACGCCGTTCTGCGAGACCGGATACGACGTGGTCGAGCGACCTGACGGCACCGAGGGCGAGTACTACTGGCTCGCCTCGGCCGATGCCGCGGCCGTGATCGCCCTCACCGAGGCTGACGAACTCGTCCTCGTCGAGCAGTACCGACCCCGATACCGCCAGCGGTCGCTCGGGCTCCCGGGCGGGTTCGTCGAGGACGGGGAGGACCCCGCGGCCGCCGCCGCGCGCGAACTGCGCGAGGAGACCGGATACGTCGCGGAGGACCTCTCCCATCTCGAGACCCACACGCTGTCGCCGTGGACGCGCTACGTCCGCCACGTGTTCGTCGCCGACGGCCTGGACCGGGCCGAACGAGACCTCGACGACGGTGAGTTCGTCGACGTCGAGACCGTCCCGGCCGACGAGGCGATCGACCGCCTGCGGGAGCGCGAAGGCCCGGCAAACGGGATGACGCTCACCGCGCTGCTCCTCGCTCGCGAGGAGGGGGTGCTGTGAGCGGCGAGGACGGCGTGCCGACTCGGGCGAGTGCGGAAGCACTGGCCGATCCGCCGGCGGACGCGGGCGCCGACTGGACGCACCTCGACACCGAGGTCGTCTGGGAGAACCCCTACTTCACCGCCGGCTACGACGAGGTCGAACGGCCCGACGGCGAGGTCGTCCTGCTCGAACAGTACAGCGTCCGACTCGACCAGTCGCTGCTCACCTGTCCCGGCGGCGCGGTGGACGACGGCGAGTCCTTCGTCGACGCCAGCGTTCGGGAACTGCGCGAGGAGACCGGCTTTCGGGCCGGCGAGGCCGAACTCCTGGAGGCGTACCAGCCGACCGCGTGGACCCGGATGACGCAGGCCGTCGTCTACGCGACCGACCTCGAACCGGGAGCACCCGACCTGGAGAGCGGTGAGGACATCGCCGCGTTCGCCGTCCCCGCCGAGGAAGCGGTCGCGGCCGTTCGCGCCCGGGCGTTCCCCTTCGGCGGCGGCCTCGCGCCGCTGCTCGTCGCCCGCGACGAGGGGCTGCTGGACTGAGGGGCTCGTTCGCT
This sequence comes from Halosimplex amylolyticum, assembly GCF_051414035.1. Lineage (NCBI taxonomy): Archaea > Methanobacteriati > Methanobacteriota > Halobacteria > Halobacteriales > Haloarculaceae > Halosimplex > Halosimplex amylolyticum. The sequence goes on along the minus strand of NZ_JBLKNW010000002.1, from coordinate 753,922 downwards.
CGACTCCGACGAACCTATAGCGTCCGGCCACCGACCGCGATCTAACGATGGACGGCGAGATCTCCGGCGAGGAACTGCAGGCGCTCCTGGACGACGGGGCCGAAGACGGCGACCTCCGGATCGTGGACATCCGCAACCCCGGGTCGTTCGAGCGCGGGCACATCCCCGGCAGCGAGAACATCCCGGCGAACGAACTGACCGACCGCGTCGAGGAACTCGACGGCGCCGGGCGCGTCGTGACGGTCTGCCCGATGGGCAAATCGAGCATCCAGGCCGCCCGTCTGCTCGGGTCCTACGAGGGTGTCGACGGCCCTGTCGAGAGCCTCGCGGACGGGCTGAACGCCTGGGACGGCCCACTAGAAACGCCCGAATCCTCCGGCGGGTCGACCGACGGATCGACCGCGCCGTTCTGAACCGCCCCGTCGTTCTCCGCGCGTGCCTGTTCCGGAGCCACCGCTACGCGGGTACAGAGACGGTGGCTCGGGAAAACTCCTCGTCACAAGGGGCTCAGTGGGGGTAACTGCTCGTCATCGCCACCGGTCCGGTGTAGACGTCCCCCAGTGAAAAGCGCACGTATGTGCGGTCGGCGGCAGCGGCCGAGACTGGCGGCTCCGACGCGGAGGGAGACAGCGACGGCGATACTCCGACAGTCTCTCCACCGGAAGAGACGGCCAGCCACTCGTCGAACGGGCCGTATCGACGGGTGATCGGCCATCCCGGAGCGCATCGAACGGGGGACGTGGGCGACGGGCGGGCGACGCGTCGGCGGCGGTCCCCGAAGCGGGCACCCGGAAGAATAAACCCCGCTCGTTCGCACACCACGCACGACATGGAAGACTGGATCGACCCCGAGACGGTGGGTCGGAACCGACTCGCGCCGCACACGGACGTGCTGCCGTACGCGGACGCCGAGAGCGCCCGAGACGACGATCTCGCGGCATCGCCGTGGACCACGCTGCTGAACGGCCAGTGGGAGTTCGACCTGGCACCGACGCCGTCCGACGCCCCCGAGGGGTTCGCCGACCCCTCGTTCGACGCCGCCGACTGGGACGACGTCGAAGTCCCGCTGAACTGGCAGGCGGCGGGCTACGGACGACCGCACTACACGAACGTCGACTATCCGTTCCCGGTCGACCCGCCGCGGGTCCCGACCGACAACCCGACCGGATCGTACCGGCGAACGTTCCACGTCGACGAGGAGTGGGACGGCCGCCGGGTCCGCCTCCACTTCGAGGGCGTCGACTCGGCGTTTCACCTCTGGGTGAACGGCGAGCGCGTCGGCTACAGCGAGGGCGCCCGCCTCCCGGCGGAGTTCGACGTGACCGAGCACGTCGAACCCGGCGAGAACACGATCGCGGTCCGGGTGTACAAGTGGACCAACGGGAGCTACATCGAAGACCAGGACATGTGGTGGCTGAGCGGTATCTTCCGGGAGGTCTACGCCTACGCCGTCTCCGAAGCTCACGTCGCCGACGTCGACGTGCGCACGGACCTCGACGAGGACTACGAGGACGCGAACCTGCGTGCCGACGTGGAAATCGCAAACGCCGGGGCGAGCGAAGCCACCCGCACCGTCGCAGCGACGCTCCGCGACGAAGACGGCTCGGCCGTCGCTGAACTCGGCGGAACCGCGGAGGTCCCCGCGGACGACACGGCGACCGTCACGCTGGAGACGACAGTGACCGACCCCGAGAAGTGGACGGCGGAGACGCCGACGTGTTACACGCTCGAACTCGCGCTGACCGACGGCGACGGCCGGGACGCGAGCGCTGGCGACTCGACCGAGGTCGTCACGGAGACGGTCGGCTTCCGCGAGGTCGAAATTGCGGACGGGCAGTTCCTCGTCAACGGCGAGGCGGTGACGATCCGCGGCGTCAATCGCCACGACTTCCACCCCGACCGCGGCCGCCACGTGCCGATGGACGCGATGCGCGAGGACGTCGAGCTGATGAAGCGGCACAATATCAACGCCGTTCGGACGGCCCACTACCCGAACGACTCCCGGTTCTACGACCTGTGCGACGAGTACGGGCTGTACGTCCTCGACGAGACGGACATCGAGTGCCACGGGATGGAGAACGCGCCGGAGACGCCCCACGTCAGCGACGCGCCCGAGTGGCGCGACACCTACGTCGACCGCATGGTCCGGATGGTCGAGCGGGACAAGAACCACCCCAGCGTCGTCGTCTGGTCGCTCGGCAACGAGTCGGACTTCGGCGAGAACCACGTCGCGATGGCCGAAGCGACCCGCGAGCGCGACCCGACGCGGCCGATCCACTACGAGCCCGACACCGAGCAGGAAGTCTCGGACATCGTCGGCCCGATGTACCCGCCGTGGGACCAGCTGGAGGAGTGGACCGCCGAAGACGACTACGACCACCCCGTCATCATGTGCGAGTACGCTCACGCGATGGGCAACGGGCCCGGCAGCCTCGGCGAGTACTGGGACATGATCGACGAGCGCGAGCGCCTGCAGGGCGGGTTCGTCTGGGACTGGCTCGACCAGGGACTGCGCCAGCGGACCGACGACGGCGAGGAGTGGTTCGCCTACGGCGGCGACTTCGGCGACGAGCCCAACGACGGGAACTTCAACATCAACGGTCTCGTGTTCCCCGACCGCGAGCCCTCGCCCGGCCTCGTCGAATACAAGAAGGTCATCGAGCCGGTGACGCTCGCCGCGGGGGAGCTCGACCGCGGCGAGGTCGTCGTCGAGAACCGCTACGACTTCCGCTCGCTGGACCACCTGACCGCCTCCTGGCGCGTCGAGGCCGACGGCGAGGTCGTCGAGAGCGGCGCGCTCGACCTCCCGGCGGTCGCTCCCGGCGAACGCGGATCCGCCGCGGTCCCTATCGAGGACGCCGAGCGCGGCGACGCCGAGCACTTGCTGACGATCGAGATCTCACTTGCGGGCGCGACTGCGTGGGCGGACGCCGGCCACACGGTCGCGACCGGGCAGTTCGAACTCCCCGACAGCGGCGAGCCGGCGACGCCGCGCGTCGACACCGGCCCGCTCACCTCCGAGCGGACCGACGACGGCATCGTCGTCTCCGGCCCGGAGTTCGAACTCGTGTTCGACGACACCCACGGGGTCGTCGACTCGCTGACCTACCGCGGGAGCGAACTCGTCGCCGACGGGCCACGGGTCGACCTCTGGCGGGCGCCGACCGACAACGACCGCGGACTGCCCCTCGACGGCCAGCTCCTCTCGCGGCTGACCGACCTGTCAGAGCGGGAAGCGACGCTGGAACCGGGGCAGTTCTGGACGATCGGGTTCGCGCAGATCTGGCGCGAGCACGGTCTCGACAGCCTCCAGTTCCGGACGGACGAGGTCACCCACGAACAGGGCGACGACGCGGTCGAGATCACGGTCGCGGGGCGGCTCGCGCCGCCGGTGTACGACCACGGCTTCGCGACGGAGCAGACGTACACCGTCTCCGGCGACGGGTCGGTCGCGATCGAGACGCGACTCGAACCGGAGGGGGACATGTCCGTGCTACCCTCGTTGCCGCGCGTCGGCCTCGACCTGACGCTGCCCGGCGACTTCGAGACGGTCACGTGGTACGGGCGCGGCCCCGGCGAGTCCTACGCCGACAGCAAGCGGTCGTCGCTGGTCGGCCGCTACGAGCGAGACGTGACCGACCTGCACACGCCCTACGTCAGGCCGCAGGCGAACGGCAACCGGACGGACGTGCGCTGGGCGACGTTCACCGACGGGCGCGGCGTCGGCCTCCGCGTGACCGGCGACTCTCCCCTCGACGTGACCGCCCACCGCTACACGACCGCCGACCTGGAAGCGGCCGACCACGTCCACGAACTGCCCGAGCGCGACGAGATCTCCGTCTCGCTCGACCACGCTCACTGCGGGCTCGGGACGGGGAGTTGCGGCCCGGAGACGCTCGAACAGTACCGCGTCGAACCCGACGCCGTCGCGTTCGCCGTCGAACTCCGGCCGTTCGTCGCGGACTGACCGGTCCTACGTCGGTGGCCGGCCACGGGCCGACCCGACACAGCGCCGGCGCGTATACGACGTAGTACATCGGATGCGCGACGGTTCGGTCGACAAGCACCCGACTTATGTGCGCTCGGACGCGTACACGGAGCAATGACCGTGCGCCACGACGGGATCACCGTCGAGTGGCTAGGGTACGCCACGCTGCGCTTCGCCGGCGACGAGACCGTCGTCTACACCGATCCGGGCCGGTACGGCGTCCTCACCGGCGAGTGGGAGCCCGACACCGACGGGGTCGGCCACCCGCCCGCGAAGGACTACCGGCCGGAGGACGCCGACGTGGTCTGTCTGACCCACGTCCACCACTACGACCCCGATGGCGTCGAACGGGTCGCCGGCGAGGACACGACCATCGTGGCGTTCGAGGGCATCGCGGAGGGCGTCGAAGACCGAGAGCTACCGCCGCTGTCGTCGCTCCCCTACGACGTGGTGACGGTAGGCGACCGCGACAGTATCACCGTCGGCGACGTGCCCGTCTGGACGGTGCCCGCCTACAACGAGCCCGACGGCCCCCACACGCGCCCAGACGGCACTCCCTTCCACCCCGAGGGGTTCGGCTGCGGCTTCCTCGTCGCCGTCGAGGGAAAACGGGTCCTCTACCCCGGCGACACCGACGCGCTCGGACCGCACCAGAACGTCGACGTCTCGGTGTTCTGTCCGCCCATCGGGCCGCGCTTCACGATGAACCGCCACGAGGCCGCCGCCCTCGCCGCCGTGATGGAACCGGAACTGGTCGTCCCAGTCCACTACAACACGTTCTCGACGCTCGAAACCGATTCCAGGGCGTTCGCCGCCGACGTCGCCGAGGCTGGGGTCCCCGTCGCGCTCGACGAGTCGTAACTGCGCCCGGCACAGCCGCCTCAGCCGCCGGCCCTGTCGTCGCGTCCCGCTTCTGAACCGGGACCTGCGCCGCCGTCCCGGCCGCTGGCTTCCTCGGCAGGGACGAACGTGAACTCTGTCCCCTCACCGATTCGCTCGCCGCCGTCGACCGTTTCGACGGTGAGCGTCACGTCCCGAGTCGTCCCGCAGCCGCGGCTGACGAAGTGCTCCCAGGCGTCGCCCGCGGCGACCGGTCCGGCCTCGGCGCTCCGGAGGTAGGCGCTGTACCGCGACTTCGAGAGCTCGTCGGCGACGCGGTCGGTCACGGGCGCGTAGCGGAGGACGACCCGCTCGGCGACCGCGTCGGCCGGCGCACTGGTTGTCACGACACGAACCGACGGGACTCCCGGTGAAAACGGTTGCGCGGACGGACGGTCGGGACGGGACAGCGCGAACAGGTGAAGTCGGGAGCGGAGCCGAAAGCAGGGTGCTGTCCCCGATCCGCCGCTGTCGCTCGACGCGGCGCTACCGGTCCCAGTCCGCCAGTTCGCGGTGTTCGGCGGCGATCTCCGCGATGGCGTCGACGTCGAGGACGCCGCGTTCGGTCGCGACAGCGTCGATCCGGTCCGCCGGCGTCACGTCGAAGGTCGGATTGGCGATCCGGAGGGGCGCGTCGCCGTCGTACACCTCGGCGGGGTCGCGTTCCTCGCGGTCGACGGTGACCGCGGCGTCGCGCGGGTCGCTCTCCGGTGCAATCTTGTCGCTCGCGGCGACGACCACGCAGTCGACCCCCTCGCTCGCGGCGGCGGTCGCCGCGGCCCGCGTTCCGACCTTGTTGACCACCCGTCCGTCCGGCAAGAGCGTGTCGGCGCCGACGACGAGCGCCTCGACGCCGGTCGCCGCCAGTCGGTCCGCCAGCGCGGCGTCGGTCGTCAGCGTCACCGTCGCCTCCGTCGCTTCGGCCAGCCCCTCGGCGGTCCCGACCCCCTCCCGGCCCGGCCGCGACTCCGCGACCAGTATCTCCTCCGGGTCGGCGCGTTCGACCGCCGCCGTCACCGTTCCCGACCGCGAGAGCGTGGCGATACGGTCCGGAAGCCGGTCTGCCGCGAGCGCCGCTGCGCCGTCGTCTGCGGCGCTCGTCCGTTCGATTCCTTCGTGGGCAGCACCTTCGAGGGCATCGGGGGAGCCGTCTTCGGCGGCGGCGTGGACTGCTCTGTTGACCCGGTTGGCGACGACGGCCATCGCCGGCCGGGCGTCGAGCAACTCCCGGGCGACGGAGGTGAGTTGCGACCACGCCCCTCCGGCACCGCCGTCGCGCTCGGCGGCGAGCGCTGTCTCGTCACGCAGGACTTCGAGGGCCCGGACCGAGATGTAGGCCGAGCCGTGCTCGGCGTCCGCGGCGACCGACCCCGGTGTGGGTCGCACCCGGTCGTAGGACGTCCAGAGGTCGGGAACCGTCTCGCGGCGGAGGATCTCGGTCGGCGGCACCCACTCGAAGTCGACCGTCTCCTCGTTGGTGTCGACGGCCCGCGACGCGCACTCGAAGAGGGACGGGTGAACCACCCAGTGCTTGCCGAGGTCCGCGTCGGTCACCTCGAACGGCTCGCCCCGCCGGACAAGCGTCACGTCGGTATCCGGATCCAGGCCCGTCTCCTCGCGGATCTCTTCCAGCGCGGCCGCGTCCGGGTCGCCCTCGGCGTGGCCCGCGACCGTTCCCCAGCGATCGCTGTAGGACCCCACGGCGTCGCTCCGTCGCAACAGGAGCACGTCGCTGTCGTTCCGCAGGAAGACCGTGACCACGTGCGTCTCCGCGAGCGCGTCGCCGACTGGCTCCTCGTCGCCCTCCTCCCCGCTACCCGCGGCTCCGTCCCCGTCGATGTCGCCATCAGTGTCGCGGTCGCCGTCGGTGTCGTCGGACATCGCTCGGTCGTGTCCGACTTCGTCGGCGACCGGTATGAGCCCCGGGGTCGCCACGTGGTCCGACACGGGGGGAAACCGACGGCGCTTCCGCGGGGCAAACCGACTTGGGCGTGCCCGTCGAACCCTCGCGCATGGAACTCGCCCTCGTCAGCGACACGCACATCCCTTCCCGAGCGCGGCGGATCCCCGACGCGTTCCGCGAGCGGATCCGCTCGGCCGACCACACGATCCACGCCGGCGACTTCGACTCCGAAGGCGCGCTCGCCGACGTCCAGGACCTCGCCCGCGAGTTGACCGCGGTCGCCGGAAACACCGACCCCCGCGTGGGACTGCCCCAGCGAGTCGCCGCCGAGTTCGGCGGCGTGACCGTCGTCGTGACTCACGGCACCGGTTCGAAACGCGGCTGGATCGATCGGGTCGCGCGGGCGGTGCGCGAGGAAGCAGACGAACCGCGCGTCGGCGTCGCCGGTCACACCCACCGGGTCGTCGACCGCGAGCACGGCGGGGTGCGGATCCTGAACCCCGGCAGCGCGACCGGCGCGGCCCCTGCCGACCGGCCGACGATGATGACCGCCGAGGTTTCCGACGGGGAGTTCGACGTCACCGTTCACGAGGCGTGAGACCCGGTGTGTGGCGGCAGCTCGGTCCCAGTCTGGACACCGAGCGTCCGCCCGCAGTTACTCCTCGGTAGCGGGCATCGCTCGGCCGAGTTCGGCGCGGTCGTCGGTTCGGTCGACCGTCTCGACGACGTTGGTCTCCGGGTCGTATTCGACCAGTCCGGCGTCGTCGAGCTTCGGGAGATGAACGTGGCGGAGCGTGACGGCGACGTTCTGGCGCTGCTCGCGCTCAGTGGATTCCTCCGCCGCGGCGAGCCGCTCGCTCAGGTCGGACAGGGTCGTGCGACGTCCCGGTTCGAGGTGTTCGAGCAGTTCGAGGAGGCGACGGCGACGAGGGTCGGCGAGCACCGCGAACAGCGCGTCTCGTTCGGCGGGAGTGCTCTGGGAATGTGCCATGAAGTTCTCGCCAGGGCTAGGCGATTTTCCCGGGTAAGCCGACGGGTGAGATAGCGAAGGCGTTTAAGTACCCTGTTCCGGGGTACCCGTGAGCAGTGCGTTTTCGACCAGTCGGGAGACTCCGCGGTCCAGCCGCTGGGAGAACGCCTGCTGGGAGATGTCGAACGCCGCCGCGAGTTCCGTCGCGGTCGCGCCCCGCGGCGTGTCGTAGTAGCCGGCTTCGTAGGCGGCCAGGAGCGCGTCGCGCTGCTTGGCCGTCAGCCCGAACGTGCCGCTGTGGGGCTCCATCGGCGAGAACAGCTGGTGAAGGGCGACCTCCCCGCTGTTCTTGAAGTGCGCGTGGAACTGCCCCAGTTTCTCGCGGTCCCCGAACCGGACTCGTAGCTGCCACTCGCCGGCCCGCCCGGTCGCGTCGAGGACGACCCCCTCGTGGTCGAGAACCAGGTCCAGCACGCGGGCGACCTCGCGGCTCCAGGTCATCTTGTACAGGCGCGCGTCTTCGAACGCGTCTGTCGTCTCGAACGCTTCGACGGACGGGTCCTCGGCCAGGGCCTCCTCGAACGCATCGAACGACTCCTCGGGCGCCGAGACCCAGAGAAACGGCATGATCCACTCGCGACTGTGGGCGACGAGTCGGTCGAACTCGACCGTGAGCCCGGGGGCGGCGTCCAGGGAATCGCCCAGCGCGAAGGCCGCTGCAGAAACGGTGAACTCTCCGACGACACTCATTGCGAGTGGTAATCCGAACGGCGAGATGAGGCTTTCGCCCCGAGCGGTCGCGGTGGAGAGCGAACCGCCCCCGAGCGGTCGCCGCTGAGGGCGGAACTGCCCCCGAACGGTCAGCTTCTCGCCTCGCTCACGAGGACACCGTGACCGCACGGCACCAGGGATCTCCCCCTCAGATCGCGTCCGTGGCCGCGTCCCAGAGCGCGTCGCAGAGCGCCTCGTCTGCGCCGAAGACGGTGAGGGGCCCGTCGGCGCGTTCGACGGCCCCGGCCTCGCGGGCGAGGAGTTCGCCGGCGACCTGCTCGCGCTCGGCCGGGTAGTAACAGACGAACCCGTCGAGTTCGCCGCGGGCGAGCAGTCCCCAGTACACGACCGGTGCCCACGTCTGGATGGCGCGCTTGCAGACCGACTCGACGGCGTCGCTGATCGCCTCCCACTCCCGCCGTTCGTCGCCGCCAGAGACCACGCGGGGGCCGATGATCATCCCGACCGTCGCCTTCTCGGGCGTGAGCGAGGTGCCGTCGGTGACCTCGACGCTCCGTCCGTCGTACCGGACGCCACCGCCGCGCTCGGCGACGTAGGTGTCGTCGAGGACCGGCACGTGGACGGCGGTCGCGACCGGGTCGTCCTCGGGTCCGGCGGGGTCCCGTCGGTCGCAAGCCGTCGCGGCGACGCCGAACGTGGGGATGCCGACGGTGAAGTTGTTGGTGCCGTCGAGGGCGTCGACGACCCAGCGGTACGCGCCGTCGCCGTCGTGCTCGCCCGACTCCTCGGCGGCGATCCGATGGTCGGGATAGGCGTCGGTGATGACGTCGAGCACGCGGCGTTCGGCCTCACGGTCGGCCTCGGCCTTCACGTCCGACGCGGTGTACTCCGCGGGCGTGCCGCCCGTCCGGAAGCTCTCGTGGAGGTACTCGCCGCCGGATTCGACCGCTCGGACCGCCACGTCGGCGAGCGCGGCGGCGCCGGTGGGGCCGGCGCCAGCGGGGTCGTCTGTCATGCTGAATCCTGTCCCGGCGGCGGCCTACCAGCGTTTCGGATCGGCGCGCCGCCAGCCCCATCAGGCGGGCGGGGACGAACCCCAACCCGCCCGTCACCGCTCCGGGCGAAGCCTGCTCGTAGCGGGGTGTTTTTGCCCGGGCGCACCGCAGGGCGGGTATGGAACTGTTCGCGGTCGAGGGCATCCCCGAAGTCCGCCCCGGCGACGACGTCGGCGACCTGATCGCCGAGCGCGCCGACCTCCGGGAGGGCGACGTCGTCTGTGTCTCGCACTCTATCGTCTCGAAGGCGGAAGGCCGCCAGGCCGACCTGCGCGAGTTCGACCCTGGTCCACAGGCCGAGCGCATCGCCGAGCGCATCGGCGACCTCGCCGGCGAGGCGAAAGACCCCCGCTTCGCCCAGGCGGTCATCGACGAGAGCCGGGAGTTGCTCACCGAGGAACCGCTCATGCTCGCGGTCACGCGCTTCGGCCACATCTCCGTCAACGCGGGCATCGACCGCTCGAACGTCCCCGACGCCGACCTGCTCTTGCTCCCCGAGGACCCCACCGCCAGCGCCGAGCGGATCCACGAGACGCTCGGCGTGCCGGTGATCGTCACCGACACCTCGGGCCGGCCCTTCCGGCAGGGCCAGCGCGGCGTCGCCATCGGCTGGGCGGGGATGCCGGCGGCCCGCGACTGGCGCGGTGAACACGACCGCGACGGCCGCGAACTCGGCGTCACCGTCGAGGCGGTCGTCGACGAACTCGCCGCGGCCGCCAACCTCCTCACGGGCGAGGGCGACGACGGCCTCCCCGTGACCGTCGTCCGCAGCTTCGAGTTCGGCGACCACGAGCCCCACGACGGCCTCTTCCGGTCGGCGAACGCCGACTACGTCCGCGACGCGCTCCGCGAGTGGGAGTACGACCGCGAGCGGCTCCGGGGCGAGGAAGGAGACGGCGACGGAGACGACGGGGGGGGAGACCGAGGCGAGTCCGACGCCGTGAGCGGGGGAGCGAAATGAGAGCCGTCGAACTCACGCCGGAGCATCCGGTCTCGACGCTGGCCGCGTTCGGCGCGACGGCGGAGGAGGCGGGCTTCGACGCCGCGTTCGTCAGCCACCACTACAACAACCGCGACCAGTTCGGCGCGCTGACGGCCGTCGCCGCCGCGACCGACGACATCCGCGTCGGGCCGGGCGTCGCCAACCCCTACGAGACCCACCCGGTGACGCTCGCCTCGCGGATGGCCACCCTCGACGAGTACAGCGACGGCCGCGGCGTCTTCGGGATCGGTCCCGGTGACGCCTCCACGCTCGCCAACCTCGGCATCGACCACGATCGCCCGCTCCGCAGAGTCCTGGAGTCGTTCAGGGTCGCCCAGCGGCTCTGGGACGGCGAGCGCGTCGACCACGACGGCACCTTCCGGGCCGACGACGCCGGCCTCAACTACGACGTCGGGTCGATCCCGGTCTACGTCGGCGCGCAGGGCCCGCACATGACCCGGATGGCGGCCAAACACGCCGACGGCGTGCTGTTCAACGGTGCCCATCCGCGCGACTACGAGTGGGCGAGCGAGCGCGTCGCGGAGGGGCTGGCCGAGCGACCCGACGAGCGCGGCGACTTCGACTTCGCCGCCTACGCGTCGGTCAGCGTCGCCGAAGACGGCGCGGCTGCCCGCGAGGCCGCCCGCTTCCCGGTCGCGTTCGTCGCCGGCGGCGCGCCCGATCCGGTGCTCGACCGCCACGACATCGACCGCGAGCGGGCGGCGGCCGTCGGCGAGGCCGTCTCGGCCGGCGAGTTCCGCGACGCCGCCGAGCGGGTCACGGACGCGATGCTCGACGCCTTCTGCATCGCGGGGACGCCGGAAGAAGTAGAGGCGTCGATCGACGCGGTGAGAGAGTACGCGGACAGTTTCGTCGCGGCCGCGCCGCTCGGCCCCGACGTCGAGCGGGCTATCGAACTGCTCGGCGAGGGCGTCTCGGCTTAACGGGCTTCCGGCGGCGGCGTGCTCTCGACGGTGAACAGCGAGAAGAACGCACCCAGCGAGAGGTACCCCAGCGCCGCGACCGGGAGCGTGACGAACAGGGCCCCGAACGCGATCAGCAGTACGTTCAGGGGGTCGTGTGCCGCGACGTCGAGAAAGTGGCCCGGCATCTCGATGATGCTCTCGACGAACTCCGTCGCCGAACTTGCGAGGTCTACCATGTCTGGGACTTTGGACCCCCCGTACTTCGAGGTTTCGTGTGCGATCCGACACTGTACTACGGTGGCCCGTGCCCGATCGCCTGGAGATCAGACGAGCGCGAGCGCGAAGCGGGTCGCGACGTACAGCGCGGCCATCCCGAAGATGTCGCCGGCCGTCGTCACCGCCGGGCCGACGAGGTTGTCGGGGTTCATCCCGCGGCGGTACCCGCCGAAGACGACGACGACGATCACCGCGATCAGCACCACGCCGGCGAGCGCCCCGCCGACCAGCGCGATCAGGGCGAGCGTCCACAGCGGCGCCACCCGCCGCCCGAGCGCGACGAGGATCGCGAACGCGAGCGTCGCGGCGACGAGACTGGCGGCGAGGCCGTTGAGCAGGGCGGCGACGGCCGCGCTGACGAGGCGGTCGGTGGGCGCGAAGCGAGGCTCGATCAGCCCCTGGTGGAGCGCGCTCGACAGCCGCGCCCCGAGCGACCCGTAGACGCTCCCGCGGATCGCCAGGAACGCCGGGACGACGACGAGCAGTCCCGGAACCGCCGCGAGTTCGGCCTCCATCCCGCCGAGGATCCCGCCGGCGAGCAGCCCGCCGAGCGCGCTCACAAGCAGTGTCGGCAGGGCGCCGCGGTACCCCTCGACGATCGTCGCTCTCACCGACACGGCGGCCAGTCACCTCCAGACGCGCTCTGCCGGTCCACCCGGATCACGCGACGATCACCTGGACGACGCCGAACAGGACGACCACGCCGAGCACGTCGCAGACGTTCGTCACCACGGGGATGACAACTTCGTCGGGGTCGGCCTCGAACCGGTAGGCGGTGTACGCCGCCGTGATCGTGACCGCGATGGCGAGGAGAGCGAGGACGAACCCGCTGACCAGCGCCACGATCACGACGGTTTCCACCTGCAGGCCGGCACCACCAGTCAGTTGGGCGATGGCCCACGCGCCGGCGCCGACCACCGGGAAGACCGTCACCGCCAGCAGGACGGTCGTTATCGTGTTCCCGAGGAGTTCTTCGTCGGTCGCGGCGAACGAGAGGACCCCGAGGTGGAAGGCGGTCGACAGCCGCGCCGAGAGGACGCTCCCGAGGTTCCCCGCGGTCCCGATGGTCACGGGGACGAGCACGAGCAGCGACGGGTATCGCCGCAGCGTCGCCTCGAAGGAGCCGAGCGTGAGCCCGCCGACCAGTTCGAGCAGCGTCAGCGCCACGATGATCGGGAACATGCGCCGGGTGATCCCCCCGACCGACCAGTCGTCGGCCATGGTCAGCCGGCCAGGTCCCGCAGCCGCTCGGCACCGGTTCGCGTCCCCTTCGCGATGAGCGTGTCACCGCCGCGGAGCGTCGTCCCCGGGTCGGGTGTGAGGAGCCACTCGGTCTCACCGCCCCCGCCGGGCTCGCCGTCCACGTCGGTCTCGTCGCTCCCGCCGGGCTCGCCGTCCTCGTCGGTCTCACCGCCCCCGCCGGGCTCGCCGTCCACGTCGGTCTCGTCGCTCCCGCCGGGCTCGCCGGCCTGGCCACTCTCCCGCCGGATCGCGATGACGAGCATCCCCGTCGTGGTGCGCAGCGCCTCCTCCCTGATGGTCGTCCCGTCGAGGTCGCTCCCCCGCTCGACTGAGACGCTGACGAGGATCTCGTCGGAGTCCTCGACGGCCGCCTGGACGACCGGGTGGCTGCCCAGCCCGCGGAGCACGCCCTCGCTGATCTCCAGGGCGGCGTCGCTGATCACCTCCGTGCTCGCGGCGATGTGGAGCAGGCCGCGGATCGTCACCGGGTCCGCGACCTCGGCGGCCGCCCGGAGCGCCCACGCCTCGAAGCGCGACTGCAGCGCGTCGACCTCGACTTCGAGTTCGCTCACCTCCCGGGCGAGTTCGGGGTCGTCGAAGAGGACGCTCCCGTACGCCAGGTCGACCGCCAGTTCGCTCATGTTCTTCATCAGCACGACCGTCTCGACGGCCCGGTCGAGGTCCTCGATGGTCGATTCCGGGACGTCGGGCCGTTCGAACGCCTCGCCGGTCGCCGTCTCGTAGACGCCCTGGATCCCGTCGTCGGGGCCGCGCAGGAGCAACGCGTCGCCGCCCCGCAGCGTCGTCTCCCGGTCGGGATTGAAGACCCACTCGTCGCCGCGGCGGATCGCCAGCACGCGGACGCCCGTCTCGGTCTCCAGGTTGATCGCGCCGAGCGTCTGACCGGCGTACGCCGAGTCGGCGGCGAGTTCCGCGCGGGCGAGCGTCTCGACCGGGTCGGGCAGCGAGGCACGGAGCGCCGCCGGCAGCCCCACGTCGTCGAGGACGACCTTCGCGACGTCCCCGGCCGCGTCGCTGATCTTCTCGGCCGCGCCGACGATGCCGAAGATGGGCGCCAGTCGCTCGGCCTCCTCCGGCGACCGACCGGCCATCACGAGGCTCATGCGCGCCCGCAACTGGAGCACGTCCATCTCCGACTCCAGTTCGAGGACCTCCTCGGCGAGCGCCCGGCTGTCGAACAGCACCGACGAGTACGACAGATCGATGAGCAGCTCCGCGATGTCTTTCATCTCGGCGAGCAGTTCCTTGACGCTGACCGGTTCGTACTCGACGCGCGCGTCCGCGCCCTCCCGGCCGTCGCGGCTCACGGCCGACCACGACTCCCGCGGTCCGCCCAGTTCATGTGACCAGATCCGGCCGGGCCCCTCTTAGTTCCACGCCGTCGGCGAGTCAGAGGAGCGGCCGGGCCGCCGCGCTCCCGCGCCCGGGCGGCCACGATCCACGTCCGGGCCGCCACGGCGACCGGGGAGTACAAAGCCTTTAACGGACCGGTCGCGTACTCGCCGGCAAATGGTACTCGACGATCTGGGCACGTCGCTCCGGAGCACCCTCAACGACCTCCGGGGACAGTCCCGCATCTCCGAGGAGGACGTCGAGGAGGTCGTCAAGGACATCCAGCGCTCCCTCCTGCAGGCCGACGTCGACGTCGACCTGGTGATGGAACTGTCGGACAGCATCAAGACCCGCGCCCTGGAAGAGGAGCCGCCCGCCGGCACCTCCGCCCACGACTGGGTCCTCCGCGTCGTCTACGACGAACTCGTCGGCCTCGTCGGCGAGTCGACGGAACTCCCGCTCGAATCGCAGACGATCATGCTCGCCGGCCTGTACGGGTCGGGGAAGACCACCACCGCCGCCAAGATGGCGTGGTGGTTCTCCAAGAAGGGCCTGCGCCCGGCGATCATCCAGACCGACACCGACCGCCCCGGCGCCTACGACCAGTCCAAGGAGATGGCCGAGCGCGCCGAGGTCGACTTCTACGGCGACCCCGACGCCGACGACCCCGTCACGATCGCCCGCGAGGGGCTCGAAGCGGTCTCGGACGCCGACGTCCGCATCGTCGACACCGCCGGCCGCGACGGGCTCAACGAGGAGCTCATCGACCAGATCGAGGACATCGAGGCCGAGGTCCAGCCCGACACCGACCTGCTCGTCCTCGACGCCGCGATGGGCCAGTCCGCCAAGGACCAGGCCCAGGAGTTCGAGGAGTCCATCGGTATCGACGGCGTCGTCATCACGAAGCTCGACGGGACGGCGAAGGGTGGGGGCGCCCTCGCCGCCGTCAACGAGACCGGC
The DNA here is from genome assembly GCF_051414035.1 of Halosimplex amylolyticum. Classification (NCBI taxonomy): domain Archaea; kingdom Methanobacteriati; phylum Methanobacteriota; class Halobacteria; order Halobacteriales; family Haloarculaceae; genus Halosimplex; species Halosimplex amylolyticum. The sequence continues at coordinate 738,656 of NZ_JBLKNW010000002.1, read as the reverse complement.
TCCTCGATCGCCTTCCTCGGGACCGGCGAGACCGTCCAGGACATCGAGCGCTTCGAGCCGTCGGGGTTCATCTCCCGGCTGCTCGGGATGGGCGACCTCAAGCAGCTGACCGAGCGCGTCGAGCGCGCGATGGAGGAGACGGGCGAGGAAGAGGACGACTGGGACCCCGAGGACATGATGGAGGGGAAGTTCACCCTCTACGACATGCGCAAGCAGATGGAGACGATGAACAAGATGGGGCCCCTGGACCAGGTGATGGACATGATCCCGGGGATGGGCGGCGGGCTCATGGACCAGCTCCCGGACGACGCCATGGACGTCACCCAGGAGCGCCTGCAGGACTTCGAGGTCGTCATGGACTCGATGACCGAGGAGGAACTGGAGAACCCCCGCACCGTCGGCAAGAGCCGCATCGAGCGCATCGCCCGCGGCTCGGGCAAACCCGAGGAACGCGTCCGCGAACTGCTCGAACAGTACAACGCGATGCGCCAGATGCTCGACCAGTTCCAGGGCATGGGCGACGCCGACATGGAGCGGATGATGAAACAGATGCAGGGCGGCGGCGGTGGCGGCATGGGCGGCATGGGTGGCATGGGCGGCGGTGGCGGTCCGTTCGGCTGATCTCGGTCGCCGCTCGACCGCCGGAATCCTCGCTCTCGCGGCGTCGCGTCCCGTTCTCACTCCTGAAACTGCGCCGGTAACAGCTATATGTCAGCGAGGGGCACGAAGGTGCGTATGTCCGACTGGCCGCCGCTCGACCGGACGCTCGATCCGGGCGCCTTCTACTCGCTCTACCGGGGCGCGCTCGCGGCCGAGAGCGTCCAGCGGCGGCTCGGCCGGTGTTACACGGCGTTGCTGGCCGGACGGCTGGGCCTGCGACCCGACGAGATCGTCCACTGCCACGAGGGGTGGATCGACTGGGGTCGCGGCGAACTCCGCGTGCCGGCGCTCGACCCCTGCGCCTGCCCGACGTGCTGGGCCTCGGCCAGGGCCCGCCAGGCGACCGGCGACGAGCGTCCGCTCGAAACCGTGCTCCGCACCGAGCAGTGGTCGCCCCACGCGGAGGCGGGCCCGCGGACGGTCGCGTTCGGCTGGTCCGAGCGGATCACCGCCGTGCTGGCCACCTTCTTCGACTACGTCGACCACCTCGACGGCGACGTGACGACGGTCCGGGAGCTGGTCAGCGAGACCGCCGCGGCCGCCGAGGGGATCGACCCCGACGGGCTGACGCCGCAGGTCCTGCGCGCGACCGGCGGCCGGTTCCTCGCGGAGGTCGGCTTCGACGCGACGACGGTCCGGCAGACGCTGGGCCTGGACGAGCGCGAACCGGCCGAGGCGTTCGTCCGCTACGCCGGCCAGCGGACGAGCGCGGCCGTCTACCGCGCGTTCGACCGGGGGGCCGTCGGCCCGGAGGTCCCGCCGGCGGACCCGGCGCGGACGTTCCCGGTCGTCTGCGACCCCGCGCCGTTCTCGCGGGAGCCGTTCGACGCCGCCGACTACGGCCCCGACGCCCGCTTCGAGCGGGCGAAAAACGAGGCCGGTCGCCGGGTGCGCAACCCGCGGCCGGACCACGTCCCCGACGGACTCTCCTACGACCCGGACGAGCACGTGATGGCCGAGCAGGCCGACCCCGAGGGCGGGCAGTACTCCCGGTCGGCGGGTGCGGACGCGAAGGACATGGCCGCGCTCCGCGACTGGGTCAGGCGGAAGGACGCGTCGCTGCGGCCCGAGAGCGAGGGCAGCGACAGCGACGCCCCCGTCGCACCCGGCGTCGACGGCGACTGGGACGACCCGGGCGACCCCGGCGAGGGCCCGCCCGCCGAGCCGGTACCGCTCGACGCCGCCGCCGACGGAGCGAGCGCCGAATCGGGCGCGCGCGGCGTCGCGAGCGGAGCCGGTACCGGCGAGGACGGCCCGCCGGCCGAGCCCGCGACCGTCGAGGAGGCGGTGACCCAGCCGCTGGTCGCCCGGGTCGGGACCCACTTCGTCACGCCGGGCGTGGCGGACGGCCACCCCGTCGAGGGCCAGGTCGTCCTCGGACAGAACGAACTCCTGCTCGTCTCGCCGGCGACCGGCGGCGATCTGACGCACGACAGCGTCGCCTTCGACCTGCTCTCGCTGGACCACGTCGTCGACGTGATCCCTGACATCGACGAGGCGACCGACGTGCCGTTCGACTCGGCGCTCGGCGTCGTCGTCCGCCGGGGCGACGACCACGAGGTGACGGTGGTCGAACTCGAGCGCGCGCGCAAGTGGGACTTCTGGCTCGCGCTCTTCCGCAACGCCCTGCACGTCTCCCGGATGGCCGTCACTCACCCCGCGCGGGTCGGCGGCCGCGTCACCGAGGAGTCGGCGACGCCCGGCATGCTGTACCTCGACCGCGACCGGGTGCGCTTTACCCCCCTCGGCTCCGACGCGACCATCCTCTCGGTCGACCTCGACGACGTGCTCCACGTCGAGCGCACCCAGCAGTCGGTCGGCGGCGAGCGCCGGCCAGCCCTCGCCGTCCAGCAGTTCGTGGACGGGGAGGCCGTCACGTCGCTGGTCGGCAGCGAGTCGACGCGGACCCTCGCGCTGTTCGAGCGGTTCGTCCGCCGGGACTACCAGGACCGCCTCGACGAGGCGCGCGCGCTGTCGATCCCCGACCGCGAGAAGGAGGTGCTCGTCGCCCTCTACTCCATCGGCGAGGGGGTCGACCTGTCGGCCGCCTTCGCCCGCGACGAGGCGGAACTGCGCTCGCAGCTCGCCTCGCTGCACGAGAAGGGCCTCGTCACCGGGACCGAGCCCGACGACACCGGGCTGACCGCCACGGGGCGGCTCGTCGTCGGCGACCGCCTCGAGGCCGTCAACGACTGAGTTGACAGCCTTCACCCCAGGTTCGCGGCGACGACGGCGACTTGACAGGCACAGAGCGACGCCAGGAGCAGGTGTACCAGCGAGTCGTAGAGTCGTCCGTCGCGGGCGCCGTCGAGTGGGACCAGCGCCCGAACCGTCCGGAGGACGGCGTAGCTGGCGACCGACAGCGTCGGGAGGAGCGTGACACCGAGCGCGCGCGGGCCGATCGTTCGCGAGAGGCGCCCGTCGAGGCCGACGTGCCAGCCGACGACCATCTCCACGGGGAGGCGCGGATACGCCGCCGCAGCGACCGCGACGGTCAGCGCCACGAGTGCCAGCGCGGTCACGTCGGTCCAGCGCGGCCCGGGCCCGCGAGCGACGGAGGCGCTCACGGGCAGCCCACCTCCGCGGCCGGGACGGCACCGCACCGGCGGCGGTCGACGTGTTCGACGGGCGCTGCGAGCGGTCGACGGCGAGCGGGGTTCGTCGTCACAATCGAACGGTCGGCGCGAGCCCACGTCGTTCCACACCCAGCGCTTCAGCGCGTGAAGTCCCGGGCAAGTTTATAAGCGGAGTGGTCGTGTAGCCGCCACCGTGAGTGAGGACCCCGACCTGGAGACCGTGGCCGGCCTCCTCGAAGACGAGACGGCGCGGGCCATCCTCACCGAGACGAGCCAGGAACCCATGTCAGCCAGCACACTCGCCGAGCGGTGCGACGCGTCGGGCCCGACGATCTACCGCCGCCTGGAGCGCCTCCGGGACAGCGGGCTGGTCGTCGAGCGAACCGAACCTGACCCCGCCGGCGGACACCACCGCAAGGTGTATGCGCCGAACCTCCGCCGCGTGACGGTCGAACTCCGCGACGGGTCGTTCGCCATCGACATCGACCGCCGCGAGGACATGGCCGACCGCTTCACCCGGCTCATCGAGGGGATGTAGCGTGTCCGCGCTCGCTTCCATCCCCCTGGTCGCCGCTGCGGTCGTCGTCGACGCAGTCGCCGCAGCGGCCGGGGAAGCGGTCCCGCCCGTCCTCCAGTTGGACCAGTTCGACTCCACCGCCGAGGTCCTCCTGCAGACGGCCGAGTTCTTCGGCGCGCTGCTCGGGTTGTACGTCGCCTACCAGGCCTACCGCGGCTACCGGCGCAACGACAGCCGGCCGATGCTGTTCATCGCCGTCGGGTTCGCCGTCATCATGGGCGTCCCCGCGCTGCTGTTCGTCCCCGTCCTGTTCGTCCCCGGGCTTCCGCTACTGGGCGTCCAGAGCGTGATCCAGGCGTTCGAGATCGTCGGTCTCCTCTGTATCATCTACGCGCTCCGGATGGAGCCGTGAGACCGCGGGACGGCACGGAAAGGTATCAGTTCGGTCGCGCGGGTGGCGAACAGGTTCGGATACTGATACACGAAACGGGTTTCGGGCGGTCGGCCCAAACGTGGGCATGCGCGTCACCCTCATGGGCTCTGGCGACGCTGTCGGTGTCCCCGCGCCCCTCTGTGACTGCGAGTACTGCGCCGAGAGCGACCGCCGCCGGCGCCCCGCCGTCCTCGTCGAGGCCGCGGGGCGGACGGTGGTCCTCGACATCGGCCCCGACATCGCGGAGCAACTCCACCGCGAGGAGATCTACGACGTCGACGGCTTCTTCGCGACGCACGCGCACTTCGACAACTACTGGGGCATCAACGAACTCAATCAGGCGGCCATGGACCGCCACGTCGCCAACGAGGACGACTTCGACCACCCCACGTTCGGCAAGGACATCTCCGTCTACGGCAGCCGCCCCGTCAGGACGTTCACCGAGGACACCTTCCCGCACATCCTCGACCACGTCGAGTACGAACCCATCGACCCCGGCAAGATGGTCCGGACCGCGGACTTCACGGTCCGCGCCTTCGAGATCGACCACGGCGCGCTCGCATTTCCGACCCAGGGGTACGCCCTCTCCGCAGAGGGGACGACAGTCGTCTACGCGCCCGACGTGGACAGCATCGAGTCGGTTCCCGACTACTGCACCGGCGCGGACCTGCTCTTTTTCGACGGGTCCGTGCTGGGCGCGGAGTTCCACGGCGACGCCGAGACGCTGCGCGAGAGCGCCGAGCGCTTCGACGCCGACCGGGTCGTCATGACGAACGTCTCCGAGCACATGCTGGAGCGCCACACCGACGACCTCGCCGACCTGACCGACTACGAGGTGTGGAGTGACTTCGACCACGCGGCGTTCTGAACGGGGCCGGACGCCGGTGGTGCGGACGACCCGCCGACAGACTTTCCACGCGACCGGGCGAGTGCGCCCACGGAGGCACTTTCAGTGAGTAGTACACCGAACGACAGCGAGGCCGTCGGCACGATCGAGGGGACCGTCGTCCCGCTCGTCGTCACCGGACTGGTCGGCGCCGTCGGCTTCGTCGGCGCGTGGTACGCGTTCGTCCGCTATCCCGGATCGATACTCGACCTCGCGGGCGTCCTGGTCGTCACGGCCGTCACCCTCGTCGCGCTGTGGGTCGGCCACCGGCTGTCGGGGTCGCTCGTCACGCCGTACACCGTCGCCGAGGTCGCCGTCGAAGGGCCGATCGCTCGCGAGAGCAAGCGCGGCGTCCCCGGGTCGCCCGTCGGTGCGAACGCCGACGACGTCGTCGAACAGATCGAGCGCGCCGACGCCGACCCGAACGCGCAGGCGCTGCTGGTGAAACTCAACACCCCGGGCGGGGAGATCGTCCCCAGCGAGGACATCCGGCTGGCCGCCGAGTCGTTCGACGGCCCGACCGTCGGCTACGCGACCGACGTGTGCGCCAGCGGCGGCTACGACATCGCCACGGGCTGCGACGAACTCTGGGTCCGCGAGGGGACGCTCGTCGGTTCCATCGGCGTCATCGGCTCGCGAGTCAACGCCAGCGACCTCGCCGACCGCCTCGGGCTCTCCTACGAGCAGTTCACCGCCGGCGAGTTCAAGGACGCCGGCGCGCCGCTGAAGGAACTGCCGCCCCACGAGCGCCGGTACCTCCAGGGCCTCGTCGACGACTACTACGACCAGTTCGTCGAGAGCGTCACCGACCGGCGCGGTCTCGACCGCGAGACCGTCGAGGACACCGAAGCCCGCGTCTTCCTCGGCCCCGACGCGCTCGACCGAAACCTCGTCGACCACCTCGGGACCAGAGACGACGTGGAGGCGAGTCTCGCCGACAGCCTCGACGAGCCCGTCGTCGTCCGCGAGTTCGAGCCCGTCCGCCCGCTGCGCGAGCGCATCCGGTTCGGCGCCGAGCGGGCGACCTACGCGTTCGGCGCCGGCCTCGCGAGCGCGCTCGACGGCGACGCCGAAGGACTGCGCTTTCGACGGTAGCGCCCCCGGCCTCTACCCGCGCAGACCGACGCCGCTCCGAGCGAGTTCGGTTGCGACCGCTCCGAGCGAGTTCGACCGCGACCGTTCCGAGCGAGTTCGACCGCGGCCGGTGGGTATTTTGGCGGGCCCGACCACCTCCGGCTATGAGCGAGACCCGCGAGCGAGCCGACGAGTCCGACGGGGACGCCGCGAACGTCCGCGTGGGCGTCCGCAGCCGGAACCTCTCGGACGAGCGGCTCCGCTATCTCCGCCAGCTCGGCGCCACGGACGTGTTCGTCGACCACGCCGACACCGACGAGGAGCCCGACGAGTTCAACGACCGCGAGGCGAGCCACACCGTGGCCGTCGGCCCCGACTCGATCCCGAGCGTCGACGAACTCGTCGCCGCCCGCGAGCAGGTCGAGTCCCACGGGCTCCGGCTCGCCGGCATCCAGTCGCTCCCCTACTCGCTGTACGGCGACATCATGTTCGACCGCGAGGGGAAGGAAGACGCCCTCGACCAGATCGAACGACTGGTCCGGAACCTCGGCGAGGCGGGCGTCCCCATCCTCGGCTACCAGTGGAACCCCAGGGGCGTGGTCCCGATGCGGACCGACCCGGTCGAGATCCGCGGCGGCGCCGTCGGCACCGCCTTCGACTTGTCGGAGATCGACGACCCCCACGAACTGGCCCCGGGCCTCGACCGCGAGTACACCGAGGCGGAGTTCTGGGACAACTACGAGGTGTTCCTGGAGCGGATCCTCCCCGTCGCCGAGGAAGCGGGCGTCGAACTGGCCCTGCACCCGGTCGACCCGCCCAGCCTCGAATCCCTCGGGGGGATCCCCCGCCTGTTCCGCAACGTCGAGAACTTCGAGAAGGCGATGGATCTGGTCCCGAGCGACAACCACGGCCTGAAACTCTGTCTCGGCTGTTTCTCCCAGATGGGCGAGGACGTGAACCAGGTCCTGCGCACGTTCGGCGAGCGCGACCAGATCGTCTTCGTCCACTTCCGGGACGTCGTCGGCACGGTGCCGCAGTTCCACGAGACGTTCGTCGACGAGGGGAACTTCGACACGGTCGAGGCGGTGCGGACGCTCCACGAGGTCGGCTTCGACGGCGTGGTCGTCCCCGACCACGTCCCGGCGATGGAGGGCGACACTGACTGGCGCCACCGCGCCCGCGGGTTCACCGTCGGCTACCTCCGCGGCGTCGTCGACACCGTCCGCGACGAGCGCGGCGGCGCGTAGCGGGTCGATCGCCCCGACTCGCCGGACTGCCGTCGGCGGATCGACCGCGAACGGTCGCGAGGATTTTTATCCCGTGGTCGCTTCCCTCGAACTGTGACAACGCTGGTCGTCTGTATCGATCGCGCGGGCGACCTCGTGCAGGGAACGGACCCCCCGGTGGTCGGCCGGGACGCCGTCGAGTCCCTCGTCGTCGACGTCGGCGTCGAGGATCCGGAAGACAGCCAGGTCAACTGTCTGCTCGAAGCCCTCCGCGTCGCGCGCGACCTCGATACCGGCGGTGACGAGACGATCGTGGCGGTGCTGGCCGGCACCGACGACACCATCAGTGCCGACAGGGCCATCGCCCGCCAGGTCGAGGACCTCATCGACGACCACGACCCCGACTCGGCGGTCGTCGTCGTCGACAGCGCCGAAGACGAACGCCTCGTCCCCATCGTCGAGTCGCGCCTGACCGTCGACGCCGTCGACCGCGTCGTCGTCCGCCAGGCCCGCGACATCGAGTCGACGTACTACCTCCTCAAGCAGTTCCTCGCCGACGAGGAACTGCGCAAGACCGTCCTCGTCCCGCTCGGCGTCGCCCTCATCGCCTACCCGGTCCTCTGGTCCGTGACCAGCCCGGGCGTCGCCACCGGCGCCATCGTCGCCGTCGTCGGTCTCTTCCTCCTCTACAAGGGCCTCGGCGTCGACGCCTACCTCGCCGCGCTCCCCGGCCAGATACAGGAGGCGCTGTACTCCGGCCAGGTCGCGCTGGTCACCTACGTCGTCGCCGCCGGCCTCTCGCTGGTCGGCATCTTCGCCGGCGCCATCGGCGTCTCCGCCACTGGTTCGGACAGCGCGCTCATCCTCGGGAGCCGCTTCGCCTTCGACGCCATCCCGTGGCTGACCGGCGCCGCCCTCGCGGCCAGTACCGGCCGCCTGCTCGACGAGCTCATCCGCCACGAGGGGGTCCGCAGCGCCTACCTCAACCTCCCATTCGGTGCCGTCGCCGTCGGCCTCGTCGTCCGCGGGTTCTCCGCGTACTTCCTCGAACTCGCGGACGTGTTCGCCCCCTTCGAGATGAGGGCCATCGAACTCGGCCCCCTCTACTTCGAGGGCGCGACGCTGGAACCGCCGGGCGCCAGGCTGGCCCTGTTCATCCTCGCCGGCGTCCTCGTGAGCCTCGCCGGCGTCCGCTTCGCCGCCTACTTCAGCGGCACCACCGTCGAACAGGAATTCGCTCGCCAGCAAGAGAAGAGCGACTGACCGTTTCGTTGCAGGGTCGAACGAGTCTTCCCGAGCGGGTGGTCCGTGAGATCGCGTCCCCGGACTCGACGGCCTCGGGTCCGCCAGCGCGCACGACCGCGACGAGCGGGACCGCCGCAGCGCCGAACCGGAGCGCAGGGACGAACCGTTGGCCGGAGCCGGGGTCCGCCGGGTCGCTACACGCTCCCCGCCGGTTCGGTGGCCGGCGTCGTCGCGACGACCTTGTAGACCGCGTACACGGCCCAGACGAGGAGTCCGAGGACGATGATGTACGACCGGACCTCCAGCGGGACCAGCGCCTCGTGGACGATCTGCCCCTCGCTCGAGACCGGGTGGGGACTGCCCGCGATCATCTCCAGGATGCCTATCACGACGACGCCGAGCACCACGAGCCCGCCGCCGACGTACGCTGCCACCTTGTCTGCCGTAGTGAATTCGCTCATCGTAGTCACCTCTCAGCCGATCAGCCACCGCAGTTTGGGGTGGTCTTCGAACAGGTCCATCCGCGCCAGGAGCGCGTCGACGCCGAGGACGCGTCCGGCCCCGAGCGTGGCGATCATCGCGAAGATGAGCAGACCGAGCAGTTCGCCCGTGACGACGCCGTGGGCCCAGCCGCCGGTCTCGCCGTTGATGAAGTAGAAAAACGACATCAACATCGCGCCGAAGAACGAGGCGAGCCGGGTCAACGCCCCGAGGATCAGGCCCAGTCCGATCAGCGTCTGTCCGAGCGGGACCATGACGTTGACGAACGCCAGCCCCGCGCCCTCCGAGAACAGCGTGACAATCGGGCCGAGGCTCGTCCCCGCGGCCGCGCCGCCGACGAACCAGCTCGCGTCGAACGGCCACGCCAGGAACTTGTCGAGCCCGGCGTGGAGCATCCACCACCCGACTGCGAGCCGCATGATCACGAGCCAGTACGCCAGCCAGGGCTCGGACACGCTGAACGAGACGTTCCGCCCGAGGAGACGCGTTTCTACGTTTGTCACCATCGTTCCAGTTGTCTACGTTATCATGTCACCATTAAAAGTGTATCCTCAAATATGATGAATTGGAGCCGGACAAATCTGGCCGGTATCACGAAGCAGGCGATCAGCGGCCAATGGGCACGTAGCGTGACCGACTGCGTCAGTTCGACCGGAGGCCCGATCGACCCAAGGAAATTTGACAGGAACGGACTGGTCGACGCTCGTGGACTATTTCCGAGCGAGTCCGGCGAAACAGACGGGATCCGGAGCGCGTTTATGCGCGAACGCACCTACCGGGGGGTATGACAGACGACGCCGGCGACGCGGGGAGCTGGGTCTCGCTCTTCTCGGGCGGGAAGGACTCCTCGTGGGCGCTCTACCAGGCGCTCGAACGCGGACTCCCCGTCGAGCGCCTCGTCACGGTTCATCCCGACGGCGACTCGTACATGTACCACGTCCCCGCGACGCGGCTGGCGGCGCTCGCCGCCGAGAGCGTGGGCATCCCGCTCGTCGAGGTCGAACCCGACGACTTCGCGGCGAGCGAGACGGTCGACTCGGGGGCGCAAGGCGACGCGGAACTGGAGCCGCTCGAAGCGGCGCTGGACGAACTCGCCGAGGAACTCCCCGGCGGCCTCGCGGGCGTCACCGCCGGTGCGGTCGAGAGCGAGTACCAGACCTCGCGCATCGAGGCGATGGCCGACCGGCTCGGCGCCGACGTGTTCGCGCCGCTCTGGCAGCAGGAACCCCGCGACCTCGCCGACGCGATGCTCGACGCGGGCTTCGAGATCCGGGTCATCCGCGTCGCCGCGGGCGGGCTCGACGAGTCCTGGCTGGGTCGCCGCCTCGACGCCGACGCGTTCGACGAACTGGAGGCGCTCAACGAGCAGTACGGCGTCCACATCCTCGGGGAAGGCGGCGAGTTCGAGACGCTGGTGACCGACGGGCCCCACATGGAGCGGGCGATCCGGCTGGACTACGAGACCGACTGGGACGGGACCCGTGGAACGTTGCGGATCGAAGACGCCTGGCTGGAGTGAGTGGCCCTTGCTGGAGTGAACATTCGCGCCGCAAAGCGGCGCGATTCACCGGACGCGAGGCGAAGCCGAGCGTCCGGCTTTTTCACCCATGTTTTTGGCTTAGCGAGGGACCGAAGGTCCCTCGGACCATGCGAACGGCGCCAGCGGCGCCGTGAGCAGACGGGGGTCGCCTGCGGCGACCCCCGAGCGAAAAAGATGGAGGGGGTATTAAAGGGAGTCGCCGTCGATCGGTCCAGTGTGAACCGGGATCGGCTGGAGCGTGAGCTCGAACGCTTCGAGAGCGACGCCGACGCGCGCCGCGTCGTCGCCAGGCAGGCCCGCGACCTGGCGGACTCGGGGTTCGTCGAGGAGGACCTCGGGTTCGAACTCGACGTAGAGGCGGTGCTCGACAACCTCGAAGACGCGCCAGCCGACCACAGCCTCGTCGAGCGGTGGAACTGGTGGGTCGGCTCGCTAGAACTCTCTCACGGCGGCTACGAACAGTTCCAGGTCCGAATCTACTGACGCGCCGGCCCAGCCCGAACCGGCGCGCCGATTCAGAATACGCTCAGTCCGTGCGTCTCTCGCGCGTGCTCGAGGAGTTCGTCTGTGGTTTCGAACTGTTTCCCACAGCTGCACGTGTGATATGTCGGAGTCGGGTCCGACGTGGACTGGCGTGTTGCCATACACGAGTGTTCGAGTGCTACCTTAATAATTGTTTATCCGGTATGTGTTGACGCGGCATACGATCAGTGCGAACGCGCCCCATCCGGGGCTATGGGGGCGGTTCGGCGGCGGAACCGTACGCCGCTTCCGGGACCGGTGGAGCTAACCCGGCGAGGGCCAACAGCCAGGATATGACACGCATCCTCGTGCTCGGGGAGAACACCTTCCCGTTCCACGCCATCGACGAGAAGCGCGACGCCTTCGCGGCCGCGCTGGAGGGCTACGACGTGACGATCACGACCGACCGCGACGCGCTCACCGGCGAGTACGACGTGCTCGTCGACTACCTGACCGACTCGTCGCTCACCGACGAACAGCTCGACGCCCTGCTCGGCCACGTCGAGGACGGCGGCGGCTACGTCGGCGTCCACTGCGCCTCGGACCTGACCTCGACGGCCGCCGACGACCCCGACGAACTGCTCGACCACGCGGACGAGCCGTTCCCCGAACTCCGCGAACTGATCGGCGGGCACTTCCTCACCCACCCCGAGGACTCCGAGTTCGGCGTCGACGTCGTCGCCGACCACCCGATCACCGAGGGCGTCGAGGACTTCACCGTCTTCGACGAGCCCTACCAGGTCGAGTGGGACGACGACCTGCAGGTGCTCGCGCGGATGGACCACCCCGACCTCGACGAGTATCCGGTCGTCTGGACCAACGAGTCGGAAGGCCGCGTCGCCTACATCTCGCTGGGTCACACCGACGAGACGCTCGAACACGACTCGTTCGTCGCGCTGCTGCGCAACGCCGTCGAGTGGGCCGACGCGAACTGACCAGAGAGCGAACGCTCGCGACGCGAATCGCCGGGGGCGCCTTCGAACCGCCACCGTTCCGCCCCCGATCGTTCTCAGTCTGCCGGGTTGACGTACAGGCCGTAGCGGTAGTACTCCTCCCCGAGCGCCAGCCGCAGGCCGTTCTCGGCCTCCGGCGCGTCCTCGGCCGGGGCGTCGAGGCGGTCGCCCAGGCCGAGGTCGGTGAGCAACGCCCGGTAGTCATCTGAGAGCGGCGTCGTCTCCTCGTACTGGTCGCGGTAGAGCATCAGTCGCTGGTCGTCCGACAGCGCCTCCGGCTCCAAGCGCGCGTCTACCGTGTCGCCGTCGAGCGCGCGTTCGAACTGCGCTTCGGAGTCGGCCACCGGGATCGCGACGCCCGTGTACGCGGGCTCGGCCAGTTCGCGTCCCTCGACCGAGACGGCGAGGACGGCGCCGCTGAACTCGACGTAGTCGTGGATGGGATCGGGTGCCAGCGCGCTATGGGGCCCCTCGTAGCCCCGACGGTAGACGTAGCCACCCTCCTCGACGACGTCTCCCGGCGCGGTCCCGCCCATCTGGCGGTGGCGGGCGGCGACGTACGCGATCTTCACGGCGCGGCGGTCGATGCGGGTGAGCGCCGGGAGGCGGACACGCTCGGGCGGGTCGTCGAGGTCGTCGAGTTTCCCGACCCACTCCAGCGTCAGCACCGGCCGCTCGATCCGCTTCAGGTCCGTGGTGACGACGGACAGCCGGTAGTACGTGCCGTCGCGCTCGACGTACTCGCCGTCGGGGACCGGCGGGTAGCCGTGCGTCGTCGGCCGCTCGCCCGCGACCGCCGCGTCGACCGTCTCGGCGTAGTCGGCGGTCCACGGTCGCGGCTCCTCTGGAGGTTCCCAGAGCGCGAGTTCGGCGAGCGAGGCGTCGAGCCGGTCGGCGTTCAGCGTGTAGGTGAGCTTCGCGTCGCCCGAGAGCGCGTCGACACCGGCACAGCCGGCGAGGGCGCCGGCGCCGGCGACACCGGCGGCTGCGAGGAAGGCGCGACGAGAGCGGGAGGGCATGTCCGTCAGTGTGCGAGTCTCCGACAAGTGCCTTGGGGTCGGAGCGGGACTGCGGCCGGACGGCCCCGACGTGCGAGCAGAGCCGCCTTCAGTCGGTCGGCGAGGCGTCGGGCCGGTAATCGCGGCTGACGATCTTCCAGGTGCCCGAGCGGTAGCGGTAGTAGGTGATGCAGGCCGGGATCGCCATCTCGGCGAGGACGGCAGCGTACAGCGCGGTCTGGCCGATCCCGGGGACCGCGACGCCGACGTACGCGATGGGGAGCGCGAACACGTACAGCCCCGTGAGCTGGGCGTACAGCGGCCAGCGAGTGTCGCCGCTGGCCCGCAGCGGACCGGTCGACCCGCCGTAGACGCCGCTGAAGAGGACGCCGAAACAGGCGACGCGGATGAACGTGACCACCGTCGGGAGGATGTCGGGTTCGTCGACGAACACGCGGCCGATGGGTCGCGCGAAGACGAACACGCCGACGGCGATGATGGCGTAGACGGCGACGGAGAAGCGGACGATGTCGTGGGCCCACGCGCCGGCGTCGTCCTCGTCGTCCTGTCCGAGCGCCTGGCCGACGAGCGACGACGACGCCATGCTGAAGCCCCAGTTGGGCGTGTCCATCAGCCCGCGGACCCGCATCGCGACGACGTAGGCGGCGACGACGTTCGGGCCGAACAGCCCGACGATGTACAGTTTCGGGAACTGCCCGCCGCTGCGGGCGAGGTTGGTCCCGATGAGCGGCGTCGCCATCTCCACGAGGTCACTCAGCAGCGAGCGGTCGATGTGGGGGCCCGACAGCGGTACCTGCACCGGGAACTCGCCGATGCCGGGGAGGCCGCCGCGGGCGAGGCCGACGGCGAACGCGGCCGTCACGAGCACGTTCGAGAGCGCGGTTCCGATGGCCGCGCCGGCGACCCCCCAGCCGAGACCGAAGATGAGCACCACGTTGAGGACGATGTTGACGACGGCGCCGCCGCCGCGGAGGATCATCGGCGTCCACGCGTCGTCGGCGCCGACGAGCGTGCGGCTGCCGATGAGGTTCAGCGCCGCGAAGGGGACGCCGACCGCGACCACCTGGAGGTACGCCGCGCCGAATCGGACCGCCTCGTCGCCCGAGCCGATGAGGTCGATCAGCGGTTCGGCGTAGAGGCCGTAGACGCCGACGAGCGGGATCGTTATCAGGACTGTGAGGACGGCGCTCGCCTTGACCGAGAGGGCGAGTTCCTCGTAGGCGTCCGCGCCGAACCGCTGGGAGACGAGGCCGATGGTCCCGCCGGCGACGCCGCCGCCCAGCGAGAACGCCAGGCCCCAGAAGGGGCTGGCGAAACCGACCCCCGCGATGGCCGCCGGGCCGAGGGCGATGCCGACCATCGCCACGTCGGCCGTCGAGCGGGACATCCGCGCGAGGCCGGTGACGATGCGCGGCCACGAGAGGTCCGTCGCCCGCTCGACGCGCTCGCGGTCGATGATGCCGAAGCGCGCGACGAGCGCCCCTACTGCGAGGAGGAGCGCTCGAACGGGGTTGTATCGGGACCAGGACACCACGGGCCGGGTTTCGTCCGGACGGTGAAAACGGTTTAGACTCCGGTCGGACGCGCCGCTTGCGGTGTGTCGTCCAGTGACGGGCGGATCGCGCCCGACCGGTGATCACCGCGAAGACGAGCGTCCGCTCGCCCGCGGCGGCGGCCCGCGCACGCAGCCGTCCGTCGACCCGAGTCGTCAGGACTTTCCGGAGCGATCGCGTCCCCGTAGCCGATACCGTGCAGGCACTCGACGCGATCGGCTCGCTCCCGTCGATATTTCTCTCCTCGGTCGCGCCGCCGCTCTCGATCGCGGTCGTCGGTTACCTGCTCGGCCGCGTCCGCGAAGTCGACACCGACGGGCTGAGCGCCGCCGCCATCTACGTGCTCCTGCCGGCGCTGGTCTTCGAGACGCTCGTTACGCTCACGGCCGACCTCGAAACGGTCACCGCCGCCGTCGCCGCGATGGTCGGGTTCACGTTCGCGATGGGCGTGCTCGCGCTCGGCGTGGGCCGGCTCCGGGGGCGAAACGGGCCCGTCGCCTACGGCGCGGCGATGGCGGCCGCCGTCCCGAACGCCGGGAACTTCGGCATCCCCGTCACCTCGTTCGCCTTCGGCGCCGTCGGCCGCTCTACGGCGGTGCTGTTCGTCCTCGTCCAGAACGTCCTCCTGCACACCCTCGGGATCTACCTCCTCTCGACCGGCGGTGACGGGGACGCGTACGTCGACGGACTCAGACGCGTCCTCACGCAACCGGTCGTCTGGGCGCTGGTCGCCGCCGGCCTGGCGACGGCTCTCGGCCTCGTCCCGCCCGAGGACGGGACCGCGATGGAGACGCTCCGACTGCTCGGCAACGCCTCGATCCCCGTCTTCCTCCTGATCCTCGGGCTGCAGGTCGAGTCGATGGACCTGGCGGCGACGGTTCGGGAGACGCTGCCGACGGTCGGGCTGAAACTGTTCGTCGCCCCGGTCGTCGCACTCGCCGTCGCCCTGCTGGTGAACGTCGGCGACCCGACGGTGACCGCCGCGTTCGTCGTCCTCGCGGCCGGTCCCGCCGCGGTGACGCCGCTCGTCCTCTCTGTCGAGTTCGCGGACGACGACGATGCGCCCGTCTCGACCGCCGACTACGTCGGTACCGTCGTGTTTCTCACGATCATCGGCAGCCTCCCGATCGTCACCGGGCTGATCCTGCTCGCCGAACTCGGCGTCCTCGGGTGAGCGACGCGGGCGGTCAGATCTCGACCGCCTCCCCGACCGTCGGGGCCGACGCCTCGAATCCGTCTCCGTCGAGTTCCCCGGCGAACGCCTCGCAGCGGTCGCCGTGGTTGACGAGGACATCGGCGTCGCGGTATGCGTCGAGGAAGTCGAGCAGGCCGTCGCGGTCGGCGTGGGCGGAGAAGTCGTAGGACTCGACCTGCGCGCTGACGGGCATCCGCCGGCCGTCGATCTCGGCGCTCCCCGTCTCCAGGAGGTCGCGGCCGGGCGTCCCCTCCACCTGGTAGCCCGTCATCGCGACCTTGTTGGTCGGACTCGACCGGATCGCGGGGATGTACGTCATCGCCGGCCCGCCCGAGAGCATCCCGCTCGTGGTCACGATCACGGTGTTCTGGTCGGCGATGCGCCGGCGCTGGCCGTCGCGGCCGTCGACGAACCGGGCCGACGAGGTCGCCCGCTGGAGCGCGTCGGCGTCGCGGACGAACTCGGGGTGGCGCCGGAGCATCCGCGTGACCTGCTTGCCCATCCCGTCGACGTAGCAGTCGATATCGTGGGCCTCGCAGACCAGCAGCATCTCCTGAGTGCGACCGATGGCGAACGCGGGGACGACGACGGTTCCCCCCTGCCAGATCGTCGTGCGGACGCTCTCGGCGAAGCGGTCCTCGATGGTCGCGCGGTCCTCGTGCTCGACGTCCGAGTAGGTCGACTCGCAGAGCACCACGTCGGCGTCGGGTCGCGCGGTGGTTCCGGACACCAATCGTTGGTCGTCGGTGTGGAAGTCGGAGGTGTACAGCAGGCGCGTCTCGCCGTCGTCCACGAGGACGTGCGCGCTCCCGGGGATGTGCCCGGCGTTGTAGAACGTGACCTCGTGGCCGGCCGCCTCGAACGACTCGCGGTAGCCGTGGGTCTCGGAGACCTGGGTGACCCGGCGGACCTCGGTCTCGGTGAACGGGCAGTCGTAGGTCCCGCCGTGCAGTTTGAGCGTGTCGCGGGCGAGCGTCAGCGCGAGTTCGCGCGTCGGCGGCGTCCAGTGGATCGGCGGTCGACGGTCGCCCGAGCACAGCGACGGGACGGCGCCGACGTGGTCGAGGTGGCCATGGGAGACCACGACGGCCTCCGGGTCGACGCGCTCGACCGGAAACCGGGGCGGGTTGCCCGTCAGCACCCCGTAGTCGAGGAGGAGCCGGTCGTTGACGAGGACGGCACTCCGGCCGACCTCCCGCGCCCCGCCCAGGAACCGGACGTTCATCGCCCGGGTCTCGGGGGCCCGGCCGCTTGGCTTCGTCGGTCCGTCGCGACGGCGAGCGACGGTCGCGCGTGCGTCGACACCAGCGGGAACGTTTTTATCACGGACTACCGTGTATGAGACATCGTGGTTTCTGAGAGCGTCTACCTCGGGCTCGTCGCCCTCTCGACGGTCGTCGCGGCGACGGTCGCGGTCTGGCTGTGGGACGACGAGGGGAGCGTCCCGGGGCGGCTGTTCGCGGGAATCGCCGCTCTCTACGCGCTGACGGGGGCGCTCGTGATGGGCGAACTGCTGGTGGCGACCCGCGACCTGGCGGTGGTTTTCTTCAGCGCCCACAGCGGGGTGGCGACGCTCGTCCCGCTCGGGTGGTTCCTGTTCACCCTCGCGTACACCGGGAACCTGCGGGAGCTGCCGCGGGCGGCGCTCGTCGGCGTCGTCGGCGTCTACGCCGTCTACGTCGGCCTGCAGGCCACCAACCCCTACCACTACCTCATCTGGAGCGGCTACGAGGTCACCGCCTCGCCGTTCCCGTACGTCGGGGCCGAGCCGACGACGCTCTCGCTCGTCTTCTTCCTGCCGCAGACGCTCGTCTACTACGGCGTCCTCGGGCTGCTCGGCGCGTACCTCCTCTTCGGTTCGGGCGTCCGCCGCACCCAGACCGCCGCGCTGTTCGTCGGCTACCTCTCGTCGTTCGTCGTCCTCAACGCGTGGTTCTTCGGCGTCCTCCCGGGTCCGCTGGACGGCGCACTGGTCGTCGGGTCGACCTGGTCGCTCGCGCTGGCCGCCTGGGCGGTCTTCCGCCACCAGCTGTTCGACCTCGCGCCGCTGGCGCGCGAGACCGCCCTGGAAATCCTCGACGACGCCGTCGTCGTCGTCGACAGCGACCGACGCCTGCTCGACTACAACCAGAGCGCCGCCGACACCTTCCCGGAACTGGCCGCCCACGAGGGCGAACCCGTCGACGCGGTGATCCCGGGACTCGTCGCCACCGGCGACCGGCGCGGTGTCGGCGAGAACGCGACGGCGACTGCCGGCGAGGGAGCGGGCGCGGTCGAGACGGCAAACGCTCCCGACGGGGAGAACGCGACCGAGGCGACAACCGCTCCCGACGGGGCGAACGCGACCGGCGGGGTCGCAGCGGGGACGGCGACCGGGCCGTTCGCCCCGTCGTTCACCCGGTTCGAAGCCGGCGGCGGCGTCCGCGAGTACGACGTCACCGCCTCGCCGCTGACGGTGCGGGAGACGGTCGAGGGGTACACGCTCGTCCTCCGGGACGTGACCGAACGCCGACAGCACGTCCGGGACCTCGAACAGCAGACGACCCAGCTGGAGCAGTTCGCCGGCACGCTCTCGCACGACCTCCGGAACCCGCTCAACGTCGCGCACGGCAGGGTCCAGATCGCGAACGAGACGCACGGCGGCGAGCACCTGGACAAAGCGACCGACGCGCTCGAACGGATGGACCAGATCATCCAGGACACGCTCACCCTGGCACGCGAGGGCGAGACGATCGAGGACCGCGAGCGGGTCGACCTCGCCGCCGTCGCCCGCGACGCCTGGGAGACGACCGAGACCGGCGACGCGACGCTGGAGGTGGCTCCCGGGGCCGAGATCCGGGTCTACGCCGACGCGACGCGCCTGCAGTCCGTCTTCGAGAACCTCTACCGGAACGCGGTGGAGCACGGCGGCCCGTCTGTGAGCGTCACCGTCGGCCGGACCGACGACGGCTTCTTCGTCGCCGACGACGGCCCCGGCGTCTCGCCCGACGAGCGCGAGTGGGTCTTCGAGTACGCGTACAGCACCACCGACGACGGCACCGGCCTCGGCCTCGCCATCGTGGACGCCATCGCCCGTGCACACGGCTGGGACGTGGCGTTGACCGAGAGCGAACCCAGCGGTGCGAAGGTCGTCTTCTCGGGCGTCGACCTGGTCGAAGACCTCGCCGAGGCCGAACGCGAGACCGCCAACGCGTGAGCGGGGCGGGCGCCCCTCCACCCCCGAGAGCCCGGACCGATGGCTGGCCGAGCGCTCCGGAGACAGACCTTTTGCCGTTCAGAACCCACGTCGGCACATGGCCCTCGCGAAAGTGCTGAAGGTCGCCGCCCTGGCGATCGGCGCGTTCATCCTGGTCAGCGTCGTCCTCTCGGTCGTCTCCGCGATCGTCGGCCTGGTGTGGGCGCTGGTGACGACCGCCGTGACGCTTCTGGCCGTCGCCGCCCTCCTCTACGGCGGGTTCAAACTGTTCACGTGGCTCTCGGACGACGGGGCGCCCGAACGCGACGCCGGCCGCGGACGGTCCCGCACGGCGAGGACCGACGGCACGGGCGAGGACGGGGTCGCCCGGATCCGCGAGCGATACGCGAACGGCGAGATATCGGAGGCGGAACTCGAACGGCGCCTGGAACTGGAACTCGACGGCCCGGAAACCGACAGCATCGACCGGGAACTGCGTCGCGAGCGGAGCTGACCGCTCGACGTGGTACGCCCGGAGCGGTGTCAGTCGTCAAGTCCGGCCCGCTCGCGTTCGGCGGTGCGCTCGACGAACTCCTCGGGGAGCGCGTCGACTTCGCCGACCTGGACGCTCCAGAGGTTGGCGTACAGGCCGTCCGCGGCGAGCAGCTCCTCGTGGGTGCCCTTCTCGACGACCCGCCCGTCGTCCATGACGAGGATGGTGTCGGCGTCCCGGACCGTCGACAGGCGGTGGGCGATGGCGAAGGTGGTCCGCTCGGCGGTCAGCCCCTCCAGCGAGCGCTGGATCAGCACCTCGGTCTCGTTGTCGACGTGGCTGGTCGCCTCGTCGAGGACGAGGATCTCGGGGTCTTCGAGGATGGCACGCGCGATCGCGATGCGCTGGCGCTGGCCGCCCGAGAGCTTCACGCCGCGCTCGCCGACGGTCGTCTCGATGCCGTCGGGCAGGTCGGAGACGAACTCCATCGCGCCGGACAGCCGCAGGGCCTCGACGATCTCGTCGTCGTCGGCTTCGAGCCCGTAGGCGACGTTCTCCTCGATCGTCCCGTGGAAGAGGTACGGCTCCTGGCTGACGTAGCCGACGTGGCCGCGCAGGCTCGACAGCGACACGTCGCGGACGTCGTGGCCGTCGACGCGGATGACTCCCTCCCGAGGGTCGTACAGCCGCATCAGGAGTTTGAGCAGCGTCGTCTTGCCCGCGCCCGTCGGGCCGACGAGGCCGACGAAGTCGCCGGGTTCGGCGGCGAAGGTCACGTCCTCGATGGAGCCCTCGTCGGCCTCGGGGTAGCGAAAGCTGACGTCCTCGTACTCGACGAGGCCCTCGACGCCGTCGAGGTCGACGGCGTCTTCATTCTCGCGGATGCGCTGGGGGTCGTCCATGAGGCCGACGACGCGCTCGGCGGCGGCGAAGGCGTAGCGGTAGTTGTTGACGACGTTGCCGAACTGGCGCATCGGCCAGAGGAACCTCCGGGAGTAGAGCAGCATCGGCGTGAGCGTCCCGAGCGTCATCCCGCCGGAGAAGCCGACGGTCGCCCCGGCGACGGCGACCCGCGGCGGGCCGAACAGGAGCCAGTAGCCGCCGACGAGGAAGGTGAACATGTAGCCGAAGCCGGTTATCACCCTGAGCGAGGGGAAGAACTTGATCCGCGTCGTGATCGCGTCCCAGTTGGCGTCGAGGTAGTCCTCGGAGGCGTCCTCGACGCGCTCGCGCTCGAAGGACTCCCGGCCGTAGGACTTGACGACCTCGATGCCGCCGATGTTGTTCTCCAGGCGCGAGTTGAGGGCGCCGACCGACCCGCGGACGCGACCGTACTTCGGCCCGATCTTCTGGACGAAGACGTAACTCGCGACCGCGAGCACGGGGATCGACAGGAGGGCGACGGCGGCCAGTTGCGCGTTGAGCCAGACCATCACGGCGCCGGTCCCGAGGACGAGCACGCCGATGCGGATGCCCGCGTTGAGGTCGTTCGTCAGGAAGCTCTCCAGCTGGTTCACGTCGTTGTTGAGGATGGACATGATCTCCCCCGTCTGTTTCGAGTCGAAGAAGCTCATGTCCAGGCGCTGGACCACGTCGTAGGTGTCGACGCGGACCTCGTGCTGGAGGCGCTGGGCGAAGCGGTTCCACGCCCAGGAGTTCACCCAGTTGAGCGACGCCGTGAGGAGGTAGACCACCGCGACGACGCCGACGGCGAACCAGAACTGCCCCTCCTGGGTGACGGGGACGACGCGCTGGGGGACCAGCGGCAGTGTGAACTGCTCGTCGCCGACGAACAGCGAATCGATGGCGACCCCGAGGACCAGCGCCGGCACCAGTTCGAGAAAGCGCGCGACGACGCTGGCGACCGCGCCGAGCGCGAACTCGGCCGTGTACCCGCGCCCGTAGTCGCTGAATAGCCGCCACATCGGCCGCTCAGCCCCCTCCCGGAGGTCCTCGAACGCGTCCGCGTCGTCGTTGCCACCCGAGAAGCCCCATGACATGCCATCCGGTACCGTGTGTCGTCACAAAAAACTAACTGTCGTGTTAGTCAGATCAGTGCGACCCGCGCCGCCCGAAGTCGGTCCGCCGGGCGGTGAACTCAGGCGTCGATCCCCAGCGCGTGGACAGCGACGAGGGCTGCGAGGAGAGTGGCGAGCACGGCGGCGACGAGGCCGTACGCGGCGGGCCATCCGACGGCGTCGGCGAGCGCACCGGTGACGCCGCTGCCGAGCGAACTGCCCAGGAGCAGGACGCTCCGGACGAGGCCGAACCCGGTGCCGCGCTCGTCGGGCGCGAGATGGTCCATGAAGCGGGAGTTGACGACGCCCGGCCAGAACAGGCCGCCGCCGACGAGGGTCGCGCCGGCGACCAGGGCCGCGGGACCGGTCGCGAACAGGAGGATGGCGTAGCCGGCGACGCCGGAGGCGAACGACCCGGCGATGGCGACGTCGCGGCCGGTCCTGTCGGAGGCCCACCCGAGCGCGGGCGCGCCCACGATGGTGAGCGCGAAGACGCCGCCGAACACCAGGCTCGCGCGCCCCTCTGTGAGGTTGGCGTACTCGACCAGGAACGTGGGGAAAAACGAGGAGAAGGACTGCCAGGTGAAAAAGCCGCCCATGCCGAGGACGGTCGTCAGGAGGACGGACGGGCGGGTGAGCAGCGCGGTCAGACGGGAGACGTTCAGCTGGTCGGCCAGCGACTGGTCGGGGTCGGTCGGCGGCGTCGCGGGCGTGCGCCACCAGAACAGGACGAGCACGACCGCGGCGACCCCCGCGGGGACGAGCATGCCGGCTCGCCAGTCGTACCGCGCGGCGACGGCGGCGCTCGCGACCGGTGCGACCAGCCCCGCGACCGACGCGCCGAGTTCGTGGACGCCGAGGGCGCGGCCGGTCTCGTCGAACTGCGCGGTGAGAAACGACGCCCCGGCGGTGAAGTACAGGCCGGCGCTGCTCCCCAGCGCGACTGCGCCGACGGCGAACAGCGGGAACGTCGGTGCGAACGCCAGGACGACGCTCGCGAGCCCCGTGGAGGCGATGGCCGCGAGGACGACCCGGCGCTCGCCGATCCGGTCGGCGACGACGCCGGCCGGGAACTGGAAGAGGGCGTAGGCGGCCCACATCCCCGTCAGCGCGAGGCCCACTGTGCTCTTCGTGACGCCGAACGTCCCCATCACGTCGGGCACGAGCGGGCTCGGCGCTAATCGAGCGACCATCGTCACGAAGAACGCGCCCGTCGTCACGGCGAGCAGGTCCCACCGGTCGTCGCTCATCGACTGAGAATTGTGTTTGTGGGATTTTTGCGTTGGGTTCTCGGCAAGGGCGGAAAGTGACCCACAGCAGTGAATTCCAACACCGCTTGGAACAGCGTGAAAACCCCTGACTTCTCGACTCCCGGGACTTGCTGTGCGCTTCGCTCCCTCCGTTCGTTCCAGTGTCTGCTCGCGGGCCGAGAGACCGAAGGTCCCTCGCGGCTTACTGCGTCCGGGTTCACCGAAAGACGATCGTAGCGAGTCGTTCGAGCATCCGTTCGCTCCGCTCACGGACACGTCGAGTCGGGACTTTCACGCTGTCCTCACTGAGTGCCGGGTCGAAACTCCGTCGACTGAACGGCGTAAATCCCGAGAGGACTCAGTCCAGGTCGCCGGGCTGTGCCTGCCCGCTCGCCGCGCGGTCGAGGAACTCCTGCGGGAGCGCGTCGATCTCGCCGACCTGCACCCGCCAGAGGGTCGCGTACAGGCCGTCCTCTGAGAGCAGATCCTCGTGTGTCCCCTCCTCGACGAGTTCACCGTCGTCCATGACGAGGATAGTGTCGGCGTGGCGGACCGTCGAGAGGCGGTGGGCGATAGCGAAGGCCGTCCGGTCCTCGATGAGGTCGTCGAGGCTATTCTGGATGACGGCCTCGGTCTCGTTGTCGACGTGGCTCGTCGCCTCGTCGAGGACGAGGATCTCGGGGTCCTTGAGGACCGCCCGCGCGATGGAGACGCGCTGGCGCTGTCCTCCAGAGAGCTTCACGCCGCGCTCGCCGACCTTCGTGTCGTAGCCGTCCTTCAGGTCGGCGACGAACTCGTGGGCGCCGGCGACCGTCGCCGCCGCCTCGATGTCCGCGTCGTCGGCGTCGGGGATGCCGTAGGCGATGTTCTCCCGCACCGTGCCGTAGAACAGATACGGCTCCTGGCTGACGTAGCCGATCGACTGGCGGAGACTGTGGAGCGTCACG
Source organism: Halosimplex amylolyticum (assembly GCF_051414035.1). Taxonomy (NCBI): domain Archaea; kingdom Methanobacteriati; phylum Methanobacteriota; class Halobacteria; order Halobacteriales; family Haloarculaceae; genus Halosimplex; species Halosimplex amylolyticum. The sequence continues at coordinate 714,873 of NZ_JBLKNW010000002.1, read as the reverse complement.
TCGCGCACGTCCGTCCCGTCGACGCGGACGGCCCCGTCGTCCACCTCGTAGAGGCGCAGGAGGAGCTTCATCAGCGTCGTCTTGCCCGCGCCCGTCGGGCCGACGAGGCCGACCATCTCGCCGGGTTCGACGTCGAAGGAGACGCCGTCGAGCACCTGCTCCTCGCCCTCGTCGGTGTCGTAGGCGAAGTGGACGTCGTCGTACTCGACTGCGCCCTCCAGTTCGTCGAGTTCGACCGCGTCGGGCCGGTCGGTGATCCCCGAGGGGGTGTCCAGCAGGCCGACGATGCGCTCGCCGGCGGCCTCGGCGTACTGGTAGTCGTTGATGATCTGGCCGAACTGCCGCATCGGGTAGACGAACCGGCGGGAATAGGAGAGAAAGGTCACGAGGAGGCCGGCCGTCAGCGGGCCGTTGAAGAAGGGCAGCGGCTCGGCGACGAGGCCGTTGTTGGCCATCACCCAGTAGCCGCCGACGAGGAACGTCGCGGTGTAGCCGGCGGCGGTCACCAGCCGGAGCGTCGGCCAGAAGGCGATCCGCGTCGTGATGGCGTCCCACTGGGCGTCGAGGTACTCCTGTGAGGACTCCGCGACGCGGCCGGTCTCGAACCGTTCGGTGGTGTAGGACTTGACGACCTCGATGCCGCCGAGGTTGTTCTCCAGCTGGGAGTTGAGCTTCCCGACCGACGAGCGGACCTCCTGGTACTTCGGGTGGATGCGCCTGACGAAGACGAGGCTGGCGTAGCCCAGCGCCGGGATGATGATCGTCGGGACGATGCCGAGCCGCCAGTTCAACAGGAGCATCGCGGCGCCCATCCCGCCGACGCGGAAGACGATGCCGATGCCCTGGTTGAGGCTGTTGGTGAGAAAGCCCTCGAGCTGGTTGACGTCGTTGTTGAGGATCGACATCACCTCGCCGGTCTGCTTGTCGTCGAAGAAGGCCAGCTCCCGCCGTTGCATCGCGTCGTAGGCGTCGACGCGCATCTCGTGCTGGAAGTGCTGGGAGAAGCCGTTCCAGGCCCAGGAGTTGACCCACCCCAGCGCCGCGCCGAGGACGTGCGACGCCCCGAGCAGCCCGATCAGCAGGAGGAACTGGTCGAGCGCGTCGGTCGGGATCCAGGCGTCGGGGACGAACGGAAGCCGCATCGCGCCGAGCGACGGGCCGAAAAAGGAGTCGATGGCGACCCCGAGCAGGAACGCGGGGACGAGCTCCATCAGCGTCGAGAAGACGCTCGCCAGCCCGCCGACGGCGAAGCGCGCCCGCTGGCCGCGGCCGTATTCCCCGAACAGCCGGACCATCGCGTTCGACTCCTCGGCGCGCAACTCCTCGAACTCGTCGTCGTCGGGCCCACCCGGTGGCATGCCACACCATATCGGCCTGCCACACATAATACTGACTCTTCTGTTAGTCGCCGGAGAGCGATAGGGGTGTCCGCGGCCGCACCGGTTCGCGACGAGGTCCGACGGCGCGGAAGATTTTTGCCCCGGCCGGATAACTCGTGGATATGGCTTCGGAGGTGGACGTGCAGGAAGACACGCACGAGGCGATCATGGGCGCGACGTACCACGCGCTGTGTAAACACGGGTACGCCCACCTCACGATGCAGGACATCGCCGACGAGTTCGACAAGAGTCGCTCGCTGCTGCACTATCACTACGACACGAAAGAGGAACTGCTGCTCGCGTTCGTCGACAACATCGTCGGCTGGATCGGCGACCGACTGGCCGAGTCCGAGACCGAGGAACCGCTGGAGCGTCTGGAGGAGTACATCGACCGCTTCGTGATCGAGCCCGGCGAGGAGGACCGCGAGACGTTCGCGCTCGCCCTGCTCGAACTGCGCGTCCAGGCCGTCCACAACGACGAGTTCCGGGAGAAGCTGTCGGTCCACTACGAGAAGAACGTCGAGACGGTCGCCGACATCGTCGCCGACGGCATCGACGCGGGCGTCTTCCGCGAGGTCGACCCAGAGGCCACCGGCGAGGCCATCTACACCGCGCTCGTCGGCGCCCGGATGTACCAGGTGACTCTCGGGGCCGAGCACGCCAGCCGCCGGATGCGCGACCAGCTCGCCGCGTTCGTCGTCGACGACCTCCTCACCGACGGCCGCGAGCCCGCGGCGTACGCCGGCGACGACCCGGAGAACTAACGGGCAGGCCCGCGAATGGACGGGCGACCATGAAACGCACCAGCCTCGACTTCGAGGGATTCTTCGACGTCCGCCTGACGACCGACGACGCCCAGGCCGCCCAGATGACGCTCTCGCCCGGCCAGTCGACCGGCGGCCCGGACAACCTCCACGCCGAGAGCGACCAGTGGTGCTACGTGGTGTCCGGTTCGGGCCGCGCGACCGTCGACGGCGAGGACGTGCGGTTCGACGCCGGCGACCTCCTGGTGATCGAGGCCGGCGAGACCCACGAGATCGAAAACGACGGCGACGAGCCCCTGGAGACGCTTAATATCTACGTCCCACCGGACTACTGAGACGGTCGCTGGCTCGTCCCGAAAGGCACGAACTTGATTTTGGTCGAACAAGCTCGATAGAACTGAGCAGTACAGCCCCCAGCGTGAACGATAGCGGTGGCGCGCGCTGTCGCGGCCTCAGTGCCGCGACAACACCGTGCGAGGGGCGAGGAGCGCAACGCAGTGAGCACCGCAGTCGGTTGGGGAGGTGTGTGGCTGTCTGAGCGGTGTGTGGGTCCTGGCGGACTGAAGGGGCGAGGCGGGCTCGCGTTCAGTTTAGTCGTCTGAGCGACCTCTACCCGAGCGGAGCGAGGGTATGTCGCTCAGCGACCGCGAGCGCGTCGAGGGCTTTCAGCACATGTTATCATCTGCGGTCGTGTCCGTTCGACTTCAGTTCACGACTCCCGCAACAGAAACAGCCGATACATTCGCTGGCTCTCCTGATCGCTCTCGACCTACGAATCGAACGCCTCGCTCGCGGGGAGGAAGTCGATGTCCCGGCCGAGCCCCGCCTCGCGCGCTCGCTCGTAGCACATGTACGCGGCGGCGACCGTCTCGATGGCCGTCCCGCCGCTGTCGAACAGCGTCACCTCGTCGGCGGCCTCGCGGCCGGGTTCGACCCCGGCGACGACCTCGCCCAGTTCGGCGTGGACGTGGTCGTCGCCGATGGCGCCCTCCTCGCGGGCGAGCAGGTAGGCGCCGGCGTCGCGCTCGACGCGCTCGCGGAGGTCGGGGACGTACTTCGCCCGCGCGACGGTCGCCGCGTCGACCTCGCGCTTGTTCGGATCGTACTGGCCCATGCAGGTCACGTGCGCGCCGTCGGCGAGCGCGTCGCCGTCGAAGACCGGCTCCGAGGCGTTCGTCGCGGTGATCACCACGTCCGCTCCGTCGACCGCGCCGTCGCTCGACTCGACCGCGCGGACGGCGGGGTCGAGTTCCGCGTCCATCTCCTCGGCGAACGCCTCCCGGTGCTCGCGTGTGGGCGAGAAGACCCGCACAGTCTCGAAGTCGCGGACGGTGACGGTCGCGCGGAGCTGGCCGCGGGCCTGCGCGCCGCTCCCGACGACGGCGAGGTCGGTCACGTCCTCCCGAGCGAGCGCGTCGACGCCGACCGCGCCGGTCGCGCCGGTCTTGAAGGGGTTCAGGCTCGCGCCGTCGAAGACGGCCAGCGGCGCGCCGGTGTCCGCGTCGAACAGCGGGAGGACGAAGTGGGCGTCGCCGGAGCCGAAACCGCCGGTGTACATGTACCCGCCCATCGCGCCGGTCTCCGGGAGCATCGCGGTGTAGCCGGTGAGCATCCCCGGCGGGTCGCCACCCAGGAGTCGCGTGCGCGGGCGGGCGGGCGCGTCCTCGCCGCGCTGGCGGTATCCCTCGCGGACAGCGTCGACGTACTCCGCCGGCGTCGCGAGGCCCGTCACGTCGTCGCTCGATAGAAACAGCGCCGTTCCGTCTGTCATACCCACCGGTAGGGCGAGCGTGAGTAAAGGCGTGGGGGAATCCCCGAGAGGCGACCGAACGGAAACGAGGAAAGAAACGCACCGCAATATCGAGAAGCGAAGCGCCGCAGACGGATGCAGTCGGCTCAGTCGGCGGGCTGGAAGCCGCCATCGTCGGCCGCGGGGCGCGCGTCGTCGACGGGGCCGTTGACGAACATCGCGTGGCCGATGAGGCCGACGGCGACGACTGACGCGAGCGGGACGGCGGTCGTGAGCGCGAAGCCGAAGACCGTGAGGAGCGCCGCGATTCCACCGAGTGCGAGCGGGATGAGGCCGAGAACGAGGTCGTAGTATCGCGTCATAATCTATCATAAAATACAGGGCAGTAATACATAAGTGTTTCCCGAATCCTTCCCCTATCATTTCTCGTCACCCCTGTATATTTGCTCTGTCGCCACTATAAACTATTTCTATAACTTATGGCGATTATATTTTCCGATTTCTGGCGTGCGCACCCATCTAACGGGCCGAAATCGGCGATATCCGTGCGATAGATCGCGCTGAACGCCCGAGGACTTCGCGGTGCATGGTTCCCGCCGGTGGGGCCATCCCAGGGGGTTCGCTCACCGGGGCTCGCCCGGCGGACGCCGCAACGATCGTGACCGGCCGACGGCAACTGCCAGAATCATCGAGGAGAGGCCGACCGGTCCTGCGATCGGATCGGTCGCCCTCGGTCCGGTAGGATCGGCTGTCCCACCGTGGTAGAGGAGGCATACCATCCATTATACGAAGTGATATTCGAGGAGGTGCGCTTATGGTATCCGACTGGAAAGTGAGGGTCGGAGGGACAGCGAGCCGGCGCAGGTCGACTCGAGATATCATGACGCCAAACGCCACGGACGACAGAGACGGACGGCACGCAACGGACGAGGAGCGGCCGCGGTACGCCGAACTCAACATCGGCGACGAGGAGTTCGTCATCTACGACCGCGAGAACCACGAAGCGTGGATCCAGTCCACGGAAGCCGTCCCGGTAGAGGAGTCGTGTTGACGATGGACCGACGGACAGGCGACGCGAGCGAGTGGTCCCTCCGCTATCGTGGGACAGCCTGAGCGTTTTCCCCACCCCACCCACCCCCTCACCCCCCACTTACCCTCACCTACCCCCACCGCCTTCCCTACCCCAACCACCCACCGTACCCCGACCCACGCTGCGGTCTGACTTTCGGCGCGGCGGCTGCGGCCGTCGCGTCGGTGTTCTCGACCCCTCACAGCGGCGCGGCGGCTCCCACCGGCGCGCCGGTGTTCTCGATCCCCCACAGCGGCGCGCCGGTTCCGCGTCGTTCAGCCGTCCGAGGCCAGGACGCTCACCGCGACGCGCCACGGGACCAGTAGCGCCAGGACGACGCCGACGGAGACGAGGAAGAAGGTGAGCGCGACCCCGCCCGGGAAGACCGCCGTCGACCGGAGTCCCTGGGCGACGAGCGCCGCGCCGATCCAGGCGGGGACCGTCCGCACGATCGCAGCGCGGACCGACGCGCGCGCCGCGACCGTGTAGAGCCCGCCCGCGAGTGACGTGACCGCCCAGCCGACGGCGAACGACAGGAACGTGAGCGCGACGCGGCCCGGCTGTGCCAGCGGGTCGATGGCCTCGTGTCCGACGGTCACGCCGAGGAGGACGAACGCCGCGATGCAGACCAGATCGCCCAGTGCGACCAGCGCCGTGAACGGCGCCGGATCCACGCGGTGTCGGATCGCCCTCGCCACGGATGTCATTGGTCGAACCGAGGGCTCGCCGGCCCTTCACTGGTTCGGTGCCGAGCGTCGCCGAGCGTCGCCGGTCGTGGCCGTGCGATCGCCGCCCGCCGTGGACCGCCCCGACCGTGCGACCGCCTCCGCGTAGAGTGGTCGGTTACGAGGGTTTCACGCCCGCAACCGTGTACCCGAATCCACCGTCGGGGATCGACGCGGTGAACCCGCCCGCCGCCACGCGTCGGCGCAGGTCCCCGGGCGCGTAGAACTGCGAGTCGAACCCCACGACGCGCTCAGCCGCGACGATCCCCCGCCCGCGGAGCGTCGTCGGGTCGAACTCCCGGATCACGAGGACGCCACCGGGACGGAGCGCCCGGTGCGCCGCCGCGACGACGCCCTCGACGTCGGCCATGTGATGGAGCGCGTCGACCACGAGCACCGCGTCGACCGACTCGTCCCCGACCGGGAGCCGCGCGGCGTCCCCCTGGACGGCCTCCAGCCCGTGGCTCTGGGCCTCCCGGAGCATCCCGCGCGCGGCGTCGACGACCACCGGTCGCGGCACGTCCAGCGCGCGCGACGCTCGCCCGCTGCCGCCGCCCACGTCCAGCAGGACCTCGACCGGTCGCTCCGCCAGATCCAGGCCGGCGTGCAGCGTCGCTGGGTCGGCGGCATACATCAGTCGGTCGTACGCCCGCGCGAAGCGGTCGAAGGCGCTCACGTCGCCGAGTGGCATGACCGTCCGTACGGACGCGTTCGGCTTAACGGTGGGCCGCGGAACTGCTCGGGATCGGCCCGAAAACGGCCCGAAAACGATCTTCGGTCGGGAGCCGCTTTCGGCTGGGTCTACGGATCGGTCGGGGTGCGTCAGTCGCTCGAACCACTCGTGTGTCGGCACTCACCGCGTCGTACAAGGGGCCGCGTCCGGTAGGTCCCGGCAATGGAGTACGTGCTGCTGGGGTGGCCCGCGGACGGCCCGACGGTCACGCTGGACTATCGCGAGTTCAGCTACGCCGGCAAGTTCGTGATGTCGAGCACGGGGAAAGCGGTCGTCCGCGACCCCGCGGAGCGAGCGAGCGGCGCGGAGGGCGAGGGGAATCCGGACGAACCCACGGGACCACCCGTCACCGAGGACGGCGACGCCGCCGCCGACGTGGTCGCCGCCGCCGCGTTCAACGAGGACCGCACCGACAGCGGGACCTGCTGGATCCGCTACATCACCGTCAGGCAGGACCGCCGCGGCGAGGGGATCGGCCCCCGACTGGCCGCGTTCGTCGCCGACCGCGCCCGCGACCGCGGCTACGACCGCGCCCGCATCGCCGTCAACAACCCCTTCGCCTACCAGGCGCTGTACCGCGCCGGCTTCCGGTTCACCGGCGAGGAGACCGGCGTCGCCGAACTCGTCCTCGACCGACCGCTCGACGGAACAGACGGGGATAGTGACGCGACCGCCGCCCACCCGGACCGCTCGCGGGCGACCTACCAGGCGGGTCTCGACGTCTACCGCGAGCGCGACGACGACCCCGACGCCCCGGCCCTCTCGGAGGACGAACGGGCGTTTCTGGACGAGAAGCGGGGGACAGATCCGCCAGCGCCGATCGGCTCGCCGACGTGACCGACTCGGATTTCGGATAGCCGGCGCCGGTCAGGCCGCGGCCTGGTCCTCGTCGACGGGCGACTCGAAGACGCGAGCGTCGCAGTCGTCACAGGTGACCGCCGCGACGGTGCGGCTGGAGCAACAGGACTCGACGGTCTCGGTCCCGAACGAGACGGGACCGCCGCAGCCGGGGCAGGTCTCCAGGAAGATCCGCAGGCCGTTGCAGATCTGTCCGCGTGCGTGCGCGGGCAGCGACGCCCACTCCGCGACGCGGTCGGCCAACAGCGAGCCGGCGGCGAGGTCCGCCTCGAAGGCCGGGCGCGACGCCCAGGTGCCGACGCGCCGGCCGTCGACGGTCACGGCGAAGGCGCCGCCGTGGTCTGCCGTCGTCACGTCACCGCCCTCGAGACCGAGCCGCTCCAGCCACGGCGTCAGGTCCTCGGCCGCTCGGACGGCGTCGGTCTCGTCACCCCACGCCCGGGCGAACTCGTCGGTGAGACAGCGGTCGTCCCCCCGGCACGGCTCGATGGCGTCGATTCGTTCGAGCACCGACTCGACGTCCAGGGATTCGGGCGCCTCCCCGGCGGCCGTCGCGTCGGTCGAGTCCTCGCCGGCGGTCGCCGCCGGCCCGGCCGATCCCCCCTCGCCGGCGCCCGCGGCGATGCCGTCGGGCGAGTCCGGCGGCGCCTTCCCGAACGCGGCGAGGACGGACTCGGGCAGGTAGCGCTCGGTCAGCGTCGGCGTCCCGGGGACGAGATACCCGCGCAACCAGATGGCCGCGAGCGAGAGGACGAGGAGGGCCGTCCCGACCCACAGCCCGACCGCCGGATAACCGGCGGCGGTGAGCCACGCGACGAGCAGCGTCGTCGCGACGGAGGCGATGGCGACGTTGAGTATCGTACACGGGAGACAGCGGTTTGCCCCCGTGTACTCCGGTCGACGGAGGCGATCGATGGGCGAGCCAGTCCCGGACATACCCTCGCTTCGCGGAGCGGCGAGTTGAAGCTGACGGCGGGTCGGAGCAACGCGGCCCCGCCGGCGCTCGCGAGGCCCGCGCCTTTCAAGTATCGCGGCGGTCGAACGAGGTGATATGTCCGGCTCCGAACTCGCGGCGCGCGTCCGCAAGGTGCTGTCCGTCGACGCCGAGGACTTCGACCGGCGCGCCGCCGAGGAGGCCGAGCGACTCAAAGAAGAGGTGCGCGACGGCACCTTCGACAACACGGAGGCCATCGTCGGCCTCGAACTCGAACTGTACGCCGTCGACGCGCGCTCGGGGTCGCTCCGGCGCGTCCCCCGGAGCCTGCTCGGGCTCATCGGCTTCGAGAAGGAGCTGGGGCTGCACAACGCCGAGATGCAGACTAGCCCCCAGCCCCTCAACGAGCACGGCCTCGCCGCCCAGGAGGCCGAGCTGAAAGCCAACCTCGCGCCCGCGCTGAAGCGGACCGACCGGGACGACATCCGGCTGGTCAGCGACGGGCTCTGGACGGTGCCGCCGACGGGGGAGACGGCGACCGACTACCTCTGTGACTCGGTCGAACAGGGCGGCGTCCGGATCGCGACCAACATGTCCGACGCCGCCCGCTACCACGCGATGGCCAACACCGACTACCCGACGGGTATGCGCATCGAGGCGCCGCACGTCTCCCTGCGGGCCGACACCGTCATGCCCGAGAGCCTCATCACCTCCATCCAACCGCACTACCAGATCCCCCACGCTCCCGACCTCCCCGAGTACTTCCGCTACGCGTTGCGGGTCGCCGGCCCGCTGCTCGCGCTCGGCGTCAACGCCCCCTTCTTCCCGCCGGATCTGTACGACGACGCCGACGACGAGACCATCGTCGAAGACGCCTGGATGGAACACCGGATCGGTGTCTTCGAGGACGTGCTCAACCCCGCGGGCGACGAGGCGCCCGACAAGGTGCGCTTCCCGCCGGACTTCGAGAGCGTCGAGGAGGCCATCGACGACATCCTCGACGACGAGACCATCGTCCCGATGGAAGTGGAGGAAGGGGGCCGTTTCGACGACGCGTTCGGGCACCTGCGCCACAAACACGGCAGCTACTGGCGGTGGGTCCGCCCCGTCTTCGACGGCGCGAACCGATCGTCGGCGAACGCCCGCATCGAGTTCCGCCCGATCCCGGCCCAGCCCACGGTTCGAGACGCGGTCAGCTTCCAGGCGGTGTTCGCCGGCCTGCTGACCACGCTCACCAGCATCGAACACCCGGTCAGGGGCATGGAGTGGGAGACCGCCCGCGAGAACTTCTACGCCGCCAGTCGCGACGGCCTCGCGGCCGAGATGACCTGGATAACCAACGACGGCGCGGAGACGACCAACCTCGACCGGGTCTACGGCGAACTGTTCGAGGCCGCGCGACAGGGGCTCGAAACGCAGGGTCTCCCGACCGACGCGGCCCGGCGGTACGTCCGGCCGCTGCGCGAGCGCGCCGACCGCCGGCAGACGCCCGCCCGCTGGAAACACGACCACGTCGCCGCCGCCGTCGACGAGAACGTCCCGCTCGCGGAGGCCATCTGGGGGATGCAGTCGACCTACGTCGACAATCAGAAAGAGACGTTGCTGGAGGGGTCGTTCGTCGACTGGCTGTGAGCGGCCGCCCACCGCATCTCGCATCTGTTCTTCGCCTCCTGTATTCGCTCGGTATAGCCTGTAAACTGACCGATTCCGGTGGCGCGCGCTGTCGCGAGTTTCGTCTCGCGACAACACCGCGCGAGGGATGAGGAGCGCAGCGAAGCGAGCACCGCAATCGGTTGGGGAGGTCTGTGGCGCGGTGCTGTTGCGGGGTTCCCTGGTGGACTGAAAGGGCGAGGTGCGCTCGCGTTCAGTTCAGTCGCCTGAGCGGGCACTATCCGAGGGAGCGCAGCGACCGAGGATATCCCGCTCAGCGACCGCGAGCGTGCCGAGGGCTTTCAACGTACGTTGTCCGCTGCGGGCCAGAACACTGCCAGCGAGCGTGCCGAAAGCTTTCAGCGCTTGCAGCCGCCTGCGGCCACAGCCCGACTTCCTTCCACAATAGCCCAACTAGAAACAACTACTCAACAAGCACGACGAACTGAGTAGACGAACCGTCTCCAACGGTACCGAACTCGAACAGCTCGTGACCGTGTCAGCCCACCGGCTCTCGGAAAGTGCGAGTTTCTGGCCGCCCGATACGAGCGACCCGACTACTCCTCGTCGATCTGGGCCTCGACGCGGTCCCTGAGCGCGTCGGCGTGCTCCTTGGCCGTGGCGGCGTGCGTCGAGTCCTCGGTCTCGACGAGGCGATCGACCGCCTCGCGCAACGCGACGTAGTGGTCCGGATCGCTCTCGAAGAACTCCCCCAGTTTCGCGACGAGATCCTCGGCCGCAGTGGCGTTCGTCTCGTTGTAGCCGACCTCCAGCCCTGCCAGTCGGGCGTCCAGGTCTTCGAGCGTCTCCAGCACCCGTTCGTAGGGCCCCCGCGCCATGTTCGGACCTTTCCCGCCCATGGGATAAAAACTACCGTGGTGGCGGCGGCCGTCGGACCGGTCGCGTCGTGCCAATTGATACCGTATCAGTCACTCGACGCGGGCGTCGACGACCACGTGCGCGACGCCCTCGCTGTAGCCCTTGACGCGCCGGGTGTCGAGCACGTCGACCGACCGCCCGCACGCGGCGGCCGCGTCGCGCAGCCGCTCCACAGGGCGATCAGGGACCAGCCCCTCCGGCGTCGCCTCGTGCATGTGGACGATGCCGCCCGGTTCGAGCGCCCCGAGCGCGCTGTCGAGGTACTCGTGGGAAGCGTCGGAGGAGCTCCGACTGTCTTCCGAGCGTGGCTCGGAAGCCTCGTAGTAGCCCATCACGATGCGGTCGGCGGTCACGTCCGTCGCCGGATCGGTCTGGGCCACGACGTCCCGACAGTCCGCACGATACGGCTGGACGCGGTCGGTGACCTCGTTGCGCTGGACGTTCTCCAGCAGGTACCGGAACGAGTCCGGGTTGCGCTCGATGGCCGTCACCTCGGCGCCGCCGCGGGCCATCGGCAACGCGAAGTAGCCGATGCCGGCGAACATGTCGACGACCCGCTCGCCCTCGGTCACGACCTCGCCCATGCGCGCGCGCTCGGCCTTGTTCCCCGGCGAGAACATCACCTCGGCGAGGTCCATCGCGTAGACGGTGCCGTGCTCGCGGTGGACCGTCTCGGTGTCGCCTACACCGGCCAGGACGGTCACGTCGGGTTCGCGGTGGGCGCCCGAGATTCCGCCCCGCGAGAGCACGGTGTCCGCCGCGCCGTGGAGCGCCAGCAGCGCCTCGCCCACCTCGTCGGGTCGGGGCGCGTCGCCCACGTCGACCAGGACGACCGTCCCGAGGACCGCCCACGACGATGGCGCGCGGTCGATCTCGTCGTCGGACCAGCCGCGCTCGCGGAGGTGGTCGGCCAGGTCCCGCAGGCGCGGCTCGCCGACCTGCCGGACGACCTCGCTATACTCGACCGTCTCGGGAATCGCCGTCACCGGGACCGAGACGCTCCCCTCGTCGTACTCGCGGACCGACCGGTCAGCGTCGTAGACGCCTTCCACCTCCAGTTCGGCGATCACCGCCTCGGTCTGCGGCTTGTCCACGACGACCGCGAGTCGCTCTTCGTCCGGGAACTCACCGCCGTCAGCCATCCTGCTCGTCGCCCCCTTCGTCCGGTAACACGTGCAGTCCGGCGCGGCTCTTGATCACGGGCACCTCGTCGGCGGCGGGGTCGAAGTAGTCGGGCCGGGAGATAGTCTTGGCCTCGTAGGTCTCGGGGTCGAGCACCTGCACGGCGTTCTCGTCCTCGACGGCGACGACGGTCGTCCACTGGGCGTCCTCCCTGGTTCCCAGCCGCCGCGCGTCGGGCGCGTCGCCCGCCTCGAAACTCGCCTCGTAGCGCTCGCCGGTCGCGAGTCGGGTCCCCTTGAGGTTCCCGCGGACGCTCCGGACGAGCACCGGCCCGTCGCCGTCCTCGGGGTCGATGACCTCGCCGGGGCGATAGCGGGGGAGGCGCACGGCGAAGGTGACCCGGTAGACCTCGTTGCCGTCGCTGTCCTCGGTGACGAGCGTCTCGTAGTCCTCGAAGGTGCCGCCCTGCTGTTCGACGATGCGTTTCGCGATCCCCTGGCCCAGCTGGTTCGTGGAGATCTTCATGTCCAGCCCCTCGTCGACCTCCGAGACTTCCGTGACGAACGCGTTGCGGTCGCCGGTGGCTTCGCGCTCGGCGACGAACGCCTCCGCCGTCTCCTGGGCGCGCTCTTGCTCCTCCTCGGTCGGCGTCCGCTCCTCGGCGCGGATCTGGACGATCGCGGCGTAGGAGCCGCCGGCGATCCGGCCGCAGCGCTCGCAGGTCTGGCGGGCGATCTTGACGGGCACGACGACTTCCTCGGAGACGAGCGTCCCGCGGACGACGCCCGAGAACTGGCAGTGCATCCGGATGTTGTTCTCGTCGACCTGTTCGGGCGCGACCTCCCAGCTCACGTCGGTGGCGTCGAGGTGGACGCCCAGCGCCTCGGAGACCTCCTCGACGGCGACGTCGGTGTAGTCCTGGGCGCCGACGTCGACCCAGCGGTTGCCGCGGTGGACCGCGCCGCACTGCGAGCAGACGCGCACGTCGATCCGGTCGGGCGCCTCCACGAGGTCGAACTCCTCGAAGTAACAGCCGTCACAGAGCACGCTATCGGGGTTGCGGGTCCCCTCGGCCCCCGGCCGTGCCGGTCGGGCGTCGAGGTCCGCTTCGATGGCGTCCCCGCAGCGCGGGCAGAACTCGCCGGAGCGACTCATTGCCCCGTGGTACTGGCCTGCGGAGTATAAGCGCCGCGTTCCCGTCCGGCGGTCCACTCGGACCGGTCCGCTCAGTCGTAGACGTACGGGACGACCCCGAACAGGGCGGCGAAAAAGCCGACGACCGCGAGTAGCCCGCCGGCGTAGTAGAGCCACGTCTCCGGCTTCGGACACTCGGCGGTGCGGACCTCCGCGACGTAGCGGTCGCCCTCGTGGACGACCACCGCCTCGTCGAGACGCGCGAGCGACTCCCTCGGACCGAACGAGCGGTCTGAACCCGTCCGTCCGGCGTCGAAGGCGCGCTGCTGGTGGTCGGTGAGGTTCGCGTACTCGACGGCCGGTTCGGGCGGGTCCGCCACCTCGTCGGCCGATTCGACGTCGACGACGTAGCTCGTCCCGCAGGTCGAGCTCAGCGAGACGTAGAGCCCCAGTCCCATGAGCGACAGGCCGACCAGCAGGGCGAGGGCGCCGCCGCCGACGAACGCGACCGTTCGAGTCCCCATCGGCGGGAGCGTGAAGCGGTCAGGTAGTGAGCGTTTCGGAGGCCGACCGTTCCTGAGAGCGGTCGGTGAGCGCCGGCGGAACTCGCCGGGAGACGGACCGAGACGCGGCCGTGACGCGAGTCATTGATATGTCGCGCACTCCCTATCATCTGGTATGGAATGGAAAACGGACTGGGGACTCCGCGCGCGGATGTTCTTCACGATGTTCCTCCTCGCCGCGCTGTACATCGTGTTCCTCGGCGTCCTGCTGTGGTCGGGGCAGTCGTACGGAGTCATCGTCATCTTCATGAGCATCTTCCTGTTCGTCCAGTACTTCTTCAGCGACAAACTGGCGCTCAAGAGCATGGGTGCCCGGAAAGTCGACGAGGACGAGTTCCCCGAGTTGCACGGGATGGTGAGCCGGCTCTCCCAGCAGGCCGACCTGCCCAAGCCCACGATCGCCGTCGCCGACACGCGGACGCCAAACGCCTTCGCGACCGGGCGCTCGAAGAAGACGGCGACCGTCGCCGTGACGACCGGGCTGCTCCAGACGCTCGACCAGGAGGAACTGGAGGGCGTCCTCGCCCACGAGCTCGCCCACGTCAAGAACCGCGACGTGATGGTGATGACCATCGCGTCGTTCCTGTCGACCATCGCGATGCTCATCCTCCGCTGGGGCTTCCTCTTCGGCGGCGGCGGCCGCAACCGCCAGGGCGGCGGTGCGCAGGTCATGATCGCCATCGCCGCCTCGCTGGTCGTCTGGATCGTTTCGTTCTTCCTGATCCGGGCGCTCTCGCGGTACCGCGAGTACGCCGCCGACCGCGGCGCCGCCGCGATCACCGGCAAACCCGCCGCGCTCGCCTCGGCCCTGCTGACCATCGACAACCGCATGGACAAGGTCCCGAAAGAAGACATGCGCTCGCAGTCGGAGATGAACGCCTTCTTCATCATCCCCATCGACAAGGGCGTCATCGCGCAGCTGTTCAGCACGCACCCCTCGACCGAGAAACGCGTCGACCGCCTCCGGGACCTCGCCGGCCGCCAGGAGACCGCCTGAGAACGACGGTTTCGTCGCCACCCGCCCCGACCGAAGGCCTATTACTCGTCCGACAGGAACTGTGGCTATGGAGTGGCAGACCGACAGCCGCCTCGCCCGGCGGATGGCGCTCGCGCTGGCCCTCTCGGTCGTCGGGTACGCGGTCCTCCTCGGCCCGGTGTTCCTGCTGTTCCCCCTCTCCGTCGCGCTGGTGATCTGCGGTGTGCTGGTCGCCGTTCTCGGCGTGCTCGTCCTCCAGGCCGACCGGCTGGCGTACCTCGCGACGAAAGCCATCGCCATCGACCGCTCGGACCACCCCGACCTGTTCGACGCCGTCGACCGACTGGCCGCGCAGGCCGACGTCCCGCGGCCGCCGGTCGCCGTGATCCCCAGCGACGAACCGAACGCGCTGTCGGCCGGTACCGGCGATCGAACCGTGATCTGCGTGACGCTCGGTCTGCTGAAGACCCTCGACGACGAGCAGCTCGAAGCCGTGCTCGCGCACGAACTCGCCCACGTCAAGAACGGCGACTCGACGGTGTTGACAGTCGCCGGCTTCCCCGCGACCGTCGCGCTCGCCGCGCTCGGGAGCGCCCTCGACAGCATGACCGGGACGGCCCTCCTCCTCGGCTACTTCGGCGCTGCCGTGCTGGTCGCCGTCCTGAGTCTCCCCCTCTTGCTGGTGAGTCTCCCGGGGACGCTCGCCCTCTCCCGATACCGCGAGTACGCGGCCGATCGGGGGGCCGTCGCGATCACGGGAAACCCCGTCGCGCTCGCGGAAGCGCTGGCCGAACTGTACGGGCTCTCGGCGCCCCCGGACGAGGACCTGCGCTCGATGGCCGGCTTTAACGCCTTCTGCATCGTCCCGACGCGCTATTTCGGCCTGCCCTGGACGCATCCACCCACGCACGAGCGGATCCGGAAACTGCGCGAACTCGCCGCCGAGATGGAACGGCCCGGGTAGTGGGAGACTCTCACCGCTTTCCCAGCGGTTAGGGTCACACAGTCCAACGTCGAGAAGACTCATGAGCGAACTCGATCTGCACCGGCTCGGACTGGGCACGTGGCAGAACACCGACCCGGAGCAGTGCGCCGAGAGCGTCCGTACCGCGCTGGAACTGGGCTACCGAAACGTCGACACCGCACAGGGCTACGAGAACGAGGCGTTCGTCGGCCGCGGCATCGCGGAGTCGAGCGTTCCGCGCGAGGAAGTCTTCCTCGCGACCAAGATCAGCACCGCGAATCTCGCCCACGACGACGTGCTGGCGACCGCGGAGGAGAGCCTCGACAAGCTTGGTACCGAGTACGTCGACCTGCTGTACGTCCACTGGCCGACGAACGCCTACGACCCCGAGGGCACGCTCTCGGCGTTCCAGCAGCTCTACGACGAGGGGAAGATCCGCCACGTCGGCGTCTCCAACTTCGAACCGGAGCATCTGGACGAGGCCCGGGAGATCCTCGACGCCCCCATCTTCGCGAACCAGATAGAGATGCACCCGTACCTCCAGCAGACCGAGTTGCGCGAGTACGCCGCCGAACACGGCCACACCGTCGTCGCCTACTCGCCGCTCGCACGGACGGAAGTACTCGACGACCCCGTGCTCCAGAACATCGCCGAGAAACACGACGCGACCGTCCCGCAGGTGACGCTGGCGTGGTTCCTCGCGCTGGAGAACGTCGCCGCCATCCCGAAGGCCACCAGTGCCGACCACATCGAGGACAACTGGCGAGCGTACGACGTGGATCTGGACGACGACGACCTGGATCGGATCGCGGACCTCGACCGGGGTCAGCGGGAGATCGACCCCGACGGCGCGCCGTGGGATAGCTGAAACGGGCTGGCGGATTCACGGAGGGAAGCGTCTTTTACCCGCCTCGCCCAAACAGACAGACATGGGACTGCTGGACGGCCTGAAGTCCGCGCTGGGGATGAAAGCGGAGGCCGACGCGACCCGGGACGCCGACCCCGAGGATCTGTTCGGAATGAGCACGGCCTACATGACGATGGAGGCCGACCTGGGCTTCGCGCCGGCCGAGGCGGCCGCGCTGTGTTTCGCCGACGTCGACAGCACGGACTTCGAGGACGCCGTCGAGAACGTCGAGGCCATCCTCGAAGCGGGGGAGGTCGAGACGGGGACGAAAGCGAGGTTCACGACCGACGATCACGGTTACGAGTGGGTCGTCCTCGAAGACGACGACCCCGAGGATCTGGTGACGAGCATCCACTTCGCCGCCGACGAGTTCATCGAACGCGGCTACGGGTCGCGACTGCTCGCTGCGCTGTTCGCGTTCGAGAAGAGCGACGCCGGCAGGCATCGAAACAGAGGCGGCGAAGCCGCCGGCGGCGGACAGCGAGCCTACTGGATCTACTCCTTCCGCCGCGGCAAGTACTACCCGTTCGCTCCCGAGGGCGACCACGAGCGCCACAGCCAGACGGAGATCAAGCTCCAGAGCGTGCTCGACGGCGAGCTCACGGTCGAACCGGACAAGGAGTACTGGTACCCCCTCTGGCCGGACCGCCCCGGCGGCCACCCGTGGGAGTAGGTTTATTCCCCGGGGGGTCGACACGCAGCCAATGCCGCAACTGCGCTCCGAAATCGCGGTCTACGACCACGTTCGACCGGAAGACGACGAGTCGGTCGAGCGGGCCGTCTACCGCGTCGTCGGCACGGCCGACGAGAGCGCGACGCTGCTCCGGGTCGGTGACGCCGACGGGCGCCGGGTGAACACCGGGGAACTGGTGACAGTCGACCGCGACGCCCTCGACGGCTTCGAACGGGCGGACAACCCCGACGGGAACCGTCCGGCCGGCGAGACCGTGGCGGGCTTCCTCCGCGACTTCCGCTGGCAGATTCGGATGTTCGCCGCCGGGTTGCGGGCGCGCCCGGTGGCCTCGCTCGCCGCGATCGCGCTCGTCGTCGTCGGCCATCAGGGCCACCGCGTCCTCTCGGTCCCCGAGTCGTGGCTCACCGCCGTCTACTTCCTCGGCGTCTTCGGCGTCGTCTACCTCGGCGCCCGCGGCGGCTGAACGGCACTTCCGCTGCCCGCGCTCGCCGCGATCACGTTCGAGTTTCCACCTCGTTCCGCTCGATCGACACCCGATCTTCGTCTGGCCTCCACTCGGCCTCCACTCGGTATCCACTCGGAATCCACTCGGCCTCCACTCTGATTCCACTCGGATTCTATACGTCACGACCGCTCTCCCCGCTCTTCGCCTATCAATCTCCGGACCGGTCGGATCTGATGGCGTTCCAGTGCCGCGGTTTCACTTTCACTTTGGTGTTAACGAGGGTTTATATGATGGCCGGCGCAATCGATGTCCATGGCGACAGACGACCTCGAAGACCTGTCGGGCGTGGGCCCGGCCACCGCGGAAAAGCTGAAGGACAACGGTTTCGACTCCTACCAGGGCATCGCGGTCGCGAGCCCCGGGGAGCTCTCGAACTCCGCCGACGTCGGGGAATCGAGCGCCGCCGACATCATCAACGCCGCGCGCGAGGCCGCCGACATCGGCGGGTTCGAGTCCGGCGCCGCGGTGCTCGAACGCCGCGAACAGATCGGCAAGCTCACCTGGAACGTCGACGAAGTGGACGACCTCCTCGGCGGGGGCATCGAGACCCAGTCGATCACCGAAGTGTACGGCGAGTTCGGGGCCGGCAAGTCCCAGGTCACCCACCAGATCTCGGTGACCGTCCAGCTCCCCCGCGAACACGGCGGACTGGAGGGCAGCGCGATGTTCATCGACTCCGAGGACACCTTCCGCCCCGAGCGGATCGACCAGATGGTCAAGGGCCTCTCCGAGGGGGTCCTCGAGGACACGATGGTCCTCCACGGCGTCGTCGAAGACGCCGAACAGGCCGACGCCACCGACGAGGGGCTGCTCGACGACCTCGTCGAGACCATGCTCGACAACATCCACGTGGCGAAGGCGTTCAACTCCAACCACCAGATCCTGCTGGCCGAGCAGGCCCAGGAGCTCGCCAGCGAGACCCAGGACGAGGAGTTCCCTATCCGCCTGCTCTGCGTCGACTCGCTGACCGCGCACTTCCGCGCGGAGTACGTCGGCCGCGGCGAACTCGCCGACCGCCAGCAGAAGCTCAACAAACACCTCCACGACCTGATGCGCGTCGGCGACCTCCACAACACCGCCGTCGTCGTCACCAACCAGGTCGCCTCCAACCCCGATTCGTTCTTCGGTGACCCGACCCAGCCCATCGGTGGGAACATCCTCGGTCACACGTCCACGTTCCGTATCTACCTGCGGAAATCCAAGGGCGACAAACGCATCGTCAAGCTCGTCGACGCGCCGAACCTCCCCGACGGCGAA
The DNA here is from genome assembly GCF_051414035.1 of Halosimplex amylolyticum. Classification (NCBI taxonomy): domain Archaea; kingdom Methanobacteriati; phylum Methanobacteriota; class Halobacteria; order Halobacteriales; family Haloarculaceae; genus Halosimplex; species Halosimplex amylolyticum. Next base: position 696,010 of record NZ_JBLKNW010000002.1, on the reverse strand, counting down.
GCCGTCATGCGCGTCGAGGAAGACGGCCTGATGAACGAGTGAGGTGAACCGGGCGGTCCCGCCGCCGTGTGAGGGACCGGCCCAGAATCAACCGTGAGAGTCGAACGCATCGGTTTTATTCACGCGAGTCCTGGGTTCGCGCCATGGTGCCCGACCGGGACGGCGAACCGACTGAACGAGCCCCTCACGGGGTCGATTTCGTCGGGGCGGCGTTCGACGCGTTACCGGCACAGGTCGCGGTCGTCGACGCGGAGGGCGTGATCCGGGAGACGAACCGCGCGTGGCGGCAGTTCGGGACGGACAACGGCTTTCGTGGAGACGTCGAGATGGTCGGCGAGAACTACCTGTCGGTCTGTGACGGGTCCGAAGACGAGGCAGCCACCGAAGCGGCAGCGGGAATCCGATCCGTCCTCGCGGGCGAGCGCACGGAGTTTACCCTCGAATACCCGTGTCACTCGCCGAACGAGCGGCGCTGGTTTCTGATGCGCGCGATCGTACTCCCGGAGTGTGAGGAACCGCACGCGCTCGTCATGCACGTCGACATCACCGACCGGAAAGAGGCCGAACTCCGCGTCGAGGCCAACAACGAGACCCTGTCGACGGTCGCGAGCGTCCTCAGCCACGACCTCCGCAACCCGCTGAACGTCGCGATGGGGCGAGCGGAACAGCTCGCGAGGGACCCGACAGTCGATCCCGAGACCGTCGCCGAACAGACCGAGTCCATCCGTTCGTCGCTCGACCGGATGAACGCCATCGTCCACGACGCGCTCGTGCTCGCGAGCGGATCCGAAGGCATCGACGCCGAGCACGTCAAGCTCGGTGCCGTCACCCGCGACGCGTGGTCGAACGTCGAGACCGACGATCTGACCATCGAGATCAACGACGACGCGACGCTCGTGGCCGACGCCAGCCTCCTCAAACAGCTACTGGAGAACCTCTTCCGCAACGCGATCGAGCACGCCGACGGCGTCGAGACGGTGACCGTCGGCATCACCGACCGCGGATTCTACGTCGCCGACGACGGCCGGGGGGTCGCGCCCGAGGACCGCGAACGCGTCTTCGAGACCGGCTACTCGACCAACAAGGCCGACGGCAACACGGGGATGGGCCTCGCGATCGTCGAGAAGATCGCCGACGCTCACGACTGGAGCGTCCGCCTCGTCGACGCATCCGACCGGAGCGACTCCGACCGGCCGGGGACGCGATTCGAGTTCGACGGCGTCACGCTCGGGTAGCAGGGCACAACGCACTTGCCGGTCGGTTCCGAACGGTGGAGTATGGCGTTCACGCTCTACCAGCTCGACGGGTGCCCGTACTGCGAGAAAGTAGCCGACCGCATGGACGAACTCGATCTGGACTACGACACCGTCTGGGTCGACGCGCTCCACTCCCAGCGCAACGAGGTCAAGCGCGTCTCCGGCCAGCGCGGCGTCCCCGTCATCGTCGACGAGGACCGCGGCGTCACAATGGCCGAGTCCGACCGCATCGTGGAGTATCTCGAAACCAGCTACGCCTGACCCCGGCTCACTTCTCGTTTCGGTCCAGATACACCAGTCCCGCCCCCAGCGTCGCGAAGATCGTCGGGTACGCGAACCCGAAGACGACGAGCAGGTACCGGTCGGGCAGGATCGTGACCGCACCGGCGATGGAACTGTACAGTATCGCGGTGAACAACACCGACCCGACGAGCAGGACGACGAGGTACCCGGCCGCGATGGCGATGCCGAACCGGGCCACCTCCGCCAGCGTCTCCGTGGTCGTCTCCTCCCAGTAACTGTCGGCGAACTCGTAGCCCGCGCCGACCAGCGCGATCGGCGCCAACAGGTAGTAGACGAACGTCGGAACGTCCGTCTCGCCCTGTCCCTCGATGACACTCAGGTGCCCGATCTCCGCGGTCTGCCCCCCGAGAATGCCGCCGGCGTGCGAGAGCGGCGCGGCGTGACCGGTCCCGAACGTGAACAGGCCACGCAGCAGCGGACCGACCCCGGGCAGTCCGGCCACCGGTTCGGCCACCGGAACGAGCAGTTGCGGCACCGCGCCGACCGTCGCCGGAATGTTGTGCGCGTTGAAGACGACGATCCCCAGAAGCGAGACCCGGCGCTGGAGCGTCCCAGAGCCGAATCCCCCGATCGCCGCGACCAGCGCCGTCAGCACGAAGACCGCGACGAACGCGGCCGGCGCCCGCGCCATCCCCGCTCGCCACGGAAACGCCACGAACGCCTCTTCCAGCACCACGTCCGTCCCGAGCACCGAAACCGTCCGGTCGCCGGACTCGTCCGCCGATCCCTCCGCGTGTTCGGACGTCACACCCGTCCAACCGCTCACGAGTTCAAAAAGGCTTCCGGCCGGTTCGATCGATTTGATAGCCGGCCCGGAGTGGCTGGATTCCCGCAGTTTCGACCGACGGATACCGGTTCTCCCTGCGTCTGCTCGCGGGCGGCGTAGTCGCCCCCTCGCATGGTACGAGGGACCGAAGGTCCCTCGTTAGTCGAATCACGCCGCTCACTTCGTTCGGGCTCCGCTGCTCGCGGCTCCCTACGGTCGCCGCTCGCTATGCCGTGGCCCTCACTTCGTTCGGGCCACGCTACTCACGGCTTCCTACGGTCGCCGTTCGTTACGACGTGGTTCTCCCTTCTGTCGAACCACGCTACTCTCCGGCGTCGAAATCGAGCGCCGCCGAGTTGATACAGTAGCGCTTCCCCGTCGGCTCGGGCCCGTCGTCGAAGACGTGCCCCAGGTGGCCTCCGCAGGTCGCACAGACGACTTCCGTCCGGCGCATCCCGTGGCTGGTGTCCAGCCGCGTCTCCACGTTGCCCTCCTCGACGACGTCGAAGAAGCTCGGCCAGCCGTGTCCCGAGTCGAACTGGTTGTCCGTCGAGAACAGCTCCGCCCCGCAGCCCGCACAGGTGAACTCGCCTTCGTCGTCGACGTCGAGATAGTCGCCACTGAACTTCGGCTCCGTCCCCTGCTCGCGCAGGATCTTGTACTCCTCCTCGGTGAGGCGCTCTCGCCACTCCTCCTCGGAGTTCGGGAGCGTCTCCTCGCTGTCTGACATACCACCCGATAGCCACTCCAGGCGTTTATATCGACCGTTGGTGACCGCCGACCGCCCCGCTCTGCCCGACCGCGCGCGCTCGGCGGTGGTTTTTTATATTACCTCTGGTTATTCCGACGCATGGATTTACCGACGCCGGCGGATCTGCGGGAGCGGCGAAACGAACTGGGGTTGACCCAGAGCGACCTTGCCGACCGAGCGGACGTCTCACAGCCGTTGATCGCCCGGATCGAGGGCGGGGACGTCGATCCGCGGCTGTCGACGCTCCGGCGGATCGTCAACGCGCTCCAGGAAGCCGAGGGGGCGATCCTTCGCGCCGAGGACCTGATGAACTCGCCTATCGTGAGCGTCCAGCCCGACGACTCCGTTCACGAGACCCAGGAACTGATGGACGAGCGCGGGTTCTCGCAGGTGCCCGTCATCCGCGACGGGACCCCCCGGGGACTGATCGGGCACTCCGACATCCGCCAGCGCTCCGACGAGTCCGAGACCGAGAACGTCGGCGACTTCCCCGTCGACGAGGTCAAACGCGAGTCCATCGCGACCGTCGAACCCGGCGCGACCATCGACGAGATCAACGACTACCTCAACCACAACGACGCCGTGCTGGTCGTCGAGGGCGGCGAGACGGTCGGCATCATCACCGAGGCCGACATCGCTGCTCACATCAGTTGAACGGCGCGGCTCGCGAACCGTTCGCCCGGAATCCCGCTGACCCCCGACCGCCCGCGTCGGTCCGCGATCACTCGCTGTCCTCGCCCGCCGTCACGCGTCACCGCCGACCGGCGACTCCTCGCTCTCCTCGTCGTCGGTGTCCACTGCCATCGGGATCGACGTCTGTTCGGCCTCCCCGAAGCCGGCGCTGAGGACGCGCGTCAGCGCCTCCTCGACGCGTTCGTTCGTCTCCTCGTAGGAGTCGGGGTCGACCTCGACGACGAAGCCGGTGGTGATGTTCGGTGCGGTCGGGAGAAAGAGCACGTCGCGGCCGTCCTCGGTCGATTTGCCGGTCTTGAACGCCGTCATCCGCATGCCCTGCCAGGTCTCGATCTTGACGGGTTCCTGGAGTTCGTCCGCGCCGGAGACGACGGTTTCGACGGCCATCTTCGAGGCGTTGTAGACGACGCGGAGCCCCGGAAGCTGATTCATCGTGCGGTCGATGGTCCCCTCGATGATGTCGCCGAACGCCGTGCGCATCAGGTACCCGAGCGAGAACACGACGAGCACGAAGATGACGAGGGTCAGCAAGACCCGGAGCGGTTCCGCGACGTCGACCGCCTCGCCGAAGATCTCGATCGTCTGACTCTCGACCGGGAGTGGGACGGCCGTGAGTGCGAAGTACAGCCAGAGGATGATGTAGGTCGTCACGAGCAACGGCACCAGGATGATCAACCCGCTGGCGAAGTCACGCTTCCAGGATGCCGAGGTCATCTGCGCCTATCTGCCCCCCGGAGCGTACTAAGCGTGTTCCTTCCGGACGGAGAACACGAGCGCCTCGCCGTCCGCCGATGCATCTGACTCACACCGCCACCGCTCGCTCTGACGTGATTCTCACTTCGTTCGATTCGCGCCCCGCCCCACGCGGCTCGCGGCGTCGCCGCTCGCTCCGACGTGATTCTCACTTCGTTCGATTCGCGCCCCGCCCCACGCGGCTCGCGGCGTCGCCGCTCGCTCCGACGTGATTCTCACTTCGTTCGAATCACGCGTCACCCGCTCACGACGGCCCGGAGCGCGAACGTGAGGTTCTCCTTGCGTTCGAGCACGCGCCGGTAGAAGTACGACAGCCACTTCGACCCGTAGGGGGCGTACTGCCAGACCTCGCAGTCGTCGGCCAGGTCCGCCTGGGCGTCCTCGCGCACGCCCATCAGCATCTGTACCTCGTAGGGCGTCCCGTACCCGTCGTGCAAGTCCGCAGCCAGGTCGATCATCTCGGGGTCGTGGCTCCCCACCGCCACCCCGCCGTCGAACTCCCGGAACATGAGTTCCAGGAGGTCCCGATACTCCCGGTTCACGCGTGATTTCTCCCGGTAGGCGACCTCGGCGGGCGGGTCGTAGGCCCCCTTGACGAGCCGGACCTTCCCCGGCAGGTCGGCCAGCCGTTCGAGGTCCTCCCGCGTCCGCCGGAGGTTCGCCTGCACGCAGACGCCGACGTTACCGCCCGTCTCGCGGGTCGCTTGACTCCCCGCTCGCTCCGTCGGCGGTGCCTCCCGCTGGTCGGCACCGCCCGTCTCGCGGGTCGCTTGACTCCCCGCTCGCTCCGTCGGCGGTGCCTCCCGCTGGTCGGCACCGCCCGTCTCGCGGGCGTGGTACTCGAACGCGTCGAGCGTCGCGTCCGTCGTCGTGTGGTCTTCCATGTCGATCCAGACGAACTCGCCGTGGTCGTCGGCGCGCTCGACGATGCTGGCGAGGTTCTCCCGGAAGACGTCCTCCCCCACGTCGAGGCCGAGCTGGGACGGTTTGACCGAGACGCAGACCCGCAGATCCGTCTCGGCGATGTCGTCGATCAACTCGCGGTACGTCGCGGCGTCTTCGTCGGCCGGCCCGCGCTCGTGGTAGTGCTCGCCGAGCAAATTGAGGATCATCCCGATCCCGCGCTCGTTCGCCTCGCGAGCGTGTTCGAGCGCCTCCGGAGCCGTCTCGCCGGCGACGAACCGACTCGCGATCGGTGGAATCATACTCGCAAGTATTGCCGCCAGTGTGAAAGTGGTATCGACGGCGAACGGCGGAAACCGAGCTATCGACGGGTACCGGGCTGGAAACGGGGACCGGGCTGGCGGCGGGGACCTGGCCGACCCGCCGTCGCGGACGCGGCGAAACACCGTGATTAAGGGCCACGGGGCAGTCGGCGAGCATATGAGCCTGTTCTCGGCCATCGCGACGGCGCTGTGGGCGATGTTGCCCGCGTACGTCCCGAACAACGCCGCGGTGCTGGCCGGTGGCGGCCGTCCCATCGACGGCGGCCGGACCTGGGGCGGCCGGCGCCTCCTCGGCGACGGCAAGACCTGGCGCGGGACCGCCGCTGGGACCGCCGCCGGCGTCGCGGTCGCCCTGGTACTCAACGCCGGGTCGGACACCATCGCCGACCTGCTCGGCGTTGCCCCCGTGGAGTTCCCGCTCCCGGCCGCGGTCGGCCTCGCGCTCGGCGCGATGTGCGGCGACATCGCCGCCTCGTTCCTGAAACGGCGGACCGGCCGCGAGCGCGGCGCCCCCTTCCCCGGGCTCGATCAGCTCGACTTCGTCGTCGGCGCGCTCGCGCTCGCCGCCCTGCTCGATTTCGACTGGGTCGTCTCGACGTTCACGCCGCCGGTGCTCGCCGTCGTCCTCGTGGCGACCCCGCTGTTACACGTCGTCACCAACGGCATCGCCTACGCCATCGGCGCGAAAGACGAGCCCTGGTGAGACCATCTTTTTCCCGGCCGGGTTTCCTCGCTCGCTTCGCTCGCTCCGGGAACCCGACCGGCAAAAACATGGGTGAAAAAGGCCGAGCGCTCACTCCGTTCGCGCTCGGTTGAACCGCGCTCGCTTCGCTCGCGCGGATGCTCACTACAGCCCACAGAGTGAACGATCGCGGTGGCGCGCGCTGTCGCGGGTTTCATCCCGCGACGTAGCCGTGCGAGGGATGAGCGACCGAAGGGAGCGAATCGGTTGGGGAGGCGTGAGGCGCGGTGCTGTGCGGTGCTGTCCCTGGCGGACTGAAAGGGCGAGGCACGCTCGCGTTTATGTAGTCGTCTGAGCGACCCCTACCCGAGCGAAGCGAGGGTATGTCGCTCAGCGACCGCGAGCGGGCCGAGGGCTTTCAGCGCCTGTTGTCCGCTGCGGACCAGAACACTGCTAGCGAGCGTGCCGAGGGCTTTCGTCGCTTGCTGTCACCTGCGGTCGCTTCAGTCCAACTTCTCTTCACGACCCTTGAGCCTGCAACCACTGTTACACTCGCACGCCATCCAAACGCTAGCCGCGAACGGAAGTGGTGTGCTTTTCACGTCGGCGCGTCCACTGAGAGACAATGAGTACAACGTTGCGGCTGGGGACGCGCGGGTCGACGCTCGCGATGCGGCAGGCCGCCGCCGTCAAGGAGCGCCTGGAGAACCGACGGTTCGACGTGGAACTCGTCGAGGTGGAGACCACGGGCGACCAGATCACCGACGAAGCCATCCACGAACTCGGCAAGACCGGCGCGTTCGTCCGCGCGCTCGACGAGGAAGTCCTCGACGGCGACTGCGACGCCGCCGTCCACTCGATGAAGGACGTGCCGACGGAGATGCCCGAAGACCTGATCGTCGCGGGCGTCCCCGAGCGAGCGGCGCCCCGTGACGTGCTCGTCACCCGCGAGGGCACCTCCCTGATGGGACTCCCCGAGGGCGCGACCGTCGGCACGTCGAGCCTCCGCCGGGGCGCCCAGTTGCTCGCCGAGCGGCCAGATCTGGACGTCCAGCCGCTGCGCGGCAACGTCGACACGCGCGTGGAGAAACTGCTCGCGCCGCCGCTCGTCCGCGAACACGAGCGCCGCGTCGAGGCCGAAGTCGACGAGGAGGCCGAGTCGTTCGCCGTGTACGACGAGGCCGACGGCGGCGACGCGGACGACCAGAGCCGGACCACCGACTACGCCAAGTACAACAAACCCGACGACGCGGACGACGACGAGGCGGGGACCGGCGCGGACGGCAATGCGAACGACGACGGGGACAGCGACGAGGCCGACGACGACTCCGAGTACGACCGCACGGTCGAGGAGTGGTTCGAGGACCTCTCGGAGCTGGAACGGCGGGCGCTCGAACGCGACCCGGACGTCGAGTACGACGCCATCGTCCTCGCCGAAGCGGGATTAGAGCGTGCCGGCCTGCTCCACCACGTCGAACACACGCAGCTCCGCCCCGACCAGTTCGTTCCGGCGCCGGGCCAGGGGACGCTGGCGGTCACCGCTCGAGACGACGACCTGGCCGACGACATCCGGAGCGCGCTCGACCACGCACCGACGCGGGTCGAGGCGACCGCCGAGCGCACGGTACTGGAAGAACTCGGCGGCGGCTGCGTGGCGCCCATCGGCATCTACGCGGTCCTCCAGGGGTCGGTCGTCCGGACGAGCGTCCGCGTGCTCGACCGCGAGGGCGACGAGGAGGTCCGCGAGACGCGCGAACTCCCCGTCGACCGCCACCCGGGGGCCGCCCGCGCGTTCGCCGCGGATCTGGCGAGCGCCGGCGCCGCGGACATCATCGAACGGGCGCGGCGCCGCACCGACGAGGAGTCGGGTGCCGGCGGCGCCTCGCCCGACACGCCGGACGCCATCGAAGACGGTGACGACGGCGACGGAGGCGCCGCGGGAGGATCCGACGCGTGACCGGGACCGTCTCCCTCGTCGGCTCCGGCCCCGGCGACCCGGACCTGCTCACCGTCAAGGCCCGGCGCCTCCTCGACGAGGCCGACGTCGTCCTCCACGACAAGCTCCCGGGCCCGGCGATCATCGACCTGATCCCCGAGGAGCGTCGGGAGGACGTGGGCAAACGCGCCGGCGGCGAGCGGACCTCGCAGTCGACCATCAACGAGCGGCTCGTCGAACTCGCTCGCGAGGGGAAACACGTCGTCCGGCTGAAGGGCGGCGACCCGTTCGTCTTCGGCCGCGGCGGCGAGGAGGCCGCCTATCTGGCCGAGCACGACGTCCCCTTCGAGGTCGTCCCGGGCGTCACGTCGGCCATCGCCGGCCCGGCCGTCGCGGGCATCCCCGCGACCCACCGCGACCACGCCTCCTCGGTGTCGTTCGTCACCGGCCACGAGGACCCCACCAAGGACGAGTCCGCCGTCGACTGGGAGGCGCTGGCCGCCACCGGCGGCACCATCGTCGTCCTCATGGGCGTCGGCAAGCTCCCGGACTACACCGCCGCGCTCCGCGACGCCGGGATGGCCCCCGACACGCCCGTCGCGCTCGTCGAACGCGCGACCTGGCCGGACCAGCGGGTCGCGACCGGCACGCTGGAGACCATCGTCGACGCCCGCGACGAGGTCGGGATCGAACCGCCGGCGATCACTGTCATCGGCCAGGTGGCCGGCGAGCGCGAGCGCGTCGTCGAGTTCCTCCGCGGGTACGGCAGTGACGAATCCGCCGGTGCGGTCGACAGGGTGACCGAGCGATGAGCGCCGCCGACCGCCCGCGGATCGCCGTCTTCCGCCCGCCCGACGACCGCCTCGCTGGTGCGGTCGAGTTGCTCGAATCGCTCGGCGCCGACCCCCTCGCCGACCCGATGCTGACCGTCGACCCGACCGGCGCCGTCCCCCGGAGCGACGCCGACTACGTCGTGTTCACCAGCAAGACCGGCGTCGAACTCGTCGCCGGCGAACGCGCCGACGAGGGCGGGCCCGCCGAGCGGTGGGGCGCCGGCGACGCGACCGTCTGCGCCATCGGCGAGTCGACCGCCGACGCGCTACGCGAGCACGGCTACCCCGTCGATCGGGTGCCCGCGGAGTTCTCGTCGGCTGGCCTCGTCGCGGCGCTCGAAGACGAGGTGGCCGGCGCTCGGGTCGAGATCGCCCGCAGCGACCACGGCTCGGCCGTCCTGCTGACCGGCCTCGAAGACGCCGGCGCGTACCTCCACGAGACGGTCCTCTACCGGCTGGAGCGCCCCGCCGACGCGGGCGAGTCGGCGGAAGTCGCCGCCGCGGGCGGCCTCGACGGCGCCGTGTTCACCTCCTCGCTCACGGTCCGGCACTTCCTCGCCGCGGCCGACGAACGCGGCGTCCGCGAGGAGGCGCTGGACGGACTGGCCGACGCCGTCGTCGGCGTCATCGGCGATCCCACCGCCGAGACCGCCGCCGACGCCGGCGTCGCCGTCGACGTGGTGCCGGAGGCCGCCGACTTCGACGCGCTCGCCGAGGCCGTCGTCGAGGCGGCAGGCGACGCCCAGTGAGAGCGGCATCGCGACGAAGCCGGCCGAATCGGGCGGGACGATTCGAACCAGCGGATTCGGCCGGGGCAGTGTGCCGCTCGTCTGGATCGCACGCGAACCGGCCCTGTGTCGTCTCTCCGTTCGGTTCGACGAACGAGTAAGCCGGGAGCCGTCACATCGCTCCGCTCGACCCCACGTAAGCGAAAATCGACCTCGATCCGGGTGACTCGCTCGCAGGATCGGACGAGGTGACCTACTCCGGGATGCGTCGAGCCTCACCCCGACAGTGTCGTCTTCTCTCCGGAGTTCCCAGGCGTTCCGCCCCGATACCCCATCCCGCGAGAGGTGGCCAGGTTACTGCCGGACCGGTCTGCACTCGTCCGGCAGCCGCCGGCTCGTTCGATCTAGACCGTTGCGGATGCCGCCACGTCTGTATCGAAGCGAACGGCAGTCGATACGTAGCCGGTATACAAGACAATAGAAAATAATATGTGCATAATGTTATTTGGTAGCTATTATGCGCCAGATCAGTAATCGAATACTGGTCCTCGTATTTACGTTTGCGCTGATCACCACACCGGTCATCGGTGGGCTCACCGCGGCCTCTGTCCCCGCTCGCGTCGACGCACACCGTGGCACCGGGCCAGACATCGGCTCACAGTCGGCAGGGAACGGGTCGTTCTGGGGGAGCCAACCGACCGTAGTGGAGGGGCAGGTGGCACCCGACTTCGAACGGTCGGCCGCCGGTCTGGAACCACAGACGATCCAGGACAACGAAACCGGCGTATCGGTAACGTTCTCGCGGTCGGCCATCGACCGCGAGAACGTCTCGATCACGCCCTATCCGGAGCGCGGCGAGCACGATCTCTCCAACGCCGGCCCGGTCGTACGGATCACGTCGACCGAGCGACCGACCGGCACGACAACGGTTTCAGTCCCGCTCTCTGATTCGGTGGCCGCCGCGGAATTCGGAAACCTCTCGATCTACCACTGGGACGGCACCGCCCGGGGGTGGCGACCGGTCGCGACTTCGATCGACGAGAACGAGCGGCGGGCGTCCGCCACTGTTCCGTCGCTCGGTTACTTCGCCGTGTTGAACGAGACTGCCTGGAACGAATCGACCCGAGTTCGTCGGCCCGAACCGATCGCGCCGGCAGATCCGGGCGGCGTCTACGTCGGGACCGAGAACGGGACGCTCCGGAAGGTCGCCGTCGATAGCGGCCAGACCGTCTGGGTCCGTTCGCTCGGAGCCCCCGGGGACACCGCGGTCGCGGCAGATCCGGAGGGCGCGATCTACGCCGCGGTCAACCGCTCGCGGGCCGTCAGGCAACTGGACTGGGTAGACGGCTCGGTCACGTCGAGCGTCCCATTCGAGCGAGGCGCGGTCGAGCTCTCCACGACGCGAGCGGGAACGGTCTTCGCGGCGGCGAACGGCGCGATCGGTGGGAACCTGACCCGTATCGACGCCGAGCGCGGGTTCCGACCCTGGACGCTCATTCACTTCAGCCGGCACGCGTCGGATTACAACGTCGACGACTTCACGCACGGCAGCGACGGGGCGCTCTACGTCGGGCTGTACTTGGAGAGCCGGCGAGAGCCGGCGCGGCTCGTCCGTCTGAACCAGACCGCACTCGAGAACCCGTACGGTGCGAACGGTAGCCAACGGGACTTCACCGTCTGGGAGCGTGACATCGACGCCCGCTTCGTCAACGACGTCACGCAGCTGGGCGCCGGCGTGTACGCCGCCATCTCGAACGGCGTCCGGCGCGTCTCCGCCACGGACGGGAGCGCGGGCTGGACGACGGCCGTCGACGGCGGCGTCTCCGAACTCGCGGTCGGCCAGAACGGAACGATCTACGCCGCGGCGGACACAGACGACGACACAAAGCCGTTCGTCCTGCAACTCGACCCGACGACCGGCCAGGTTCGCGAGAACACGACGGTGCCGCTGCACGAGCGGGCGACGATCACGGATCTCACCGTCGGGCCCAACGGGACGGTCTACGTCGGCTCACGGACGGGCGCCGTGTACGACCCCGGCGCGACGGAACAGACAGCCACTTCCCGGAACAACACGGCGAGCGGCTCGAATACGACTGCACGGAGCGGTCCGAGCGAGCGAGCCGTCGGCGACTTGCGAGCCAGTGATGATCGGGGCGCCGCGACCGCGCTGGAGTCGGACGCGCCGCTGGGGATCGACGTCGACCCGCCGGCCGGATCGTCGACCGTGATCGACACGACGCGTCTGGTCCCGGGACTCGAACAGTTCGGAGGCGGGTCACCGTCCGCGCGGGCCGGGGCATCGCTGTCGATCACCGCCAACAGGACATCGATCACGGCCGGTGACGACCTGACGCTCCGGTTCTCCGCGAGCAGCCGGACGAACGCGACGCTGACGATCGAGACGGCTGACGGGGCGGTCGTGCTCCAGCGGCCGGTCACCGCCTATCCGCAGACGACGGCGCTGACGGTCTCGAACATGCAGTCGGGCTCCTACGTCGCCCGGATAGCGGCCGACTCCGGGCCGCTGAACGACTCCACGGAGCGGATCACCGTCACCGAGCCAGGGTCGGACGAGCCGGCGCCCCTGACGATCGAGGCGGTCAACCGTTCGATCGCGACGGACGAGTCGTTGCGGTTGCGATACGCCGCCGGCAACGAGACTGACGCAACGATCACGCTCGAGACGACGGACGGGACGGACGTGCTCCGGCAGTCGGTGACCGCGACCACGCGACCGGCTGAGCTGTCGGTCTCGAACCTCGACGCGGGAACGTACGTCGCGCGGATCGCGGCCGACTCCGACGGGCGGAGCAACGCCACGGCGACGATCACGGTCAGCGAGCCGTCGACGGGGTCCCGAAACCTCACGGTGCGAGCCGTCGACCGGAACCTGACGACCGAGGAGACGCTCGTTCTCGAGTTTTCGGCAGATCGGCGGACCAACGCGACGCTCTACGTGAACGCGACGGACGGGCGGGTACTGCTTGATCGGTCCGTGACAGCCGGCCAGCAGCCGACCCAACTATCAGTGCCGGACCTGCCGGCCGGCACGTACGTCGCCGCGATCGAATCGACCGACGGGAGCCACGGCGGTTCCACGCAGGTGATCACCGTCTCCGAACCCAGCGGGTCCGGGAGCGCGAACCTCTCGCTCGCGGCGGTCGACCGCACCCTCACGACCGGGGAGGACCTGGTGCTCCGGTACTCCGCGGACGAACAGACGAACGCGTGGATCACGCTGACCACGAGCAGCGGTCAGACGGTTCTCAACACCTCCGTCACCGCCACCGAGCGACAGTCGAAGCTGACGATCCCGAACCCGCCCGCCGGCACGTACGTCGCGGCGATCGAGTCCGAGACGGGCGACGGACGCGCGACGGCCGAGACGATCACCGTCAGCCGCCCCGACGACGGCGGACCGACGTCGCTCTCGCTGCGCGCGGTCCAGCGGAACCTCACGACCGAGCAGAACCTGACGCTGGCCTACAGCGCCGACGCGTCGACCAGCGGACAACTCCGTCTCGAAACCGCCAGCGGTCGAGTCCTCCTGAACACGTCCGTCGGCGTGAGCGAGCGGGAGTCACGCCTCACGATCCCGGGCCTCGGCGCGGGCGAGTACGTCGCCGTCCTGACGGCAGCGGGCGGAAACCTGACCGCTCGGACGGGAACGATCACTGTCGAGTCGGAGCGCGGGCCGACGTTGAACGTCACCGCCCCGCCGAACGAGTTCACGCGGAGCGAGCCCCTGCGGTTGCGACTCGAGTCGGACGCCGGGCGCAACGTCACGATCAGCGTCGCGACGCTGGACGGCGACGTCGTCTACCGATCGACAGCGTCGGTGCCAGGCGGGCAGATGACCTACCGGCTGCGAGGTATCCCCGCCGGCGAGTACGTCGTCACCGTCAGGGCTCCGGCCGCCAACCTGACTGCCACGACCGACCCAGTCACGGTCAGGGTCGTCGAACCGCAGATGTCGGCGTCGCCGTCGGCCTCCGGGCCGGGAGAGCCGATCACGTTCACCGCCGCGACGAACGACTCCGGGCACACCGGGACGATCGTCGAGACGGTCTGGGAGTTCGGCGACGGCACGACGGAGACGGTGCGCGGCGCGCAGGTCGCCCACAGCTACAGCGAGCCCGGCGAGTACGACGTCACGGTGACGATCGTCGACGCGTTCGGCGGGCGGACGAACCACACGGTCACGACGACGGTGACGGTCGCCGACCCGGCGAACCTCACGGATCCGAAGGGGACCGTCACGGCGCTCTCGCCGAACGGGTCGGTAGCGTGGCAGCGCGAGACCGACAGCGGCGTGACCGCGCTCGCGGAGACCGGCGGGGTCGAGCCGGCGAGAAACCCAGAGGGCGAGACGAGGCCGGTCTGGTCGATCGACGTCCCCGAGGAGAACTCGACGACGGTCTCCGCGGTGGTCCGGGCGACCGGCCCCGCCAACGCGACCGCGACGCTCGTCGCCCGCGCGAACGGCGTCACGGAGACGGAGTCGGTCGCGACCGGTGACCGGCGGGTCGTCGCCGTCCCGGTCGGTGCGTTCGCCGGCCAAGAGATCACGGTGACCGCCAGGAGCCCGGACAACGTGAGCGTCGCCGTCTCGGACGTCCGCCTGTACCGGGACGACGACGGAGACTACCTGCCGAACTACATCGAGGAGACGGAGTACACGCTCCCGATCGGCCGCGCTCCGACGGTCTCGACGGACCCGCAGCAGGCCGACACGGACGGCGACGGATTGGGAGACGGTCACGAAGTTCTATTCCGGCTCACGAACGGGTCAGTTCGCGACACGACCCTGACCCCCGCGCGGATAGACGGGCACCCGCTCCGCGCTGACGCAGACGGCGATTCGCTCAACGATACCATCGAGTCGACGTATCCGTGGTTAAACTCGTTCCAGGCGGATTCAGACGGTGACGGCGTTCCGGACGCGGCCGAGGACAGGGACGGGGACGGGTTGTCGATCGCCGACGAATACGCACACGGCACATCACCGCTGGTCGCGGACACGGACCGCGACGGTCTGTCCGACCGGGCAGAAGTTCGAAGCCACTCGACGGACCCGACACTGAAGGACACGGACGCCGACGGACTCGCGGACAGCGACGAAGTCGTCCTCCCCGCGGATCCCCGCGATCCGGATACAGACGGAGACGGGACGCTCGACGGCAACGAGACCTACACGACGACGACCGGCAACGAGTCGCTGGGAGCCACCGTCTCGATCACTGGTGAAGGCAACGTCGCCGCCCAGACGACGGTCGAAGAACCGAGACACGTTCGCTATCAGGACGAGTACACGCCGAACGCGTCGGTCGCGCCGTTCGTCGAGTTCGAGTCGCGGGCGAACTTCTCGCGGGCGAACATCACCATCGCCTACAACGAATCGCGCGTCGAGAGCAGCGAGGGCAACCTCTCGATCTATCGGTTCAACGAGAGCGCACAACGCTACGAGCACGTCAATTCGACCGTGGATCCCGAGTCGAACACGGTGACGGCGACGACCGAGCACTTCTCGACCTACACTGTCTTCGACAACCAGGAATGGACCGAGTTCCTCCACCACCGGAACGACATCCTCTCGTGGCGACCGAACGGGTCGACGGGCGAAGGAATCGCCAACTGGACGTTCCAGTCGATGCCGTCGTCGATCGACGAGAGTGACTGGTCCTGCAACGTCGAGGACCGCGGCAGTGGCTACCACGACCAGCCCGCCGACGGTGGCTGTGCGATCGACTCCGACGACGACGCCATTCGGGTGTGGGAAAACACCACCCGCGAGCGATTCCTCAATCGCACGACGACCCTCCCCGAAGAGGGTCCGTTGTTCGTGAAGATCAAAGCGACCGCCCACATCCAGAGTGTTTGGTCGCACGCGGCGGCGGTCCTCTCGCTCGACTCCGGGAACAACGAGACCGACATCTACCGGCTGGAGAGCGACTCCAGTATGGTGTCGGATACCCGAACGGTCGTCCGTCGGCTCAACGTCACCGAATACGCCGGCGAGAACGTGACGGTCTCGTTGCGCGCCGACGCGCGCCACACCACCGGTGACCACTCCTGGTTGCGCGCGCACTTCATCGACTTCGAAGCGCCCGCCGAGAGCGTCGTCGACCGCGATTCGGACGGCGACGGCATCCCCGACTTCCGCGAGGTGAAGGGCATCCCGCTCGCGAACGGGCCCGTCGTCAAACTCGACCCGTACGATGCGGACACCGACGGTGACGGGATCCCGGACGGTGAGGAAATCGACGTTACCTCTCGGATTACCCAGGAACCGCCGCGGAGCAAAGCGCTGGAAACGGGGTATCAGTGGTCGAGTAACCCAGCACCGGGGAACCGAGACTCTGATGGAGACGGCCTCACCGACGCGCAAGAAGCCGACGGCTGGACGATCAGCGTCCTCGACACCCACGACGACGCGCTCGCGTTCAGCGAGGCCATCGGAACGAAAGACGGCGAGCCCGGCCAGTACGTCACGGATCGGACGGTCACGTCGGATCCGCTCTACAAAGACACCGACGACGACGGGCTCGACGACGACAGGGAGGAACGACTCGGGACCGACCCCTGGTCCGAAGACACCGACAACGACGGCCAGGCCGACGACGAGGAACTGGAAGACGGGCACGACCCGACGCTGTTCGACATCAACGGTCCGACGCTCGACATCCATTCGGCCGGATACGGGTCCCGCTTGCCGTGGACGCCCGGGTATAAATCGTTCTACTACGTCGAGGGGTCCGCCGACGACCCGAGTGGTGTCGAATCCTCGACGATCATCGTCGACGGCAAGGAATACTCGAACAGTGATCCTGGGTACTTCAACCGCGAGATAGACGCCGGAGCGCTCGGCACGTTCGAGGAAGCGCTCGCGAAGACGAAACTGAAGGTCCGCGCGACCGACGAGCACGGAAACTCGCGGACGACGCTCGCTGCCGCCCGCCACAACGGGCTCGTCGAAGCGGTCAAGCAAAGCGGGACCCTCGGTAGCCTCTCGGAATCGCAAGCGTTCGCGCTGGGGACCGGGACGGGTATCTCCAGCGGCGCCGGGCGCCTCACCGGCACGGTACAGGACGTCGTCAACCGGCCCCAGCAGACGCTCAATCGCTACTCGAATCTCTCCCGGTACGAGCAGTTGATCGAGAACGTCGACGACATCCCGGGGCTGTTGGTCACACAGTACCAGCGCCAGCAGCGGACCGCGAACCCCTACTACCGCAAGGGCGAGATCGCGAACCAGGAGCTGTACGACGACTTCCGCCGGGGGTACTACGCCGGGTTGGTCGTCTTCGAGGTCGCCCAGTCCGCGGCGACCGGCCAGGTCAAGAAGATCGACAAAGTGCAGAAGTTGGCCGACAAGACGGGAGCGAACCGCGCGCTGAAGTACTACCGATCCACGCGGTCGAAGTACGTCACCGGCCCGGCCGTCATGGTGGGGTCGAAGGTCACCCGCCGCGTCGTCTCCAAAGTCGACGTGGGCGCGTCGGACACGATCCGAAAGACGCTGTCGGAGGTCGAGACCGTCGGCCGGACGTGGTCGCTGTCGCGCAGGTTGGGGAACACCCCCAGCGGCGTGTTGACCGGGCTGAGCGACACTGGACGGGCGCAACTGCGGACGTACTACCGCCGGATCCGCGGAAGCGGTAGCGACGGCGGCGACACCGGGCTAGAGGTGCTGACCGACGGCGGCCAGGAGCGGTTCGTCGACACGCTCGAAGACGTCGAAAAGGGTGGCCAGAGAGCCGCGATGCTGCAACGCAAACTCGACGAGTCCGACTTCGGCGCGGTGTTCAACGCCGACCTGCCCGACGAGACCCGCGGGACGCTGCTGCGAGCGTACGACGACGGCGACCTGTCGGCCTCGGAGACGGCGACGGTCGCGCGGAAGCTGGACGAACCGGGCAACAGCGACGTGGTGTCGACGATCCGGACGCTCGACGAGACCGACCAGCGGCGTGCGCTGAAACTGGTCGCCGACGCCGGTGACTCCGGTGTGACGCTGGTCAGAGACCTCGACAGTGCCAGTCTACAGCGGCTCTTCAGGCTCGAAGACCGCGGCGACTGGATCGGGCTCGATGGGCGGTTCGACGACTGGGACCTCTGGCGAGCGGACATCGCCGGGGCGCTCGGTGACAGCCGCGTCGATACCGACGACGTGGAAGCGTATCTCTCCGACCTCGACGAAATCGTCGATGCGACCCGCAACGGAGACGTCGACGTCGAAAACTACAGAGCCCTCGTCGACGAGACGAGTCCCAATGGCAACTCGTTCCTGAATCTGGCCAACGAGGCCGACAGAACGCGGGCGTACGTCAGGGGCGAGTCCGACTTCATTCCAGACGGTCGAGACGTCGACGAAGTCGTCGTCGAACCGCAGTTCACCACCACGAGCAAGGACGTGGATATGAAGGTGCAATACGGGGACGGCAGCGCGGACTACGTCGAATTCAAACGGGTAAGTGGGAAAGATTTCAGAGGTAATATCTTCGATAATGTGATAGATGATTCCAGAGATGCCGACTCGATGAATAGAAAGTTCATCGAGATTAGGAGTGAAACTAGCGATGGGTCTAATAGCGGAGAGATAACAGTGGATTACGACCAATACGGGATCGACAGTAATTCAGAATTTGAGCAGCGCCTCCTTGACGAGATAGACCGCAACCTCAAAAATAACATCGTGGACAAGATTGTAGTTGATCGTGTTCGTGTTAACCCGGATGATGCTGAGCCATTCACAGTAGACCTCTCTCAAGTAGGTGAATAACGCGATGGAGAAAAACCAAGATTACCTGACAATGATCAGGGGGTCGACGTCGTGGAAGTTTTATATCGATTCAGAGATCGAACTGTCGAACGAGGTCCCTGATCGAACAGCCGCGGTCATGGAACGCATCTTCGCTACCCTCGGGAGAGATATCGCCCCAATAGTGCTGAAACTCGGTGTTGCCTCGCTGCCTTCACAGACTCCGATCGACGAAGCGTTCAGCGAAGCGGAACCAGTGTTGGATTCTAACGGTACGATCAAAAACTGCCACGGAATCACGTATCAAGAGTATGCAGAGCGTGTGGCCGAAATTGCGACCGAGGATGACCGTGTCCTGCACGTTTCGAAAGTCGCAACTGAGTCTACATGCGTGAAGGTTTATCTACGGAGCGGAATGCAAACTATCGACGCTACTGAGTCAGAGTATTTCCGAAACGACCGATCAGACGTTGACCAAGTGCCAGATCACGCCCCACTTTCTTTTTCGGTCATTCATCAAAGTTCTAAATATAGGCCCGGGGGAAAACTCGCCGGTGATTCTGTTTACAGAATCACGATCGGCACTGATTCAGATATCTGGTTCGGCGACACAGAGATCGCGCAAATCAATCGCGCCAGATTGAGTAAGCTACTTCACGAGATCAACGATACGTTTCCGGTAGTCGCACGAGATTTCTCGGTCGGAGAGATGGATCGGTATACAGATGCCGACCCTAGCGTAGTCTTCGAGTACGACGGACCGCCGGCCGAGGAACTGATCAGGGAGTATCGTATCGACTGGGTCGAATCCGAACTCGTCGAAACGGCTGCACAATACGATGAAGCGGGGGAAACAGTCTTCGAGGTGACCAGTGACGCCCCGACAGTACAGACTGAAGAACTCCGCAAACGCATCGAAGCGTACGTCGACCACGAGCGCGAGCAAGGCAACGCACCACAGGCTGATCTGCTTCGGATTGTTCGTACCGATGGCACGCAACTGGAGGCGAAACTGACTGATGATACTCTCGAGTGGGTTGACGACGAGTCGGATAAAGTATAACTGACGGCAGTCTCAGTTCTTGACCGCAGTCTGAAGCCACTATTGGGGTCCCGGAACTTGGACGTGGTCGCTGTCGCGCAGGTTGGGGAACACCCCCAGCGACGTGTTGACCGGGCTAAGTGACGCTGGACGGACGCAACTGCGGACGTACTACCGACAGATCCGCGGGACGGAAGCCGAGAGTGGCACCGGGTTAGAGCCACTGACCGACGGTGGACGCGCGGAGTTCCAGGAAGCGCTGGAAGACCCGGCGATCAGCGGACAAACGCTGGCGCAGTTCCGCCGGCAGACCGACGACGAAACCTGGCGGGAACTGCTCGACCGCGACGTCTGTAACAGCCCGTGCGAGTCGACGATTCGGTCGGTCTACCAGTATACGAAAGACTCGGATGGACTGGACCCTGACGAGGCGAAGAAACTCCTGAACGCCTACGGGAAAGCCGACGAAGTGTCCCTGGGGCCGGGTTCGAGTAGTTCGTCAGCGGTCCAAGAACAGATTGACGAACTCGCGGAGAACGATGTTGAAGGTGTCACTGATGCGATGGCGGACGTTTCGGCGAGCAAAAGCGGATTCAAACAGATCGCTGGCGAAGTCGATGCCGCGAAACAGATCTTCAGCGAGGATAACGAGATCGGGAGCGCAGATATCGAAATGCAGAACGTCGTTAGAGACATTCAGAACGCCCCTAACTCGAAGACAGAGATCGACATAGACGTCGATGGAGATATCACGGTCAACGGGAAGAAACTCGAATCACCATCCATTGAATCGAAGAACTACAACCCCGAGGAATACAGTGGATTCTTGGTCAAGAAAGAATCCAGAGACCTGATCGATAAGTTCGTGACCCAGTCGAGATCGAGAGTGGGAAAAGATAGTTTTGTCGTAGTGACTACCGATGAGTATCTGGATAAATTGAAAGACTTAGGCCAGACCAACCAGATACGCAATACAGTACAGAGAAGAACCAGCTCTGATATCGAGATCGAATTCACGACCTACGGCGAGCTAGGAGACTAAAACAATGACGGGAGCAATAACGGTCGCACTATACTCGGGTACGGCGCTACCCACCGCTGTGGAGACAACACTCGAAGTGTCTGAAACCGCCGGGTTAAGCGTCAATAGTAAGGAGGGGACTGTAAATGAAGTTGGTGACAATCAATATTGCGAGTACACTGTCTCCAAAGACAGATCTTCGTTGCGATATGATTTTAATCAAAGTGACGAACGGTCACCGGACGAGCCACTCTTAAGTATCGATGGATTCGGCGACACGGTGCATCCAAAGTGGGCCCAACAGGATACGGACTACGACGAGTGGATGGACATCGTATTCGAACTCGTCTGTCGCCTCGCAACACAACTGGACGCCAACTACGTCGCGTGGCTCAACACCGCACGGGACCCGATGAGTGCAGTGCCGGAAGACCGGCCGATCGGTGAAGCTATCGAACGCGCACCGGTCTTCGGCGTCTACTCCGATGAAGTCCTCGATGATCTCGGCGGTACCGATGCCCTGTTTGATAGGGAACCGTGGTACGTCGCTGACATCGACGGCGAACGGACACTGATAATCGAGTCCGAGCAACCGTGGGTTGAAGGCGGGTGGCGACCGCCGACCGACGCCCCGTATCTCGACTCCGCGGAGTTCCAAGAGGATGTCAACTCGGACCAGTCAGTAGGTCTCTCCGACCCGTTTGCAGCGCTGGAAACCGGCGAGTACGGTGCAGACTTGGGGGTCGTACCCGACGATATCGCAGGCGAGTTCACGAACGACGCGCTCCGACTTCGCCGAGTTCGCGTCGACGACGATCGGAACCTCCGGCGGATCGATGATAACGCGTTCGTGCGGAATATCGTCGACGAAGAACCAGCCGATCAGATAGAACTGATCCAAGCGATGCTCTCGGAGATTCCACGGGAACCGAATACGGACGAACACGCGTCGGCGCTCCTGCACGACGCGATCCCACCGTCGTTCGTTCGTTTGGACGACCCGGACGACGAGAACGTCGTGACGAAAGTGATGGATCTGGAGACGGACGTGAACAAACAGAACCTGCTGGTCTCGTTAGGGGGTGTCGCCCAGCAGGACGACTTTACGAAAGAGGACCTTGCTTCGATCGAGAGCGCACTCGACACGCTGGCAGATCTCGAAGGCGAGAACGTCGACGCGTACATCCGGCAGAATCTACTCTGAGCGGGTCAGCCAGGATCCGGTTCCATTACTTTCGACCCGAGATGTCTCTTCTCGTGTAAGCATCACTGCGGACGTACTACCGGCGGATCCGCGGGAGCGGTGGCGGCGGTGACGACACCGGTCTAGAGGTGTTGACCGACGGCGGCCAGGAGCGATTCGTCGACACGCTCGAAGGCGTCGAAAAGGGTGGCCAGAGAGCCGCGAGGCTCCAGCGCAAACTCGACGACGAGGACTTCGGGGCGGTGTTCAACGCCGACCTGCCCGACGAGACGCGCGGGACGCTCCTCCGAGCGTACGACGACGGCGACCTGTCAGCTTCCGAGACGGCGACGGTCGCGCGGAAGCTGGACGAACCGGGCAACAGCGACGTGGTGTCGACGATCCGGACGCTCGACGAGACCGACCAGCGGCGTGCGTTCGAGTTGATCGGTGAGACCGGTGACAATGGCGTTACTCTGATTTCCTCTGTCGATACCCCGGCAACGCGTGACTTGCTCCGGATAGATACCGGTGAAATAGATGCGGTCCGAAACTCACTCGCTAGGAGCCTGTCATCCGGTTCGATAGATGCTGATACTGTCGAGCAGTTTGCCGAAGATGCTGCAGAACTTGAACGTAGAGGTGTTGACGGCCTTGCAGATGGACCGATCAAGGATATCGCCAGGACGGGCGATCCGAGTAACATCCCGGATGCCGCATTCGAGGCGCGCTCTGCCGTCAAACTACTTGAGGACGGGTCTGATATCGATGAAATCGGCAAGAAGGTGATTCTTTCCGACGACAGGAGGGTGGAGTTCGATATCGTTCAGTCCAACGGCGACCTGGCTGAGGTGAAGAATGGTGATTTCACTAGGGCTAGTGGCGGTGATGTCCGAAAACTCCGGAGCCAAATTGAGGATAATTATCTCCAATACCGGGATAGTTCGTCTGATACGATGACGGTCGTATTCAGCGACCCGATCGAAGAGATAGACGAAGACGTATTAGATATGCTCGATAATTTGGACGACAAATACGGGAATGTCGACTATCAATACGTTCCCAGGACAGAATAAGCATGCCGGATGAACCTGTTGAGACGCACCTCTTGGTCGAACGGTTCCCTGAAATTAGGGATACGCTTGAGGGATGTTTGTCTGCTGGATTCAGCAGCTCAACCGCGACCGGATCGACAGCGTGGTCTGTGGTGACAGATGGGGATACGTCGGACAATCTGTCTACAGAGGCAGCAATCTCTGCGCTCGAAAGCGCTGAATGGGGATGGATCGAGGGGTGGTTTGACGAGTTGCCCGTGCGGATCGGATTCTGTCTCGAACGACGGTTCGTGCCCGCTAATTCGAGAACTGTCAGTGTCGGTACGTCTGAATTGTATCTTCAGCCGGACGCACCGGACGCAGCGGAGAATCTTGCATCGTATCTCGAACTGGTCGGGTTGCTGTACAACTACACCGATACATGGTACGGCTTCGGTTCGTTCCTGTCCAGTGGTGTCGGTTCTGAGGCGCTTGAACCAGACATTGGTAGCCTTCGAGATGGTGTAGTGACTGAACTGTACTGGTTGAATATATATACTCCTGCATTCGTCGAATGGTTCGGGCGTTCGAATCTATCGTCTGCACCGGCAGCACGAACAGAACAGCTGTCCGATGGTGGGTTCTTGCTTCTGTCGACAATGTTCCCGTACGAATTCGGGACACTCAGTGACAGATCTACCGCGGTTGCTGACCATCTTGGGCTTGAAATTTCCAGCTAACCATTTAATTCACGCCCGGTGTTGTATCATAGGTAGTAACGTCCCGCGCCCTCAACTGTAGTTGGTCTCAGTCTCGCGCGCAAAGGATGATCGAACATGTGCAGATAGAGTTCGGATTCAAATCGCCGATCGGATCGAGCGAACTTCGCTCGATGCTCAGCGGGCTACAGCAACGAACAGATCACGCTGTAGACGGTGAACTCAATACCGTACTGTATATCGGCGCAGAATCGGACTATCTCCCGGAGCAAATTCCACCGTCTCGAGCCGTGGACTACGTCGTAGAACACAGTCAGGGCGCTATTCAGTTCCAGTACGATGGGTTTCATTACTTGTTACACATAAACCCCTCAGACGGTCCGGATACGGCTGATGAACGCAGTTCGACCGATACACTCGCCATCTCGGTCGACGGCGTCTATTTCAAGTCCGACGACGCCGTCAACGCTGCGGATATCGGTGATGTAGTGTGTCTGGCCGAAGCGCATACCGCCCCGGATATGATAGTCGGGTTCGGCGTCGATACTGGACAGGGCGACCCCACACCACCTATCAAGTGGTTCAAGAAAGACACCAACGAGCCCATCCCTATCCATTGGCTAACGTACGTTCCAACTGACGTCACAGGAGTCTCGGTGCCGAGCGAGCTCCCCGAACGGCGTGACCTTGAAAACGGGACACTGTATTTCCTTACCGACAATCCGACATCGTTCAAAGAGATCAAACGTCGCCAGCAGATTATGGCAGAGCCTTCTACAGAACGCTGAAGGCGTACGTACCGTCCATCGGCAGACTGGCGGAAATGTCTCCACAGCGGTAGTCCAGAATGATGGCGTAATAGAGGCTGATGTTACCGATCGTGGCCCCATTCTGTCGATGAAATTAACTTTATCCAGCTTTAAGTGATAACCGAAGACGGCGGCACGGCTTCGACAGGCCTGTCTGAAGACGAATGAACGAAATGCACCGAGATCTCGAATAAATCTCGGACGACGGCGGAACGGCCAACTGGACGTTCTACGTCGATTCAGAGGTCACCTCGCTGTCAAATTCACATGAACGTACGATCGACGTGTTAGACCGACAGGGGACCTGAACACTCGCCACGGACGGCGTCGATCGCGTTCGACCTGGTCGCGACAGAGCCGGCGGTTCGCCCCACGGATATATACCGTCAATAGCCCTCGGCAGCGACCCGTTCTCGGCCATACTGAACGTACCGCTCGATACTGCAACGAACCGAAAATATAAGCCATCTTAACCGTCGTCCGCGCCCGTTCTCCCGTATGAACACGTCACGACGGCGGTTTCTGACAGGAACGGGTACGGTAGTCGCGAGCGGTCTCGCGGGCTGTACCGGTGCGCTCGGCGGCGGGGACGGGGGAACCACCGACACCGACACGGCCGAGGAGTACGAGGTGGGTCACGGCGACTACCAGACCACCGTGAGCGCGTCGTCGTTCCCGGAGACGCTCTACGTCTACTGCGTCCAGTCGAACTGGTCGAACTGGCCGGCGCTGATGGAGGCCTTCGAGGAGCAGTACGGCGTCCCGCTCAACGACGACGACCGCTCGTCCGGCGAGGCGCTCAAGCACATGCGCTCGCACGCCCAGAACCCCGACCACTCGGCGTACAACGGCGGCTACACCTACGGCATCATCGCCAAGAACGAGGGCTTTCTCACCGGCTACAAGCCGAAGAACTGGGACACAGTGCCGGCGAAGCTCAAGACCGACGACGGCCAGATGACCGCCACCCGCCGGATGACGACGGCGGTCACCTACCGCGCGGACGTCTACGAGGAGCGGGGACTCGACGCCCCGGAGACCTGGGACGACCTGCTCCACCCCGACATCGCGAAAGACATTGCGCTCCAGACGCCGACGGCCGCCGTCGGGCTGGCTTGCGCGCTCTCCATCAACAACGCCCGCGGCGGGTCGCTCGACGACCTCCAGCCGGTGATCGACTACTACAAGCGGCTCAAGGAGAACGGCGCCGAGTTCACGGACAACTTCCAGGCGCAGTTCACCAAGGGCGAGTACGCCACGTTCGTCCGCTACGACTACTCCGGGCTGAACCTCAAGTACAACAACGAGGACATCGCCGAGGACAAGGTCGACGTCGCGCTCCTGAAGGGCAAGAACGGCAACAAGGGCGCGTTCAACCAGCCCTACGGCTTCGGGCTGATGGAGGGCGCCCCGAACCCCGAGGCGTGCAAGCTGTTCATGGACTACGTCCTCTCGAAGGAGGGCCAGCGCAAGTTCCTCGACGCGTACGTCCGCCCCATCCGCGCGCCGGAACTGGAGATGCCCGACGAGTTCCCCGACCAGTCGACCTACGACGAGACGGAGTTCCAGGTCGACTACGGGACCATGGTCGACAAGCAGGAGGGTATCATCGACGAGATCGAGCGCTCGGCGGGCCTGTAGGCAGATGGCCGCCGACGAAGCGACCGACGGGGTTCGCGGCCGGCTGCAGCCGGTCGCCGCCGCGGCGGGAACCGCCGTCCGCGGCGGCGTCGAGCGGCTTCCCGACCCCGCCGAGCGAGTGATCCTGCCGCGGACCGAGCACGACCGCGAGCGACGCCGCATCGCCGCGCTGTGTGCGCCTTTCCTCGTCCTCGCCACCGTCGCGGGGCTGTACCCGCTGAGCGAGATGCTCCGGATCAGCGTCTCAGAGGCCAAGTACGTCACCGAGGGGTTCTCGCTGTCGGCCTATCGCCGGCTCCTCACCGACCCGTACCTGCGGGCGTCGGCCGCTAACACGCTCTGGTTCTCGCTCGCGACGACCGTCGTCAGCCTGGGCGTCGCCACCGCGACCGCCCACGCCCTCGAGAAGTACGACCTGCCGTTCCGCGGCGCGCTGGTGACGCTCCTCTCGTTCCCGATCAGCCTCCCCGGCATCGTCGCGGCGTTCATGATCATCGTCCTCTTCGGCAACAGCGGCCTGGTGACGAACCTGGCCGCGTGGTTCACCGGCCGGAGCAACCTCGACCTGGCCATCGCGACCAGCGTCGGCGGCCTGTTCGTCGCGTACTGCTACTCGATGATCCCCCGGGCGCTGTTGCTCCTCCGCGGGAGCTACGCCGAGGTGAACGAGCGCACCGAGGAGGCCGCCCGCTCGCTGGGCGCCTCGCCCGCCCGTACCTTCTATCACGTCACGCTCCCGCAGATCAAGCCGGGACTCATCGGCGCGTTCATCCTCACCGTCCGGACGGCACTGGCCATCTTCGGCACCGTCCTGATCCTCCGTGCGCTTCGCGTCTGGACATACGAGATCGACTACGCCCTCTCGTCGGGAAGCGGGTTCGACATCCAGCTCGCGTCGGCGATGGCCGCCGTCTGGTTCGCGTTCGTGCTCGGGTTCACGGCGGTGGGCCTGCGCTACACCAGCGCGGAGGTGGGACTGTGAGCGACGCCGACGATGTCCGCCCGACGGAGAGCGCACGACCGGACGGGGGCGTCGCCGTCGAGCGCGTGGACGCCCGATCGTGGCGCCGTTCGCCGTCGGCCGTCCTCGGGCGTCCGCTCGTGACGGCCGTGTTCGCGCTGACGTTTACCTTCCTGGTCTTCCCCGTCGTCGCGACGGTCGTCGCGTCGTTCGCGCGCGAGTGGACCGGCGTCCTCCCCTCGGGGTTCGTGACGCTCGCCCACTGGCAGCAGGTGCTCGGTATCGGCGGCGACGACGCGCTCTACTCGCTGCAACTCGGCGCCGTCCTGCGCACGCTGCCCGAGAACCCGCTCGCCGCGCCGAGCCAGAGCCCGCTGTTCCGCAGCGTGTGGCTCGCACTCGGCGGCGTCCTCGTCAACCTCGTCGTCGGCGTACCCATCGCCTACGCCGTCGCGCGCTACGAGTTCCCCGGCCGGGACCTGCTCAACGCCTTCGCGGTCCTGCCGCTGGCGCCGGGGATCGTCCTCGGCGTCGCCTTCCTCCGGGCGTATCCGCAGCTCTCCGGGACGGACTTCGGGCTCATCGTCGGGTACTCGCTACTGAAAGCGCCGTTCATGGTGATGGCCGTCCAGTCGAGCTTCGAGTCGATGCCGCTGCGCCAGCTGGAGGAGAGCGCGCGGTCGCTCGGCGCCTCGTGGCCCCGGACCTTTCTCTCGGTCGTCGTCCCGAACGCCAAACGCGGCATCGTCTCGGGCGCGGTCATCTGCTGGGCGCTGGCCGCCGCGGAGTTCAACTTCTCCTACGTCGTCTTCTCTCGCGGGGCACGGCCGCTCGCCCTGTTCCTCAAGGCGAACATCTCGAACAGCTCTTTCCTGACGACCGCCGCCGCCGTCTCCGTGTTCTTCGTCCTCATCGCGGGGGTCACCGCGGCGCTCCAGCTGCTGGGCGACCGGGCGTTCACGACGAACTGAGACCATGGCAGAGATCACACTGGATAGCGTGACCAAGCGGTTCGGCGAATCGACCGCCGTCGACGACCTGTCGCTCACGGTCGGCGACGGCGAGATACTCGGGGTGGTCGGCCCCTCGGGTTGCGGCAAGACGACGACGCTGCGGACCATCGCCGGCTTCGAGACGCCTACCGAGGGGCGCGTGCTGTTCGACGACGAGGACGTGACCCGCGTGGCGCCGGAACGACGGAACGTCGGCCTCGTCTTCCAGTCGTACGCCCTCTTCGAGAACATGACCGTCCGGGAGAACGTGGAGTTCGGCCCGAAGATGCGCGGCGTTTCGACGGCCGAGCGCCGCGAGCGGGCCACCGAACTGCTCGAACTGCTCGACATCCCAGAACTGGCCGACCGCGACCCGACGACGCTCTCCGGCGGCCAGCAACAGCGAGTCGGTCTGGCCCGGGCGCTCGCCATCGAACCGACCATCCTCCTGCTCGACGAGCCGATGACGGGGCTCGACGCGCAGTTGAAGACCCGGCTCCAGCGCGAACTCGTCGAACTCCTCGACGACCTCGACGTGACGGCGCTGTACGTGACCCACGACCAGACCGAAGCGATGACGGTCTGCGACCGCATCGCCGTCATGAACGACGGCCGCGTCGAACAGGTCGGGACGCCGGCCGAGGTGTACGAGGCGCCGGCAAACGGCTTCGTCGCCGACTTCGTCGGCACGTCGAACCGCCTGCCCGCGACCGCCCGCGACGGTCGGCTGGACTTCGGGCACGCGACGACGCCCGCCCCGAACGGCGACGAGGGGGAGGTGACCGTCGTCGCTCGCCCGGAGGCCTTCGAACTCGGGAGCGGTCCGTTCGAGGCGACCGTCCGCGAGCGGTTTTACCTGGGGGAACACGTGCGCTGCGTCGCCGACTTCCCGAACGAGGAGTCGGTCACGCTCCGGGTCGACCCGGGCGAGGCGCCGGCGGTCGGCGACCGAGTGGCCCTCGACCTCGACACCGACCGCGTCCACGTCCTCTCCGATCCATGACGGGGAACACCGTCGCCCCGGGCCCTGTGTTCGCGCGACTCGACCGGCCGCGCAGCGACTCGCCGACGACGCTCGCCGTCGTCGCCGACCCGCACGTCGCGCTGACCGCGCGCGGCACCTGGAAAGTGTACCACCGGACGCTCGACCGCCTGCGGACGGCCGTCGCCGTCGCGAACGAGCACGCCGACGCCGCGCTCGTGGCCGGCGACCTGACCCGCGACGGCCACTCCGCCGAGTCCGACGCCGTCGACGACGCGCTCGGCGCGCTGGAGGTGCCCTGGTACGCCGTCCCCGGCAACCACGACGTGCCCAAGGCGTTCGACGACCACACGAGCCCGCCGGTCGAGCGCTTCGCCGAGCGGTACGACCCGCTCCCCTTCGCACGGGAAGTGGGCGAGTTGACCCTGCTCGGCGTCGACACGGCGACGAGCGGTGTCGCCGGCCTGGTCGACGATCCGACCGTCGACTGCGATTCGGAGGCGGCCGCCAGAGGGCCGGCGACGACAGACGGCGACCGGGAGTCAGCGGCTGACGACCGCAGCGACGACCTCGGCGACCTGCGCGACACCTGGGGCGGCCGCGTCGGCCCCGCCCAGCGGGCGTGGCTCGCCGAGCGACTGGCCGCGGCCGACCGGCCCGTGGTCGCGCTCCACCACCCCGCCGCCAGGCTCCCGGACTGTCCCGAGCGAGAGCGGTGGCGGAACTTCTCTCTGCAGGACGGCGACGCCGTCTCGGAGCTCTTCCGCGAGCACGACGTGCCGCTCGTGCTGTCGGGCCACCACCACGTCCCCGCGCTGTGTACCCACGGCGACACCGTCGAGATGCTCGCTCCGGCGACCTGTTCGTTCCCGCAGGCGTCGCTCCACGTCGAAGTCGGTCCGGACGGGACGACGCTCCGGCTGGTCCCGCTGGCCGACACCGCCGGCGTCGCCGAGGCCCACGGCCTGGCCAGGAACGGCTCGGCGTTCGGCCAGACGCTCGTCGAGCTGGTCGAACGGCGGCTCTCGGAGCGCCTCGACGGCTGAGGGGCGTCCCACCCCGGCCGTCGGCGGTCGCCGGGAACTCCTTAAGTTTAAACCAAGAGCCGCGATAAGAAACGCTCGATGAGTACGATCGGGCCGGTTCCCGACCTCGCCGGGCGCGCGGACGCCTGCGCCGACAGACTGCTGGATACCGACGAACTGCTGCTGGCCTCGCACATCGACGCGGACGGCCTGACGAGCGCGGCCGTGGCGTCGACGGCGCTGGAGCGGGCCGGTCTGGACTTCGAGACCGTCTTCAAGAAACAGCTCGACGAGACGGAGATCGCCTCCATCGCGGCCCGCGAGTACGACACCGTGCTGTTCACCGACTTCGGCAGCGGCCAGCTCGACGCCATCGCCGCACACGAACGGGCCGGCGACTTCCAACCGGTCATCGCCGACCACCACCAGCCCGCCGAGGCCGAGACGGAGTTCCACCTCAACCCGCTGCTGGAGGGGATCAACGGCGCCTCCGAACTCTCGGGCGCCGGCGCGGCGTACGTCCTCGCCCGCGCGCTGGCCGAGCGGAGCGGCCAGTCCGCCGACAACCGCGACCTGGCCGGGCTGGCCGTCGTCGGCGCCGTCGGCGACATGCAGGCCGTCGGCGGCGAACTCGTCGGCGCCAACCGCGGCATCGTCGAGGAGGGCGTCGAGGCGGGCGTTCTCGCCGAGGGGACCGACCTCACGCTGTACGGCAAGCAGACCCGCCCGCTGCCGAAGCTCTTCGAGTACGCGACGGACGTTCAGATCCCCGGCGTCTCCGGCGACGAGGCGGGGTCGATCCGCTTTCTCGAAGGGCTGGACGTCGACCTGAAAGAGGCCGGGGAGTGGCGCACGTGGGTCGACCTGACCGACGACGAACGCCAGACGGTGGCGAGCGCGCTGGTGAAACACGCCGTCCAGCGGGGCGTCCCGGCGTCGAAGATCAACACGCTCGTCGGGACGACCTACGAACTCGTCGACGAACCCCGCGGTACCGAACTGCGCGACGCCAGCGAGTTCTCGACGCTGCTGAACGCGACGGCGCGATACGAACGAGCGGACGTCGGCCTCGGCGTGTGCCTCGGGAATCGCGACGGCGCGCTCGACCAGGCCCAGACCCTGCTCTCGAACCACCGTCGCAACCTCTCGGAGGGCCTGGAGTACGTCCGCCAGCAGGGCGTCACGCACGAGGACTCCCTCCAGTGGTTCGACGCGGGCGAGGCCATCCGCGAGACCATCGTCGGCATCGTCGCGGGGATGGCCCTGGGCACCGAGGGCGTCTCGGCGGACAAGCCGATCGTCGCGTTCGCCCGGAAGAACGAGGAGGAGACGAAGGTCTCGTCCCGCGGGACCGGCGTGCTCGTCCGCGAGGGACTGGACCTGTCGGTGGTGATGGGCGAGGCCTCCCGGTCGGTCGGCGGCGACGGCGGCGGGCACGACATCGCCGCCGGCGCGACGGTGCCCGCGGGCGACGAACAGGCCTTCGTCGACGCCGCAGACGACATCGTCGCCGACCAGATCGGATAGTTTTCGACGACCGTGGCGACCGTGGGCGGACCCGGATCTCGAATCCGAGACCATATTTACCAATATTCAGAGAAGAATAGACAACTGCAAGATTTGCAGTAGGCAATTCGAACGCGGGAACCGACCTCAGTTCAGCCCGACAGCGGCTCGGTCGAGCGGTCGCCGCCGGCCGACGGGCAACGACAGCCGTAGGACCACGGGCGCGGCAGTTACAGTGCTTCTCGGCCGATATCGTGGGATATCTGACGGCTCGACAGGACCACCGACCGACGCCCACGGCGTGCGACGGGGCTGTGTCGGTTCGGGACCCAGATTCTGCGAATATCCGGCTTCTGACGGCAGAATCGGCCCAGTTCAGACAGCAGAAACGGGTGACGACTAGCGATCACGCCTCACCCGTTATTGGGCGCGTTCGGTGAGGACACGTACTGAATCCTCTCCCGGTTTCCGAGGAGAATGATAAAATGTATTTGATACATAGGAATATTATATTTGAGCGATCACCCACTCCAGTCGACGACGACCCTGGATCCTCACCTCGCCGGTGAGTGTTGCCGAGAAAGGAGTAATTCGGGCGGGAACACAGCCCCAAGGAACGATGGACGACTCGGTGAGGATAGGGGATCGTCGGGCTGGAGACCCACGGTTCCAACCAGCCCCGATTGCTGGCGGGGGATGGGCCACGAGGTGTTCGAGGTCGACGCGGACCCGAGACCGCGCGCGAGCGGTTCGCACAGACGTTCGACCGGCCTGCCCATGAGAGCGCGACCGAACTGTTCGATCGCGAGGTCGACGCGGCCGGAAACTCGACGCCGAACAGGTACCACGAACCGTCTGCCGTCTGCGTGTTCGGAGCGGACCGTCAGTATCCGTATCTCCACGAGCGTGGGGCCCGTCAGTACGTCTCGCGCAGGTGCCGGATCGACAGTTGGTCCACGAGGTGCGATTCGACGAGTGCGTCGCGGGAGTCGTCGTACGCGTCGAACGTGAACGTCCGCTCTTCGCCGGGCGCGAGGTGGACGTAGTCGTCCGAGAACGCGCCGGGGATCGTTCCGGGGTCGAGTTCGACGAAGAGCGCGGCTTCGTCGGCCGCGACGGTCACGTCCGTGCCGTCGATCTCGACGGCGAGGTCCGTCTCGGGGAGGGCGAGGCGCTTGTAGTCCGCGAAGAAGGCCGTCGCGGGGTACGACTCCGCCGGACCGTCGAACCGGGCGCGTACCATGACGTCGGTCGGATCGACGCCGTCGGGCAGGTCGTCGCGCGCGAGGGTCGTCAGGGCGGTGCTCTCGTGGGCGTCGAGGGCCACGTCGAGAGCGTCCTCTCGAACAGTGGTCCCGTCGAACGTGACGACTTCGAGCGAGACAGTGCCCGAGACGGGTGTGGTCTCGTCGCTGGTAATCCAGAGGGTCTGGGCCGTCACGTCCCCCCAGTCGGCGCCGTCGGGGTCCTCGGCCTGTTCGTTGTCGACGCCGTCGCGGTCCGCGAACTCGGGGTGGAAGGAGACGAGGACCGGTGCGAACTGCCTGCGTGCGGCGTACTGCTGGGCCTTCCACTTGCCGTCGTACTCGATCGACGACCAGGAGGCGACCGGCCAGAGGTCGTTGAGCTGCCAGTAGAGCGCACCCATCGTCGTGGGCTTGCGCCGCCGCCAGTACTCGATCGCCGTCGACATCGCCTCGGCCTGGAGGAGCTGGGAGAGGTAGACGAAGTCGGCGAAGTCGAAGGGGATGCGGAAGTAGTCGGCCATCCGGCGGAGGATGGTCGCGTTCCCTCCGGGGTTGCGCTGGTGGTGCTCCATCATCGGCGAGGTGGGGTTGAAGTCGGCCTCGTCGAGCACCGTCCGCAGCGAGTCGATCGAGGGGAACGACTGGTAGCCGAACTCGGAGACGAACCGCGGCTCGGTCGTGTAGTAGTCCTCGAAGGGCTGGCCCTGGTGCCACACGTCCCAGTAGTGGATATCGCCCTTCTCGAAGACGTACGGCTCGAGTTCGTCCGGACCGCTTGAGGGGGAACCGGGCCAGTACGTGCGCGACGGGTCCTCCTCGCGACAGGCGGGGCCGACGGTCTCCTCGTAGAGCGTCCGGTAGTCGTCGAGGTGGGCCTCGTGGTGGTCGTGGTCGACGAACCAGTTCTGCGCGGCCTCCTCGTTCTCGTTGTTGGCACACCAAAGCGCGATGGAGGGGTGGTTCGCCAGCCGACGGACCTGATAGCGCACCTCTTCCTCGACGGTGTCGAGGAACTCCTCGTTCGCGGGGTGGAGCGAGCAGGAGAACATGAAGTCCTGCCAGACGAGCAGCCCGTACTCGTCACAGAGGTCGTAGAAGGTGTCCTCCTCGTAGTAGCCGCCGCCCCAGACGCGGAGCATGTTCATGTTCGCGTCGGCGGCGCTGCGGACCAGGTGTTCGTAACGCTCCTCGGTCACGTCGCCGTACAGCGGCGCCGTCGGGATGGTGTTCGCCCCCTTGGCGTAGACGGGTTCGCCGTTGACCTCGAAGTGGAAGGAGGTGCCCGCGTCGTCGGGTTCGACGACGAGGTCCACGTCGCGAAAGCCGATCCGGTCGGAGTGCGTGTGGCCGGCAGCAGGACGCTCGTCGGTCGGCGACACGCTCACGTCGAGACCGTAGAGGGGCTGGTCGCCGTAACCGTTCGGCCACCACAGGTCGACGCTGCCCGCCTCGACCGGGACGGTGAGTTCGACCTCCTGGTCGCCCGCCGCGAGCGAGACCGACTCGGTGGCGCTCCGGTCGGCCACGTCGACGGTCAGGTCGTACGTCCCGGCGGTGGGGGCGTCGACGCCGACGCGGACGGTGAGGTCGATCCCCTCGCCCGAGTGGTCCTGTTCGGTCTTCGTGTAGCGGATCCGCGGTTCGGAGTACCCGACGAGGGCGACGTCGCGATAGATTCCCATCGTCGGGAGGCACGGACCCCAGTCCCAGCCGTAGTGACACTGGGCCTTGCGGACGAAGGGGCGACCGGGCTGGTCGACGGGGTAGCGGATGCAGGGCACCTCGTAGGGGTACTCGGCGGCCCGCTCCTGGCCGTAGTCGACCGGGGAGTGAAACTCGACCGTGACCTCGTTCTCCCCGGGTTCGAGCGCGTCCGCGGCGTCGAACTCGTTGCCGACGTGCATGTTCACCGACTCGCCCACGACCTGTCCGTTGATCCGGACGGTGGCGACGGTGTCGAGGCCGTCGCACTGGAGGACGACGCGGTCGTGGTCGAGGAGCCGGCGGTCCACGTCGACGGTCCGCTGGTAGGTCCAGTCGCTCTCGCCGACCCACTGCACGTCGAGTTCGTTGTCTTCGACGAGCGGGTCCGGGATCTCCCCCGCGTCCAACATATCCGTGTAGACCCCGCCCGGCACCGCGCCCTCACGCCACGTCTCGTCGCCGTGCCGGCGAAACCGCCAGCTCCCGTTCAGCAACTGTTTTCGCATGCTGTCAAGAGGCCGACTCTCGGTCTTAACAGTATCGCCATCGGAGCCCCGATCGAACCGTTCGGGGCCCTCGCACACGCCCGACCGCGCCGGGCCCCGACGTCGGAGCGTTCGACGTGCGTGGACGTACTGGGGGCTTTCGCACGTCGTCTGCGGACGGCAAACGACAGGTCGGTCCCGATCGATGCCGGAGTGCGGGACCGCGGGCCAACAGCAACGCCGGGCCGAAGCCACAGTGACCATGCCGGAGACGTTACGAGAGCAGCGCCTGAGCCACGTCCGTTCGAACTAGCAGGTCTCGGCACTCCTGCTCGCAGCGAACGTCCTGGCACTGGTCGTCGGCCTGTTCGTGCTCGCGTTCGTCGACGAATCCGGGACTTCGGGCGAACTGTCCGCTGACGAGCGACCGCTTCTCCCTCAGCGCCCCCAGTCGACGGTGACGACGAACCGGTTTCCGTCGTCAAACCGCCGATTACAGCCATACGCCCGTAATCTATATGAGATGGATCCCGCCGGGGAATATGGCCCGGCTACAGCCTAACTCTTATATAATGATTTCCGTATGGTTCGTACGATGTGTAATATTTCGTAGTGTATCGGGCGACATCAGGATCCCGCCACGAATCCCCTCGCTCCGGCGTGGTTCCCCGATTCGGGCGTTTCCCGATTCGAAGCGGAGAAACGACAGTTGCGCGCCGGTCGGGGTAGAACCGCCCCATCAGCCGTCCCGAACGGATATTTTAGCGCTCACTGCTCCGGGACCGATCTCCAGTCACTCCAGTATGGAATAATACAGCGGATATATGTATCGCTGACTCGACGGGAAGATCATCGCTTCGTCGCTGGCCGATCGCGCGCCGCGCGTAGAGTCAGGTAGTCTGTCGTCCGGGACAGGGGGACGTCGAGTGGATGAGCGGGCCCTGATGCGCGCTTTCGGCGAATCGATGAGTCGAGCCGCGAAACAACGCACGGGGCCAGCCTGCACTCGTTCTCCCAAACGTCTTGATTCTCCAGGTCGAACGGTTCTGCGAAGTAGGTCTCGAATTCAGCGAGCGATTCTCGCCGCGACGACCTCGCTTCCCAAACTCGCGCAACGAAACAGTGACCCAGCAATCGAGTACCCGGGAACTTCAAGACCCCCTCCCAGTGGCGTGTGACCACCCAGCGAATAGCGCCGTCTCAGTCAGTCGTTGTCGCCCCCGGGCTCGGGTTTCCCTCCGTCCTCACCGCCTTCTGATGCTCCTCCTCCTGGAGCTCCTCGTATACGAGTTCTCGGAGCAACTCTGCCATCGTCATGTCTCGCTCTGCCGCGAGGACGCGAAAACGGCTCTTTTCGTCTTCAGTGACGCTTGTGCTGAGTTTCTCAGTTCTCTCCATACCTGACCTGATGGCGTTGTTGCACTAAAAAACTGGGTCATCGGAGCGTCGTAACCATGTTGAAGAGATGCATCTACCTACTGCATCAGTGATGCAGTGGAACACCTTTATCATGCATCAAGATTCTACGTATTGATGTTGCATGAATATGACTGACAAAATCACGTTTCGTTGCCAGGATTCGCTGGCCGCGGACGTCGACGAGATCGCCAGGAGAACCGGGCTACCAGAGAGCGAAGTAATCCACCGCCTGATCAGGCTCGGGCTACAGGACGTCGAAGAGATCGACGACGAGGTGCTCTTCGGGTCGGTGTCCGGCCCGAAGGGAGGAGATGCGACTGATTGACCCCCTCTGTCAGGCCGAGCGCGTCGTCCCACCGGGGGCGTCGCACTCGATTGGACAGCGGACCCGGCACGAGGTACTCGAGATGCAACAGACGAAAGCCGATTCGACGAACTGTCCGACGAACAGGTATCGGCCCCGGCCTTGCAACGGCGACACTCCCACACTCCGGTCGACGCGTGAACGCGGAACGGCCCCTACGTCCCGACGCGCGACCGCGTGGTGGGACCGACGAGCACTTGGCCGTCACGCGGCGGGAACAGTCGGCGTGAGCGACCCGACAGACGTGGCCGACGAGCTCGGGTGTTCGCACGCGACCAGCGCGCCGAACGGCCTGGCACCGCTGTGGACGAGCGCGGGACTGCTCGGAGGGTGTTCGTGAGCGACCTCGCCGAGCACCACCGGCGGATCGCGGAGATCCTCGAGCCGCTCGAACAGATGGGCCTCGACGCCACGGTGGACGAACTGGCCACAGACGATGGTGGCCTGTGCCTCACCCTGAACCTCGGACTTTCACCGGCTCTCGATTCGATCGACGGCGAAGCCGGGGAACGGACCGAGGTCCTGGAAACGCAGTACGAGAAGCTCCGAGAGGAGTACGACGGACTCCAGGAGGAGGCCGCCGAGCTGGAGGCGCTCGAAGAACGCATCGCGGAACTGGAGGACCGCGACGAGGTCGGTGAGTCGGATCGCGAGAAGCGCTCCGACACTGCGGGTGGGAAATATCCCAGCGTACCCCGGGAAGATCTCACCGACGGCGAGCGTGAGACCTTGCGCGCACTGCGGGAGCTGGGTGGATTCACGGCGTCGGGAGACATCGCGGACGAGGTCGACGCCACGCTTCAGAGCGTTCGGTCGTGGCTGCCGAAGCTCGTGCAAGCAGATCTCGTTCAGACTGCGCCCGACCCCACTGACGGCCGGCGGAAGCTTTACTCACCGGTAGAGTGCGACGATCATACCGACGAGCCGCCCGGGAGTCCGGGCGACACGGTAGCGGAAGCCGGGGACCCAGACGAGACTGTCGAACAAACCGAGGACTCGGAAGACACGGTCGAAGAACCCGAGGACCCAGACGAGACTGTCGAACAAGCCGAGGACGTGCACGGCACTGTGTACATCGCGTCCAGCGGTGGAAGTCCGTCGCAGGTGTTCCACGTCCGAGGGGACTGCCCGCAGTTGCAGCGGGCGACCGACTTCGTCGAGAAGGACCGTTCCGTCGTGCCGCATCATCGCCCGTGTGGCACTTGCGTCTCCGACGACCTCGAGCGGGGGCGCGTCGCGGTCGCGACGAACTCACAGACCGAGACCTACCACAAGCGGGAGGACTGCCCCAAACTCGAACCGGCGATCGACGTCGCAGTCCAGGACGGCGCGACGGTCCCGGACTACGTCCCCTGTACCGAATGCGTTCACCTCGACGAGGAAGCACGTGCCGACGAGGAAGCACGTGCCGGCGAGGAAGCACGTGCCGGCGAGGAGGTGGCGGGAGGCGACGGCTCCGAGGCCGAGCAGATCTGCGCCCGGAACGACCTCGGTCGCGAGGCGATCGTCGAGGCGCTGGACGCGGCGACCGCGATCTACCACGTCCAGCGCGACCTCTCACTCTCTCGCGACGAGACCGAGGTCCTGCTCCAGAGCCTGGGCGTGTTCGAGGCCCTCGACGGCGGCGGGCACGTGCCGTCCGACCGCGCGAAGTCGGTGGTCGGGAAACACGTCCCATCGACGTCGTAGCGCGAGCGCGATGAGGACGAGAACGGGGGTCGAACCCCTCCCGTTCGGGAAATCCACGGGCGCAGTCAGTAGCCGCAGGGACCGGGTCCAGTGCAGGACGGGCGTTGCGGACCACGCGTTTCGGCAGGCAGCGCAGGCCGGGTAACGCGGAGTCCGTCGGAATTCGAAGGCGTTCCCGGTCTCGAACGGTGTCGCCGACTTCCCCCCACGATCCACCACGCAGGGCGTTCCAGGACGGGGAGGCCGGAGGCCGCGATGCCGCCGCTGTGCGCTCGACGATGCGGGAATCGGGACGATTCGCGTATTCGAGTATTCGCGCGTTCACGTATTCGCGTGTTCGGTCGCGATGGTCGTTTATCGGAGTGAACGTTCTCGGGAGCACATGGCAATCGAGCCTTCAGTAAGCGATACGAACAGTAGCGAAGAGTACGAGGTTGTCCGTGCCCGGGGGCAACAGATCCACGTCGGTCGTGGGGACGTATTCGAAAACAAACTGATCGACGTTTCGACGCGTCACAGCATTCGTCTACGCGTCACGGGCGCGGACTCGGTGGTCCGAAATATCGGTTTCCACGGACTCTACCGGGGCGATCAGTTCGCGATCTCGGTCGAAGCTGGCCAGGGTGACGTTCGCTTCGAAAACGTCTACATGGGCGACGGCGCGACCGGGGACGGCGCGAGTAGCGTTCACGGACCCGGCGCGGTCGTTCTGCACCACGACAACGAGGCGGACGTGACGTTCCGCCACTGCAACGTCCAGGGGTTCCCGAACAACGGGTTTCACTGTTCGAATACGGCCAGCGGTTCGGGCAGCGTTCACTTCGAGAGCTGTTTCGGGAAGAACAACGGCGTCGCGACGTTTCGCTGTGCGGGCGGCGACGACCTGATCGAAAACTGCGTCGCCTACACCGACACGACCGACTACGGTCACGACGACGATGACTACGTCGAAACCAACGGCCGCCCGGTCTGGGTCTGGAACGGCGGCCCCGTGACGATCAGGAACTCGCACTTCGGCGACGGCCCCTATCCCAACGCGATAGTCGCCGGTGCCAACGACGCACCGGGCCGGATCAATTTCGAGAGCGGTGGTTACCGCGGTCACATCCAGCGCGCGACCGGGTCGACCGTCGACGTCGGCCCCGACGTGTCGACCGAACCCGACCTCTCGATACCCGACGGCGTCCCGACCACGGCAGAGGCCGCCGCGTCGAGAGCCCCGAACCGGACCTCGATCTGCACGGACGGCGACGCCGACGACCGGTTCCCCCACGCAATCGTGTTCGACGGCAGCGGGGCGGACGAACCGAGTTCGTACGCCTTCGAGGCGACGGCAGCGGTCTCGGCGACCCGTCACGACGCACCGGTCAGCGGAGGTGACGTCGTCCGCAGGCAGCCCGTCCGTGGGACTGTGAGCGACGGGATCGACGCGTACTGGTTCGAGGGCGACATCGAGGCGCTCTCACTTCGAGGCGACGCGACCGTCGAGGTCCGGTACGACGGTCGCGAGGCGACGGGAGACGGTGGTTCGATTCAGTGATGAGAGGTTCCAGAACTGCAGTGGGCCGCCGTTCCCATCCGGGGCAATCCCCGAACGACAGCGACGACTCGGTACCGACGTGGCACACACCCACGGTCGAGCCGGAGCGTGGCGTCCAGCTTCCGGGCGATCCAGACAGATCCGTGATTTAGCATGTGTCCGGAGACGCAAGTCAATACGCACGACACGGTTCGCGAACGAGCGGACACACATCGGCTCGTTTCGTGGCTGCTGCTGTCCGGAAATCGGCTCGTCATCGCCGGGCTCATGGCAATCGCCTTCTTCCTCGTGTTCACGACCGGGGTCTTCATCATCCGTCCGTCGCTGTACCAGGTGGACGCGGAAGGAGACCTGGCCGAGCGGCTGTTCTCGACGATGATCATCGTCATCGTGACCGGGACGACCCTCGTCGTCACCTTCGGACAGCTCATCCTCACACAGGAGCACGGTCCGCTCGGCGACCAGTTCGAACGGCTGGACGGCGCGATGGCGTTTCGGGAACGGGCGTCGAAGCTGATCGACGGACCCTGTTCCACGAAACCGTCCATCTTTCTCACCGACATCCTCGAAGCCACGTCGGCCCGGGCCGAGGCGCTTCAGGAGTTCGACGACACTGGCAACGAGCAGCTGAACACGGATCTCCAGGACCTGTCCGATGGGACCGTTAAGAACGCGGGAGACGTGGTAACGCAGCTCGAAGACGCCGAATTCGGTACCTTCAGGGTCGTGTTCGCCGCCCTGAACTTCGATTACAGCTGGAAGATGTTCCAGGTCGAGCGCATCATCGACGAGTACGAAGACGACCTCACGACCGAGCACGTCGAAGGTCTCGAAGAACTGAAGGAGGCACTGATGCTGTACGGACCGGCGCGGGAGTACATCAAGACGGTGTACTTCCAGTGGTCGGTGATCGGCCTCTCCCAGGTGGTTCTCACGATGGCCGTGCCGGCGTTGATCCTCGCGGGGACGATGCTCGTCTCCCTGGACGGGAAGACCTTCCCGAACGAGACGATGGGCGTCGAGAACGTCATCCCCGTGACCGGGGCCTCGTTCGCGCTCTCGCTCCTCCCCTTCATGACCCTCATCTCGTACATCTTCCGCATCTTCACTGTCGCGAAACGAACGCTGGCGATCGACCCGCTCATCCCCCGCCAGTCGTAATTTCCCTCGCGTCGTAGCGCGAGGGATCCCCCGATGCTGATACGGCTGTCGCGAACGCATCGTGGAGCGGCACGTGCAACGAGTATCAGAACGAGGTGGACGAGCGCCCGGAGACGAACCGACCCAGCGGCACTCGACATGCTCTGCCTGGAGAAACCGTCAGGACGCTCGCTTCGAGATTTCAGCGGAAAGCAGGCGCCGGTTCACTCGTCTGGGAGGCGCGAAACGATC
The DNA here is from genome assembly GCF_051414035.1 of Halosimplex amylolyticum. Lineage (NCBI taxonomy): Archaea > Methanobacteriati > Methanobacteriota > Halobacteria > Halobacteriales > Haloarculaceae > Halosimplex > Halosimplex amylolyticum. The sequence goes on along the minus strand of NZ_JBLKNW010000002.1, from coordinate 654,564 downwards.
GACGCGGTGAGGGCCGATTCGAGTGCGGTATCCCGATATCCCGCCGCGAGGTTGACGTCGACGGCCCAAAACTGACCGTCGTCGTCTTCGACGAGATCGACGCCGACACCCCGGAGGTCGAACCGTTCGACGAGTTGCCGTAACGAGGAAGCGAGCGCTGGTCTGGTCTGTATCCCGCCGAGGAGTCGTTTCTGCCCGTACAACTTCGAGGTGACGCGCTTGCCCGCGACGCGCGTCTGTTCGCCGTCGTTGACGGCGTAGTACTTGAAATCCACCGGCTCCGTCGGGATCAGTTCTTGATAGAAATCCCCCTCACCGTTTAGTTCGGGGTCGTCGTCCCAGACGTTGAACCCTTTCGCGACGTACTCGCCGGGGGGTTTCTCGAAGGTGACGTCAGGGGTGAGAATCCCCGCCTCCGAGACTGCTCGAAGCCCGAGCAGCCGTGAACTGAGCGCGATCGTCGCCTGGAGGTTGTTCCAGAGCGGCGTTCCGACCTGTCGAGCGTGCCACAGCGACGGGAGCGCGACCGGGAGCGTCTTCTTGTTCACGATCAGTGATAGATCGGCCGCCTGGCGCGGTGAGAGTCCCGATCGGGGGTGGAAGTACCGAACCCGATACCCGGCGTCCCGGAGGCGCTCGGCGACCTCCGTGAACACCGGCTTGTTCGTTTTACACAGGAGACCGATCGTGTGGCTCTGTTCAGTGGTCGACATGTACGTTGTCCATCAGACGCCGATCCTCATAGACCACCCTCTGCACGAACGGAGCTACTCATATCACCTTCTCGATGAGCGAATTGCGTCGCGGAGAGTGAGGGTCATTCGAACGGTGTCGCACACCACAACGCCGCGTTGCTGCCGATACGAACCGGTGACCGTCGCCAGTTGGTGCCGGTCCGGGACTCGGTCTGCCGGTGTGTCCAGACGAACCTGAAGTTCCCGAACGGTGGAAATTCCGGGGAGATCGGTGTGCACGGGTTCGACGGCCACCCGGTGCTATACGTCCGCTCGTCCACGTTCACGTCGATGACATCCGATCTCGCCGTTCGAAACTGGACGGCCGTGACTCCCGTCGGTCGGACGCCGGACGCAGGTGTCGCCGTCGAGGACAGAACTATCGCGGCTATCGGAGGAACCGATCGGACGGATCGACCGAACGAGTCCGTCGACATCGTCGACCGTGACGTGGATTCGACCCGGGACGTGTCACACCACGGAGTCCGCCCGGAGTTGTCGACACGTGTGACGGACACCTCCCGGGGGCCGCTATGAATATCGCGGACGAATTCCAGTCGCTGAGCGAAGCGATCGAATCGGGAACGAACTCCGACCTGGTCTACAGTACGCCCATCGAGCACCACGACCGAACGGTCGTTCCGGTCGCACAGGTCGAGTATGGACTCGGCGGGGGCGGCGGGGGCGGCGGGGGCGGCGCGGATGGCGTCGGCGGCGGGGGCGGTACGAGCGGCGACGACGACGACACGGAAGGTGGTGGACTCGGTGGTGGGCTCTCGGCACGACCAGCGGGGGCCCTCGTCGTGTCCGACACGGGGACGAGATTCGTCCGGCCGATCGACCAGCGGCTATCGAGCGCGCTCGTGATCGCGGGACTCGTCTGTGGACTCGTCTTCAGTCGTCTCCTCAGAGAACTCGGAATCGGCCGGTGACGGGAACGTGAAACCCCGCGGGACAGCGTCTTCCGATACCGGCGACGTCGCGAGCACAGTCGCTGGCGGGTCCGGCCGGAAGCAGCCACGCGAGTAGCCGCTGGCTCGAGGACAGATGCGGGTCGTCCGAGAACGGTGTCTCCAACGCCGACCGGGGCGAACCGGGCCCCGGACTCGACTGATGGAGCGGACCGCCTGAACCACTGGTTCGCCCCGATCGGACTGCTCGATGCCGACTGTCTCGATGTCGACTGCCTCGATCACCTGCACAGTGCCGAGTAGTCCGGGACGGTCCGCGACGAATTGAAGACCGCGACGATACTCATCGGAACGGACTCGCGTCGAGTGACACACCGCTGGGATTCGCTGGTCAGCCGGTCACTCGAGGTCCGCGCCGATCGCGTCCTCGACCGTCTCGAAGCCGTCGCGTTCGAGCAACGTGACCAGTCCCCTGTTGATCTGGCGGGAGATAACGGGGCCTTCGTAGAGAAACCCGGTGTAGAGCTGGACGAGCGACGCGCCCGCCCTGATCTTCGCGTACGCACTGATCGCCGAGTCGACGCCGCCGACACCGATTATCGGCAGGTCGGTGTACTCGGCGAGCGTCCGGACGACGTCCGTCGACCGGTCCTCGATCGGTTTCCCGCTCAGTCCGCCCCACTCGTACCGCCGCGGTGACGCGAGATCAGGCCGCTCGCTGGCCGTGTTCGTCGCGATGATGCCGTCCAGTCCACACTCCTCGCCGACGTCGACGACCTCGCGGAGCGCATCTTCGGTCGTGTCCGGGTCGACCTTCACGAGGACCGGCGTCGTCTCGTCGTCCTCGGCTTCGAGCGTCTCGAAGATCCCCCGCAGGTGCTCCGGAGATTGCTGGTCGAACTCCTCGGCCGTGTTCGGACAGGAGACGTTGACCACGACGTAGTCGGCGTACGGGGAGAGGCGGTCGACCACGCGACGGTAGTCCACGAGCGCCTCGGCTTCGCCTGACGGGTTCATCTTCCCGACGTTGAGACCGATCGGAACGTCGGGCGTACCGTGCGCGTCGAGGCGTTCCCGCACGCGGTCTGCGCCCTGACTGCTGATCCCAACGCGGTTGATCACCCCCCTGTCCGCCGGGAGCCGGTAGAATCGCGGCCGCGGGTTGCCGTTCTGGGGGTCCGGTGTAACGGTCCCGATCTCGACCGACCCGAACCCCAGGGCAGCGAGCCCGTGGATCGCCACCGCGTTCTTGTCGAAGCCCGCCGCGATGCCCACTGGGCTCGGGAACGTCGCGTCGAACCGATCGACCGCGAGCGCGGGGTCGCGATGCTGGTAGCGGTACCGAAGCGCCGCTCGCGTCGGCCGCGTCGATCCCAGTGCCTGTAGTCCCCGTCTGCGGATCGAGTGCACTGTCTCGCCGGGGAGAGCGGACGAAAGCGGATTTCCATCGAGTTCTCGTAACACACCAGATCTGCGTTCTCCAGAGAACCTGAAGTACCCAGGCAGGCCGTCAGATAGGGGTTTCTCCGGACGGTTCGTGCAGCGGGATTCTCTCGCCGAATCGAGGTAGCACGTGGTTTATGATAGAGCGGCCACGATTACAAGATGGCGGCAACCTGAGAAGCCGAACCAGGGCGGCCAGAATACAGTTCCGCCGCGAGCCGGCGTGTCTAGTAAGGTGAAGGCGCACAACAAAAGAAAAGTGCTCCCTGGACGGATACCCGGGTTCGAATCCCGGCGTCGGCTCTTCTCCCCGGAATCGAGAATCACTCGCCGAACAGTTTAGCTTCGCAGCGAATCGTATTTTCGTCGTCGTGACAGTACCGTACGCGGAGTATTGTCGATCTGCCCGTGTAGACGCTCGCCGTTGCCGTCGGCATCGAACGCTGTCTCTGACCGAACACGTCCTGCGAGTGAAAAAGTACGGGACACCGACACAGGCCTGCAAGCTGTGTCTAGAGTTCGCTTCGCTTGACGAGGACGTAGATGAACAGCCCGCCCAGGACCACGCTGGCGTACGCCTCGACGCTGACCAGCACGAGTCCCAGTCGCCCCTGGGCGACGATGTCGCCGTACCCGATCGTGAGGAAGGTGATGTAGCTGAAATAGACGATAGACAGGAACGTCTCGATCCCGCCCACCGTCACCAGCTCGGCGACGGAGTGGATCTGACCCGCCTCGGTCCGGAAGGCTGGCCCGCCGAACGTGTACAGGAGCGCCGGGGCGATCGGGAAGAACGCGAACATCGCGGCGATCCTGTACAGCCGCATCCCGTGGCCGCAGGTGAGCCCGAGAAAGAGGTTCTCGCCGACACGCTGGCCGTTTCGAATCCGCGTCGACACGGACTCTTCGGGGTCGGACGCGATGTCCTGGTAGCTCTTGCGGGCGTACTGCTGGCGCTTGAACCGGAACTTCCCCGAGGCTTCGACGTTCCCCATCTCAGAGGCGCTGATCTTGGCCCGCTGGTAGGTCTTCTCGATCGCCTGGGGCGTCGTCTCGACGGCGTACTCGTGGTCGAGCCCGTCGTCGTCGAAGTCGTGGAGCCGCCAGTCCGACCGGGTGAGATAGTGGGCGTGTGCCATGAAGTCGAAGCCCTCGAACTTGGTCTCGCAAAAGCGGAGGTACCTGAACAGGTCTCGGTCCTCGGTGCCCTCGACCCGGAAGACGATATCGCCGATCGTCGCTTTCGTCAGGTCGTACCTGACCCAGCTGTGTTCTGGCTGGACGACCGCTCCGGCCGCGAGGTGGGCCTCGGTGAAGTCCACGACGGTATCGACCCCGATCCGACCGACCTTCATCTCGATGTGTTTCAGGAACTCGCTTTCGATGAAGCACGCGTCTCCCTCGAACCGGACGTCACAGAAGCTCGCAGCGGTACACGAGACGTGGTGGAAGTTCGCGTCACCGCCGAAGACCACCTCGTCGAATGTCACGCTGGCGCTGTCGTGATCGGTGGACCCGCCGAACTCGACACCGGGGTAGCTCGCCACCGCCGCGAAGGTCACGCCCTCGAAGGCCGCCCGGGCGTCGAACGTGGCCTCGTCGAAGCGGGCCTCACCGGCGAACTCCGCGGCGTCGAACCGCACGTTCTCCCGAAACGTGACGTCACGGAAGCACGCATCGGCGTCGAACGTAACTTCCTCGAAGGTCGCGACGCCGACCTGCCCCGACTCGAAACTGACCGGTCGCCCGAAGTGAACCCCGGAGAAGTCGGCGTCCTCGTGCAGCATCGTCCCGCCTCCGTCGAACGTGACGCCGCGGAACAGCGTCTCGCCGTCGAACGTGGCCTCCGAGAAGGAGACGTCGTCCTCGAACGTCGACCCGTCGAAGTCGGCCGCCGATTCGAAGGTCGCCCGGTCGAACCTGACCGGCGCGGTCGTCGTCGCTTCCTCGAAGTGAGCGCCATCGGTAAACAGCGTCTCCTCGAAGCTGGTGGCCTCGAACTGCGTGTAGTCGAACCGGGCGAGGTCCTCGAACGTGGCCCCCTCGAAGGTGGTGTAGTCGTCGATGTCGATCGACCGACCGTGGAACTCCGTCCCGAGGAAGGTCGCCTCGTCGGCGAACGTCACGTCGTCGAAGGCGGCTGCGTCGGCGAAGGTTGCCTGGTCGAACCTGACGGCGGCTTCGAACGTCGCGCCGGTGAACACCACGTCGTCGCCGGTGAACGTCCCGCCGTAACAGTCGACCTCCCCTTCGAACGTCGCTCGTCGACAGAGCAGGCCGTCGCTGAAACTCCCGGCGTCGGCTCGAAACGCACCGAGTCTCGCGTCTCGCAGGTCGACGGCCTCCTCGAACCTGGCGTAACTCGCCACGAAGTCGCCGCGGATGCGCGTGTGGCGCAGATCGAGCAGGTGCTGGTCGTCGTGGTCGAAGTCGATGTGGTCGAAGTCGAGGCCCGGGAGCGTCGCACCGACGAACGCCCGTCGGTCGGGGTCGCCGCTGTCGAGCGCCGCCGTGAACCGCCGCTCTACGTCACGCTCCGAGAGCCCGACCTCCTCCCGCTCGGCGGCCGAGTGGTGAAACACACACTCCTCTCGCCCCTCCACGGCGTCGTGCGGACAGTGCCAGGGCTCTTCCAGCGAGGACGTCGAAATATCCGTGTGGACGTATGCGCACGAACCGTCCGTGACCGCGTCGGTCACTCGGTCACCGTCCGTCGCAGGCCGCCAGTACTGGCTGTGCGTGACGTCGATGCGACCCGGAAGGGGAAGGGGGTGCGAGCAGTCAGTGGGACGCGTCGGTTCATGGCGTCCCCCGTTCGACCAGTTCCGCGATCAGCGCCACGTCCTTCGCCGCGTCGACGAAGGGGGTCTGGGTCGGTTTCCCGGTCCGGATCGCTTCGAGGAACGACCCGAGCGCCCGTTCGACCGGTCGTTCACTCGCTGGAACGTGCCTGCGCGTCACGACCTCGTCCGTCCCCGCTTTGATCGTCACCGTGGACGGCGAGTGGTTCCGGTACGGATCCGAGCAATCGAGGCGAACGACGCTGTCGGCCGTGTCCACGCGGACGTACTCCTCGGACCACTCCCCGTCTCTCCGACCCGACGTGAGGTGACACTCGGTGCCTCCCTCGTAGCCGAGGTCCGCCGTCAAGAACTCCCCGGGACCGTCGAGGGAGACGTACGGGATCTCGGTCACGTCGCCATAGAGACCTCTGAGCACGTTCACGTCGTGGCAGAGCCGTTCCAGGTGGGACAGGTACTCGTCCGCGATCCAGTCCGTGTCGGTCTCGAGCGCCTCTTTCGCCTGCCTGGTCCGGATCTGGTCGGCATCGGCAGCGACCGCCTCCGGAACGGTCCCTGAAGCTGGGTCGGAAACGGATCGTGCGGTTCGTGGATCGACGGGAGTCACGTCGTACGCATCGACGTAGCGGACAGGTGCCCTCCGTTCGAGCGCCGACTCGAACTGCCGGTACGCTGGGCCGTACCGTCTCGGATATCCGACCATCGCCGGGACCGTGGATTGGTCCACCAGCGTGAGGAGGTTCGACGCGTCGTCGGGTCTGAGAGCCAGCGGCGCCTCCACGAACGTCGCCAGTCCAGCGTCCAGCGCCTGGGTCGCCAGATCCGCGTGCGTGTGCGGTGGGGTACAGATCACGACGCCGTCGAGGTCGGCCCGGTGTTCCGCGATCAGCGTCGCACCCCGTCGATACCGGTGAGCGATCCCGTACCGATCGCCGATGTGGTCGACACGTTCGCGTGAGAGGGCGGTGACCGCCGTGATAGTCGTGTCCGGGAGCGACGAGAGATGGGGGAGGTGCGACGTCTCTGCGGTCTCACCACACCCGATCACGCCCAGCGTGACATCGGGCGTCCCGAACTGGCCGGTGCGTCCCGGCCGGTCGGACGGGGCCCCGAACCGGGCGGCGTCCAGTCCCCCGCCAGCGTACTCGTAGACGCCGTCGTCACCGTCGCTGTCGTCAGCGGCGTCGCCGCTCTCGCTTTCGTCGTCGCTCTCGCTTTCGTCGTCGCTCTCGCTACCGTCACCGCCGCCGTCCGTGCCGCCCTCGTCGTCGCTGTCGTCGTCATCGTCGCTGTCGTCGTCATCGTCGCTGTCGTCGCCTTCACCGCTGTCCGAGTGGACGTCGTCGTCGTCCTCGCTGCCTTCGTCACTGCCTTCGTTGCTGTCGTCATCGTCGCTATCGTCGTCATCGTCGCTGTCACCGTCCTCGTCGTCGTCCTGGATGTCGTGAACGTCGTGAACGTCGTGGACGTCGTGACCGTCGTCGGATTCCTCACTGTCCTCCTGCATGTCGTGGACGTCGTGGACGTCGTGGTCGTTGTCGCCGACGGCGTCGAGTTCCGACACGTCGCGGTCTGGGTCGCTCGTCGAGGACGACCTGTCGCCCGTCGCTGGCGTGACTGCGTTCCATGCGGTCGGCAGCGTCTCCCGTCTCGACCGGTTGTGCACTCGTCCCGGCGTGAGGGTGTCGGCCACGGAGTGGCGCTGCGTTCCCATCCACGACGGGCGGCCCACAGCGCCAGAGAAGGACGGAGCGGGGACGTTCGAGAGACGCGTCCCCGATACCGGTTGGTTCCACGGTGCCGCGTGGGAGCCACGCCGGGTCCGCGGGCCGTCGTCGTGACGCACCCCCTCGACGGCGACGGACCGGAGCGCGTACGGGTCACTCATCCGTGAGGACCTCGATCTCCCCATCGAGCGAGGCGCGTTCCAGTTCCATCTCCTCGTACTCTTCCTGTAGATCAGAGAGTTCGTCGACCTGTTCGTCGACTCGCGCTCGAAGGCCGTCGACGAGGTCGAACGCTTCCAGACAGGCGTTCCCTTCGTCGAGTTTCTCCCGTAATCTGTCGATGTTGGCTTCGTGGCTACCGATTTCGATCTCCAGCGTCGACATCGCAGCGTCCGCCTCGTCGCGCTCCGCTTTCGCCTCGGCCAGTTCCGCACGTTCCTCCGCGAGGTCTGCCTGGAGGTCCTCGACGGTCTCCTGGCGGTCCTCGAGACGGCCCGTCGCCTCCGCAATGGTTTCAGACCGGAACGAGCGGAGGCGGACCGCCTCGTCCCGAAGGTCGTCCAGTTCCTCGATACCAGCGATCACCTCGTCGCGTTCCTGCTCCGCCGCACCGAGTCGCCGTTCGGTCTGGTGAAGTTCGCTCTCGATCGCTTCCACTTCGTTCTCGTTGCGGTCCGAACCGACGTTCCGGTTGCACGTCGGGCAGGTTCCCCCACCGACGATCGAGTTGAGCCTGTCGCGCTCCTCCGCCAGTTTGGATTTGCGCGCCGAGAGACTCGCGACGCGTTCTCTGATACGCTCGACCGACGCCTGCAGCTCGCTCTTGCGCTCCGGGATCCGTTCGTCGACAACTGCTCCGAGCGTCTCCCGAGAGAGTTCGACGTCGAACGGCTCGAATCGCGTCGCGAGGGCCGCCAGGTCGTCCGCGAACGAGGACCGGGCGGCGTCCAGTTCCTCGCGAGCGTCGGCGGCCTTCGATTCGGCCTCGTCGATCCGGTCGCCGAGCCGGTCGATCACCGCCTGGATCTCGTCGATATCGTCACGAGCGTCCGCAGCCCTCTTGTTCTCGGCTTTCAGCCGGTCGGTCTTCGTCTCCACCTTCTCCGCTCGCACGTCTCGTTGCTCCGCGAGCGCATCGAGGTGGGACGCGACGGCACCACGAGTCTCGGTGTCTACCGACTCCGGGACCTGGTCGTCGGGCAGGAACGCTTCCACTGCCGCGTCCCGCTCCGTGACCGCCGCCGCGACGTCTTCGTCCATCGCGTCGATCCTGGCCAGCATGTCGCAAATTTCGGCGCCGAGTTCCGACAGCTCGGCATCGATCCTGTCGCGCGCGTCGGCCAATTCTGTACGTTCGTCCGTCATACGCTGTCTGTGTTCTTCATCTTGTTCGGGGTCGTCTCTCGGTTCGTCGACCGGCGCCTGCTCGGTCGCGGTCTGTGCAGTCTGCTCCGTCTTCTGTCCCGAGCGCTGTCGAAAACTCCGCAGTGCGGCAGTCTCGACCGCGTTCTGTGCAGTCGGGAGTGACCGTCCGGCCTGCTCGTCCACGGAGCGGTCGACGTGGTCAAGATCGGTCTCGACGACGGCTACATCTGCATCGTTCGCCAGCTGCGTCGCCTGCTCCGCCGTGATGGCGCCGTCTTCGACGACGACTTCGATCCACGCGACTGCCTCCGCGAGGTCGTACTCGTCGAGAACGTCGCGGACGCGTGCGATGCCGTCGCCACGACCGAACGTGACGTTCGACGCTCCGAATGGTCGTCTCTCGGGTTCGGCTGCCGTCCCGTGCGCCTGCTCGAAGTCGTCACACCGGACCGCGGACTCGCACTGACGCCTCCCGAGATGAACGATTCTGGTTTTGACCACGGTAAGGATCGAAGTCCACACTCTCATGAAGGACAGTTTAGCCGAATAGATGGAGTCCCGCGATTCGACGGTTCGAGTATCTCGGGCTGGCGAACCGCTTCCAGTGCTTCCGACCACCGCGAGCACCACCTCCACGACGACCGACGCCAGAATCGTCAGCTATCGTCCAGTCGGCCACCGTCCAGGTCGACCCCCAGAAGCGCTCTGAAGTGAGTCTCCAGTTCGCTCTTGAGTTCGGGGACCTCGTCCCCGGTCACGTCTCGCCAGTCCGCCAGGCAGCTCTCGACGTCTGTTCGCTGTTCGGGGCGGTCACCGTGAGAGGTGCCCACACGGAATCCGTCGAAGACGCCGTTCATCGCGTCCTGGACACTCTCTACGGCCTCGCACGTCTCGGGTGGGAAGTAGATCTTGTTCTCCACGTAGTACGTCGCGAAGTCGTCGCCGGACTCCGTCGCCGCCTCGAGCAGTTGGTCGGTCGAGGGGTCACTCGACGTTCCCGTCTTCAGCGCCCGCATGTCTCGTTCGAACTGGACGAATCGCTGGTACAGCTCGATAATTATACTCGCTCGTTCCTCGTGGAGTCGCGAAGACACGACGCCGTGGGCTTGCACTTCGGCCTCGTGCCGGGCGACCTCCTTGTCGAAGAACTGCTCGATTCCCCGTTCGACGGCCGCTGAGGACCGTTCGATCCCGTGCTCGACGACCTCGGAGGACCGTTCGATTCCCTGTTCGGCGAGTCGGGAAAACCGCTGAATACCGTACCGCACGAGCAATCCAGCAGCGGCGGTACCGGTCGCGAAGATGCCAACGTCTTGCAGTGCTTCCATTACCATCGGTTGAGGGTGCAACGCTACTCACACGGAAATATCACCGCGGCGTTCGAATCGGCAGCGTCCGCATTCGAAGGTCGGCTTCTCCGCTCGTACAGCTGAGACTCAGACGCGATCGACACGCCAGAACGGTCGAACGGATCCGACGGAGTGCATATACTAGATCCCCATTTAACTACCAGATTCCTTCATGTGCGAACAGTTGCAACCGCTTCGCATGGAGATTCTGGTCCCCATCAACAGTCAAGAATCGGCTCGCGAGACGGTCAAACACGCGGTTCGCGAGTTCCCAGGTGCGTCGATCACGGCGTTGCACGTGTTACAACTGAACGGCACGTACGGAATCGGCAGAATGTACGTCCACGAACCGGTGATGGTAACCGAACAGAAGCACGTCGAGGAATTGTTCGAGACGGCGACCGAAACCGCGGACGCCCACGGCGGTTCGATCACCACGATGACCGCGATCGGTTGCCCGGTTCGGGAGATCGTCGCGCACATCGAGTCGTCTGACACCGATCACGTCGTCATCGGTCGCTGTGGCCGGTCCGGCTTGCTTCGGCTCCTCTACCAGAACGTGACACACGGCGTCGTCTATCGGTCTCCTGTGCCGGTCACTGTCGTCAAGTGATCCCTCGCGTGAGCACCAGGAAGTTCTCGACGGCGCAACGGCGTGCCGTCGGCGCAGCCGCGTGTCGACGGCGCAGCGGGGTACGCAGTCGAGCGCACGTCGAGAACGGTGGTGGCAACCCAGCGTATCGGTATTCGTATCGCGACATGTGGTGTATGTCCTCTGGGAGATGGTCGGCAGGTAGACCGTAGATCGGTCGTCAGAGCGCCATACGTTCGACTCAGCAGGCAATCCCGACGGCCGTACTCCCGGACGCAATGGCACGTTCGGCCGGAAAGCGGGACACACGCCAGCCGTCTCGCTACGGATCGAGTCGGAGACGACGGGTAGCCGGGAACGCGTCGGGCCGGCTGGGCCGAGAGCGGGAGCGTCGGCAGGCGGACTTCGCCAGCCTGGATGGAGTTCGTGACCGCGGATCCGGACCGTGCGCGGCCGATTTCGACGCCCCTCCGCGAGGTCGCAGTCGGCGAGGAAGCCGTCGTGCGGAGGTGATCGAGCGCGTCGCGCACCGGGGTCGAACTGCCCGGAACCACAGGGAGATGGACAGTCACCGATATTCACCCGATATCGAGTCCACCCGCGGGCGGCCGCGCGCGAGCGGACCTCGAAGTTCGGTCGCCATCGTGGTACGGAACCGGAGACGGAGTCGGTCACGGTCGGCGGTCCGCTCCGCGGCGTCGGGTTAGGCGCCCGTCACCGCCTACTCGACAGTGACGTAGTCGCTGGCCGAGAGCACCCCGACACCGCGCCAGGTCGTGGTCACACGTGACGGGCGCCGACTGAAGTCATCGCGCCTCCGGTGAAAACGCGCAGATCGAACTCTCGCGTGACCGACCCCCGCTCACCCCCGACGTGGCCGGTGTCGGTCCGTGCTATCGGACGTGGGGGCGCCGACCCACAGAACGGAACCGGCGTTCGCCCGGTGAGCAGGCCGTGGCAACTATGGGGGTCGGCCGCGAGTGATCCGACGATGGCAATCGAGGAACGGGAAGCCTTCGACCTGGCGCTGGTCGCGACAGCGCTAGTGCTCGTCGTCGGCTCCTCGATCGACGCGTCGAACCCCGTCTCGGTGGTCGGTTCGGTCGTCGGCGCCGTCACGTCCGTCGATCCGATCGCCTACCTCGTCGTCGTCGGCGTCGGCGGCGTGTTGTTCACGGCCTACGCGATGCTGTACCTCCCGGCCCAGACCCGTCACTGACTGGCCGATCCGCACGACGTCGTACTGTTCTGACGCGACGAGACAGCTGACCAGCGCCGGTTGTCGAGCGCGAACCGGCGGATATCGAACGCTCGGCGATTCTACGCCGCCGCTGTCGACGTTCCGGCGGACCCCCGTTCCCGCTCCGTAAACCGCATTTGGATATACGAAATCGGACCCGAGGAGCGAATCGCGGGCCTCGCCGTCGGGATCGGTGGGCCGGATCGTCGGGCGCGCGGCGGGTGGCAAATATTTAAGCGAGAGGAGCCAACGGGAGAGAACGATGCACACCGGAGCGACGGACGCACTGACCGACGACGGGAAGCTACTGTTCGGGGCGGGGTTCGTCTTCGGGGTGATGGCGTCGCTGGTGCTGCTGGGCGTCGTGATCGCGGTCGTCGCGTCGAACGGGCAGTCGATCCCGGTGACGGTCGCGGCGACGGTCGCCGCGGGCGTCGTCTTCGCGGGAATCGTCGGCGGCGCGCTCTATCTGCTCGCCTTCCCGGAGAATCGGATGCGGATCCCGGTCGACGCGTCCGACTTCGGGCTCGACGACGAGGACTGAACCGCACCTGAGAGCCACCTGCCGGTGGACGCGCTCGACGGAAAGACGCGCAGATCGACCGACTGGCGCGCTCGGCGGGAGCGGGCCGCGCCGGCCCGAGACGGACGACTTTTTGTCCGTGGTCGTCGTCGGTTCGGACAATGGCCGAATTCGATCCGGAGCAGTTCGAGGACAAGTACGCGAACTACTTCACGGAACTCCAGCGCGCCTACAAGCAGGCCTTCGAGACGATGAACGACCGCTACGACTCGGAGCTGATCCACGCCATCGATCAGCAGATCCTCGCCGAGAGCGAGCCCTTCTACGAGGGCGACGGCGAGTTTCGGATCGAGCTACCCGACGATCCCACCGACCGCCTCTCGGGCGTGCTCGCCGCCGACGACGAGAAGGTCGAGACCATCCTCGACCGCTACGTCGAGGAGATCGAGGCGGAGATTCGCTCGGTGTTCGGGCTGACCGACTGAGCGCTGCCGTTCGTCCGCGAGGGCTGGGCCGTCCACCGCCCCCGCCCGAGAAGAGTGTGCGAGAGTTTGGCGCGAGACACTTATCATCGCGCGCGGCGAAACGCGAGTGATGTTCGTCGGCCACGCCTGCCTCGCCTTCGCGGTCGCCGCCCTCGGTGCTCACCGGCTCGGGTGGTCGCGAGCGACTGCGCTCCGCGTCGCGGTGCTGGCCGGTCTCTTCGCCACGCTCCCGGACGTCGACGTCATCTACGGCCTCGCCGGACTCCTCGCGCCGTCGGCCGGCGCCGGTCCCATCCCCGTCGAATCCTTCTGGGACGCCGGCAACCGGGTCCACCGCGGCGTCACCCACGCGCTCCCCGTCGCGGCGGTGACCACCCTCGCCGTCTCCCTCGCCGCCCGCTCGGGGATTCGCTCCCGAGCCGCTGGCGGGGGATTGCTCCTCGCGCTGATCCCCGCCGTGACCGTGCTGAGCGGACTCCTGGCCGGCGCAGTTACCGCGCTGTTCGTCCTCGGCGCCGCCGCGCTGGTCGTCGCCGCGGGTCGTCGCGGCGTGTCCCCCCGGTCCGTCGGCGTCGCCGCGCTCGTCGGCCTGGTCACCCACCCTTTCGGCGACCTGCTCACCGGCGAACCGCCGGCGCTCCTGTACCCCTTCGACCTGACGGTTATCGCCGAGCGCGTCGTCCTCTCTGCTGACCCGACGCTCCACCTGCTGGGCGCCTTCGGGGTCGAACTCGCGACCGTCTGGCTGGCGCTGGCCGCCTACTTCCGCATCTCCGGCGAGCGCCCGCACGCCCACGTCGACCGCCGCGCGGTGCTCGGCGTGGCCTACGCCGGCGCCGCCCTGGCGCTCCCCGCGCCGACGCTCGACGTCTCGTATCACTTCGTCTTCAGCGTCCTCGCGGTCGGCGTCGTCGGCGTCTCACCGCCTTCCCTGGAGCGGTTCCGGTCGTGGCGGGCCGTGGTGACCGCGCTTTCGGCCATCAGCCTCGCTACCGTCGCCTACGCGATGGTCTACCTCTTCGTCGGATGAGGCGGCTCTCGCAAGTGAGTCGTCGGGACCGTCACTGACAGCGCGCGCGGCGGTGGATCTGTCGGGTCTGGCTCCGATCCACCCCGGGACTGGTTTCACTATTCTGCAAAACTTAAAACGTCTCCCGAGACAACGAACGAGTATGAGCGACAACGAGGGACGGACGGACCTGCGGATGCCCGACGACGACGAGGTGTTCGCCGTCGTCACGGAGATGCTCGGAGCGAATCGGGTCGAAGTACGCTGCATGGACGGGACGACGCGGACGGCTCGCATCCCGGGCAAGATGCAGAAACGCATCTGGATCCGCGAGGACGACGTCGTCCTCGTCGAGCCGTGGGACTGGCAGGACGAGAAGGGCGACATCACGTGGCGCTACGAGAAACAGGAGGCCGACCAGCTGCGCGAGGAGGGACACATCCAGGAGTAGCATGGAGGACCGTATCACCGCCGAGTGCGCACGCTATTTCTCCTCGCGCGCTCGGTGGAGTCGCTGACGATGGCGGAGTACCGGCTGCTCGACACTGACGAGGCCGACGCGCCCGGCGACGAGTGGGAAGAGGTCGACGTCTACGACACCGAGGCGGACAAGATCGCCCGCCAGCGAGACCGGGATTTCAACCAGTTCCGCGAACGGATCAAGAACACCGAGCAGTTCAAAGTCGAAGCGTCTGTCTTCGACGACGCCACATTCGGCGCCCTCTACAAACTCGTTCAGGACGACCACATCGTCGCCTTCGGCGGCCCCATCTCCACCGGGAAAGAAGCCAACGTCTACACCGCGCTGGGCGACGACGACACCGAAGTCGCGGTCAAGGTCTACCGGATCAACGCTTCGGACTTCACCGACATGCGCGGGTATCTCGACGGCGACCCGCGCTTCCAGGGCATCGGCAGCGACAAGAAGAAGGTCGTCCTCGCGTGGGTCCGCAAGGAGTTCGCCAACCTCAACCGCGCCCGGAAAGCGGGCGTGCTCGTCCCCGAACCCATCGCCGTCGAGCGCAACGTCCTCGTCATGGAGTACCTGGGCACCGAGGAAGGCCGCGGCAAGCGCCTCTCCGAAGTGAACCTGGAGAACCCCGAGACCGCCTACGAGGTCGTCCGGGAGTACATGCGACGCCTCCACAGCGCCGGCCTCGTCCACGGCGACCTCTCGGAGTACAACCTGATCGTCCACGGCGACGAGATATACGTCATCGACCTCGGCCAGGCCGTGACGGTCCACCACCCCAACGCCGAGGAGTTCTTAGACCGCGACTGCGAGAACGTCGCCGCCTTCTTCGGCCGACAGGGCCACGACGTGACCGCCGACGACCTGAAGCGGTATATCCTCGACCGGGACGAAGACGAGGACACGGCGACCGAGTTCTGAGCCGCGAGACAGCCAGGTAGCGTGGGGCCGGGCTCCGTCTCGTCCGGCGAAAGTATTCGGTAATCGAAGAAGTCACGGTGTGGGTCCGTTGCCAACCGAGAATTTTCGCCGGCGTAGTGCAGTGAGCCCCGGAATTTTTGTAGAGGTACACTGTATCAGCGGACGACAATGGTGTGGGTTGGAGGACACGAGAGCGGGGCGAGTCGAGGCGGACGCCGGACCGGCGTCGGGGTAGTTTCGCGAGGTGTCGGTCCGCGAGTCGACCGGAGCGGATGGCAGAACCGACCGCGACGGGAGCGCCGGTAAATGCGGCGTGCCGTCGCGGCGGTCGCCGCCGCCCTCGTCGTGTCGCTGACCGTCGGCGCCGTCGTCGTCTCGGGAACGACGACAGCGGCCGCTCCGGAAACGGTCGACAGTGCCGACGGCGCGCGGTCGACCCTCCTCGGTTCGGCCGATGCGAGCGCGGCCTCGGATCGCGGGAACGGGTCGGCGAACGCGGCCGGCAGGGCGGGTGCCGTCCGGACCCTCGACGCGGACAAGCGGCCGGCGCCGCTGGTCGAGCAGTGGAGCGAGACGGTCGACAGCGAGCGCGGCGACGTGATCGCGGACGTCGAGGGGACCGACGGCGGGGTCGTGTTCGCGGGGCAGACCCGCCTGGCCTGGGACGACTCGCCGACGACGCAGGCGTGGGTCGGGCGGGTCGACTCGCTCACCGGCGACCTCGACTGGCAGACGGCGTGGGGCGACGGGGAGACGACGGTCTGTCCGGACGGAGGGAGCTGTTCCACGTCCTACCCGGACGACTCGGCGGTCGACATCGCGCCCGACGGCGCGGGCGGCTTTCTCGTCACTGGCTACACGGAGACGCTCACGACGCGTTACGCCGAGCGCACCGGGAAGCGCGAGTGTCGCTACTCGATCATGCTCATGCGCGTGAGCGCCAGTGGGGGTCCGAACGTCGACGGCGCGGGCGACTGCACGAGCTGGATCGGCGGCGCGAGCGCCGGCGCGCCGGGAGCCGTGGGGACGGTCGTCGCCGGCCAGCACCTGGCCGAGTACCGCGCGGGCGACACGCAACCCCAGTGGACCGCCTTTCAGGGGTCCGGAGTCGGCTTCACCGACGTGATCGCCGTCTCGGACGGCTACGTCGCGGTCGGACACGAGCCGAACGGCCTCGGAACGATCGCGAAAGTCGGGCCGAGCGGTTCAGTCGAGTGGTCCCGCACTATCGGACCGGGTTCGGTCGTTCTCCAGAGCGTCGTCGCGACCGATGACGGCGACTACGCGTTCGCGGGGTGGACCGAGCGCGGCGGCGACCTCGACGCGCTCGTCGGGGAGGCAACCACCGACGGCGCGATCAACTGGACGACCACCTACGGCGGCGAGGGCTACCAGTCAGGCCACGACCTCGTAGCGGTCTCCGGCGGCTACGTCGTCGCGGGCACCAACGCCGAGACGCGACCGGCGGGCACGATCGCCCCGCCGTACGGCGACGGCTGGCTGTTCAAAGTGAACGCGAGCGGGCAGGCCCGCTGGGAACGCAACTTCACGCGGGAGGATCAGGTCGGCGGGTTCGGCGCCATCGCGAAGACCGACAACGGCTTCGTGATGGCCGGCGGCGTGAAGGACTCGCAGGGCATCGACGAGTCGACGCTCGAATCCCGCGACGGCTGGGTCGTGCGAGCGCTGCGCTGCGTCGACACTGACGGCGACGGCACCACCGACGACGACGGCGACGGGCTCTGTGACAACTGGGAGGACGAGGGGATCGACGTGGACGGCGACGGCCACGTCGACCTAAACCTGGCCGGGATGGGTGCAGACCGGGAGCGCAAGGACGTGTTCGTCGAGGTCGACTACATGGACTGCGGCGCCGAAGGGAGCGAGTCCTGTCTGACACCTCACGACCACGAGCCGACGGCCGAGTCGCTCGACCGCATCGAAACGGCGTTCGCCGACGCGCCGGTCGAAAACCCCGGCGGCGGACAGGGGATCGACGTGCATTTCCAGGTCGACGACGCCGTGCCCGAGGACCAGATGATCGACTTCGGCGGTTCGTACGACATGGACGAGTTCTTCGCGATCAAGTACGGCGACGACCGCTGTGGAACCGGAACGAACGGCGGTCACTTCGGTACGACCGAGGACCGCGAGTCCGAGAACTGCGAGAAGCGCCTCGAAGCGCGACTGCTCGCCTATCACTATCTGCTGGCCGCGCACAACAACTCCGTGGGTGCGCTCGGACTCGCGCCGACCCCCGGAAACGACATCATGTCGTTCGCGAGCGGGCCGAAGGCCGACGACGCGGTGCGAGAGCGGGCGCGCTACACCCACCTGCGAGACGACCTCGAAGACACGACCGTCCACGAGGAGCGCGTCTGGCTCGAATCGGTGACGACGATGCACGAACTCGGCCACAACCTCGGCCTGCGACACGGGGGCGACGAGAACAGGAACAACAAACCGAACTACCTGAGTCTGATGAACTACCAGTACGCCCACAACTACGTGGGCCGGGCCACCTCGCTGCCCGGAATCGACGACGGCACGTGGGCGCGTCCGGAGTCCGACCTCGACTTCTCGCGCGAGCGACTGCCGGCGCTCGACGAGGAGTCTCTCGCCGAGAACGCGGGTCTCGGGGGACCGAGCGACGAACGATCGATCTTCGTTCGCAACGGGAGCTCCGAGGAGGTGCCGCAACGATTCGTGATTCCGGGGGCGGGCGGGATCGACTGGAACCGAAACGACCGGGTCGCGGGGTCGGTCGCGCTCGACGTGAACGACGACGGCGAGACCACCGAACTCACCGGTCACGAGGACTGGTCGAACCTCCGGTACAACTTCCGCGAGACGGAGTGGTTCAGACAGCAGTACGAGAAGCTCTCGGACTTCGCCGTCGGGTGGACGCTCCGCGCCCACCTGAACGCCGGGCTCGGGTCGGCCGACGTCGACGGCGACGGCGTCGTCAACGTCGCGGACAACTGCCCGCTGGCGGCCAACGCCGACCAGGCCGACGGAAACGGCGATGGAACGGGCGACGCCTGCACGCGCGACACCGAGGCGCCGGTCCCGCAGTTCACCGCCGAGCAGGTGACGGTCGACGGCGAGCCGGCCGTCCGATTCGATGGGTCGAACTCGACGGACCCCGAGGGCCGCGGCGTGATCGCCTACGTCTGGGACTTCGGCGGCGAGACGGACGGGTACGGGGAGGCGCCGACACACGTCTTCTCCGAGGCCGGCGAGTACACCGTTGCGCTCACCGTCGAGGACTTCGACGGCGACACCGCGACCGTCGAACGGTCGGTGTCCGTCGAGGCGAGCGCCGACAGCGAGGCCGACGCGGACGACGGCGACGGTGATTCGGCGAGCGGTGGCCCGTCGAGCGGCGACGGAGACGCGAAGTCGGCGGGCGACCCGTCGTCGAACATCGACTCGCCGGCCGGCGGACCGGCCGCTGTCGGCCCGCTCTCGGCGCTTCCGGGCGGTTTCCCCGGACTCGCGCTCGGATTCGGCGGGGGTGTCGCCGGCGTCGTCGTCCTGGTCGCTGCGCTCGCGAGTCTCGGCGTCCTGCGCAGGAAGGAGTCCTGAGCGGAGCCACCCACCGGGGTCGCAGTGCGGTCGGTACCGTCGTCAGAACCGGTAGCGCCGCCCGACCAGCAGACCGCTCGTGGCCAGCCCGAGCGCCAGCCCTGCCAGGACCGCGAGCGGCGCACCGAGCGGGCCGCGTCCCCCGAGCGCTGTGGGCAGCGCGGGGGCGGTCGACGAATCGCCGCCGGTGTCGGTTCCGGCGTCGACGCGCTCGCGCGAGTCCGTGGCGCCGGACGGGTCGGCGTCGCCGGCGGACTGCGAGGCGTCGGTCGGCACCGTCCCGGGGGCGACCGCCTCGTAGGCGCGTATCGCGCCGGCGGTTTCGAGGTAGACGGTGCCGTCGGCGACGGTCATGTACGGTCTGACCCCTTCGACTTCGAACTCGTAGCGGCGGTCGCCTTCGCTCGCGTCGAACGCCGACACCGCGACGCGCGTCGTGGTCGTGCGGAGTTCGTATAGCGTCCCGTCGACCTCGGAGATCTCTCGCACGTCCTCGAAATCGCCGTAGGCCCGGCTCCAGGCGGGCTGCGGGAAGAATCCGTCCGTGTCCGGGCCGTGGAGGGTGTCGCCGGCGTACGCGGAGAAGCCGCCCGCCGAGTAGACGTAGAGGTTGCGCTCGCCCGTGTGGACCGTCCACGTCGGGCCGAGTCGGTTCGAGGAGACCGCCCAGCGGGTGTCGCCGGTCGCGTCGTCGATCCCCTGGATCTTCGGCGCGTCCGACTCGTCGACGGGCGACCAGGTCTGTGCGACGACGGTCTCCGACGCGGAGTAGACCGCGACCGGGTCGATCCGCGAGTTGCCAGAGGCGAGTTCCGTCCAGATCTCCTCACCGGTGGCGGCGTCGAGCGCGTGCAGGTTCCCAACCGCGTCGTTCCCCAGCGGTCCGCTTCGAGCGGCGTACACGCGGCCGTTCGCGACGAGCGACACGCGCTGTTGGCCGTAGAGGTCGCCGTTCGGTCGGGTCCAGACCGTCTCGCCCGTCGCCGGGTCGAGCGCGATGACGGCGCCGGCGTCGTACTCGTTCTGGCCCTCCCGATAGCCTGCGTAGATCCGCTCGCCGTCGGTCCCGACGCCCGCGGCGATCCCCTCCTGGCGCCAGGCGACGTCACCGGTCGACGGGTCGAGCGCGACGAGCGTCTGGAGCCCGGTATCGACGGTCAGCGTGTGGACGCGGCCGTCGACGACGTAGATCGGGTGATAGCGGTCGTGGGTGCCCCACGCCTCCCCTCGGCGGTCGTACAGGACCGACCCGAGTTCGTGTTTCCAGAGGCGGTCGCCGCTCTCGGCGTCGAACGCGTGGAGGAAGTAGGTGTCCGGCCGGGTTCTGTTCCCCTGCTCGTACATGACGACGTACGCGGTCCCGTCGGCGACGACCGGGCGACCGTGGAGTCCGGCGGTCTCGAACTCGACGCGCCACTCGACGTCGAGCGTCTCTCCGTCGAGCGCGTACAGCGCCGAGAAGAAGCGCTGTTCGCCCTCGTCGCCGGCCAGCTTGTTGCCGGTGAACACGCCGTACACCTGCCCGTTCGCGACGACCGGCTCGTCTTCCATCGACGAGTAGGCTCGGTTCGTCTCGTCCGCGATACTGAACGCGCCTCGACGGACGATCGTCGCGTTCTCACCGCGGTGGACGACCGTCTCGTTGCCCGACTGGAGCGACGCCGCGGCCGCGACCTCGCCCCGCGGAGCGTCGGCGCTGGCAGGCGGGGCGGCGACACCGCCCCCACCGGCCAGCGCGGCGGCCGCGGCGCCAGAGAAGGGGGCCACGACGAGCAGCCCCGCGACTGCGACGAGGACGAGCGCGCCGGCGCTCGGCGTGTCGCCGGTCATCGCGCCCCCAGCGCGTACAGCGTTCCCTCGGTGTTCCCGAGTTCGAGGCCGGCGACGTAGATCCGGTCGTCGGTGACGACCGGCTGGACGTTGAGATTCCCCTCGAAGGAGACCCGCCAGCGGTCGCTCCCGTCGCTCGCGCCGAGCGCGCGCAGTTCCGCGTACTCCTCGTCCACGCAGTAGACCGTGTCGCCGGCGACGACCGGGCTGCCGGCGACGGTGACCGACCGCTGCCAGGTCCGGTCGCCGGTCTCCGCGTCGAACGCGTGGAGCGCGTCGACGAGGTTGACGCCCGTGTAGACGGTACCGTGCGCGACCGCGGGCGACTCGTATACGACCTGGTTCAGCGTTTCGGTCGACCACAGGTGCTCGCCCTCCGCCGCGGGGTCGTAGGCGTAGACGTGCGACGGGCCGCCGACGTAGAGCCTGCCGGCCCGGTACACTGGAGCGGTCACCGGCGGCGTCGCGCCCCCGGGTTTCAGCGACCACAGCTCCTCGCCGCTCGCGGCGTCGACCGCGATCAGCCACGCCTGGGCGGTCAGGTAGAGGGTGTCGTCGACCACCGCCGGCGGGTTTCGGATCCGAACCCCGGTCCGGAGCGCCCACTGGCGCGACCCGTCGGGGTCGATGGCGAACAGGAGTTCACCAGCGCCGACGTATATCCTCCCGTCGGCGACGACCGGCGCGCTCGCGGGCGTCGAGACGTCGAACGTCCACCGCTGTTGCCCGCTCTCCCTGTCGATCGCGTGGACCGCCGTCGTCCCGCCGACGTACGCCGCCTCGTCGTCGAGCGCCACCGTCCGGACGCCGAGTTCGAGTCTCTCGACCGCGTCGTACACCCACCGTTCCTCGCCGGTTTCGGCGTCGACCGCACGGACGGCGCCGTTCTCGCCCTCCGCGAGATAGAGCGTCCCGTCGTCGGAGACGATCGTGCTCACGCCGCCGACGGAGGCCTCCCACTCGACCGCCGGCGCGCCGTCGAATCCGAGCGGCGCCGTCCGGTGGCCCGTGTTCCACCTGTCGTAGTGATAGCGGGGCCAGCCGCCGTGTTCCTCCTTCGGCCCGTCCATCCCGTCGGCCGTCGGCGTCGACCCGCCGGTCGCGCCGGTATCGCTCCCGGCCGCGTCCGTTCCGGTCACGCCGTCGAGGATGTCGGCGCTACAGCCCGACAGCCCCGAGATCGCGGTCACGCCGACCGCCGACAGAAACCGACGCCGGCCCGCCCGCGACCGCCCCGAACCACCCCGTTCCTGACCCGTCATGTCAGCACTGTTGCTACCGCGTGATATCAATCCCCAGGCTAGAACGCGGTTCGTTCCCCGCTCACACCGGAGAAATTCGTCGGCCGGTCACTCGACGGGCTGGGCGAACCCGAAGTTGGGTTTCACGTCGTCGACGCGGACCTCCAGCGTCTCTCCTTCATCGACGCCGGAGACGAACAGCGTGTAGCCCTCGACCTTCGCGACGCCGTCGCCGTCGCTCCCGATGTCGACGATCTCGACTTCGAGGGTGTCGCCCTCGCGGACGGGCGCGGTGAGATACCCCTTGGCGACGAGGTAGAGTTCCGACGAGGAGTCCCGCGAGGCGTCGGGGCGGACCTGCCGGACGTACTCGAACTGCGCCTCCATGTCTTCCTGCAGCGGTTCCACGTCCTGGCCGTCGAACACCTTCACGGCGAGGTCGCCGCCCGACGCGAGCACCTGGTCTGCGACCTCGAAGGCCTGCCGCGCGAGGTGGACCGAGCGGGCGTGGTCGAGGTCGTAGTCGCCGGTCATGTTCGGCGCCATGTCCGAGATGACCACGTCGACTGGGCGCTCGTCGCCCGCGGCGCCGACGCGCTCGACGATCTCCTCGATAGTCGACTCCTCGGTGATGTCGCCGCGGACGTACTCGACGTTGTCGTGGTCCTCCAGCGGGTCGATGCGCTGGCGGTCGACGCCGACGACGGTGCCGTGTTCGTCGACCTCCTCGGCGGCGACCTGGAGCCACCCGCCGGGGGCCGCGCCGAGGTCGACGACCGTGTTGCCCGGTCCGAACAGCCCCGCCGTCCGGTCCAGTTGCTGGAGCTTGTACGCCGACCGGGCGCGGTAGCCCTCCTGTTTGGCCCTGTTGTAGTACTCGTCCTTGCCGCTCATTGACGCCGGATAGCCCACCGACGCGGTTAGGGGTGTCGTTCCGGCGACGACGCGGGACGGAGCGGCCCGATGGGGCGAATGCCGACCGAGCGTCACTCCTCGGCGTCGCGCCATCGCAAGAGCGCACCGCCGCCGAGGAGCGCGGCGATCGCGGCCGGCAAGCCGAACCCGGGGCCGAAGGCGCCCGACCCGCCGTCGTCGGCCGCGGTCGTGGCGGCGTTCGCCGAGTCGTCGACGGTCACGTCCACGTCCGAGCGGCCGATCTGTTCGAGACTTATGCCGACGAACCCGTTGTCGCAGCGGTTGAAGCGATTGATGATGTAGAGCTTCCCCGGAGCCACGTCGGCGCGGCCGCCGATGTACATCGTCGTTTCCTCCTCGCTGGCGGCGTCGTCCTTGCGGTTGATGAGCTGGACTTCGTATGCCAGTAACTCGTCGGGCGGCCACGTGTCGCTGCCGACCACCTCGCACTGTCGAGCGGTGTCCGCCCGCTCGATGGACGCCGTGCTACCGACGTGGATCATGAACCCGGCGAGGTTGGCGTCGTCCCAGCGCTCCGGCTGGGGGATGGCGGCGGCCTCGGTGATCTGACCCGCGGCGACGCCGCTGGCGCCCGCCAGCGCCCCGACCCCGACGGTCAGCGTCGCGGCGCTCCCGGCCAGCACAGACCGCCGCGTCAGCCCCTGCTCTCCGACACCGTCCGCGCGGCCTGATGGACGCGACATACGCGTGATTTGGCTGTGAGTCGCCTAACCGCCGTGCGCGCACTTGCAGGCTCTCGGCGTCGCGGCGGTGTCCGCGCTCCGACCGGATCCGATCCGTTGCGGGCATCGACCGCACCGGGGTTCGCGACCGCGCGTGCACTCGCGGGCAATGAAGGGACTTTTTAACGGATGGGGGCATAGCTCCGGCCAACATGTTCAACGCTATCGTGAGCGCGGACACGCTCCGGACGACGCTGGACTCCGTGAGCGTGCTGGTGGACGAGTGCAAGATCCACCTCGAGGAGGACGGGCTGGAGATCCGGGCGGTCGACCCGGCCAACGTCGGCATGGTCGACCTCGCGTTGTCGGCCTCGGCCTTCGAGTCCTACGAGACCGACGGGGGCGTCATCGGCGTCAACCTCTCGCGGCTGGAGGACATCGCCGGCATGGCCGACGCCGACCAGCTCGTCCACCTCGAACTCGACGAGGAGACCCGCAAACTCCACATCGCCATCGACGGCCTGGAGTACACCCTGGCGCTCATCGACCCCGACTCGATCCGCCAGGAGCCGGACCTGCCCGACCTCGACCTGGCCGCCGAGATCGTCATCGAGGGCCGGGACATCGACCGCGCCGTCACCGCCGCGGACATGGTCAGCGACCACATCGCGCTCGGCGTGAACGAAGCGGACGAGTACTTCTACGTCGACGCGGAGGGCGACACCGACGACGTCCACCTCGAACTCACCCGCGAGGACCTCATCGACCTGACGGCCGGCACCGCTCACTCGCTGTTCTCGCTCGACTACCTGAAGGACATGAACAAGGCCATCCCGAAAGACGCCGAGGTGCGCATGGAACTCGGCGAGGAGTTCCCCGTCAAGATGCACTTCGACATCGCCGAGGGCGAGGGCCAGGTCACGTTCATGCTCGCGCCGCGCATCCAGAGCGAATAACCCGCGTCCGCGCTCGCCGCGTTTCCTCTCGTCTCCCACCGGCCAGCGCCGCAGCCGCTCCCGCTCGCGCCCGCCGGATACCCACCCGGAACACGCCGCGTCAAGGTCTTTCCGACCGGGCGCCCACAGTTGTCGTGTGCCTGTACGCAGCGGCTCGACCGCGACGCGAGCGCTTGTACGCAGTCGCTCGACCGCGACGCGAGCGCTCGTCCTCGCCCCAGTGAGTGCCGGACGACCGGGCGCCAGCCGGTGGTCGTGATGGTGCGCTCCGAGACCCTCCGGGTCGGCTTCTTCGTCGCGCTCCTGGCCGTGTTCACGTACCTGCTGGTGTTGATCGTCCGGCCGTTCCTGACGGCGCTTTTGACCGCGCTCTTGCTGGCCGTGCTGCTCGCCCCGGCCCAGCGGCGACTCGCACCGCGGGTCGGCGAGAAGGTCGCCGCCATCGCGCTGGTCGCGATCTCTCTCGCCGCGGTCGCCGCCGCAGGCGCAATACTGGTCGTCGCGGCGCCGAGCGGCCTGACTGACCTGTCGACGGTGCTGGAACGGTTTCCGGCTGGAAACGAGGCCGAGCGTCGGATCGAGAACCTGTTCGGGATCGAGGTGCCGCTGGATTCCATCGTCGAGTCGGTCCCCCAGCGGGTGGCCGAACTGCTGTTCGGCGACGTGTCGATGCTCGTCAACGCGACGACCGACCTCTTCCTGGGCGCCGTGCTCTTCCTGTTCGTCCTCTACTACCTCCTCGTCGACGGCGAACACCTGATCGAGTGGATCGAGTCGCGGCTCCCGCTGGACGACCAGACGACCGACGAACTCCACGAGGAGGCCTACCAGACGACCTGGGCCGTCCTGAAGGGACACGTCTTCGTCGCGGTCGTCCAGGGGGCCGTCGCGGCCGTCGGCCTCTTCGTCGTCGGCATCCCCGACGTGCTGTTCTGGGCCTTCGTGATGATGGTCTTCGAGCTGTTCCCGGTGATCGGCGTCGCCGGCGTCCTCGGGCCGGCGGCCGTCTACCTCGGCCTGCAGAACAGGCTGCTGGCCGCCGCGTTCCTCGTCGTCTACGGGCTGACGGCCGTGGCCGTCGTCGACGACTACCTGCGGGCGCGCGTCGTCGATCGGGGGTCCTCGCTGCACTCGGGGACGATCCTGGTCGGCGTCTTCGGCGGCGTCTACGCCTTCGGCGTCATGGGCCTGTTCTACGGTCCCATCGTCGTCGGCCTGTTCAAGACGCTCGCGCGGATCTTCGACGAGCAGTACGTGCACGGATCGGCGAGCGAGACGTGAGCGAACGCCGAGCGGCGCGGTCCGCCGGGCCTCGCGTCAGTCGTCGCCGCCGGCGTCTCGACCGCCGTCGGTGCTGGCGGGCAAGTCGCCCGTCCCGTCGGCGTCGAGGCCCGTCTCGTCGCCGAGGGCGTCGAGCGCGTCCGGTCCCGCGTCGGTGTCGTCGTCGGCGTCGACGCCGGCGACGTCGGTCACCTCGAACTCGTCGACCAGTTCTTCCAGGTCGACGGCGAGGTCGGCCATCTCCTGGACGTTCTGGGAGACGCTGTTGATCGAGGCGGCCTGCTCCTCCGAGGCGGAAGAGACGTTCGTCGCCTCGGCGGCGGTCTCCTCGCTGACGGTGCTCACCTCGTCGACCATCGCGACGACCTCCTCGGTCGAGGCGGCCTGGTCGTCGGTCGCGTCGCTGATCTCCCGGACGCCGCTCTCGGCGGCCTCGACGGCCTCGGCGATGTCGCCGAACATCTCGATGGCCTCCTCGATGGTGGTGACCCCGGACTCGACGCGGTCGCGCATCCTGTCGATGTCGTCGACCGTCTCGCCGGTCGTCGACTGGATGTCCGTGATACGGTTCTCGACCTCCTCGGTCGCGCTGGTGGCCTCGGCGGCGAGGCCCTTGATCTCGTCGGCGACGACGGCGAAGCCCTCGCCGGCCTCGCCGGCGTTGGCCGCCTCGATCGAGGCGTTGAGCGCCAGCATGTTGGTCTGCTCGGCGACGTCGTTGATCATGCCGACGATCTCGCTGATCTCGTCCATCTCGGCCTGTAGCGCCTCGACCTGCGCGGCGGCCTGCTCGGTCTCGTCTTCGATCTCGCGGATCTCCGTCGAGGCCTCGGCCGCCTGTTCGCGACCCGCGTCGGCCTGCTCGGCCGCCGCACGGGCGGTCTCGGCGACGTCCGCCGAGGAAGAGGCGATCTCCTCGACGGTGGCGGACATCTCGTTCATCTCGTCGGCGGCCTCCTCCAGGTTCTCCGCCTGGCGGTCGGCGCCGTGGGAGATCTCCTGGACGGAGTCCGCGACGCCCTCGCTCGCGCTCTCGATCTCCTCGGTGCTGGCTGCCACGTCGCCGCTGGCCGTCCTTACTTCCTCGGCGATGGTCTGGACGCGGGCGACGCTCTCGTCGACCGAGTCGAGTCCCTCGTCGATGTTGTCGAGCACGTCGCCGTAGTCGCCGGGCAGGTCCGTCTCCAGGTCCTGGGCCAGGCGCCCGTCGCGGAGGTCCGCGCTGACGGTCTCGAGCTGGTCGAAGCTCTCGGAGAGCTGTTCGAGGCCCTCCTCGAGTTCGGTCATCACGTCGCCGTACTCGCCGGGGAGGTCGGTCTCGAGGTCCTGGTCGAGCTGGCCGGCGCTGACGTTCGCGCTCGCGCGGCTGATCTCGGCGAAACTCGTCTCGAGCGCGCCCATCCCCGCTTCGAGCGAGGTCATGATGTCCCCGAACTTCCCGGGCAGGTCCGTCTCCAGGTCGTCGTCGAGGTCACCGGTCTGCAGGGCCTCGCCGACGGTCTCGATCTGGTCGACCTGGCGGTTCAAGTTCGTCTGCATCTCGTCGAACGCGTCGACCATCTCGCCGATCTCGTCGTCCCCGGCCGAGATGTCCGTGTCGTCGTCGAAGCGGCCCTGCGACATCGCGGCCGCCCGGGCTTTGATCTGGACGATCGGGCGGGAGATGTACTGCGCCGCGCCGTAGCCGGCGCCGGCGACGACGACGGCGGCGACGGCGATCAGGCCGATCATGAGGTTGCGCGCGCCGTCGGCCTTGTTCTGGAGCGACGTGCCGAGCGCGGCGATCGGCTCGTTCACGTCGGACTCGGGCACCGTCGCGACGAGGGTGAACTGCTTGTCCCCGAAGTAGATCGGCGCGAAGTCGACGTACCGGGTCACGTTCTCGCCCTCGACGGTCTTCGTGTGCGTCGTCATCCCCGACTCGCCGGCGAGCATCCGTTCGGTGACGACCTCGCCGAGTTCGGCGCCGTACTCGCCGGCGGCCGCGTCGGTCCCGGACGCGACGACGGAGCGGTCCGGGTGGCTCACGATCTGGCCATCTTCGTTGAGGACGTAGAGGTAGCCGCTGTCACCGACCGACACCGAGCTGGTGGTCGCGGTGACGAGCGAGTAGTTGAACTGCGCCATGACGACGCCCTTGAAGCTGCCGTTGAAGTAGACGGGCGTCGAGATCGCCATCCGCTCGGAACCGTCCACTGTCAGGACGTCACCGAAGTACGTCTCCCCGTCCGACAGGGAGTTCGCCCCCTGGAACCACGCCGCGTCCGAGTGAGAGGCCAGCCCCCGCGTGTCGGTGGCGGTCTGCCCGTCCGAGCGGTAGGTCCGGACGACTTCCTGCCCCTCCGCGTCGGCGAACGTGATCTCCTCGAAGACGGGCGACTCGGTGTCGCCGACGGTCATCGTCTGTGACTCGAGGGTCCGCTCGAACGACGACGCCGTCCGTCGCTTCGCGTCCTCCATCGCCGTCTGCTGGAGTTCGTAGTAGTAGACGCTCGGCGCGAGGATCCAGTCGAACGGTTCGTAGTAGGTGTAAGAGATGAACTTCGTCTCGACCGGGTTGCCCTCCTGGGTAGTGTCCTCCCAGTCGTACTCGGCGACGCCCCAGCGCTCGCCCCGTTTGATCCCCGGGTCGCTCTGGATCCGCTTTTTGATGTCCTCGAACACCGTGAGCGTCCCCCCCGCGTCCTCCTTGAGGTTGAAGCCTTCTTCGAGGCTGTGGTGGACGACGACGTTCGAGTCCAGGTCGGTGACGTACGCGTACCCCGTGTCACCGATGTACCCCGGCTGGAACGTCTCGTACATCGTCCCCTTCTCGGAGGTGCCCGCGCCCGCAGTGCCGGCGATCTGTGCCTCGACGCGGCGCTCGACCTCCGCCTGTTCGGCCTCCGAGAGGTCCTCCCACGCGCGCCCGTCGTACTCGGACTCGAGGATCGTCCGGCGCGCGTTCTCGACCGAGGTGCGCATCTGCAAGGCCACGTACCCGACCTGGTCCTCGCTCAGTTGCTTGACCAGGTCCATCTCCCCCTCGCTCGCGGCGAGGTAGTTCTCCATCGTCGCCGAGGAGGCCATCGACTTGACGCCGATCGCCCGTTCGTCGACCTGGTTCTGGATGCCGTCCTGTCTCGCCTCGACCGTCGTGTCCAGTTGCCGCGTGATCTCCGTGCGCAGGTACTCCGAACTCTGATCCTGGGCGTGCTGGTTCATATCCCCCATGTTCGTCGTCGCGAGCGCCCCTACTGCAGACAGCGGTATCAGCGAGATCGCGAGAAAGAGCGCCACGAGCTTGATTTTCAGGTCCATATCAGGTGTCGATAATTACCCCAGTTAAAGCTTCGTGGCAAATTACGGCACTTGATAGCTGCACTGCCGGGAAGACGAACAGTTTCGGCTACCTATATTTACAATTGATAATAGGCCCGGAGTATCACCTCGACGGGGGAGCGAGCGACGGCGGGAGTGGGACGCGTCGGCGTCCCGACAACGGTAAACCCGACGCCCGTGTAGCGGGGGTGAATGACCGAGCGCGCCGGTGACGACCTCGGAGCAGTCGACGGAGAGATGACGCTCCCGCCCTCCCGCGAGGCAGGGGAGGGCGAAGTCCACGTTCTCGGCACGGCCCACGTCTCCCAGCAGAGCGTCGAGCGAGTCGAGGAGACCATCGCCGAACGCCGACCCGACGTGGTCGCCGTGGAACTCGACGAGGGCCGCTATCGCCAGCTCAAAGGCGAAACGCCCGACGACATCGACCCCGGCGACATGCTCCGGGGCAACACCGTCTTCCAGTTCCTGGCCTACTGGATGCTCTCGTACGTCCAGACCCGGCTCGGGAAGAAACTCGGCGTCGACCCCGGCGCCGATATGATGGCTGCGATCGATTCCGCCGAGGATCACGGCCTGGGCGTCGCCCTCGTCGACCGCGACATCCAGATGACCGTCCAGCGCTTCTGGGCCCGCCTGAGCCCGTTCCGGAAGCTCACGATGCTGGGCAACCTCACGCTGGCCGTGGGCTCGCCCGTCGCCGTCGGCACCGGTCTCGGCATCGCGATGGGCGCCTTCGCGGGCTTCGCCGTCGCGATGGTCGCCGCGGGCGCGCTCGGGTTCGCCAGCGCGGACATCGTGGCGACCCTCGGCGCCGACGTCGTCGCGCTCGCCGGCGGGCTCGTCGCCGGCGCCCTCGGCGGTGCGGTCCTGTGGTCCCTGTTCGATTCGGCGTTCGCGCGCCTGCTCGACGCGCTCGCGCTCCCCAACACGACCTACACGCGGATCGTCGCGGGCGTCGGCGTCGGGTCCGTCGTCGGCGTCGCCGTCGCCGCGAGCGGCGGCCTGGCCGTCGGCCCGCTCTCGCTGACGGCCGAACGGCTCACCTCCCTCGGCGGGTTCGTCCTCCAGGCGGGGACGGGCCTCGTCGCCGGCGCGCTCCTCGGCGGCGGCCTGGGCGTCCTCGGCGGGGCGATTCTCGCGACGGTCGTCCCAGAGGAAGAGGACCTCGACGAGATCGACATCGAGGAACTGACCGACGCCGACGTGGTGACGGCGATGATGGAGGAGTTCAGGCGGTTCGCGCCCGGGGCCGCCGAGGCGCTCATCGACGAGCGCGACGCCTTCATCGCCCACCGCCTCGTGGCGCTCCGCGAGGCCGGCTACAGCGTCGTCGCCGTCGTCGGCGCCGGCCACCGCGAGGGGATCCAGCGCTACCTCGACGACCCCGAGAGCCTCCCGCCGATGGAGTCGCTCGTCGGCGAGGCGTCGGGGTCGGGCCTCACCGCGTACCTCTACAAGGCGGTCGGCTACGCGCTGACGGTCGGCTTCCTCGTCTTCTTCGTCCTGCTGGCGCTGGGCGGCGCGAGCAACGCCTGGCTGGTCGAACTGTTCGTCGCGTGGTTCATCGTCAACGGTGTCCTCGCCGGCGGACTGGCGAAAGTGGCCGGCGCCCACTGGCCGAGCGCGCTCGCGGGCGGCGGCGTCGCCTGGCTGACCAGCGTCAACCCGCTGTTGGCCCCCGGCTGGTTCGCCGGCTACGTCGAGTTACGCTACGTCGACGTGAACGTCAGCGACATCGGCCGCCTCAACGAGATCCTCGACGACGACGAGGCGCCCATCGCCGACATCTTCGCCCGGATGCGCGATGTCCCCCTCTTCCGGCTGATCCTCATCGCCGGCCTGACCAACGTCGGGAGCATGGTCGCGAGTCTGGTCGTCTTCCCGCTCATCCTGCCGATGCTCTCGGCGCCCATCGGCGGCGTCGAGGCAATTCCCGGCCTGCTCCTCGACGGCGCGCGCAACGGCTGGGACATCGTCTGGGGTGCCCTCCCGTGAGTCGGTCGCCCGCCGGCGGTCGATCCGGCCGGAGCGGCGGTGGTCCCGGCGGCGGCCCCGGACCCGGCGGTCGCGGCGGCATCTCGTTCAGCACGCGCGAACTCCGCGACCTCGCGGTCGCCTGGCTCGCGCTCGGCGTCGCGTTCACCATCTTCATCGACCGTTCGATCGCCGACGCGGCCCTGCGCGGGGCGATCATGCCGTCGACGCTCGCCCTCGCGCTGGGCGTCTCGCTCGCCACCGTCGGCGTCGCCTTCCTCCTGCACGAACTCGCCCACAAGGTCGTCGCCGTCCGGTTCGGACAGGTCGCCGCCTTCCAGGCCGACTACGGGATGCTGTTCCTCGCGGTGATGTCCGCGCTCGCGGGCTTCCTGTTCGCCGCGCCCGGTGCGGTCGTCCACCGCGGCCGCATCACCGCGCGGGAGAACGGCCTCATCGCGCTCGCGGGACCGGTGACGAACATCGGCCTCGCCGCCGTCTTCCTGCCGGTCATGCTGTTCGGCCCCGGCCTGCTCGGGCTCGTGGGCTCCCGCGGCGTCAGCATCAACCTCCTGCTCGCGGGGTTCAACATGATCCCCTACGGCCCGCTCGACGGCCGGAAGGTGTTCCGCTGGAGCAAGCCCGTCTACGTCGCCGTCGCCGTCCCGAGCGTCCTGCTCGCCGTCTTCGCGCTGTTCGGCCTCGGGCTCTGACGGAGTCGTGTTGGTTTTCGGGATTACGTCTGCTGTGTCTGACAGTCACCGACGAAAGCCTCGGCCCGCTAGCAGATAGATCGACCGCAGACGACAGCAGGCGTTGAAAGCCCTCGGCCCGCTCGCTAGCGGTCAGTCTCGATACAGAAGACAGCAGGCGTTGAAAGCCCTCGGCCCGCTCGCGGTCGCTGAGTGGGATATCCTCACTCGCTTCGCTCGTTCGGATAGTGCCCACTCAGACGACTCCCCGCTGGCGCGACCGGGCCTCGCCCTTTCAGTCCACCAGGAACCGCACCGCGCCTCCCACCTCCCCAACCGATTGCGGTGCTCACTCCGTTGCGCTCTCTGCTCACGGCGCCTTCGGCGCCGTTCGCATGGTCTGAGGGACCTTCGGTCCCTCACTACTCATCCCTCGCACGGCTCCGTCGCGCGCATGAAAGCGCGCGACAGCGCGCGCCACCGCTCCCGAGAAAGAGGAGAGATAACTTCCGCGTCCCGGCCCATCGTTCGATATGAGCCAGACAGTCCCCGACAAGGTCGAAGAACTCCTGACCGGCGATCCAGTGGCGGCGCATCTGGCGACCTGTGCGGACGGGCGCCCCCACGCCGCGCCGGTCTGGTTTCGCTACGAACCGGCCGAGGGCGACGAGCGGCCCGTGATCGAGGTGATGACTACCGGGAAGAAACTCGCGAATATCCGCGACAACCCCCGCGTCGCGCTCTCGATACAGAAGAGCGAGGCGGGCCATCCCGAGTGGACTGTCACCGTGCGCGGGACGGCGACTGTCGTCGAGGACGAGGCCGAGAACGAGCAGGCGAACCGACGGATAAACCGTCGCTACGGTGCGGACCCGGACGACTGGTCCGAGAACACGCTCGTCCGGATCGCCGTCGGGTCCGCCTCCTCCCAGACCTATTGAGTGGCGGGGCCCCGTCCGCGGGTCGTGCTTGTCGAGTGGTATCACCTCTCGCAGCCACCCAACGCATATCGGCCAGCCCATCCCGGGAGGAGACATGCCGAACACAGCCGACGGGGTCACCGTCCGTCCGCTCGACCCGCAGGACGCCGCCGAGTTCCGCGCCATCGTCGACCACTCGTTCCACGCCGGGCGCGGTCCCCGGGATGAGGACGGGACGGCCGAGTTCGACGAGATATCGGCCCCCTACGGTGCCTTCGACGGTGAGGAACTCGTCAGCGTCTGTACGCACTACGGTCTCACCGCGAGCCTGCGCGGTGAGTGGACGCCACTGGCCGGGCTGGCCTCCGTGGCGACGCCGCCCGAACGCCGGCGGCGGGGCTACGCCGAGGCGCTCGTCGACGACGCGCTGGAACGGTGGCGCGGCGACTTCCCGCTGGCCGCGCTGTGGCCGTTCTCGCCGCCCTACTATCGACAGTACGGCTGGGCGACTGCGAACCGATACGTGAAGTACACCTGTCCGATCGACCAGCTCTCGTTCGCTCGCGGGTCCGTCGAGGGCCGTGCGCGACCGGCGACGGTCGAGGAGTGGGCCGATCTGAGAGCCGTCAACGATGCGTTCGCCGCCGAGCGCTCGCTGGTGCTCCGGCGCGAGGACGAGCAGTGGTGGCGCGACCGCCTGCTCTCGGCCGACGAGAACGACCGGCCGTGGGCCTACGTCTGGGAGCGCGACGGCGAGGTGGTCGGGTACGTCGTCTACGAGTTCGGGGATGGGTCGAAGTTCGCCGACGGCCGGGTGAGCGTCGAGGACGTCGCGTACGCCGACCACGAGGCGCTCCGGGGACTGCTGGGGTTCCTCGCCGAGTACGACTCCCAGGCCGACGAAGTCGTGCTCTCCGGCGATTCGAGCGGCGACCTGCTCGACCTCGTCCCCGATCCGACGACGGTCGACTCCAGGGTCATGGCCGGGCCGATGGTCCGAGTCGTCGACGTGGTCGACGCGCTCGAAGCCTGTCCGTATACCGCCGACGCAACCGCCGACCTGACTATCGGCGTGACCGACGGGACAGCCGACTGGAACGACGGTCGGTTCCGTCTCGAAGTGGCCGACGGAGAAGCGACGTGTTCGCCCGTCGCAGACGTCGAACCGGACGCGACCGTCGACGTCGGGACGCTCTCCCAACTCGTCGTCGGCTATCACGAC
Organism: Halosimplex amylolyticum; assembly: GCF_051414035.1. Taxonomy (NCBI): domain Archaea; kingdom Methanobacteriati; phylum Methanobacteriota; class Halobacteria; order Halobacteriales; family Haloarculaceae; genus Halosimplex; species Halosimplex amylolyticum. The sequence goes on along the minus strand of NZ_JBLKNW010000002.1, from coordinate 620,369 downwards.
GTGACGGCAGCGCGTCGACTGGGCGGTCTCTCGGTCGCCGACGACGCGACGGCGGACACACTCACGGCGCTGGTCCCGACGGAACGGGTCTACCTGCGGACGTTCTTCTGACGGCGCTCCCGGCCCGCTCCGTGGCCGTCGCGGAACCGCGGTCGCGGTCGAATCGGCAACGCCCGACACCGCCCGGCAACCGATTGCCGAAGCTATAACGACCCGTCGGCCCCCAGATCGGGTATGACAGACGACGTAGCCGACGTCGACGTGCGGCCGCTGACGGCCGACCGGTTCGACGAGTTCCGGGCCATCGTGGACTACGCGTTCCACCCAGAAGCGGGCCCCCAGGAGTACGACGAGGAGCCCGAACGCATCGCCGACCGCTACGGCGCGTTCGCGGGCGAGGACCTCGTGAGCGTCTGCGGCCACTACGACTTCCGGGCGAACCTCCGCGGCGAGTGGGTGCCGCTGGCGGGCCTGGCCGCCGTCGCGACCCCGCCGGAACACCGCCGGGAGGGGCACGTCGCCGCCCTGATCGACGACGCCCTGGACCGCTGGCGGGGGGAGTCCCCCCTCGCGGCGCTCTGGCCGTTCTCGCGGTCGTACTACGCGCAGTTCGGCTGGGCGACCGCCGGCACGTACGCGAAAGTCACCTGTCCGCCGGACCAGCTGGCGTTCGCTCGCGGGACCGCCGAGGGCCGGGCGCGGCCCGCCGACGCCGACGACTGGCGGGAGTTCCGCGACGTGCACGAGGCCGCGGCCGAAGCAACCACGCTCGCGCTGCGCCGGCGTGCCGAGCCGTGGTGGCGCGAGCGCGTCTTCCGCGAGGACGCCGACGAGCGGCCGTGGGCGTCCGTCTGGGAGCGCGACGGCGAGGCCGCGGGGTTCGTCATCTACTCCTTCGAGGACGCCGGGCCGGGGTTCGGCGACCGACGGCTGTCCGTCGACGACGTGGCCGCCGTCGACAACGAGGCCTACCGAGGCCTCCTGGGCTTCCTCGCCGACCACGACTCCCAGGCCAGCGAGGTGGCGCTGCAGTCGGACCGGACCGACCTGCTCGACCTCGTGCCCGATCCCGACGCCGTCGAGTGCGAGACGAAGACCGGGCCCATGGTCCGGATCGTCGACGTGCCCGCGGCGCTGGAGGCCTGCCCGTACCCCGACGGCGTCACCGCCGCGGTCGTCCTCGACGTCACCGACGGGACGGCCGAGTGGAACGACGGTCGGTTCCGGCTCACCGTCGAGGACGGCTGCGCCGAGTGCGCGGCCGTCGACGAGTCGGAGGGCGAACCGGACGCCACGGTCGACGTCGGGACGCTCTCGCAGCTCGTCGTCGGCTACCACGACCTCCCGGCGGCCCGTCGGGTCGGCGACCTCGCGGTCGCGGACGAGTCGACGGCGGACGCGCTCGCGGCGCTGTTCCCGCCGGAGCGGACGTACCTGCGGACGTTCTTCTGAGCGTGTAGGGAGCGCCTACCCGGCAAGGCACTTCCACGTTCGACCCCAACTACCGACATGTCCAGACCGGACGTCGACGAGATCGCGCACGTCGCGGCAGAAGAGAGCCAGGCAGTCAGGCGCGACTTCCGCCAGACCATGCTCTCGGGGCTGGCGCTCACCGTCCCCTTCTTCATCACGGTGCTCGTGTTGCTGTGGGTCTTCGGGACGGTGTCGAGTGCGCTGACTCCGCTCGCGAACGCTATCGTCGCGCTCGGTCCCGGCCAGGAGATGAGCACGTGGCTCGTGGAGTTGCTGGCCGCGTCGATCGTGTTCGGGGTCATTTTCCTCGTCGGGTTCGCCGCCCAGCACGGACCGGAGACGGAGGTCGCCGACCGCTTCGACGTCCTCATGGAGGACCTGCCCGGCGTCGGCTCGATCTACACCAGCGTCGAGCGGATGAGCGACGTCATGGTCGACGGCGACACCGAGAGCTTCCAGGAGGTGAAGATCGTCGAGTTCCCCCGCGAGGACTCCTTCGCACTCGCCTTCCTCACCGCGGACACGCCCCACCAGATCGAACGCGTCGCCGACGGGACGGACATGCAGACGGTCTTCGTCCCGATGGCACCGAACCCCGTGATGGGCGGTCACCTGCTCAACCTGCCCGAAGAGCGCGTCTTCGACGTCGACCTCACGGTCGAAGAGGGGATGCAGGCCATCATGACCACCGGGATGGCCATCGACGAGAACGTCGAAGACCGCGAGTGACCGGCAGACCCGGCGCCGCGCCGACGCGGTCCGTTCGAGCGCGACCCGCACACTGCCGGCCGGCGATTTACCACGCTCGCGCCCCTCCCCGGAGGCATGAGTCTCGAAGGCGACTCCGCTCCAGCGTTCGAACTCCCGAGCACGGCCGGCGACACCGTCTCGCTCACCGACGAACTGGAAGAGGGGCCCGCAGTGGTCCTGATCAACCGCGGCGTCTGGTGTTCCTTTTGCGCCGAACAGCTCCAGACGTTCAGCGAGGTGTCCTACGACATGTGGTTCCACGACGACGTGAGCGTCGTCCCGGTCGTCCCCGATCCCCTGCCGGAGGTGACCGAGATGCGCGACCGCTACGACCTCTCGATCCAGTTGCTCGCCGACCCGGACGGGGAGGTCGCCGACCGCTACAGCGGCACAGAGGAGACCGACCACGGTCTGACCGGCGTCGCCGGCACCTACGTGGTCGACGAGGACGGGATCGTCCGGTACGAACAGGTGTCCGACACGCCCGCCGACCGCACGTACGGCAACTGGGTGCGCTACTACATTCGCAGCGACTACGAACCCCCGTTCGAGGGGTAGCGCCGCGGCGACGGCGAATCGAACCCCTGCACGCGCCGCTTAAGCGCCGCTGGCCCGTACGAGCGCAGTATGACCGAAGCCGACGGCGGAAGCGTCGTGGTCGTCACCGGCGCCAACGAGGGGATCGGCTATCACCTGTTGCGGACGCTGCTCGAAGACGGGTATCGGGTCGCGGGCCTCGACGTCGCGCTCGACGGTCTCGACCCGCTCGCGGAGGCCGCACCAGAACGCGTCCACGTCGCCGAGTGCGACGTGACCGAGGACGCGGACGTCGACACGGCGGTGGACGCCGTCCTCGGCCGGTGGGGACGAATCGACGTCCTCGTGAACAACGCCGCCGTCTTCGATTTCGGCCTGTTCGACGAGCGGACGCTCGCGGACACGCGGCGCGAGTTCGAGGTGAACTTCTTCGGGTACCTCCGGACGATCCACGCCGTCCTGCCGCACATGCGCACCCGCGGATCGGGGATCGTCCACAACGTGAGTTCGGGCGTCGCAAGCGTCGGCCACCCCGGACTCTCCGGGTACACCGCCAGCAAGGGCGCCGTCGAGGGGCTCACCCGTACGCTCCGGGAAGAACTCCGGCACGAGGACGTCTGGTGTACGCTGATGTACCCGCCGGCGACGCGAACCCGCTCGGCGGCCGAACTGGAGTACCCCGACGCCGCGACCCAGGAGCCTGCCGCGGTGGGCCGGAAACTCGCCCGGAAGATCGACTCCACGGGACCCGTGATATACGCCGACTGGCAGACCCGGTTCGGGATGGCGCTCGTCGAGCGCGTCCCGTGGCTCGCCCGGAAGGGGACCGAGCGGTTCCTCGACCCGGACCGGGATAGCGCCGAGTGAGCGGTCGAGCGCTCCACCCGAAACGGTGGCCTTTTGCTCGCGCTCCGCGGGGGATTCAACATGACCGACGGGGACGCGACCGACGGATCGGACGACGCGGCCGAGGACGAAGCGGAGGGACTGACCTACGCCGACGCGGGCGTCGACATCGCCGGCCAGGAGGCGGCGACCGCGGCGCTCGTCGGCGCCACCGGCGACTTCGAGGGTGACTACGCGGGCCTGCTCGACATCGGCGACCGCTACCTCGCGCTCGCCGCCGACGGCGTGGGTACCAAACTGCTCGTCGCCGAGGCGCTCGACGACTACTCGACCATCGGCATCGACTGCATCGCGATGAACGCCAACGACCTGGTCGCCGCGGGCGTCGACCCCGTCGCCTTCGTCGACTACCTCGCCGTCGAGAAACCCGACGACGCCACCGCCGAACAGATCGGCGAGGGGCTCGACGAGGGCGCAGAGCGGGCCGGCGTCGCCCTCGTCGGCGGGGAGACGGCCGTGATGCCCGACGTGATCAAGGGCCTCGACATCGCCGGCACGTGCGCGGGCCTCGCGCCGAAAGACGCCATCTTCCCCGGCGAGGCCGAGGCCGGCGACGTCGTCGTGGGGTGGCCCTCCTCGGGCATCCACTCCAACGGCCTCACGCTCGCTCGCGAGGCGGTCACCCGGAATCACGAGTACACCGACCCGTTCCCGCCGAACACCGACCGCTCTATCGGCGAGGAACTGCTCGAACCCACCCGCATCTACAGCGATCTCCTCGGCCCGCTTCGCGAGGCGGAGACTCACGCCGCGGCTCACGTCACGGGCGGCGGCTGGACGAACCTCACCCGGATGGGTGAGTTCCACTACGAGATCACGGACCCCTTCGACGCCCAGCCGGTGTTCGACTTCGTCCAGCAGGAGGGCGACGTGGCCGACGAGGAGATGCACCACACGTTCAACATGGGAACCGGGTTCGTGGCGGCGATGTCCGAGGACGACGCCGAGGACGTCGTCGAGGCGACCGACGACGGTCGGATTATCGGTCGTGTTCAAGATGGCGAGGAGTCCGTCGCGATCCGCGGGCTGGAACTGTAACGGGCGCAGACTACTGATTTTCTGTCGTGGCGCGCGCTGTCGAGTGTCCCGAGCGAACGCGAGGGCACGAGACGACACCGTGCGAGGGATGAGCGAGGGAGCGCAGCGACCGAGTGAATCGGCTGGGGAGGCGTGAGGCGCGGTGCTGTGTGGTGCGGTCCTGCTGTTCCTGGCGTCCTGGCGAGCGAAGCGAGCCAGGGCTCAGGAGACGAGCAAAGCGAGTCTCCTGGCGGACTGAAAGGGCGAGGTCCGGTCGGTGGCGTCCTCGTGAGCCATGCGAACGAGGGCTCGAAAGAGGAGCGAAGCGAGTCTTTCGGCGCCCCGGCGAAGTAAGCACGCGAACGAAGTGAGCGCGCGCAGCGAACCGCGGCGTCCCGAGCGGGCCGAGGGCTTTCATCGCTTGCTGTCGACGACAATTTCACCTGCTAGCGAGCGGGTCGAGAGGCGCCGGCGCGTACTATTGTCCACAGCCGGAACCGGGGGAAGAGGGTGACTGGAGACTGACACGACAACCACAGCTAGAGCCGAAAAGCCCAAGCCCGGAACGGAGCCACACCAGACAAGATGACACCGACGTTGCCCGGCGACGCGGACGAGTGGGCCGACCAGTTGCAAGCGAGACTCAACGACCGGGAGGCGTTCACCGAGGCCGCCGAGGGCTTCGACGCCACCTTCCGGTTCGACATCCTCCCGGACGACCGCTACGACGGGAACCCGATCACGCTGACCGTCGTCATCACCGACGGCGCGTGTGTGGCCGCGCGGGGGAGCGACCCGAACGCGGAGTACGACTTCGGCCTGCGGGGACCCTACGGGGCGTGGGTCGACCTGCTGGAAGACGAGATCGAGGTCACCGAGGCGGTCATGGGCGGCGCCTTCGAGTTCGAGGGGTCGGAGATGCAGTTGCTGAACCGCCGCGAAGCCGTGACGGAGCTCGTCCGCGCGGCGCAGAACGTCGACACGGAGTACGCGTACTGATTCTCCATCGCTGGCAGGTCCGTCACGACCGGTACTGAAACCGTTAAGTCGCGGGGCGGAGCACGGGGAGACGTGTTCGACAAACTCGGCGCCGCCGGGATCGTGGGCGTGCTCGTGATCCTCGGCGGGATCGGACTGCTCGCCTGGGTCGACCCGCTGATCGCCGCCGGTATCGGTCTCGTGGTCGCCGGGCTCGGATTGGTGCTCTACGGCCTGGTCACGAACGTCCTCGCCTCGTTCGGCATGGGCGGGATGGTTTAGCGGTCGAACGACCGCGCCGTCCGGTGCCGGCCCGCAATCCGCCGCGCGCCGGCGCCGACCCCGTACCCGAGCGCGCACGCGACGAGCACGAACGCGACCGAGAGCGCAAGCATCTCCGCGGCGTACCGGAGCCGGTCGGGCGGCGCCATCACGCACACCTCGGACGAGCCCGCCTCGGGGAAACAGCCGACGTGTACCCTCCAGAACTCGCTTCTGAGCGCCAGCGCCAGCCCCGGCGCACTCGTCGCCAGGACGCCGACACCTAGCCCGTAGCCGCGGTAGCCGGCGCGGGCGGCGAGCGCAGCGAGCACGCCCGTACTGATGGATGGCACTCGCGGCCATAGCCAGCCCGGGGGCAAGAACAGCCAGTGCACGACGAAGACGAACACGCCGACCCCGAGCAGGACCCGCAGGTAAAGCTCCCGCTCGTCGGTCGGCGCCGGTCCCTCGCCGAGGCGCGCCATGGACGTTTCCGCGTCGTCGGGAGTGAAAAACGTGCGTGCCGACTCGACGATCCCCGGTTAGTCGCTCTCGCCGCGGTCGCCGGCGCGGTGTTCGCTGATGAGGCGGTCGACCATCTGGGCGTTGCGCTCGCGTTCGCGCTCCTCGGCGCGCTCTTCCCAGTCGGCGATCGCCTCGTCGATCTCCCGTTCGCGGGCGACCGCCAGTTCGTCGACTTCCTGGACGGTCACCATGTCGGCGGGCGCCACCGGGACGTCGTGTTTGAAGAGGATCTCGTCGGCGACGTCGGAGAGGCCGCCGTTGCGGAGGACGATCTGCGGGTCGATATCGACGATCTTGTCGGCCGTCGAGGCGCCCGCGCCGGAGGCGTCGCGGAAGAGGATCACGTCGTCATCGGCGAGTCCGAAGCGCTCGTCGGCGTCGTCGATGGCGTCGCTGGTGAACTGCTCGACGACCTTGACGGGCGTCAACCCCTGTTTCTTCTCGGCGACGTCCGCGAAGTTCGAGTGGTCGAGCTTCCAGAGCGCTTTCAGCCGCTCTAGCTTCCCTTCCAGTTCGTCGATGCGGTCGTCTTTCTCGTCGATCTCGCCCTTCAGGCGGCGGTTCTCCCGCTCCAGTCGGGTGACCTCGCGGTCCTTGCGGGCCTCGACACGGGTCTCGCTGCGGGCCTCCGAGAGCTTGCGCTCGTAGTCGTCGATCTCGTCGTCTTTCTCGTCGATGGTCGCTTCGAGGTTCTCGACGTGGGACTGCAGCTGGGCGACCTGGGATTCGAGCTGGCCGATGCGCCGCTGTTCGGGCGATTGCTCGTTGTCGGGCTGCTCGGACTCCTCGGGCTGTTCGCCGCCGTCGTCGCGCAGGTCGGCGAGGACGGTCTCGACGCTCTCCTCGTTGGCGACGACGCGGGCGACGACGGGGCCGACCTCCTGGCCGGGCGGCACCTTCGCGGCGATGCGCTCGAACTGGTCTTTGTGGGCGTCGAAGGCGCCGAAAGCGGCGGCCATGGCGTCGCGCTCGTGGTCGTTGTCGTAGCCCTCCTCGCGGGTGCGGTGCTGTTTCACGTCGACGGGGAGGTCCCGATCCGGCGTCCACCCGGCGGCGTCGAACGAGCGGCGCAGTTTCTCGACGGTCTCGGGCATCGGCGTCACGTCCGCGGCGACGATGACCGGCCGGCCGCGCTCGACGATCCACTCGGTCACCTCCGCGCTGTCGGCCGTGCGGGTGCTGAGGACGTCCAGCACCTCGCCGTCGAGGCCGACGATGGCGACCGCCGTGGTGGTCCCGGGGTCGACGCCGACGACGACGTGGTCGCGGCGCTTGGCGAGCGGGCGGAACTCGATGCCGTCGCGGCGGACGCGCTCGACCTCGACGCGCACGTCGCCGGCCCGCTCGTTCGAGACCGGGATGTCCCGCGGGCGGCCCTCGACGGTGAATATCGCGTTGGAGAAGCCGCCGTACTTCTCGGTCTCCTCGCGCTCGAAGTCCAGCCCGGCCTCCTTCAGGTCGGCCTCGACCTCGCGGGTCCGCTTCTTGACGGAGCCGTGGATCCGGCGAGTGTAGCGGTCCTCGCTCCAGCCGCCGCCACCGCCGGTCGAGCGGCCGCGGGAGACCTTGATCTCCGTCTCGTCGGTGAACGCCGAGACGACCTGCCCGACGTTCCGGGCGGCGAGGCGGGCGGCGGCCTCGGCCTCTTTCATCGGGTCCTTGCTGTAGGGCACGTCGTGGCGGTTGGCGACCCGTGAGAGGGGTTCCGGCCGCTCCGCCCCGGTGACCTGCACCAGCGTCGTCTCGTCGGGGAGTTCCCCCAAAAAGTGGACGAGGGCGTCCTTGTTCTCCGCGAGTTCGTACATGTTGTCCGTGGCGACGATGGCGGGTTTCTCGTCGCGGATCAGCCGGCGGAGCTTCCGCCGGGAGACCACGTCGCGGTCGACGTGCTCGCCGTCGAACGCGACCAGCGCGTAGGAAACGTCCCCGCGCACGTCGCCACTCTGGACGTCCACCCCGAAGACGACTGCGTCCAGCGCACTCGTTCGCGTGCTCACACGCCTGCGTAGGCAACAGTCGAATATAAACCCGGCGCGGGAACCGGGCAACCGGCCGGGGGCGCGTCTCCGATGGCCTGCACCGGTCGAAGCGCTCGTGATAGGTGCGTATAATATCCCGGGCCCCGTAGGTCGGGGACACAAATGGGAGGACGGGTGAGTCCTCGCTGACTCGCCGGTGGCCGGTCGAAAGCGGACGGCAGCGGTTCGAGACCGAACGAAACACGGACAAACCATGAACGGCGAACAGACCGTCGAACTGTCGAGACTGCTGTCGGTCGCAGGAGGAGGCGTGGAGCATCGCGCGGAAACGACCGCAGCCGTGCGGGGAGCGGTCAGTTGAGCCCGGAGACCGAGTATCCATGCGAGAAGCCGAGATCACTATCAGCGAATCGGAGTACGAGGCCATGGGCATCGGGGAGCTGGTGTCGCTCTGCCGCGAGGCGGGCCAGCGCGAGTTCGAGGAGCTCGCGTGTCACGGGAACGGCGCCGTGGTGCAGGTGGAGGTAGAGACGCGGCTCGACGAGGGGCGGCTCGACGACCTCGAGTACGTCGACCAGTGGGAGCGAGTGACCGACACAGAGGGCGCGTACCTGTATGTCATCGGGTTCACGGCACCGGATCTGTCCGCGGACATCACCGAGTACGCGGAGGACCTCGTCGGCACCTGTGACCCGGACGTCGACGAGGACGGCACCACCCTCTCTCTGGTCGGGTCCCAGGAGGCCATCCGGGGGAGTATCGGCGAGTACGTAGACTCCGGCGTGTCGCCCGACCTGCGAAAGCTGGGGGAGTACGACGGCCCCACTCGGCCGATGGAGCAGCTCACCGACCGCCAGCGCGAGATCCTCCGGGTCGCCTTCGAGGAGGGGTACTACGAGGTCCCGCGCGAAGCGTCGACGGAGGACGTCGCGGCCGAGGTCGGTGTCGACCCGTCGACCGTCGCCGAACACCTGCAACGCGCCGAGCGAAACCTGCTGACCCAGTTCCTCTCGACGGGGACGTGAGGGGACAGGGAGGACGGCGCCGGTCGGACAGTTAAACCCGCCCAGTATCTTCGGAGACAGAGCGTCGGGTCCGCCGGTGGTATCGCGAGTCGAGATGACCGCCATCCGTACGCGAAACCTCACGAAGCGATTCGGCGACGTCGTGGCCGTCGACGGCCTCGACCTCTCCGTCAACGAGGGGGAGGTGTTCGGCTTCCTCGGTCCGAACGGCGCCGGGAAGTCGACGGTGATCAACGTGTTGCTGGATTTCGTCAGACCGACCGAGGGGTCCGCGACCGTGCTGGGACACGACCCCCAGACCGACGCCGGTCGGATCCGTCGTCGGACCGGCGTTCTGCCCGAAGGTGGGGCGCTCTACGGCCGGCTGACCGGCCGCGAGCACGTCGAGTGGGTCGCCCGGGCGAACGGCGTCGAGGCGGACGTCGACGCGCTGCTCAAGCGCGTCGGGCTCTCGGCCGACGCAGCCGACCGGGCCGTCGAGGGCTACTCCAAGGGGATGGCCCAGCGGCTCGCGTTCGGGCTGGCGCTGGTCGGGGACCCCGACCTCCTGATCCTCGACGAGCCGTCGTCGGGACTGGACCCGACCGGGATGCAGGACCTCCGGGAGATCGTCCGGGCGGAAGCCGACGAGGGTCGAACCGTGTTCTTTTCGAGTCACCTCCTGAGCGAGGTCGAAGCGGTGTGCGACCGCATCGGGATCATGAACGACGGACGCCTCGCGACGACCGGGACGCCGGAGGAACTCCGGACCGACCTCGACCTCGGCGGGTCGATCCGGTTCGACGTCGCACGCGTCCCCGACGACCTCGCGCTCGAATCCGTCGCCGGCGTCGAAACGGTCGAGACCGGAGACTCGTCGGTCGCGGTGACGGTCAGCGATCCGACGGCGAAGATCGCGGTCGCCGTCCGCCTCGCCGAACGGGCGCGGGTGCTCGATATCGTCTCGGAGGACGCCTCGCTCGAACAGTTGTTCAACCGGTACACGTCGAGCGGGCGGACGGCGGACCCGACGCCAGTGCCGTCGACGGACCCGCTGGTAGTGGAGGGCGAGCGATGAGCGTCCGCGCCGTCGCGCACAAGGACTTCCTCGACGTCCGGCGTGCGAAGATCGTCTGGGCCGCCGGCGGCGCCTACACGGCGCTGACCGCGCTGTTCTTCCTGCAGGTCCGGCTCGGCAGTTTCGAACGGGCGTCCGACGACGTGCTGGCGCTGTGGAACGTGGTGTTCGTCGGCGCCGTGTTCGTGCCCGCGGTCGCGCTCGTGGCGGCGTACCTCGCCATCGCCGGCGAACGCGAGTCCGGGAGCATCAAGCACCTGCTCTCGACGCCGGTCAGCCGTCGCGACGTCGTGCTCGGGAAGTACCTCTCCCGGGCGGGCGTCGTCGCCGCCTCGCTCGCGCTCGCGTTCGCCGTGGCCGCCGCGCTGGCGTCGGTCTGGTTCGGCCCCGTCCGGTGGCGCGCGTTCGTCGGGATCGCCGCGCTCACGACCGTGTACGCGCTCGCGTACGTCTCGGTCGCGATCGCGATCTCGGCGGCGACCGCCACCCGATCGCGGGCGATGCTCGGCGCCCTCGGCTTTTACTTCTCGACCAACCTGATGGCCCTCAACGACGACGTTTCGGGCCTCGCGGGCGTCGAGTACGTCCTCCGCGAACTGCTCGGAGTGAGCGTCGATCCCGAGTTGATCCAGTTTCTCGGCGTCCTCACGAACCCCACGCGCGCGTATCTCTTCGCGGCGACAGCCGCGTTCCCCGAGGAACTCACCGAGGCGATGGAGATCCCCGTCCCCGCGGATCCGGCGTGGTACCTCCGGCCGGAGGTCGCGCTCGGACTCCTGCTCGCCTGGCTCGTCGTTCCCGCCGCCTTCGGGATTCGTCGATTCGAACGAGCCGACATCGACTGAGAGCCGCTGGCCAGCGCTCTCCCGGCGTTCAGCCGCGAAACGAGCGGTCTCGGCGCCTCGGGCAGGCTTCGTCGCGGCGTCCCACCCGTGCAGACAGCGGGTTCCGACGCGAAGCCGCTCGCGGAGCGCGGTCTGCTCGGAGGCGACCACGGAGAAGATTCGACGCTCGTGTACTCTCGGACGGGACGACGGTGCGGTACCGGACCCCGCTCACCCGGGTTCGGCCCGGATCGCGGTGATCACGCCGAACAGCCTGGTGGACGACTCGCGGAGCGCGAGGGCGGACTGAGAGACGAGCGCCAGCGGTTCCTGGTTCCATCGGCAGCTGTGTTTCTCGTAGTGCGCGTCGGCTCGCCAGTCCTGGAACCGGCCGAACAGTTCCACGCTGCTGCGGCCGTGCTCGAGGAGCAGCACCTGACCGTCGGGCTCGCAGACCCGGTTCATCTCGTCAAGCGCCGCGACGGGGTCCGGGAACGTACACGTCGAGAGCGACGAGATCACCGTCTCGAAGCTGTCGTCGGGGAACGCCAGCGCCTGGGCGTCCATCTCCGCCAGCGTGCCGGCGCGTCCCAGGCGGCGAAGCTCCTCGTCCGCCTCGCGGAGCATCTCCGGGCTGATATCGACGCCGACGTACTCCGCCGACTCGGGCACGTACTCGGCGTTGGTGCCCGTGCCGCAGGCGACGTCCAGGACGCGGCCGGTCGCCCGCTCGAAGAGCCGGCGCCGATACCTCCCCACGAGCAGTCGGTCGAGCCAGCGCATCCGGGCCACCGTCTCGGCCTGGTCCGCGTACGTCTCCCGGATGTCGGCCAGCGAATCCGGCCGACGACCTGTCCGTTCGGCCGTCTCGGCTCCAGCGAGTCCCGTCGTCGGTGTCGATCCGTCGTGGTGGGTGGCGTCTGTCATCAGCCGTCCCTACTCGTTCCGGACTAACAAGTCATACTGCCGACGTACTGGGAGGGTTTATCCGTGGGCCCCGCTCGCGCTCCGTACCGCGGCGAACGGTCGCGAGACCGCTCTCCGGATGCACAAGACCGAAACGACCGCCCCGAGAATCCGCCGTCATGGAAGCGACGGCGATCGACCACGTGAACGTGCGCGTCCCCGAATCGGCGATCGAGCCCTTCGTCGGCTTCTACCGCGACGACATGGGGTTCGACCTGGAGTACTACGAGGACTACCGCGCGGGCGAGCGCGAGTTCTTCTACGTCCGCCTCGGGCCGTCCTGTATCATCCACGTCTCACCCCGCGAGAGCGTCCCCGAGCCCACGGGGGAGACGATCAACCACTTCGCGGTGTTCGTCGACGCGTCGATGGACGAGGTGATGGAACGGGTCGAGGCGGCCGACGTCGAGGTGCTCACGGAGGCGGTCCGCGAAGGCGCGGCCGGCGAGTACCCCTGCGTCTACGTGGAGGACCCCGTCGGCTACACGGTCGAGTTCAAGGCGGCGGGGTGACTCAGAGGAACTCCGTGCAGGTCTCGGCGAACGTCGCCAGCGGCAGGTCGGCTTCGGAGTCGACGCTGACGAACAGACCGGTGAACTCGCCGGTCGCGAAGTGGAAGGCCGTCAGTTCATCGAAGCGGTGGATCGAACACTCCAGGTCTCCCGCGCCGAACAGGTCTTCGAGGTGTCCACGACCGAGCCCCTGGAGGATCAGTTCGTCGTGGACCCGGTCGGCGTACGTCTCCGCGCGCTCGGCCGCGTCTGGCCGCGAGTAAAACACCTCGTACCCGTCCTCGTCGTACGTCGCGGCCAACCGGAGGGAGTCGCCGGCCGCGTCCCGGAGGGCGTCGATCAGGGCACCCTTGTCACCGTCTACCATGCCGTGTTCTTGTCGGCCTCCCATTGTCAAAGTAGGGGGAGAATCGTGTCTGAACCCTGGTAGGCCAGGGTCGTCTCGGATCGGGAGCGCTCCGGACCCGGCTCCGACTTCCGCGAACGGTCGTTTTACGTCGGCACGCACCCTCACTCCGGTATGGAGTACACCACGCTCGGCTCGACCGGCATGGAGGTCTCGAAGGTGTGTCTGGGCTGTATGAGCTTCGGCAGCGGCGACGACTGGATGCTGGACGAGGAGGAGGGTCGCGAACTCGTCGAGCGCGCGATCGACCTGGGCGTCAACTTCTTCGACACCGCCAACACCTACTCGGCCGGCGAGTCCGAGGAGATCCTCGGCGACGTGCTCGCCCACTACGACCGCGACGAGCAGGTCGTCGCCACCAAGGTCCGCTTCTCCGGCGCCAAGGACCACCGCAACGCCGAGGGCCTCTCGCGGAAGACCATCGAGCAGGAGCTCGAGCACTCCCTCGACAGGTTGGGAATGGACACCGTCGACCTCTACCAGATCCACCGCTGGGATTACGACACGCCCATCGAGACGACCCTGCGCGCGCTCGACGACGCCGTCCGCCGGGGACAGGTCCGCCACGTCGGCGCCTCGTCGATGTGGGCCCACCAGTTCCAGGAGGCGTTGCACGTCAGCGACCGCGAGGGGCTGGCCCGCTTCGAGACGATGCAGAACCTCTACCACCTGACCCACCGGGAGGAGGAACGGGAGATGTACCCCGTCTGCAACAAGGAAGACGTCGGCGTCATCCCGTGGTCGCCGCTCGCCGCGGGGTACCTGACTCGCCCCCACGAGGAGTTCACCGAGACCGCCCGCGGCGAGCACGAGATCGACTACGGGACCCCCTATCACGAGGGCCCGGGCAGCCAGGAGATCAACGAGCGCGTGCAGGAACTCGCCGCCGACAGGGGCGTCACGATGGCCCAGATCGCGCTCGCCTGGCACTTCCAGAACGACAACGTCGACGCCCCCATCGTCGGCACCTCCAGCATCGAGCACCTGGAGGACGCGGTCGAGGCGCTCGACGTGTCGCTGTCGAGTTCCGACGTGGCCTACCTCGAGGAGCCCTACGAGCCCGTGCCCGTCTTCGGTCACGAGTGACCCGCCCCCGCCCGGAGACGCACGCGCTCTCCACCGGGCACGAGGTCGCGGTGCCGCTGGAGACCGAGGCCGAAGCCACCGCCCTCGTCGTCACGGCCGACGCCGAGCGAGTCGGCGAACGGCTCCCCGACGGTCTCTCGCCGGTCCGGGTCGCGCCGGGACGCGCCGCGGTCACGCTCCTCTCGGTCGAATACGAGCGTCTCGGCGACGACGCGATGGCGCCCTACGAGGAGTTCGGCGTCCTCCTCGCGGCCACTCCCGCGTCCGGGGCCAGAGTCCCGGAACTCGGGGTCCTCGGGAACGGACTGGGCGGCTACGTCGCGACGCTCCCGGTGACGACCGAGCCCGCTCGCGCGCTGGGTGAGGAGATCTGGGGCTACCCCAAGCGCGTCGCGGACGTCTCGATCACCGACCGCGGCGGGCGGCGGCGGACGGCCGTCGGCGACGAGCGAGGCCACGCCCTCACGCTCGACGCGCCCTGTCGGCCCCGGATCCGGTGGACCGTCGCCACGGAGAGCTACACCGGGGACGGGTCGCCGGAGCGCCAGCCCCTCCGTCTCGCCGGCGCGTTCGGCGTCCGGCCGTTCGGGGGGTCGTACTCGCTGGGGCGACACCCGCTGGCCGAGCGCTTGCGCGACCTGTCTCTAGGGCGGGTGCTGTGCGCGCTCGCGTTCGACGGCCGGTTCGTCATCGGTCGTGGCCGACCGCTCTCGCTCTGACGGAACCGGCCCGGGCCGGGGCGGACTCGGGCCGGCCGACTCGCCGCCGACAGGGAGCAACACGCGTGCGAGTATCCCCGGTCGGAGCAGTTCGGTCGGCGGGACCTCCAGTCCGACGACCGCCCCGTAGGCCTCGGCGACGACGCTGTCGTCGTGGGCCTGCCGGAGCAGTCGCGTGAAGTACCGGTCGAACAGCTTCGTCCCGAGCGACGGCGACCCCTCCGTCTGGGCGTACTGGTAATCGGTGCCCGTCGCCATCCGCCAGGGGGTGTCGAGCACCGGGGCCACGCGGTCGAAAAAGCGGGGGCCGATACGGTCGAGGCCACCGTCGGCGAGCGCGTGGTGGAGCACCAGCGCGTCGAGGGCGGCGATAGACATGCCCTGTCCGTAGACGGGGTTGAAACTCGTGATGGCGTCGCCGGTGACGACGAGGCCGTCGGGGAACCGGTCGAGCGCCTCGTAGCGGCGTCGGAGACTCCCGGGGAAGGGGTAGCGGGCGACGCCGTCGGACACCCACGGCTGCGTCCGCAGGATGTCGCCGACGATGTCGATGGGGAGGTGGTCGGCGAATTCGAGGACGCCCTCGCGGTCCGTCGGCGCGCCGTCGCCGTGTATCTCGGCGAGGAGCACGTCCCACTGGCCGTCTTCGATCGGTATCAGGACGCCGCCGCGGGTCTCCGGCGCGTTGGCGGGCACGCTGATCAGCCGGCGGTCGTCCGGCGGCCGCTCGATCCGGAGCGACGCGTACTGCAGGTCGATGCGGACCTCGTCCGTCGGCGGAGCGGCGTAGCCGTTGTTCGCCAGCCACTCGGGCGTCCGACTCGTCCGTCCCGTCGCGTCGACGACCAGATCCGCCGCGAACGTCTCCGGTGGGCCGCCGCCGTCGCGGACCGTGACGCCGGTCACCGCCCGCCCCGCGTCGTCCGTGCGGTAGTCGCGGAACTGGCACTCGCCGAGGAGTCGGACGCCGTCCAGTTCGCCGACGCGCCGCCGCACGACGTGTTCGAACAGCGGCCTGCTCGCGCAGTAGGAGGGCGTCCGCTCCGTGCCGGTGGCGAGAAAGCCGCCGTGCTGGTACTCGACCAGTTGCTTCGTGATGTCGAGGACCAGCCCGCCGGCGCCGGCGAGGTCCTCGCCGAAGCCGACGAACAGATCCTCCAGCGTCTCCTGCCCGGCCGCCAGCAGCGCGTGGGGATGACTGGTCTGGGGCGCGCCGTCCCGCGCGACCGGTGTGTCCGGGAACGGGTCGCGCTCGACGACGAGCACCTCGTCGAAGCCGTCGGCGAGGACTCGCGCCGCGCAGAGTCCGGCGACGCTGCCGCCGAGAACCACGGCTCGACCCCCGAGGTCGCCGACGCGGTCCGGTTCGTACCGGTCGACGGCCGCCAGCGTCACCGCTCACACCCCCGGACCGCCCGCGAGGGCGCGATCGCCGTCGACCGCCTCGCTGGGTCGCCACCGGGCGTCCCGCGTGCGTTCGCGGCCCTCCGGCGCGACCGTCCGACGCGTTCCACCACGGCTAGAGAGGACAACTCGCTCACACGAGACCCTGCGCGCCCCACTTAGTTAGGTAATGCCCCTCACCTGTGGTGTAGATTTAAATCACCAACTGGGAATCCGGCGGTGAGGGGGCGACCGGACAGCCGGAATCCTTTTTTCGGCGCGACGCGGTCGGTCGGGCGTGTCATCGAACGACGAGACGGGGGCGACGGCGACGGACGGGGACGGGGCCAGCCCGGTCGTGCTGGTGACGGGTGCCGGCGGGGGGATCGGGTCGGCGATCGCGCTGGCGTTCGCCCGCCGAGGGTGGCGCGTCTACGCGACGGACGTGGCGACGCCGCTCCCCGAACGCGTGCGGGAGTGCTGCGAGACGGCCGAACTCGACGTCACCGACGAGGGGCAGTGTCGCGCAGTCGTCGACCGGGTGGTCGGCGAGGCGGGGCGACTGGACTGTCTGGTCAACAACGCCGGCTACGCCGAGGCCGGGCCGGTCGAGGACGTGCCCGTCGACGCCGTTCGCGCGGAGTTCGAGGTACTGGTCCACGGGCCGCACGCGCTCGCCCGGGCCGTGCTCCCGCACATGCGCGGGCGGGATCGGGGTCGGATCGTCACCGTCTCCAGCGTGCTGGGGCTGAGCTTCTCGCCGGGACTGGGCGCCTACGCCGCCGGGAAGGCGGCCGTCGAGTCGCTCCACGACGCCCTCCGCGTGGAACTCCGCGGGACCGGCGTCGACGTGGCACTCGTCGAACCCGCGTGGGTGGCGACGGACTTCGGCGACGCGGCCCGTCGCCGACTGGCCGGTCGCGAGCGGACCCCCGCCTACGCGCGGACCTACGCCGGCCTCGACGACGGCTGGATCCTCGACGGGACCCCGCTGGCCGCCGCACCCGAAGCGGTGGCCGGCGCGGTGGTTCGAGCGGCGACGGCCGACGACCCGAACGCCCGCTACCCCGTCGGGCGCTTCGCCCGGTTCGTCCGCTGGACCCACTGGCTCCCGGCGCCGGTGGTCGACTCGATACAGGCCGCGTACGGTCGCGTGACTGCGGCTATCGGTCGCTGGACTCGGTGACCAGGGGCCGTCAGGGAGAGTGTTTACGGGCTGGGGCTCGAACAGTCGCCGATGACAGACGCTCCGCCCGACGACGGATCCGCGCTCGGCGACGGACACGTCGCGCTGGTCACCGGCTCGACCGACGGCATCGGCGAACAGACGGCGCGCAACCTCGCAGAGACGGGCGCGACGGTGATCGTCCACGGCAGAGACCGGGAGAAAGGCCAGCGGCTGGTCGCCGAACTCCCCGGAGACGGCCACGCCTTCTACGAGGCGGACTTCACCGACGTGTCGGACGTCCGTGGCCTCGCGAACGCCGTGGTGGCCGACTTCGACCGCCTCGACTGCCTGGTCAACAACGCCGGGACGATGCAGAGCGACCGGCACCTCGTGGACGTGCCCGGGAGCGACGAGGGGATCGAGATGTCCTTCGCGGTCAACCACCTCGCGCCGTTCCTGCTGACGAACCTGCTCGCCGACAGGCTGGCGGCGACGGGGGAGCGCCGGACGGAGGAGCGCGGCGACGCGTCGGGCGCAGACGCCGACCCCGCCCGCGTCGTGACCGTCTCCTCGGACCTGCACCGGCAGGCGACGCTGGACCTGGAAGGGGTTCGCGGGCCCGACGCGATGGACGGGCTGGACGCGTACAACCACTCGAAGCTCGCGAACGTGCTGTTCACGTTCGAACTCGCGCGGCGGCTCCCCGACTCGGTGACGGCGACCTGCTGTCACCCCGGCGTCTCGCCGCTGACCGGACTCGCGCGCGACAGTTCCTCGCTGATGGGCCTCGGCTGGACGGCCTACGGCTACGTGGGCGGCCTGCTCGGACTGACCGACTCCGCCGCCGAGTCCGCGGAGACCCAGACGTATCTCGCCCGCTCGCCGGCGGTGACGGGCGTGACCGGCGCGTACTTCGACGACTGCGAGCGCGTCGAACCGGCGGCGGCTGCCGACGACCGCGACGCCCAGCGCGAACTCTGGCGAGCGAGCGTCGAGTGGCTCGCGCTCGGTGACGACGAGGCGGTCGGCGTCGAGGAGGGTCAGGTGGTGGAGTCCGAACAGTAGTGCGGTTTCTTCGTTCAGATCAGGGAGTGAAACTTATGGTCAGTATAGGTGAAAGAGAGAACATATCGGTCCGATAGACCTCCAGTATCTGGTAGGAATGGAGTGCTGCATATAGAGGATGTGTTCATCACGTCCCCTAGTACGGCGTGTACGCGGCACTCCCGTGCATGGTTACTCCGTCTCAAGAACGGACAGGTAGACGACGTATACAAGTGCGACCACGACCAGCGAAACAGCTAGTACGGCTATCCCGGCCCATTCGTCTAGTGCGACCTCCGGGTTCTCCCAGAGATACGCACCACCTTCGAGCGCGAGGATGACCAGCGTTCCGTACACCGCAGTTGTTCCGACTGCGCGAGCCAGCCCTTGCGCGTTCAAGGACCGGCTCCGCGACAGTTCGAGCACGAATACGAGCGCAAGCGCGAGCAGATAAAACGGTGGGGGAATCGCCTGCCCTAACCCCACGTCCGCCACCGCTTGGGTTCCGTAGTATCCGAGTGCGAGTAACACTCCCGTGAGGAGTACCATCGACAAGCCGAATCCACTCGCATCATCGGCTGTTGGCGCCGTGAGAACTTTTGTCGGTGTTCTCGCCGTCTCGTCGTTGTCGTTGGGCGGTTCCGATTCGCCTCCGTCTCCGCTACTTCCGTTCATGCTCGTGCCATGTTCGGGCTGACAAGGAAAGTAATTGACCGGTTATAGGGAGAGCGACGAGCATCGACGGCAGTACTCAGGTGAACGACGAGAACCAATTCTGGACGGAAAGGGGCCATTTCGCGCGGGATCGATCGATACACACTACTCGAACCCATCTGCTCAGTTTGGTTCTGTGTGAACCCGGTGCTAGATACGCGCCCTGTGTTCAGCAAGGGGTTTCGAACATCATCGATACCTGAAAGAACTCTCGATAGTCCATTTGCATCTGTAGTTACCGACTCACCCGATGACGTTTCAGAAGCAGTTCTGAACGAAGGGACCGTGCTGCTATCTGCTGCTAAACCAGGTTCCCGCGGGCGACCGCTTCGACCGCCCCGCCGACCTCGACGGTGATCCCCTCCGTGTCTCCCGACCCGTCGCGCTCCCACGCCCGGAGGTGGACCAGCGACGGCCGGCCCATCTCGTACCCCTGTTCGACGCGAGCGTCGACGGCCGCCGCGTCGCGGTAGCGGTGGCGGACGAGATAGGCCGCGAGACAGCCGTTCGAGGAGCCGGTCGCCGGGTCCTCCGGGACGCCGTAGTAGGGCGCGAACACCCGGACCGCGAAGTCGTTCGCGTCGTCGCGAGGGTCGGGACAGAACGCGAGAACGTTCTTCGCCTCGCGGTCGCCCGTCACGGCGTCGTAGGCCGCGCGGTCCACGTCGATCGATTCGAGCGCCGCGCGGTCTTCGAGCGGGACGACGACCGTCGGGAGGCCGGTCGAGACGACCTGTGTCGGGTAGTCGTGATCGAGGTCGGTGGGGTCGAGCCCGAGGACGCTGGCGAGGTCGTCGTGAGCGAGGTCGTCGCCGAACGTCGGCGGCTGCTGGGTCATCCACAGCGTCTCCCGGCCGTCCCGCTCGCGGACTTCGACGGGCACCTCGCCCACGTCGAGGTCGAGGACGACTTCCTCGGGAGTCCCGTCGGCGAGGTGCTCGCGGATCACGTGGGCGGTGCCGAGCGTCGGATGCCCCGCGAAGGGGATCTCCGCCTCGGGCGTGAAGATGCGGACGGGCCACGTGTCCGCGTCGTCGCTCCGCGGTCCGGCCTCGGTGTTCGGTTCGGCGTCGGTCTCGACGTACGTCGTCTCGGAGAAGCCGATCTCGGCGGCGAACGCCTGCATCTCGTCGTCGGCGAGGTCCGCCGCGTCGGTGACGACGGCGAGCTGGTTGCCGGCGTAACGCTCCCGCGCGAACACGTCCACCAGATGGAGGGGCTGGCGCATGCCCGAGTCTGGTTCGGGACGCGGGAAAACTGTTCCCCGGTCGCGTGTATTGGTGGCAATGGACAACTACCGCCCGACGACCGTCTCACTCGGGCGTCGCCGTCGAGACCGGGTCGGCCATCTCCACGGTGTACGTTACGGTGACGCTCTCCCGGCTGGGTCCGGTCGCTTGCTCCGTGTAGTCCAGCGCGAAGATGAACTCCCCCTCGGGGAGTTGCTCGACGACCTGTGCTTCGGAGACGTCCGTGCGACTGAACGCGGAGACGACGGGCACGTCGCGGGCACCTTCCGCGAAGGCGTCGTAGTCCTCGCGCCGGAAGACGAGACAGTCGACCGTTCCCTCCCCGTCGACGGTCACGTCGTACGCCAGGAACCCCCCGGAGGCCTCCGGCGAGTTCGTGAGCGCGGTGGCCTCGAACTCGCCGACCTCGATCGTCGTCGTTCCCTCGGAACTGCTCGACCGACGGGCTCTGCGGCCGTCGTCCGGGTAGTCGTCCGCGCCGTCCGGGACGCCGTCGCCGTCGCGGTCGGGACGGGCGGTCGGGGTCGAACTCGACGACGAGCCGAGACCCGTGCATCCGCCCAGCGCCGCTACGAGGGTCGACACGAAGGCGCGTCGTCTCGGTGACACATCGGAACTTTCAACGGTACTGGAATAAGCTTTCTCCACCGCATCTCCGTGGTCGGGATCGCCCCGGCCTACGCCGGTTTCAGGAACCGGAGGCAGAGGAAGTTCGGCGGTCCGTCGCGGAACTCCGCCGCGTGGTCCGGCGCGATCTCGGCGAAGACGTCCGTGACCTCGGGTTCGAGGACGCGCTCGACGAGCAGTCCCGCCTCGGTCGCCGGTCCGAAGACCGCCTGGAGCGGGCGGCGATAGAACGGGACGACGAACGGGTCGCCCTCGTCGCCCCAGTCGCGGTCGACGCGCTCGATATCGTCGTACGTGGCGCTCTCGGCGAGAACGTGGTCGCGGACGAAGAACTCGGCGTCGACGTAGTCCCGGACCGGATGGCTCGTCGAGATCACGGCGTGACCGCCGGGTCGCAGGACGCGAGCGAACGCCTCGAAGACCGGGCTCCAGTCCCGCACGTGTTCGAGCGCGAGCTGGCAGAGCACGAGGTCGAACGCCGCGTCGTCGAGGAACGGGAGCCCGTCCGTGAGGTCGGCCTCGTGGACGGTGATCTCCCCGGGGACCTGTTCGTCGTCGAAGCGGTCGCGTGCCCGCCGGACCATCGCCGGGCTGGCGTCGACGCCCACCGGGTCGGCGCCCGCCTCCGCGAGTCGCGCCGTGTAGAAGCCGTCGCCGCAGGCCGCGTCGAGGACGCGCTCGCCTTCGAGCGGGGGGAGCAGCCGCTGGACCGTCGGCCACTCGTAGTGCTCGCGGATGGCCGCGTCGGTGATATCCTCGTACCCGGGCGCGAGTTCGTCGTACGTGCTCCGCGAGATGGGCGGGTCGTCCTCCGGGGACATCGTGTCGGTTGTGTGGTCTGTCGGTGTGATATACTTTCCCGAGGTCGTTCGCATTTGCTCACGGAGAGCCGTTTTCGCCGCTGTCGGTCACGTGCCACCGCGGAAACTCAGTCGTCGTTCTCGTCTTCGTCGGGGAACGGGACCTCCAGGCGTTCGCCGTCGTCCGGGACCCACGCCTCGCCGTCGAAGTGCCCGCGGGCCTCGCGCTCGATGGGCGTGTGGTCGCCGGCGTAGCGCGTCGAGATGTGAGTGAGTGCGAGCCGTTTCGCGCCCGCCCGCTGGGCGACGACGGCCGCTTCTCGTGCCGTGGAGTGGGCAGTCTCCCTGGCGCGGTCGGCCCAGTCGCTGGCGAAGGTGGCGTCGTGGACCAGCAGGTCGGCGTCCTCGGCGGCGGCGACCACCGCGTCGGTGGGTCGCGTGTCGCCGGTGTAGACCATGCGGCGCCCGGGCCGCGGCGGGCCGACGACTTCCTCGGGCTGGATCGTCCGCCCGTCGTGTTCGACGGGTTCGCCCCGGTGGAGCTTCGAGTACTTCGGGCCGGGCGAGATGCCGAGTTCCGTTTCGGCCTTCTCGCGGTCGAAGCGACCCTTGCGGTCGTCCTCGACGAGGGCGTAGCCGACGGCGTTAGTGCGGTGGTCGACGCGGACGGCGCTGACCTCGTACTCCGGGCGGTCGAGGACGGTGTCGCCGGGGTCGACCTGGTGGATGCGGACGGGGAACGCGGGGTCGTTGCCGCCGGCGTGGACGAGGTCCTCGAGCTGTCCCCGGGTGCCGCTGGGAGCGTGGATGGCGAGGGGGTCCTCCCGGTCGTTGAAGTCGAAGGTCTGTATCAGGCCAGGGATGCCGAGGACGTGGTCGCCGTGGAGGTGCGTGACGAAGATGTGGTCGACGGCGAAACCGGTGGAAAATCGCATCATCTGGCGCTGCGTGCCCTCGCCGCAGTCGAAGAGGAGGCGGTCGCCGTCGCGGTTGACCAGCAGCGCGCTCGTGTTGCGCTGGGTGGTCGGGACCGCACCGCTCGTCCCGAGAAACGTCACGCGCATGTCCGCCTCTCGGCGGGCGCCCGGTAAACGCGTGTCGGATCCCGATCCTCAACCCGCGACCGGCTCGCCGCCCGACCATCGGCCTCGCCGCCTCGAATCCGTCACCGGACGAAGTAGTATAAAATTCTTTCGACAGTTCACACCCGCGATCGAGAGTGTTACCAGAAACCAAGCGGCTGCGGGGCTGTGGAACCGGGTGCAAATTCGAATTGATCGGTGTTGATCTGGCTTCGGCGTCGTGTTTATATATGGATCTGGGGGTGATATCGGGGAGTACGATGTCACAGCCAGACCGACCACGAATCGAGTGCGGGCCGACGGCGAGACGCCGATCGCGACGGACGGAGGTAATCGCATGAAGCGCGCGATCGTCGCGCTCGCCACCGCGCTGCTGGTCGTCACGGCCGGGTGTGCGGCGACGCCGGGAACCGGGACGCCGACCGCGGTCGACGGCGGGGACGGCACTGCGGGGGACGGTACCGACGGTGACGCCGGCGGTACAGACGACAGTACCGACACGGCGGACGCCGACTCGGGGACGGTCAACTTCTACGTGAGCGACGAGCCGAACGCCATGGACGACTTCGAACGGCTCAACGTCACGATCTCGTCCGTGCAGTTCCACCTCGTCGACGCCGCCGACGACGGGTCGGCTGCCAAGGAGAACGCGTCCACGGCCACGCCCGTGAACGAGACCGAGGGCGACGAGAGTGATGCGAACGAGACCACGACGGTCACGCCCGAAAACGAAGCCGAGGGCGACGAGAACGAAACCGAGGGCGACGAGGAAGACGACAGCGAGGAGAACCAGGCAGACGACGACGAGAGCGAAGGCGAGGACGGCCGCTGGGTCACGCGAGAGGTGAACGCGACCGAGGTCGACCTCTCGCAGTTGCGCGGCGCCAACGCGACGCTCCTCCAGCAGTTCGACCTGCCCGCGGGCGAGTACGACAAGGTCCACGTGGAAGTGAGCGAGGTGAACGGGACGCTGACGAGCGGCGAGTCGGCGAACGTCAAGCTCCCGAGCGAGAAACTGCAGCTCAACAGCCAGTTCACCGTCGAGAACGGCTCCGACGTGGACTTCGTCTACGACGTGACCGTCCACGAAGCGGGCAAGAGCGGGAAGTACATCCTCAAGCCGGTCGTGAGCGAGTCGGGGACCGACGTGCCCATCGAGCGAGTCGACGGCGAGGACGAGAAGGGGGAGCGAGACGACGAACGCGACGACGAGCGGTCCATCAGCGCGTCGTTCGTCGGGAACGTCTCCGCCGGCGAGAACGTCACCGTCCGGGTGACCGAGAACGGGAGCGCCGTCGCGAACGCGACGGTCAGCGTCGACGGCGAGACGGTCGGCACGACCGACGGCGACGGCGAATACGTCGTCAACGTGCCCGCCGACACCGAGGAATTCGAAGTCGAGGTCGAGGACGGCGATGCCGAGGCCGAACTCGAAGCGGAGTTCGAGGACGTTGACGAGAGCGAGTCCGAAGCCGGGAACTGAGCGGGCGGCGACGACGATGCGAACGGACAGGCCGCGGCCTGACGCGGTGACGGGGAAGGATGCAGTAACGCGGTCTGAGGGGGCAACCCGGTCCGATGCAACGGATTAGTTTTCGCGTTCGTCCGCGCACGGCACGTCGCGCTCGGCGACGCCGACCGTGCGCGACGCCGTGGCGGCGGTGGTCTTCTCGGTGGAGACGACCGCTTGGACGGTCACCGAGTCGCCGCCGTCCAGCGACGGCGGCCGCTCGTCGATCGTGAACAGGGTCACCCGCTCGGAGCCGCCCGTCGAGAGATTCACGGTATCCGTCTGGACGAGTCCTCCGTCGCCGACGGTCACGTTCACGCGGAACGTCGCCTCGGGCGGGCCCTCGTCGCCGACCGACCGTTCTAGAACGAGCGACCCGCTCAGCCCGGCGTTACCCGGCAAGGGCCCCCGCTCGTTGCAGGTGACGACCTCGCCGGATCCGGCGCGGGCGTCGTCGGATTGGTTGCCGATCGCGACTCGCGGTTCGAAGGCGGAGACGGTCGCGTTGGCGGGGCGGTCCTCGGAAGTGATGGCCGACAGCGCGACGGTGGCACCGCCGACGACGGCGAACAGGAGGACGATCCCGGCGACGGCGAAGCGACGCATACGTCACCCGCCGTCCGGCGCCGTAATGTGCTTTCTTATCGACGTGTCGACATCGATCGGAGGGCGACCAGCGAGACGAATTGGGGCCCGGCGACCACCGCGAGACGGCTCAACCGCGACCGAGCGTGAGCCGCCGAGGGCCGCGAGTACGGGAGCCGTACCTTCGGAACTGTTTTACGCGCCGCTGGGCGACGTTGTACCAACAGATGAGCGATCTCGAAGCGGAGTATCGACTCGACTATTTCGAGGAACACGGCTTCCACCGCAAGCAGTGTTCCGAGTGTGGGGCTCACTTCTGGACGCTCGACGGGGAGCGCCGGACCTGCGGGGAGCCGCCATGCGAAGAGTACGGCTTCATCGACGACCCCGGGTTCGACGAGTCCCTCTCGCTGGAGGAGACCCGCGAGCAGTTCCTCTCTTTCTTCGAGGAGCGGGGTCACGAGCGCATCGATCCCTATCCCGTCGCCGCCAACCGCTGGCGCGACGACGTCCTCCTGACCCAGGCGTCTATCTACGACTTCCAGCCGCACGTCACTAGCGGCGAGTCCCCGCCGCCGGCGAACCCGCTCGTCGTCTCTCAGCCGTGCATTCGGATGCAGGACATCGACAACGTCGGCAAGACCGGCCGACACACGATGGCCTTCGAGATGGGCGGCCACCACGCGTTCAACGCCGACGAGGGCACCGACTACGCCTACGAGGGCGAGGTCTACTGGAAGGACCAGTGCGTCGAGCACTGCATGGACCTCCTCGCCGAGGTCGGCGCGCCCCGCGAGGACGTGACCCTCATCGAGGACCCCTGGGTCGGCGGCGGCAACGCCGGCCCCGCCTTCGAGGTCATCTACCGCGGGCTCGAACTCGCGACGCTCGTGTTCATGCAGTTCGAGCAGGACCCCGACGGCGACATCGAGATGAAGGACGGCAACACGTACAGTCAGATGGACCGCCGGGTCATCGACACCGGCTACGGCATCGAACGCTGGACGTGGATGTCCCAGGGCACCCCGACGGTGTACGAGGCGGTCTACCCCGAGATGATCGACTTCCTGAAGGACAACGCCGGGCTGGACTACTCCGAGCGCGAGGCCGAGATCGTCCACCGCGCCGCGACGCTCGCCGGCCACATGGACATCGACGAGGCCGAGGACATGGAGTCGGCCCGCGACAACATCGCCGACAAGCTCGACGTGGGCACCGGCGAACTCGTCGACCTGCTGGAACCCCTCGAAGACATCTACGCCATCGCCGACCACTGCCGGACGCTCGCGTACATGCTCGGGGACAACATCGTCCCGTCGAACGTCGGCACGGGCTATCTCGCGCGGATGGTCCTCCGTCGGACCAAACGCCTCGTCGACAACGTCGGCGTCGACGCGCCGCTGGACGAACTCGTCGACATGCAGGCGGATCGACTGGGCTACGAGAACCGCGACACCGTCCGCGACATCGTCCGCACCGAGGTCGAGAAGTACCGCGAGACGCTCGACCGCGGCGGCCGCCGCGTCCGCCAGCTGGCCGACGACTACGCCCAGCAGGGCGAGCCCATCCCCGTCGGCGAACTCATCGAGCTGTACGACTCCCACGGCATCCAGCCGGACATGGTCGAGGAGATCGCCGCCGAGAAGGGCGTCGCGGTGGAGACGCCCGACGACTTCTACGCGCTCGTCGCCGAACGCCACGGCGGCGGCCAGGCCTTCGACGAGGAGGACGAGCGGCCCTACGCCGACCGCCTCGAAGAACTCCCGGACACCGACCGGCTGTACTACGAGAACCAGCAGCGCACCGAGTTCGAGGCGGTGGTGCTGGAAGTGTTCGAGCGCGACGACGAGCGGTTCGACGTGGTGCTCGACCAGACGATGTTCTACCCCGAAGGCGGGGGCCAGCCGCCGGACCACGGGACGCTCTCGACCGACGACGTGACCGCCGAGGTCTCTGACGTGCAGATCGTCGACGGCGTGATCCTCCACACCGTCGACACCGACCCCGGCAAGGGCGAGTTCGTCCGCGGGCAGATCGACGCCACGCGCCGTCGTCGCCTGATGGCCCACCACACCGCGACGCACGTCGTCGTCCACGCCGCCAGGCAGGTGCTCGGCGAGCACGTCCGCCAGGCCGGCGCCCAGAAGGGCACCGAGTCCTCGCGCATCGACGTGAGCCACTACGAGTCGGTCTCCCGCGAGCAGGTCCGGGAGATCGAACACCGCGCCAACGACATCGTCCGGTCGAACGTGCAGGTCAAACAGGAGTGGCCCGACCGCCACGAGGCCGAGGACGAACACGGCTTCGACCTCTACCAGGGCGGCATCCCCGCGGGCGAGAACATCCGCCTCATCCACGTCGCCGAGGACGTACAGGCCTGCGGCGGCACCCACGTCGCCCGCACCGGCGACATCGGGACGATCAAGGTGCTGGGCACCGAGCGCGTCCAGGACGGCGTCATCCGCATCGAGTTCGCCGCCGGTGACGCGGCCGTCCAGGCCACCCAGGACACCGAGGACGCCCTCTACGAGGCCGCCGAGATCCTCGACGTGGCTCCCGAGGAAGTGCCCGAGACCGCCGAGCGCTTCTTCACGGAGTGGAAAGAGCGCGGCAAGACCATCGAGCAACTCAAAGAGGAACTCGCCGAGGTTCGCGCCGCGGCCGGCGGCGACGAGGGCGAAGAGGTCGACGTCGGCGACGAGACCGCCGTCGTCCAGCGCCTGGACGCCGACATGGACGAACTCCGGGCGACCGCGAATGCCCTCGTCGAAGAGGGGAAGATCGCCGTGCTCGGTTCGGGCAGCGACGGCGCGACGTTCGTCGTCGCCGTCCCCGACGGCTCGGCCGTCAACGCCGGCGAGGTCGTCAGCGAACTGGCGAGCAAGGTCGGCGGCGGCGGCGGCGGCCCGCCGGACTTCGCCCAGGGTGGCGGACCGGACGTCGACGCCCTCGACGACGCCCTCGACGAGGCCCCCGACGTGCTCCAGCAGGTCGCCAACGCCTGAGACCGGCGGATCTCGTTTTTCGCAGCCGAATCGAAGGGCTGTCGCTATCGCGTCGCTTCCGACCGAGGAGGGACTCGTAGCGGTCGCGTGCGAGTGGAAACTTCCCTGTCATGAATGGGAAAGTACATGTGTGAGAGTCGGCAATTCGGTATCGAACATGAGCGGGTCAGTCCAGTACGATGCACCGGGGGTAGAGTCGACAGCGTCGCGGAGCGTCTCGCGGATAGCGGGGATCGGGGCCGGGCTGGTCGCGCTGAACATCGTGGCGATGCTGGCGCTGAGTTACACGCCGGTCGCGCCGCTCGGCGCGGCGTTGTTCCGAAACTTCTTCATCGGCATCGCGACGTTCGTCGTCACCGTCGGGGGCGGCTACTGGCTGGCGACCACGGGCATCGAGAAGGGGAGCCTCTCACTCGCCGGCGCGGGCGTGGCGCTGACGCAGTTCGGCTACGCCCTCATCGGGTCGTCGATCCTCATCTGGGTGGAGTCGGCGTCGATGCGCGTCACCGCCCTCGGGATCACCACGGTCGTCACGGGACTAATCACGGCCGTCGTGACCGTCGTCGTCTTCCAGACGAACCACTCCTTCGAACGGTGGCAAATGTACTCCTGGGTGTGCTTCGGCGGCGGGTTCGTCGTCGGTGCCATCGGCTACTTCGTGAACCCAACGATCATGCTCGCCGCGGGCGCGCTCTTCCTGCTCGGGTTCATCGTCGATCTGACCTACGAGATCTGGGCGGTCCGCGAGAGCAAGTACGGCGACCTGCGCAGTGCTATCGGCATCTACATCGCCGTGATGGGCGTGTTCATCCACATCCTCCAGCTCGTGTTGCGCGTGCTGGACATGCTGGACGCCTGAGAAGCGCGGTTTTTCGCGAGCGAACGTGAGAGTTCGGTCGCAGCTGTTGCTGGCCTGAACCGTTTCACAGCGTCCGCCGGCTCGGTCGCGACCGCAGACAGCGTGAAAGCCCCCGGTCGCTCCGGTCGAGGGGCTCGCTGCGCTCCTCGTCACTCGCTCCGCTCGTTCCTGCGGTGCTTACGTCGCCCGTCTTCCCGGAGCGACCGGCCCCTTTCAGTCCCGTCCTCTTAGACCTGGCTGACCAAGCTAGGCGGGTGGAATGAAAGGGGCGACGCGTTCGACGAAGGTCGACGACGCAAGCACCGCAGGGGCCGAAGATGAGCCACGCGAGTCTTCGGCCCCGAGGAGCGCAGCGAGGCGCCCGAGTCGAACGCGTCGGGGCTTTCACGCTGTTCCCGGTCGTCATTCCGCTTGCCGTACTGTCGTTCGAAACGGAATCTCCACCGTTCCTTACCCGCCGCTCACGGGCGGGAACAGCGCGAGTTCGTCGCCGTCCTCCAGCGCGGTCTCGAAGCCGTCGTCCTCGGTGAACGGGTCGCGGCCCTCGTGGAGCAGGCGGACGTGCTCGTAGAGGTCGCCGTCGTCGTCGAGCACCTCGTCTTCGAGCGCGGGGTGGGTTTCGAGAAGCGCATCGAACGCGTCGCCGACGGTGGCGCCGGCGTCGACGTCCACCGCGACCTCGGTGTCCCCGGCCGTCTCGGCCAGCGTGGCAAAGAGCCGCCAGTGCATAGCAGAGCGTCGGCGCCGACACTCAAAGAGCGTTCCGCACTCGCTCCGGTTCGGCCCGCGTTCGCCCGCCGACCGACCCGCACACGTTCGCTCCCGGTTCGTTCCCGGCCCAGTTCACTACCGGTCCGAGTCGTCGTCTCGGCGCTCGTCGACGGCGACGGTCCACCCGCCGTCGTCGCCGGTGTCGTCGCTCGATCCGTCGCCATCGTCATCGTCAGTTCCGTCGTCGTCATCGCGAGTCTCGCCGTCGTCATCGTCAGTTTCGTCGCCGTCATCGCCAGTTTCGTCGCCATCGTCTGGTTCGTCGGTTGCCGTCTCGTCTGCGGGCCCGCCGCCGTCGTCTGGCTCGACTGCGTCGTCCGTCCCGTCGGAGTCCGTGGCCTCGTCCGTCTCCTCGGAGTCCGTGGCCTCGTCCGTCTCCTCGACTTCGACGGTGGGTTCGTCCGGCGAGTCGCCGTGCTCGCCGTTCGCGTCGACGGTGACGTCGGTGCCAGTCAGGTCGTCGACGTCGACGCCGGCGAGGTCGTTCAGGTCCTCCCGGGTCGGCTCGCCGTCGGGCGAGTCGTCTTCGGCCAGTTCGGCACTGACCGACTCGCTGTCTGTCGACCGCTCGGCGTCGCCGGCGCCTCCCGGTTCGTCGGTTTCGAGCGCCTGGATGCCGGGCGCGTCCGCGTCGGAGAGGTCGTCGACGCCGGCGGAGTCGTCCGTCCGGGGAGTCTCGTCGGTCGATCCCGACGGGCTCGCTGTCGTTCCGCTCGCTTCGGAATCCTCGCCAGCGACGGGCGTCGTCGCGTCGACCTGTTCGTCGGGGGCGAGTTGCGCGCCGCTTCCCGCGGACGGAGCGGTCGAGTCCGCGGCCGGGCCGCCGACGGCGGGGGTCGCGCCCTGTTCGACCTTGCGGATTGCTTCCGGCGCGGCGACGAGGTAGAGCGCGTCGCCCGCGGTCAGCACCCGGTCGCGGGCGGGCAGCGGCTCGACGGTTCCCGCTCGGGGGCGGATCGCGACGACGGTCACGTCGAGAGCGCCGACGGGCTGGCCGGCCAGCGGGCTGCCGTCGGCGACGGTGACGGCGGCCATCGTCTCGTCGGCCGCGCGGAGCACCGACGCGAACTCGCGGTCGGGTCGGGTCTCGACGGGCAGGGTCACGAGGCGGTAGCGGGTCTCCGCGTCGAGTTTCCGGGTGTCGGCGGCGTCGACGGCGAGCGTCACGACGTCGTCGACGGTGCCGCGGACTTCGGCGGTGAGGACCCGCTCGAAGGGGTCGGTGCCCCACACCTGGACGAGGTCGCCAGCGCTCGCGGCGAAGGCGGGGTCGGCCTGGACGGCGACCGCGGAGGTCTCGGGCGGGAGCGTCGGGCCGATACCGGCAGCGCGCGAGCCGACCGCGAGGTACTCCACGGCCCCGTCGTCGGCGAGTTCGACGTCGACGTGCCCGACGGCGTAGTCGGCCTTGAGACGGGTGACCAGCCGCCCGCGGAGCTCGTCGACGGTCAGCCGCCGTGGGAAGACGAAGGTCTTGCCGGCCAGTGCGTCTTTCGTCTCGTCGGGGACCGGGTCGTAGCCGACGATGTCCTCGACCTCCTCGGGGAGTTCGACGGTGATGACCCGCCCGACCGCCTGGACGACGCGACCGACCTCGGACTCGACGCCGCGCTCGCCGGTCGCGACGGTCAGGTCGCTCCCGATGCGGTCGCCCACGTCGGTACCGACGCGCGTCGCCGCGAGCGCGACGAGGAAGGCGGCGATGTTGAACAGCGCGGTCGCCGCGTTGAGCGGGTCCCCGCTCGCCGTCGGTTCGATGAGCTCCTGGAGCAGTTTCTGCGTGCCGAAGAGGGGAACGACCGCGCTCAGACCGAGCAGGGTCGGGAGTCCGCCTGGAACTCGCTCGCGGACGTACCAACGGTAGAGGATGGCGACGACCGCCGCCACGCCCGCGGCGATCAGCGAGAGTCCGAGTATCTGCGCCGCGCCGATCAGGACGCGGTCGGTCAGCGGCCGCGACTGTGCGACGATAGCCGGTGTCTCGACCGCCAGTGCTTCGACGGCGCTGGCGAGCGGTAGTCCGAGCGGGCGTCCGCTCACGCGACCGCCTCCCGGAACGCGTCGAGTTGTTCGCGCGTCCCGACGGCGAACACCTCGTCGCCCGCCGAGATCGTGACTGTGCCCCGGGGGGCGACGGCCCACCCGCTCGCGCCCCGGACGGCCATCACGGCCACGCCGTACGAGTCGCGAACGTTCGCGGCGCCGACGGTCGCGCCGTCGAGCGGGCCGCCAGAGCCGACGGTCACCCGCTGGAACCGTCGGCCCGCGCGGCGCAGGAGCGAGACGAGTTCGTACTCGCGGCGGACGCCGCGCGACTCGACGACGACGCGCGCCCGGTCGGCCCGCAGGAGCGGTTCGGCGTCGGTCCGCGTCACGGCGACGGTGATCCGCCCCTCGCCGCCGGTCGTCGTCGGCGCTCGCACCGGTTGCGGGACCGAATCTTCCGCGCCGTCGGCGTCCGCGTCGTCGCCGTCCCCGTCGGCCGCGCCCGTCGACTCCGGATCGGGGCCAGCCTCCGCCGTCGGCTTCCGGGTCTTCGCGCTGACGACGGTGCCGCGGACCTGCGCGTCGGGCGTGATGAGCGTCACTTCGTCGTTGCGGGCGACGCCGGTCGGGACGAGCGCGTTCACCGACACCGCGCGCTTGCCGTCGGGGACGCGCTTGGAGAGCCCCGAGAACGGCGGCGCGGCGACGACCGAGGCGCGACCGCGCTCGTCGACGGTCACCGCCGCGTCGCCCAGGTCGTACTCGGTCTTGAGCCGCTCCGCGAGGCGGGATTCGAGCTCGGAGATACGCAGATCCGCGGGGAAGGTCCACTCGCTGTCGCGGATCTCGGCGCGCATCTCGTCGGTCAGCGGCGGGTACCCCTCCATGTCGGCGACCTCGCCGACGACGCGGATGCGCGCCTCGTCGCGGCCGGCGAGCGCGCCGCGCACGTCGGCGGCGAGCGTCCGCTCGCGGAGCTGCTTCAGGGAGAGCCGCTTGGGGAACGTCGCGCCCATCGCGTCGCCGCGGTTGTGGGCGTACAGCGAGATCATGAGGACGACCATGATCGCGGTCGTGATCGTCACGGCGTTCGCGTTCTGGGTGATCGTCGGATCGGCCAGCGCGAGTAGCCCGCCGTTGACGCCCGCGAGCGCGACCGAGAGGACGACCACACCGAACCCGGGGATGGTGACGCCGGTGAAATACTTGAAGAGAAAGCCCAGCGACCACGCGACGAGCCCGGGGATGATTCCCGTGAGGATGCCGAGATAGATACCGAACAGCAGTTCGACCGGAAACGCAGCCATGCACGGTGTCACGGAATCCACTCTTAAACGTGTACCGGCGAGACTCCCTGGGGGCGTCACCGCGCGCGGCGACTGGACCGCCGCTGGCCGGAGTGTGTGGCCTCGCCGACAGCTAGCGCTGGGTGTCGGCAGGATTTTACCCGTTGGCCCACCTCCGAGAGGATATGGATCCGAGGCGGGCGATCGACGAGCCACTGACGGTGTTCGTCGGGACCCGGGCAGCGATCTGGCTGCCGACGGTCGTCGCCATCCTCTCGTTCGGGACCGGCGTGGCGAACATCAGTGCCACGACCGTCAACCCGCTGCTGGAGACGTACTTCGAGATCCCCCCCGAGATCCAGCGAGCGGCCGGGTTCACCGGCGCGCTGACAGGGTTCCTGATGCTGGTGAGCGCGTGGGGGATGCGCCGCCGGTTGCGCGCCGCGTGGGTCTCGACGGTGATCCTCCTCCCGGTCACCGCCGTCCAGGGGCTGGCCCAGTCGAGTCAGTACTCGCTCCCGCTGATCGCGCTGTCGCTGCTCTCGCTGCCGACGGTCCTCGTGAACTACCGGCGGTTCGACCGCAACGCGGACCTGTCGACGACGCAACTCGCAGCCCTCGCGGCGCTGTCGGGGACGCTCGTCTACGGCACCGCCGGGTCGTACCAGCTCAGAGACGACTTCGGCGGGCTCTCGACGCTCACCGACGCCATCTACTTCACAATCGTCACCGCCAGCACCGTCGGCTACGGCGACGTGACCCCCCAGAGCCAGCAGGCGAAGCTGTTCGGCATGTCCGTCGTCGTGCTGGGCGTCGCCAGCTTCACCGTCGCACTGGGGTCGCTGCTCGGCCCCGCCATCGAGGCCCGCCTCTCGCAAGCACTCGGTACCATGAACGACTCAGAACTCGAACTCCTGGACGACCACGTCGTCGTCCTGGGGTACGGCGACCTGACCGAACCGCTGCTGGAAGAACTCGCGGCCGTCGTCGACTTCGTCGTGATCACGCCCGACCACGAGATGGCGGCGACGCTTCGCACGCGCGACCTCCGCGTGGTCGTCGGCGACCCCAGCGACGAGGAGCCGCAGAAACAGGCCGGGATCGAACACGCCCGCGCCATCATCGCGGCGACGAACGACGACGCCCAGGACGCCCTCTCGATCCTCACCGCCCGGCAGTTCCACCCCGGGGCGCGCATCGTCGCCGCCGCGACGGACCGGGAGAACACCGAGAAGCTCCGCCGCGCCGGCGCCGACGCCGTCATCAGCCCCGCCGTCATCGGCGGCCACCTCCTCGTCGAGTCCGCACTCGGGAGCGCCGACATGGAAGGACTCGCCGAGCGGCTCCTCGACGGCGAGGGCCAGGAGAACCCGGCGGCGGACGACTGACGACCGCGTTCGAACGGGCTCCGGCGGTCGCGGCCTCGCTCACGAGCGGTCGACGATGGCCACGTCGGCGTCGAGGTCCTCGATCCGCTCGAAGGTCGGCGGGGAGACGAGTCGCGAGGCGGCGCTGCGGTCGGTGCTCGCGCCCATGAAGACGAGGTCGAACTGGTCGGCGTTCTCCGCCAGGTAGCGCTCGATGGGCTGGGTCGCGACGCGCGTCTCGTAGCCCCCGTCGAACGCCTCGACGAGGTCGGCGAGCATGTCCTCGGCGCGGCGGCGCTCGCGCTCGCCCGAGACGCACGAGCAGACGCTGACGCGACCGCTCCGACCGACCAGCCGCGACGCGAAGTCGATCATGCTGTGAGCCACGTCGCTGGCCCGCCGGACGGGTACCATCACGCGCTTCCAGCGGGTCCGCCCGGCCGACGACCGGTGGACGACCACGTCGACGTCACCGCGGAAGAGGTCGTGGAGGTACGGGGAGAGCGCGCCGTGGCGCTGCTCGTAGGCGGCCGCGACGAGGTCGCAGTTCGCCTCGCGCGCCGTCTGCAGGACCGTCGCGGCCGGCGACCCCCCACCCACCGCCACGACCACCTGACAGGGGACCCCCACCCGCGTCTCGATCTCGTCCGCCCGCGCTTCGAGGTGGGTCGCCGCCTCGGCGACCGCGCGCTCGGCCGCCAGGTCGTCGCCGTCTGCCGGCGAGGAGTCGCCCCCGTCCCTGTCGCCAGCGTCTCCGTCGGCGGTGTCCCTGTCGCCAGCGTCTCCGTCAGCAGTGGAGTCCCCAGCCGCGGAGCCATCGACAGCGGAGCCGTCGATTGGGTCCCCCTCGGCGCCGCCGTCGGTGGTGGCGCGTCTGTCGACGCGACGGCCGTCGTCGATGAGGTCGCGTTCGGCGCTGGCGACGGCGGCGTCGTCGACCACGTCGAGGAGGACGACCTTCCCCGCGTCGTGGGCCGCGGCCAGGCGGGCGCCGAGCATCGCGGTCGCGTCGGGGTTCTCGCCGCGCATCGGGACGAGGACGTGGTCGTCGCCTCGCGTCGACTCGTAGAGGAACTGCGCGCGCCGTTCGTAGAACTGCTCGCGCCAGACGACGAAGACGAGGGCGACGACGCTGCTCGCGACCAGGACGGTCAGCGCGAACACCGGCTCGTTGCCGGGCCGGACCAGCAGGCCGAGCAGCGCCGCCGAGTACGCCGAGGGCACCTCGACGTCGAGCGCCCAGGTGGTCGACCCGACGAGGAACACGGCGACGGCCGCCTCGAAGGCGCCGACGCTCAGGTTCCCCGGGCCGCCGGCCAGGCCGAGCGTCGACGCGAGGACCAGCGCCGCCCAGCCGCAGAGCGCACCGACGGTCAGCCCCGCGACGAACCGCGTCGGGGAGGCGTATCGCCCCTCGGGATCGGCGAACAGCGTGTAGGTCCCCGAGGCCAGCGGGGGAAAGAGCAGGAACGTCAGCGACGAGAAGCTGTTGAACAGCGTCGTCACTACCGCGACGAGCAGCGGCGCGACGACGATGATCGAGAGGTGGACGAGGTTGCTCGTCCGCTCGACCCACCGCCGGAACGCGCGCACCTCGCGGCGTTCGAGACGGCGGAGCCTGGCGAGCGTCGCGAACAGCCAGTCCCCCGCCGGTCCGCGCATGGTCGCTACTATCCCGGTCGCGCCACAAAAGGGCGTTCCCCTCCGGTCGGAAAGTCACGTTACTCCGCGGCCGCGGGGTCACCCCCGGGAGGTCGTTGCGTCGCCGCCCGGGGTCCCGCGTCCGTCTCAGAGCTCCGTCGCGGCGTCCAGCGAGATGCCGATGGAGCGCTCGACGTTGTTCTTCGCCTTCTCGGGCAGTTCCTCGCCCTCGGTCTCGCCCTTCTGGGTGCCCTCGACGAGGTTGCCGTCGACCGTGCAGATGGCGCCGGCGCGCAGGCCCTTCCGCCGCGCGAGCGTGAACACCGCGGCCGCCTCCATCTCGACGGCGAGCAGGCCCGCCTGCTCCCAGTCGTCGACGTACTCCTCGGTCTCGGCGTAGAAGGCGTCGTCCGTCGCGATGGGGCCGACGTGAACGGCTTCGTCCCTGGATTCCGCGCTGTCGACGAGCGCGGAGAGCGTCTCGTAGTCGGCGACGGCAGGGTACTCGACGTCCTCGTAGCGCTTCGTGGTGCCCTCGTTCTTCGCGGCGCCCGTCGCGACGACCATGTCGCCGATCTCGATGTCCGACTGGAGCGCGCCGGTGGTCCCGACGCGGACGAACGTCTCGACGCCGACGTTCGCGAGTTCCTCGACGGCGATGGTGGCCGAGGGACAGCCGATCCCCGTCGAGCAGATGGTCAGGTCACGGCCCTCGTAGGTCGCGTTGACGAGTTTGTATTCGCGGTTCTCGGCGACCTGTTCGACGTCCTCACAGTGGTCGGCGATGCGCTCGACCCGCCCGGGGTCGCCCGGGATCAGCGCGATGTCGTGGACGTCGCCCGGTTCGACCAGCAGATGGGGCTGTTTCGCCATACGCGCCCGTGGGACCGGCAGCGGCAAAACGGTACCCGTTTCGGCGACCGCCTGCGTCGCTCGACGGACCGCGCGGTCCCGAGCCCTACCGACCGCTCCCGGTCGCTTCCCACCCCTCTATAGCCGAACACCGGACCGTTTCGTTAGCGATTCGATCCGGCGAAATCGCGTGAGTGGAGTGCGATTCCACGTGAAAGAAAGGGGTTCGACCGTACGCCGACGGCGAGGCGGAATCGCGGCGGGACCGCCCGAGCGAGTCGCTCCCGGATGCGGACGGAGGGGGCCGTCGCTCGCCGACCGGTCGGGGGTGCGTTTCGGTAGCGATCGGTGAGGGCGAAACCGCGGGATCGTGACGAGATTCCACGCGAAAGAAGGGGGTTCGACTCGGTTATCGCGAGGGGTATCGAAACGGGGATCGCGAAATC
Organism: Halosimplex amylolyticum; assembly: GCF_051414035.1. Taxonomy (NCBI): domain Archaea; kingdom Methanobacteriati; phylum Methanobacteriota; class Halobacteria; order Halobacteriales; family Haloarculaceae; genus Halosimplex; species Halosimplex amylolyticum. Next base: position 582,972 of record NZ_JBLKNW010000002.1, on the reverse strand, counting down.
GATCGGAGCGAGGATCTCGAGACCAATCGAGGCGGCGGTCGTCGGTCGTTCGACCGGTCGCCGGCGGCTCAGATCGTCGGGCCGAGCAGGAACAGGAAGAGGTTGTTCGCGGCCGGGCCCATGCCGACGGCGGCGACGAACGCGAGCAGGACGTTGCCCTCCGTCGGGCTCTCGTCGACGATGTCGGCGAGGAGGACGACGATCACCATCGCCATGACGAGTTTGACGACGGCGAACAGCCAGCCCTTGCCGATGTAGGGGTAGGTGGGCAGCGTCTCGGCGAAGCCCATGATCCGGCGGGGGATGGGCGTGCGCTCGCCGGTACCGATCACGTCCACGCCGATGGCCGTCGAGAGGCCGTCGAGCGCGTGGGCGAAGACGACCAGCGGCCCGCCCCAGCCTGCCCGGTCGACCGCCCCAGTCCACCCGATCGCGAGCAGGTAGTAACACGGGGCCGTGAGGACCGCGGCGCCGAGAAACCCCAGCGGGAGCCAGACGAGCGCGACGTTCGATTCCACGCTGCCGGCCGCGTAGGTGTAGGCGAACACGATCAACCCGAGGACGAGCAGTCCGCCGGCGACGCCGAGGTTGCGGGCGATCCGGCCCACGTCGTCGAGCGCCTGGGCGCGGACGACCGACGGCAGCCAGACCGCCGCGGCGAGGAGGAACGTCGTCACGTAGACCGCCGGCGCACCGAAGAAGGGCTCGGCGACGTCCGGGATCAGCCCCACCTGGTAGAGGGCGTGGAAGGCCCCGCCGGCGATCATCCACGGCGCGAACGCGACCACCTGTTTCGTCGTGACCGGCGGGCCGAGCAGGTAGAGCCCGGCGAGAGACGCCGCCGTCAGCACGACCAGGACGATCGCGTAGGGCAACGGTGGGATCGCCAGCCCGCTCGGGAGGAACTGCATACCCTGTGGGGGTGCACGGACCGCCGAAAGGGTTCCGGTCGATACGGGGTTTCGGTCGATGCGAGGCTCCGGTCGATACGGCGTGGAATCGGGATCGGCGGTCCGAGACGCCTCGACGGATCCGAACGGGCTTTTACGCGGGGGTGAGACGGGTGAGCCATGAACACGGACGCGGCGGAGGTGACGGGCCGTATCGAACACACGGTCCTCGGGCCGGAGACCACGCCGGACGACGTGATCGCGGTGCTCGACGCCGCCATCGAGTACGGGCTGCGGGCGTGCATCCCGCCCTGCTACCTCGAACTCGCCGACGGCTACGCCCCGACGGTCCCGCTGTCGACGGTCGTCGGCTTCCCCCACGGCCAGCACACCACCGCGACGAAGGTCGCTGAGGCCGAAGACGCCTGGGAGGAGGGCGCCGACGAACTCGACGTGGTGATCAACGTGGGCCGGTTGAAAGCGGACGAACGCGAGGCCGTGACCGACGAGATCGAGGAGGTGGTGGCCGCCGTGCCGATCCCCGTGAAGGTCATCGTCGAGACGCCGCTGCTGTCCGACGAGGGGGAGAAGCGCCTGGCCGCCGAGTGCGCGCTGGAAGCCGACGCGGACTACCTGAAGACCGCGACCGGGTTTTCGGACGGCGGCGCGACCGTCCCCGACGTGGAGTTGCTGGCCGAGTACATGCCCGTGAAGGCCTCCGGCGGCATCGGGTCGTGGGAAGAGATGGAGGCGATGCTCGACGCCGGTGCCGAGCGGATCGGGGCCTCCAGCGGTGACGTCATCGCCCGCGAGTATCTGGACCAGCACGAGACGGCGACGCGCGAGGACGTGAGCGGCTGGGACGACTGAGTCGGCGTTTCGTTCGGAGCGGTTTCTGGTGATTACGGCCTCTGAGACCCCTCTTCAGAGAGAACGGCGACCGTCGCGGACTGCAGGTGCCGAAAGGCCTCGGCCCGCTCGCTCACGGCTCGCTTCGTTCGCCGTTCGCCTGTCGAGGCGCGACCGCAGGGAGCGCCTCGCTCTCGCGGTCGCTGACCAGCATATCCGCGCTCGAACACCCGCACCGCCCCGCACTCGCGCGGATAGGGGTCGGTCAGACGACTACACAGAACGCGATCGCGCCTCGCTCTTTCAGTCCGCCAGGGGAGCAAGCTCCCCTGAGCCCTGCTTCACTTCGTTCGGCAGGACGCCGGGAACCGCAACCGCATAGCACTGCAAACAGCCTCACGCCTCCCCAGCCGATTCGCTCAGTCACTGCGTTCCTTCGCTCATCCCTCGCACGATGCTGTCGCGGCATGAACGCCGCGACAGCGCGCGCCGACGAGAAGGGGTCGGATCCCGAACCAGATCGTGACGCCGCGACTACAATAATCGGCTTCAGAGAACAGTTACGTGGCGTGCGCCGAGACAGCCGATAGAGAATGTCGCTGCGCGACCGCCTGCCGGCGCGACCGGTCGTCAAGTACTACCTGTACATGGCGACGAACACGATGGGGCTGGCGCTGCCGATCTGGGTCGTCTTCCTCCGGGCGCAGGGGCTGTCGTACACCGAGATCATGGTCCTCGACGCTATCTGGTGGCTCGGCCTGACCGCGGGCGAGATCCCGACGGGGTTCGTCGGCGATCGGATCGGCTGGCGAAACAGCCTCGTCCTCGGGAACGCCCTGCGGGCGGTCGCCGTCGTCGCGATGGGGCTGTCGAGCACGTTCGCCGTCCTCGCGGGCGTCTACCTGCTCTGGGCGGTGGGCACGACGCTGCAGTCCGGCAGCACCGACGCCTGGCTGTACGAGCTGCTGGAGCGGCGCGTGGGGGACGAGACGTTCGAACACGTCCGCGGCCGCGGTGAGTCGGTGACGCTCGCGGTCGGCGCGGCGGCCGCCGTCGCCGGCGGGTACGTCGGCGACGTGAGCCTCCGGTGGCCGTTCTACGCGACCGGGGCGCTCTGGGCTGTCGGAACGCTCGTCCTCGTCACCTTCCCGTCGATTTCGGTCGACGCCGACGACCGGGTCACCCCGCTGGAAGTGCTCCCGCTGTTGCGCGAGCGGGTCCTCGGGTCTGACCTGCGGCGGTTCGTCCTGTGGGTCGGGATCCTGCTGGGCGTCGCGCAGGCGGTCGGGCGGTTCACCCAACCGGTGAGCGTCGATCTGGGCGTCCCCGTCGCGTCGCTGGGGTGGCTCTACGCCGGCTTCACGGTGCTCGCGGCGCTGGCGAGCGCTCGCTCGGAGTGGATTCGCGACCGGGTCGGGCTCGACGGGTGGTTCCTGCTGGCCCCCGCGGTCCTGGGGACGCTGTTCGTCGGGGCCTGGGTCGTCCCGCTCGTGGCGATCCCGGGGTTCGTCGCGATCCGTGCGATGCGAGCGGTGACGCGGCCGCTCTCGAAGGGGTACGTCAACGACCGCGTCGCGACGGCGGGCCGGGCGACCGTCCTCAGTGGCGTCTCGATGGCGTACTCGCTGATCAAGCTCCCCTTCTCGGTCGCCGGCGGCGTCCTCGCGGACGCCCTGTCGCCTACGGTCGCGATGACGCTGCTCGCCCTCGCCCTGCTCGGGGCGACGCTGGTCTTCCACCGGCGCGGGTCGCCCGTTCGACTGCGGACCGGGACCGAGGTCGGCGCCGATTGAGGGGCCAACCGAGCGACGGCGACCGACGACGCCGACCGAGCGGGGCGATCCGTCGCGCTTTTGCCCGCGAGCGCCAAGGGAGAACTAACGAGATGGCCCGTTATCACATCGAGACCTACGGTTGCACGGCCAACCGGGGCGAGAGCCGCCAGATCGAGCGGGCGCTCCGCGACGGCGGCCACCACCCCGCCGACGGCCCCGAGGAGGCCGACGTGGCGATCCTCAACACCTGCACCGTGGTCGAGAAGACGGAGCGCAACATGCTCCGGCGGGCCGAGGAACTCGACGCCGAGACGCCCGCCGACCTCGTGGTGACGGGCTGTATGGCCCTCGCACAGGGCGAGGAGTTCCAGCGAGCGGACCTGGAAGCCGAGATCCTCCACTGGGACGAAGTGCCGGAGTACGTCCGCAACGGCGAGTGCCCGACGACGACGCCCGATACCGAGCCGGTGCTGGACGGCGTCGTCGGCATCCTCCCCATCGCCCGCGGGTGCATGAGCGACTGTTCGTACTGCATCACCAAGCAGGCGACCGGCCGCATCGACTCCCCCACCGTCGAGGAGAACGTCGAGAAAGCGCGCGCGCTGGTCCACGCCGGCGCGAAGGAGATCCGCATCACCGGCCAGGACACCGGCGTCTACGGCTGGGACCGCAACCAGGGCGAGAGCCTCCTGCCGGAACTCCTCGATCGGATATGCGACATCGACGGCGAGTTCCGGGTCCGCGTCGGGATGGCCAACCCGAAGGGCGTCCACGGCGTCCGCGACGAACTCGCCGAAGTCTTCGCCGCCAACGAGGAGATTTACAACTTCCTGCACGCGCCGGTCCAGTCCGGCAGCGACGACGTGCTCGCGGACATGCGCCGCCAGCACGAGGTCGGCGAGTACGTCGAGGTCGTCGAGACCTTCGACGAGCACCTCGACGAGTGGACGCTCTCGACGGACTTCATCGTCGGGTTCCCCACCGAGACCGACCACGACTTCCAGCAGACGATGGCGCTGCTCCGGGAGACCCGCCCGGAGAAGATCAACGTGACCCGGTTCTCGAAGCGGCCGGGCACCGACGCCGCCGACATGAAGGGCCTCGGCGGCACGGTCAAGAAGGAGCGCTCCTCGGCGATGACCGACCTGAAGATGGAGGTCATGGAGGAGGTCTACGGGTCGATGGTCGGCGACACCCGCTCCGTACTGCTGACCGAGGACGGCACCGACGACTCGCTGGTGGGCTATGACCGCGCCTACCGCCAGGTCGCGATCCCCGGTGCGCAGACGCAGGGCGCCGACGTCGGCGACACGGTGGACGTGACGATCACCGGTCACAACACCGTCTACGCGCTCGGCGAACTGGCCTGACTGCCGCGACCGAAAACCGTTTTCCGACACCGGGCGACCGGCAGGCCGTGACCGACGTGATTGTCGACCGAGACGTCGTCTTCCACCGTCCGCCCGATCGGGAGTCACCGCTCGAACTCGACGTGTACCAGCCCGACGACGGCGGGACGGATCGCCCGGCCGTCGTCGTCTACCACGGCGGCGCCTGGATCGAGGGCGAGAAGGGGCAGCTCGAAGCGCTCGAACGCGGGCTGGCCGAGCGCGGCTCCGTCTGCTTCGACGCGAACTACCGTCTGAGCGGCGAGGCGACGTTCCCGACGCCGGTCGAGGACGCGGCCGCGGCGGTCCGCTTCGCGAAGGAGCACGCCGACGAGTACGGGGTCGACCCCGACCGGGTCGCGACGACGGGCCACTCGGCGGGCGGTCACCTCGCGGCGCTGATCGCCGCGTCCGACGGCGGGTTCGATCCGGCGGACGCGACCGTCACTTCGGCGGTGGCGGCGAGCGCGCCGATCAGCGGGGCGTACGACCTGCGCGACCGTGACCCGGAGACGGCCAACGACCTCGAACGGCAGTTCCTCGGCGGCGGCCCCGACGAGGTGCCGGCGCGCTACGAGCGCGCGTCGCCGGCGGCCCACGTCGACGAGGCGACGCCGCCGACGCTCGTCCTGCACGCCGACGACGACGGCGTCCTGCCCGCCGACGGCGCCCGCGAGTACGCACAGGTGCTCGCGGAAGCAGGACGACCGGTCGAACTCGGCATCGTCCCCGGGGGCGGCCACGGCATCGTCGTCGAACCCGAAGACTGGCAGGACCGGGGCATCGAGACGGTCGCGGACTTCCTCGATCGGCGCCTCTGATCGAGACCGACTTAGATCCCGCTCGGCGCCACGTCGCACACCTCGCGGAAGGCGCCCTGGACGACCTCCGAGAGGGCGGGGTGGACGTGGATCGTCTCGGCGATCGTCGCCGCGTCGGCGCCGGCCGCGACCGCCGTGCTCACCTCGTGGATCAGTGCCGAGGCCTCCGGCCCGACGACGTGACAGCCCAGCACCTCGCCGTCCGCGCCGACGAGGACCTTCGCGAACCCGCCCTCGTGGTCCAGCGCCGAACCGAGCGCGGTGTCGTCGTACGCGAAGGTCCCGACCTCGTAGTCGTCGGCGAGGTCTCCGTCGTCTTCGAGGGCGTCCTCGGTCTTCCCCAGACTGGCGACCTGCGGCGAGCCGAAGACGGCGTGGGCCATGCCGGGGTACTCGACAGCCGCCTCGCCGCCGTGGACGGCGTTTTCGACCACGTATTCGGCCTCCTTGTCGCCGGAGTGTTTGAACATGTAGTTGCCCGCGATGTCGCCGATGGCGTAGACCCCCTCCGCCGAGGTACGCAGGTACTCGTCGGTCTCGACGAACCCCTCCTCGGTCGTCTCGATCCCGGCCGCGGAGACGTGCCAGGTGTCCGTGTTCGGTCGCCGCCCGGTCGCCAGCAGGAGACGGTCGCCCGAGACCTCGATCTCGTCGCCGCTCTCGCCCTCGGCGGTGACGCGCTTCTGCCCGTCGACCTCGGCGATTTCGGTCGCGCTGTAGCCGAGCCGGAGGTCGTGTTTCTCCCGGTAGACCTCGGTGAGCCGTTCGGCGACGTCGCGGTCCTCGCTGTCGAGGAGGCGGTCGCCGTGACCGACGATGACCACGTCGGTCCCCATCTGCGAGAAGAAGTGGCTCAGCTCGACGGCGATGTAGCCGCCGCCGACGATCACCAGGCGGTCCGGTCGCTCCGACAGCCACAGCGCCTCGTCGCTCGTCAGGAACGCCGTCTCGTCGGTGCCGTCGACGGCGTCGGGGACCGTGGGCCGGGAGCCGCCGGCCAGAACGACCGTTTCGGCGGTGAGACGGTCGCCGCCGGACCCGTCGTCGGCGACTTCGACGGTCCGTTCGTCGACGAAGCGGCCCTCGCGGTGGAAGACCGTCAGGTTGTCGTGCTCGCGGGCCCGCTCGGCCTTCGCCGCGGCCCGTTCCCGTATCGCGGTCCGGACGTCGTCGACGATCCGTCCGAAGTCGACGCGTTCGACGGACGCCTCGATGCCGAGCGCGTCGGCCCGCCGCACCGTCTCGGCCACGTTCGCTCTGTGGATGAGCTTCTTCGAGGGGTTACAGCCGCGGTTGAGGCAGGTGCCGCCGAGTCGGCCGCGCTCGACGAGCGCCACGTCCTCCCCCTCCTCGGCGGCCGCCGAGGCGACGGCGTTTCCGGTGCCACCGCCGAGGACGACGAGATCGAACTCGGGCATACAGATCACACGGGGTAGGAGTTCGGCGCTTTTGTCCCTTGCGCGCACCCCGGCCGGCCGGTTCCGGAGCGGGCCCGCCAGGGCATTCGAGCCCCGCTACTCCTCGAGATACCGGCCGTGAAATCCGAACGGCACCGCGTGCGGGAGCGGCGCTCGCGCCCGCTCGTCGAGCGTCTCGCCGTCGAGGACGAGTAAGTCCGTCCGCCGCTCGTTCGTGTTCAGCGCGGTCACGAGAACCACCCCCTCGTCGCTCGGCCGCTCGGCATCGGGCGCACGGACGAAGACCGGTTCCTCGACGAACAGCCCCGACTCCTCCCAGCGGTGGGACTCGCCGGTGGTCACGTCCACCTTCGCGACGTGGTTGCCGTCCCGCGTTGCCGCGCCCTGCGCGTAGACGTAGCGGTACGCCTTCGTGCGGTCACCGGGGGCGACACGCGGGAGTTCACAGCCGTCGTACAGGGGTTCGCTCGCGACCGGGCCGCCGCCCAGCGGCACGCGGAACCGCCGGAGGTGGCCGTCTCGGCCGCTCTCGAACCAGTCGGCCGCCTCGGTGAGGTAGAGGCCGTCGACCACGTCGGCGTTGGGGTAGGCGACGAGGTCGACGACGAGTTCGTCGGCGTCCCCGTCACCGTTCGGCCCCGCGCCCGCCTCGAATGCGTTGACGTGGTGGAAGACGAACCACGGATCGGTGACGGCGGTCGCGACCCGCTCGCCAGTCTCGCGGTCGAGGACGTGAAAGCGCGTCCCGCGCTCCGGTCGCCAGTCGTAGTGGTCGACGAAGCTGTCCCGGCCGGGCAACAGGAACGACGCGGGGGTCGTCACGAACGGGTGTTCCGTGAGGACGACGAATCGCTCGGTGAGCGCGAAGCTGTGGAGGTACGCGGGGTCCTCGATCGTGACCGAGCCGATCCGCTCGCGCGAGCGCGAGCCGTCGGGGAGCCGGTAGAGCATGTACTCGCTGGGGCGACCGAACGTGGTCAGGAGCCCGATCGTCTCCCCGCGGTGGGGGTCGGGGAGGACGTGCGCGCAGTTGACGTGCCCGGTGAGCGCGTCGGCGAAGGCGAACTCGCCGCGGGATTCGAGGGTCTCGGGGTCGCAGGCCACGTACCGGGGGACCTCCGTCATCGCGACGAGCGACCCGTCGACGCGGGCGACGTGGACGTTGCAGTTGTCGGTCGGGTCGCCGAACAGCAGTTGGCGGATCCGCCGGAGGTAGCCGCCGCCGGTCGCGAACTGACCGGATATCTCGCCGGTCTCCATCGCCCGGCGGTAGGTCTCCGAGCGGAGCGAGCGGTTGGTGTAGCGAACCGCGTCCTCGCGGCCGTCGAACGCGAAGCGGTGGAGCATCGCCAGGCCGTCGAACCAGTGTTCGACCCGTTCGCCGCCCGCCTCGAAGGTCGCGGGCCCGTTGCGAACCAGCGCGCCGTCGAGCCAGTCCGGCAGCGATCCCTCGACGGCGAGCGACCGGTCGGTGACCTCGTTCGAGAGCGAGGCGAACCCCAGTTCGAAGCCGGCCTCCATCGACATACCCGCCGTTGGGGCGCGAGCGGGGAGTCACTGACGGTGGATCGTCCCGCGGACTACTCCTCCCGTGAGCGCCAGCGGCCGCCCGCCAACTGGTCGACCTCCTCGTCGGGCTTCCACTCGTCGAGTTCGCGCGGGTCGACGTGGACGAACACGTCGTCGACCTCCGGGAGGTCGCGGATCGACGCGACGACGGCCGACTCGATGTCGTGGGCCTCGAAGAGCGTGCGGTCGCCTTCGACCTCGATGTGGAGCGAGACGTCGATCTCCGGGCCGACGTAGTGGGCGATCACGTCGTGGGCGCCCTCGACGTCGGGGTGGGAGAGCGCCCGGCGGACGATCTCGCCGCGGAGTTCCTCGGGCGGCGCGCGACCGACGAGGTACCCGAGGTTGTCGCGGACGACCTCGACCCCGGTGTAGACGATGCCGACGGCGACGACGACCGCCGCCAGCGGGTCGAGGATGGGGTAGCCGGCGCCGGCGCCGAGGACGCCGACGATGGCCGCGCTGGCCGTGAGGATGTCGTTGCGGTTGTCCAGCGCGGTCGCGGTCAGCGCCGGCGAGTTGTGGCGCTCGCTCGCGGCGAGCACGTAGCGATAGAGGAGGTACTTCGTGACGGCGGCGACGACCAGCACTGCGACCGCGGTCGGCCCTCGCGAGACCGACACGTCGCCCGACAGCAGGGCCATACCCGACTGGTACAGCACCGTCCCGCCGGCGGCGAAGATGCCCAGCGCGACGAACAGGCCGACGAACGGCTCGATGCGCTCGTGGCCGTGCGGGTGCTCGAAGTCCGGCGGACGGGTCGTCAGGTAGAGGCCGGCGACGGTCACCAGCGAGTAGACCGAGTCGGCGGCGCTGTTGACCGTCTCGGACTGTACCGCGAGGCTGCCGGTGGCGAGCCACGCGCCGCCCTTGAGCGCGACGAGACCGAGGTTGACAGCCAGCAACAGCAGCCCCACCTTGCGGAGCACTCGCGGCCGGTCGTCTGTCATCGTCCGGGATTGTCGGTCCCGGGTCAAAGCCGTGTCGAACGCAGGGCAGACTACGAGAACTCGACGGCGCGGTCCTCGCCGGACACCTCGGCGCCGTCCTGGGCGGCGAAGGCCTCTCGGAGGCGGTCGTAGGAGTCGTCGACGGCCTCGACGATGACCTGGGTATCCGAGACGACCGGCATGAAGTTGGTGTCGCCCTCCCAGCGCGGGACGACGTGGGTGTGAAGGTGGTCGTCGATGGACCCGCCGGCGGCGCTCCCGCCGAGGTTGAGGCCGGCGTTGTACGCGTCGGGGCCGAGGCCGTCGTCGAGCGCGTCGAAGGTGCGCTGTTTCAGGCGAGCGTGGTCCAGGAGGACTTCATCGTCGAGGTCACGGTAGTCACCGGTGTGGGCGTGGGGGATGACCATCGCGTGGCCGGGATTGTAGGGGTAGTTGTTCAGGAGGACGAAAGCGTGGGGCGAGCGGGCGACGACGCGGCGCTCTCGGTCCCGGTCGCGGTCGCCCTCGGCGAATGCACAGAAGACGCAGCCGTCGACGTCGTCGTTGCCGCCCTCGCGTTCGACCCACTCGATGCGCCACGGGGCGAAGACCTGGTCCATGCCCCCTCTGTGGCGCGGACGCACTAAATCCCGGCGGGCGGCGGGGCGACGAACGAGGACCACAGCGAGGTGACGAACGAGGACCGTGGCGGGGTGACGAACGATGACCACTGGAGCGGCGAGGAAGCGCGGACGAACGCCAGGGGACGGTCTGGGGCCCGACAGACCGAGCGGCGGCGAGAGAAAAAAGGTATTCAACTGGGCGACAGATGCCAGACGTATGGCATCCGCCCTCCAGACGACGCCGCTCCGCGCGGCCGGGATGGCGTTCGTCGCCGGCGTCCTCGCCGTGACGGTGTTCGGCGTCGTCGTCGCCGGCGACGCCCCCGAGCGGGCTGCGCTGGGCAGCCTCGGCTACGCCGTCGGCGCCGCCATCGGCGTCTACATCGCCTACGCGGGTCCCGGCGTCGACCTATAGCCCCCGCTCCATCACCTGCCCCCACACCTCCAGCCCCTCCGCCTCGTAGAAGGCCCGCCCCGCGTCGTTGTCCCCGTGACACGCCAGCGCCAGGTTCTCGCAGTCACGCTCGCGAGCCCACTCGTCGAGCCACGCCAGCAGTTCGCCGCCGAGCCCTTCGCCGCGACGGGGTTCGTCGACCACGAAGTCGTGCACCCAGAGGTGGCGTTCGTGGTGGAGGACCCGCTGGATCGAGACGCCGGCGACCGCGACGAGCGACGCTTCGCCGTCCGGGTCCAGATCCGCCTCCTCGTCGGCCGCCGATTCGCCGTCACCCTCCAACTCGTAGAGCCCGAACAGCCGGTACCCGTCCTCGTCACGCCACCCGTGGACGAACTCCTCGTCGGCGTCGCTCCACAGTTGCCGGACGATCGGGACCGCCTCCTCCCAGCCCTCGTCGGTCGTCACTTCGCGGACGTGCGTCGGCATGTGCGAGTCCTGCCGGGCGCGGCGGAAAACCGTTTCCGGAGCGTGCGATCGGGTCCCACGGCCACTGCCGCCGGAACCGTTTTGGTCGATTCGAGCGTCCGTACCTGGTATGGGACTCCTCGAAGCGATCCTCGTGTTCGCCGTCGGCTACGTCAGCGGCGCGGTCACCAGAATCTTCGCGGGACTCGCCGCAGTCGCCGCGCTATTGCTCGCGATTCTGGGGGTCGCCCTCCCGTCCTCCATCGTCGGCATCGTCGATCCGATCCTCGGGGTGTACCTGGGCAACGAACTGCTGTTCCTCTCGGGGTTCCTGTTCGCCATCGCCCACAATCCCGCGGAATCAGAGGAGTGAGGCGGAGCGGCGTGCGTTCGCGTCCGTGATCGAGAGTCCGCGAAAACCGCCTCAGATCGTCGGTTCGGGCACGTCCTCGTCGGCGGCATCGCGCCAGGTGTGTTCGGGCTCCCAGCCCAGCAGGGCCGCCGCTTTCGCGTTCGAGATGGACGCGTCGTCGCCCGCGACCTCGCAGGGTTCGGGCACGTCCCCGAAGTGTTCCTCGAACAGGTCGACGGTCGGACGGTCGACGTAGTTCTCGTCGGCGACGGCGAAGACGGCCTCGTGCCCCTCGACGTCGGCGTCCAGCGCGGCCGTCACGATGGAGGCGATGTCGCGAACGTCGACGTAGCTCCAGAAGTTCCCGACGCCCTCTTCCGGCGGTTCGTTCCCGAGACAGGCGTACTCGCCGGGGTACTGGATCCAGGACGGGCGGACCGAGACGACGGGTACGCCGTGGCGCCGGACCGTCGTCCGCGCGAGCGCCTCCCCGGCCTCCTTCGAGGCGCCGTAGGGGTCCTCGGGACGCAACGGGTGTTCCTCGTCGATCGGGAGATAGTCGGGCGCGGGCGTCTCGGCGGCGAAGGGGAAGCCGAGCGCGCTCTCGGAGGAGGCCCAGACGACGCGGGCGTCGGCGCGACCGGCCGCTTCGAGCACGTTGTACGTCGAGACGACGTTGTTCTCGAACACCTCGCCGCCGGGGTGGTCGAGCGGGTCGGGGATGGCCGCCCAGTGGACGACCGCGTCGGGGTCGAACTCGCCGACCAGGTCGAACACGTCGCCGCGGTCGGTGAGATCGGCGACGCGCACGTCGACCTCGTCGCGCTCGCTCTCGGCGAAGCGCTGGTCGACGCACAGCACCTCGTGGTCATGGCTGGCGAGTCGGTCGACGATCCATCGGCCGGAACCGCCGAGTCCGCCGGTGACGAGAACTCGTGACATACTCCTCTCGTGGGAGCCTGCGCAGATAAAGCCGGAGAAAGCGGATCAGCACAATACAAGGTGGAGCCCCCGACCTCACGGAGCGAACGAAGTGAGCGAGTAGGTTGAGGAGGAAACCGACACGGTATGACGCTATCCACACTCGATGGCTGACCGACTCCCCCATCGAACCGTTACTAGTATGAAGACATAGGACTACATCTGAAGTACGGATGGAGGTGAGTCGTACTGTTCCCGTCAAACTCGACGTGACCGACAGCGACGCCGACCTCCTCCACGAAACCATTACCGAGTTCCTGTGGGCCGCAAACTACGTCGTCGACCACGCGTGGCAAGGCGAGTACAAGACGACGAGTAAAGCCGAACTGCAGCGCGAAACCTACGACGATGTACGGGCAGAGACGCGGCTTCAAGCGAATCTCGTCCAGAACGCTCGCAACAAGGCTGCCGATGCCGTCCAGAGCGTCGTCGCCCGGTGGAAGCAAGGCAACTACGCGGGGAAGCCGCAGTTCTCTGCACCGACCCTCGTCTACGACAAGCGATGTGCGACGTTCAACGACGACCACGCGACACTTTCAACCGTCGACGGGCGCATCACCGCCGAGTACGTCCTCCCCGACGAAAGTCACGAGACGCCCCACTCGGCGTATCTCTTCGACGACGACTACGAAGTGACCAGTGCGGAACTCCACTACCGAGACGGCGAGTTCTACCTTCACGTCCGAACAAAGGCGGACGTAGAGTTCGAGACGGCCGACGAAGGCAACGCCGAGCACAGCACAGTCCACGGCGTTGACCTCGGCATCGAAAACCTCGTCGTCGCTTCCACGGGCACGTTCTGGAGCGGTGGGAAGTTAAACCACTGGCGCCGCGAGTTGGAGAAACGGCGCGCCTCGCTTCAACAGCGTGGAACGCGAGCCGCCCACGAAACCATCCAGTCGGTCGGACGTACCGAGACGGGCCGCTACGACCACTTCTTACACACCGTCTCGAAAGAGCTCGTCGCAGAAGCGGTCGAGTACGACTGCGACGTGATCGCGTTCGAGAACCTGACGGGGATTCGAGACCGGATGCCAAACGCGAAGAAGTTCCACGCGTGGGCGTTCCGACGGCTGTTCGAGCACGTCGAGTACAAGGCCGAAGTGGTCGGCATCTCGGTCGAACAAGTGAGTCCTGCGTATACGAGCCAGCGGTGTTCCAAGTGCGGATTCACTCACGAGAAGAACCGACCGACCTCGGACGGACAGGACTCCTTCGAGTGTCTGAATTGCGGGTACTCACCCCACGCAGACTATAATGCGGCGAAAAACATCGGCCTGAAGCATCTCCGCTCGGCGCAAACGTCGTCGGGCGTAGGCGCACCCGTAAACGTGCGCTTGAATCGCGGGACGTTGAACGTGAACGGCGATTACGAGCCTGCCAGCAATGGCCAGAACGCGAGTCCACGCGAAAGCCCCACCCCCAACGAAGCGAACGGCCACGCCGTGAGCGAGTAGGGTGCGGTAGTTTACACGGGGACGAGGAGGACCGGGACCTCCCGCATCTCGAGGACGGCCTCGGTCATGCTCGGCAGGACGAAGCTCTCGACGGCGGAGTGTTCGACCTCGCCCATGACGGCGTAGGTGAACTCCCGGTCGGCGTCGACGATCGCGTCGGTCAGGCGCTTCTGCGCCGAGACGTTCGTCTCGTCGGACTCGCCTTTCCCCTTCTCGACCTCGATTTCGACGGGGACCTCGACGCCCGTCCGGTCGAGGACGGATTCGATCTCCTCGCGGACCTCCGTCGTCTCCTCGTCGGCGACGTCTTTCGTGTGATAGACGTACAGCCCGTGTCCGGCCTCGGCGGCGCGTTCGACCGCGTATTCGAGCACCGTCTCGCGTCCGTCGCCTCCGTACGCGACGAATATCGTACCCATGTCGGTTCGATTGCGGCGCGGGTCCCTTCAGTTCACCGGCGGCTCGCGCCGCTCGCGTCACCGGGTTACGGCGTCCGCGATGCGCCCCGACGGCGGCCGCTGGGAAGGCGACCCGGGACCTGCCGGGGAAGACCCACGTCCGTGGCAGTCGTAGCGACGGGCATGGCTGACCGTTCCGATTCGGACGACACGAGCGCGAAAACCAAGATGCTAGCCGAGCTGGATGAGAACATGTCGTCGTTGCTGGGCCACTTCTACCGTGCCGAGATGGATCGCTCGACCGCGTGGCGCGGCCGCCTCGACAACACGACGAACTGGGCGGTGACGATCATGGCGGCGCTGCTCACCTTCGTCTTCTCCAGCAACGACAACCCGCACTACCTGTTGCTGATCGGGATGGTGACGGTAGCGGTCTTCCACGTCGTCGAGACGCGCCGGTACCGCGCCTACGACGTCTGGCGGTCGCGGGTCCGCCTGCTCGAAGAGGACGTGTTCGCGCCCACCGTGGATCCTGCCGGCGGGTTCCAGCACGAGGACTGGCGCCGCGACCTCGGGGAAGACCTCCGCCGTCCGGCGCTCAAGACCTCGTTCTTCGAGGCCTATCAGCGGCGGCTCCGGCGGATGTACCTCCCCCTGCTCCTCGTGTTGCTCGCGTCGTGGATCGCGCGCGTCACGGTGTTCGCCCCGGAAGGCAGCGCGGTCGAGAGCGCGGCTATCGTCAGCGTCCCCGGGACGATCGTCATCGGCGCCGTGGCACTCTTCTACGCGGCCGCCGCCGTCGTCGCCCTCTGGCCGCAGGACCGCGAATCGAAAGGCGAGTTCTACGAGCGCCACCAGGAAGGGGCGTGGAAGGACAACTGAATAGAGGTGCTTCCTTCGGACGACCTCGCTGCTCGCGGGTCACTGCGTTCCCCGCTCGCCACAACGTGGTTCTCACTCCGTTCGGGCCACGCTATCGACTCCGCGTCGTCACTTCCGCCCCGTCTTCGGTCACGATGACCGTGTGCTCTTTCTGGCTGACGAGACAGCCGTCCTCTTCCTTGAGGACGGGGTACCCGTGGACGACGTCCTGGCGCTGGAGGCGCCGCAGCGCCATCGACGCGCGGGAGTTGTCGATCCAGCGCGTCGCGAAGGGGAGCGTCTTGAACTCCTCCGTGATCTGGTCGAGTACCTGGCGCGCGTTCCGGTCGCGAACCGACCCCTCGCGTTCGAGGGCCCAGATCTCCTCGTCGCTGCCTTCCTGGACCTTGCCGCCGCCGTCGGTGGCGAACGGTTCGATGGCGACCACGTCGCCGGCTTCGAGTTCGACGCTCTGGGCGACAGCCCGGTTGGGGATGTTCGGCGTCGTGTGCTGTTCCCAGTGGCCCAGGCCGTGGCCGGTGAGGTTGACGACCGGGTTGTAGCCGTACCCGTCGATGACCTCCTCGATGGCGGCGCCGATCTCGCCCGTCTCGACGCCGGGTTCGATCACGTCGATGGCGGCGTCGAGCGCCTCTGCGGGCGCCTCGGCGAGTTCCGGGTTGCCGGAGAGGTCGACGGTGACGGCGGTGTCGGCGAGCCAGCCGTCGACGTGGACGCCGATGTCGAGGTTGATCATCTCCTCGCCGAAGGTCTCCTCGTCGTCGACGCTGGGGGTGGCGTGGGCGGCCTCCTCGTCGATGCTGATGTTGACGGGGAAGGCGGGCTTGCCGCCGAGTTCGCGGATGCGGTCTTCCGCCCACTCGGCGAGTTCGAGGTGGCTGGCGCCGACCTCGACGCGCTCTGCGGCTTCGTCGCGCACCTGCGCGAGGATCTCGCCGGCCTCCCGGCACTTCTCGTACTGCTCGGACTCGAAGTCCACGTCGCTCATGGCAGGCGATTTGCGCCGGGCGCTGAAAGTGTTTCTGTGTCGCGAGTGGCGATTGTCAGGCCGCAGGCCGCAACAGATACCCCGGCCGCCGAGCCAATATTTTTCCGTCTTTGTAAACGACGTATACGCATGGGAACGAAGACGGTCCGCCTCGACGACGACGTGTACGAACGTATAAAGAGCAAAAAGCGGGCGGACGAGACGTTTTCCGATGCTATCGACAGACTCACGAGCGAATGGACGCTCCTCGATTTCGCCGACGGGGACTCGCCGGCCGACCCCGCCCGGCACAGAGAGCTCATCGAACGGTCAGAACAGGCCGGCACTGAAGATAGCGAAAACCGCCTGGAGCGACTCGGTATCGACACTGACAGCGACGGATGATCCTCGACACGGACTTTCTCGTCGCGCTCGACGAAGGGGACGATGCCAGGGAGAAAGCCCTCGAACTCGAAACCGCGGACGTTCCGTTACGAGTCCCGACGATCGTCTTACAAGAGCTATACGTCGCCGTCGGCGCTGGTGAAAACGCGAACAGCAACGCACGGAAGTTCGAAGCGCTGGTCGCGAACAAACCGATCGTGGACGTCGACGAAAACATCGCTCGACGCGCCGGTGTGTTAGAAGGCCAGCACCTCGCTAGCGACCGGAAACCGACGCTCGGGCCCGGCGACGCGCTCGTCGCCGCGACAGGTCTGCAGTTCAACGAACCCGTCGTCACGTCCGACGGAGACTTCGGGACCGTCGACGGACTTGCCGTCGAATCGTTCTGACAGGACAGCCGCACACGGTTGCGTCTACTCGGACCTCGCTCGCGCCGTCTGCATCGCCGGACTGTTGAACGCCTCGCCGACGGTCCCGTCGGCACCGACGACGACGATCCCGGCGTCCCCGTCCGCGGCGTCGTCGAACTCCTCGATCGCGATTCGCGCGGCGGCCTCGGCGTCGGCGCCCCGTTCGAGTAGATCGACGGCCCGGCGGGCCAGGCCCTCCCGAGCGATGTCCTCACCGGCGCCCGTCGCGCTCGCGCCGCCCGCCTCCGAGGTGTAGAAGCCGGCGCCGACCTGGGGCACGTCGCCGACGCGGCCCGACAGCGCGCACCAGCGCCCGCCCGTGGAGGTGGCGGCCGCGATCTCGTCGCCGTCGCGAGCGACCGCGCCGACGGTGTCGTGGTCGTGCGGGTCGGCCCGGCGCGGTTCCTCCGCTCCGTCGCTTCCGGCGGCGTCCGCCTCACGGCCATCGTCGGCCGGTTCGGTCCCCTCGTCGGACGCCTCGGACCCTTCGTCGTCCCCGAATCGCTCGCGGACCCACTGGAGGTGGGTCTCGGGGTCGTCGGCAGGTGGGTCGGCATCGGCCCAGCGCTCGCGCGTGCGGTCTGTCCACAGGTCGAGGCTGGTTTCGACGCCGACCGCCTCGGCGAAGGAGACGGCTCGCTCCCCGGCGAGCATGACGTGGGGCGTCTCCTCCATGACGGCGCGAGCGACTTCGACGGCGTGACAGACGCCCGGCATCGCGGCGGCGGCGCCGACCGCGCCGTCGGCGGTCATCAGGCCCGCGTCGGTGCGGACGACGCCGTCGCTCTGGACGGCGCCGCCGACGCCGGCGTTGAACGCCGGGTCGACTTCGAGGACGCGGACCGCCGCGCAGACGGCCGCGACCGGGTCCGCGGCCTCGGCCCCGCAGGCGACGGCCTCGTCGAGCACTGCCTGGCGGTCGGCGGGCTCGTCGGGAGGGGAACCCGCCCCGCCGTGGGCGATGAGTTGCATACCCGTCTCTGTCCGCGCCGACGGCATAAGTTCGGTGTCCCGACGGCGACGGACGGCGGTCCCGTCGGCCACTCTTCGACGGCGACGGTCGCCGGCCCCGCCGGTCACCCCTCGACGAGTTCAGCCGCGGTGACGTTCTCGAACGCGGCCTCGCAGTAAGCGCCGATCATGATGCTACAGGCGGCGAGGCCGACGCAGACGCGATCGCCCAGGGCGACCGAGCGCTGGTCGACGGCGTGCCACTCGTCGCCGTCCGTCGAGAGGAACGCGGTGACGCGGTCGCCCGTCCGTTCCAGCGCGAACCACTCGAAGCTGCGCTCGCCGCTCTCCAGCAGTTGCCGGCGCGTGGGCTCGCCGTCCGCGGTGCGCCAGAGCACCTCCGTGCGACCGTTGCCGGCGACGCCGACGTAGCCGAACGTCGCCCGCTCGGTCGCGGTGTCACGGACCATGACGCCGGCCTTGCTCCAGTCGGCGGGCGGGTCGAACTCCGTCAGGCGCGCCTCGATACGGCAGGGGCCGCCGATCGCCGCCCACCGGAAGTGGAACTCGTTGGTCTGGCCGATCAGGTTGTCGCCCGCGGCGTGCAGCGTCCAGCGGCCGGTCGCCGCGTCGTGGGAAGACTCGCCGGTGTTGAGCACGTCGCCCACGTCCGTCCCGGTGGTGAGCGGACGGGGCGGCCCCGTCTCCCCGACCGGGTCCGGGTCGGCGACCAGGAGCACGTTCCCGAACTCGAAGCGCACGCCGCCGGAATCGCCGCGCTCGCGGATGCGGAAGTCCCAGCCGTGCGTCTCCGCGATCTCGGAGACGATCGCCAGCCCGGTCCCGGGGCCCGTGGGCGTGAAGGTGTAGCCGTCTTCGAGCACCGCTACGCGCTCCTCCTCGGGGATCCCGGGGCCGTCGTCCTCCACGTAGAAGCCGTCGCCGGTGAGCCCGACGCGGACGGTCACGTCCGGGCCGGCGTGCTCGACCGAGTTCTCGAAGAGGCTCTCGAACAGGGGTTTGAGCTGCAGTCGGTTCGTGTACAGCCGCGTCGCCGGCGGCATCTCGATTTCGAGCGTCGCCCGCGCGGTCGCGACCTCGTCCCAGGCGACCTGGAGGAACGAGTGGAACTCGACGCCCCCGACGGGGGCCGGCGCGGTCCCGCCGGAGGCGGCGAGTTCGCTCAGGTTCTCGACCTGTTCCTCCATTCGTTCGAGCGCGTCCGCGACCGTCTCGGCCGCCCCCTCCCGGCCCTCGCGGGCGAACTCGTGGTAGGCCATCGCGACGTGGAGCGGGTTGCGCAGGTCACGGGCGACGAACGAGGCGAAGTCGTCGAGCCGGCGGTTCTGCGCGCGCAGGTCGCGGATCGTGCGCTTCTCGTCGGAGACGTCCTGAGTGATCCCGATCAGCCCGCGGACCTCGTCGCGGTCGCGCCAGGGGACCTTCGTCGTCTTGAGCCAGCGGGCGGCCTCCGGCGGCCCGTGGCGCTCCTCGCGCCCGCGGATCGACTCGCCCTCGTCGATCACCAGCCGGTCGTCGCCCAGCGCCTCGACCTTCGACTCGTCGTCCCACGAGTACAGCTCCCAGTCCGTCTTGCCGATGGAGTCCACGGGGTCGGGCGCGCCGTGGACGTCGGCCATCTTCAGGTGGCGAGCCTCGTCGTCTTTGACGTACAGCGGGACCTCCAGGTCTTCGAGCATCGCGTCGAGCATGTCGCTCTGCACCGCGGCGCGGTAGCGCCGGTCGTGAACGGTCAGCGCCTCGCCGACGGTGTCGAGCAACTCCCCGTGGTCGGGGACCGCCGCCGCGTCGGCGGGCTGTGGGAGGTACGCGAACGCGCCCGCCCGCGTCGCCGCGCTCGCGAGCGCCTCGTCGCCGTCCGCCGCGTAGACGACTACCGGCAGGTCCGGGTGCTCGTTCACGATCGACGCGACGCAGTCGGCGACCGACGGGTCCGCGAACGCGTCGTCGACGACGACGCATCCGATCGCTTCGGTCGAGGCGATGCGGTCCAGCGCCGCTTCGCACGCGACGCAGGTGACCGCCTCGACGTCCGGGTCGTGGTCGGTCGCGTCGGCCGCGCGGACCTCCGCGCTGGTGACCGGCGAGGGAAACGGCCGCCGCTCGACGGCAGTCGCGACCGACTCGCCCAGCGCGGGATCGCCGGCGGCGATCAGCACGGCCGATGGCCCCCGCAGGAACTTCCCCATCACGGACCCCCTGTCGCCACCGATGTTCTCCAGTGTCGCTGATAAGTTTTCCGACGCCTGCGGGGATCGTCGACACGCCGCTCGGGCATCGTCGAAATTCGTTCGGTAATTCCGAACAAATTCGGGTCTCAGCGGCTCTCGAGCGCCGGAGAATCCTTCACGGAAAACGGCAGTCCTTTAGGCCCGAACGCAGAAGGGCGGCGTATGGGATACGAGTACGACAAGGTCGAGGTTCCGGCTGACGGAACGGCGATCGAGGTCATCGACGAGGAGGCCGACGAGCTGGACGTGCCGGAGAATCCGATCATCCCGATCATCCACGGGGACGGCATCGGGAAGGACGTCGGGCCGGCCGCCCAGAAAGTGCTGGAGGCCGCCGCGAACGCCACGGGCCGCGACATCTCGTGGATGCGCGTCTACGCCGGCGAGTCCGGCCGCGAGAAGTACGACGAGAACCTGCCCGACGACACCGTCAACGCCATCGACGAGCACCGCGTCGCGATCAAGGGCCCGCTGACGACGCCCGTCGGCGCCGGGTTCCGCTCGCTGAACGTCGCCCTGCGCCAGACGCTCGACTTCTACTCGAACGTCCGGCCGACCTACTACCTCGACGGCGTCCCGTCGCCGATGAAGGCGCCCGAGGAGATGGACATGGTCACCTTCCGTGAGAACACGGAAGACGTCTACGCCGGCATCGAGTGGGAAGCCGGCACCGAGGAGGTCGAGCAGGTCCGCGACTTCGTCGAGGACGAGATGGGCTTCGACGACGTGATGCACGACGGCCCGATCGGCATCGGCATCAAGCCGATCACCGAGTTCGGTTCCAAGCGCCTGGTCCGCAAGGCCATCGACTACGCCCTCGAACACGACCGCGACAAGGTCACGCTGGTCGGCAAGGGCAACATCATGAAGTTCACCGAGGGGCAGTTCACCGAGTGGGGTATGGAGGTCGCCGACGAGGAGTACCCCGACGAGGAGGTCTTCGCCGCCCCCGACTCCCTGTGGGAGACCCAGGACGAGATCGACATCCCGGAGGACGCCGTCATGGTCGAGTCGCGACTCGCCGACGCGATGCTCCAGTGGATGCAGCTGCGCACCGACGAGTTCTCCGTGCTCGCCATGCCGAACCTCAACGGCGACTACCTCTCGGACGCCGCCGGCGCCCAGATCGGCGGTCTCGGCATCGCGCCGGGCGCCAACTTCGGTGACGCCCGCGTGCTCGCCGAGCCGGTCCACGGCTCCGCGCCCAAGCGCGCCGGCCAGAACATGGCCAACCCGACCGCGCTGATCCTCTCCGGCCGCCTCATGTTCGACTACATGGGCTGGAAGGACACCGCCGACCTCGTCCGCGACGCCGTCGAGGAGACCATCTCCTCGGGCAAGGTCACCTACGACCTCGAACGCCAGCTCGACGACGCCGAGAAGCTCGGCACCGACGAGTACGCCGAGACCATCGTCGACAATATCGAGCAGCTGTCCTAACGGACTCGCAAACACGCTTTTTCACGCTGTCGCTGGAATCGGCAATCAGTCACGACAGCTCAGGCGCCGTCCGACCACGTGTAGTGCTGGGCCACGTGCAGCGTCGAATCGGGCACGACCACGTCGACGCCCGCCGCGTCCGAGACGTCGCCCACCGACAGCAGGTACGGCAGCCAGAGGCTGCCCGAGGTCGGGTCACCGCCGAACGCACGCAGCGAATCCACGGGGCGTAAGCCGCCGTCGGCGTCGCCGTCCTCGGCGAAGACGTCGACGGCCCGGGTGACGAGATCGAGGACGAAGAGGGACCCGTCGTGGGTATCGACGGAGATGGGGAGGAGGAACTCGTGGCCCGAGGCGTACCCCGGTGCCCCGACTGCGTGCCACTCGTCGCCGTCGTAGCGCTGGACGCGGTGGTTGTTCTCGTCGGCGACGTAGAGTCCGCGCCGGCCGACCGCCACGTCCGAGGGGTTCCAGAAGCCGCCCTCGAAGTGTCCGAAGCAGCCGCGGTCCCCGATCGGCGTGGCTTCGTCGCACACCCAGTCGTACTCCCAGACGCCGATCCGACCGTTGCCCGAGTCCGCCGCGTAGACGCGCGCTCGCTGGTCGCCGACCGGGTCGATCGCCACGCCGCGCGGGAGTTTGACCTCGCCCTCGCCCAGTCCCCAGGAGCCGAACGAGTGGACCAGCGAGAGGTCGACCGACGCGCCGGACTCGCCACCGCTCCCGTCGTCGACCGCGTAGACGTGGATCTGCCCGCTCTCGTCGGCCTCGCGGTAGTGAGCCGTGTAGTCCGTCACGAACAGCCGGCCGCCGCCCCCGACCGACGGCCAGAACGCGAGCCCGAACGGGAACCGCGTCGGCGGGAGCGCGACTGGTGTGAGCGAATCCGCGTCGCTGTCCCCGGGGGCGGAACCGTCGCTCGGGCCGCAGCTATCGAGCGAGAACCGCTGGAGGCGACCGTTGGCGCCGTCTGCGACGAGCGCGCTCCCCGCGAGCGGGCCGCCGTCGGCACCGACGAGCGTCGACCCCGTCGGGACCGAGAACTGGCCGGGGTCGTCGCGCACGCCGCCGACCGTCCCGAATCGATGGCCCGTCTCGCGGTGCGTATCCAGGGCGTACCCGCCGATCCGCTGGGAGAGCGCCTCGGAGACGAGGACGGCGAGCGTCGGGTCGTCCGCGTCGCTGTCCGGGACGGAGACGCCGTCGAACGGCCGGATCCCGACGGGGCCGTCGAAGCGGCGCTGTTCGGCGGGATCGGCGTCGCCGGGGCCGACGCCGGCGTGCTCCCCGCCCGTGGCCACGGAGCCGTCGTCCCGGGGGAGGCCGACCCCGTCTTCGAGGCCGGCGTGGGCCCGCAGGTCGTCGTCGCTCTCCGGGACGACGCCGTCGGGGATGCCGACGCTGGTGTAGACGTGGACGCGGCCGGTCGCCGCATCGGGGACGAAAATCTGGGCGTCGCGGCCCGAGCCGACGACGGCCACGTCCCGCGGCATCGGCAGGTCGTCGAGGACGGCGTCGGCGCACCCCTCGAAGGGAGCCGGTTCGCCGGTCCGGTCGCAGCGGACGATCGAGGCGAGCTTCGGCGGTCCGGTCGGGCCGTCGTGGAGGACGCCGTAACCCGTGTTCGCGACGTAGAGGCGGCCCTCGTCGTCGACGTCGAGGCCCTGCGGCCAGTACAGCGGCGTCGGGTTCTCCTCGCCGACCGCGCGGATCGAACGCAGTTCGGTCCCGTCGCCGTCGAAGACGACGAGCCGGCCGCGCAGGTCGTCGCCCTCGCGGTAGAACTCGTCGGCGGCGATGACCCGGACGCCGTCCCAGTACTCGTGGGCGACGACGCCGTTCGGGTGGAACTCGCCGGCGGCCGCGAAGACGTCGACGCCGGTGATCTGCGGGACGTCGCCGTCGTACTCGTAGTCGAGCCGCTGGACCCGCCCGTTGCCCGTGTCGGCGACGTAGATGGCCGACGCCGTCGGGTGGTGGGCGAGCCGCAACGGCAGGTCGAACGATCCGGGCTCGTCGCCCGCCGCGCCGACCTGGCCGAGCAGTCGCTCCAGCGTGTCGTCGACGACGAGCAGACGGTTGTGACCGGCGTCGGCGATCCAGACGTTGCCGCGGCGGTCCTGCGCGAGGCCCACCGGCGACGCCAGTCGCACGTCGCTCTCGGCCAGCGGTGCGGGCCGCACCGACGAACAGACCGGCGACCGCGACCCGTACGACCTCCGGAACGTGAACCCACCCATACAGGCCAATTGACACCTGCGCACATGTGGTTTACTGTTCGGGCGAGTGGAAGTCTCTCGCTCCCGGTCAGCGGGACCGCCGCGATCCCTCGACCGGTCGCTGGCACGGCGGCGAACCGAAATCGACTATACGGGCGCGGCCGGCCGGTCGCTGTATGCGACGTGACTGGGGGATGACACTGGTGGTCGCGGCGCTCGTAGTCCTGTCGGGCTGTGCGGCGATCGGCGGCGGGACCGCGACGCCCGACCCGACGGCGACGGACCAGATGGGATCGACCGCGAGCGCGGCGTCGACCGGTGATCCGACGGCCACCGAGGAACAGAGCGCCGACGCGGACGGCGACGGGTCGGCTGACGCGACAGTGGGGTCGACCGAGTCGGCGACGCCCGGCCCGACGGAGACGCCGGCGGCGACGGCCACGGGGACGCCGATGCCGACGCTCACCCCCGAGTCGCTCCCGACGCCGAGCGACGGGCAGTCGCTCCCGCCGGGCGTCGCGGAGGACGGGGAGGTCAACGAGACGCGAGTGCTGGTCGCCCACATCGAGACGGCCAACGAGTCGGGGTGGCGCCTCGACCACCGCAACGGCAACGACACGCGGGTGCTCTACCACGCCGACGGGACGAGCTACGAGCGGACGGCCGAGGGCGTCACCTGGTACCGCGACGGCGTCAGGGTGACGAACCGGACGTACTTCGGCCCGCCCTACAGGGTGTCGGCGACGCACAACACGACGATGGGGCTCGACGACCCGACGGGGACGATCACCTTCGCGCTCGCTGTCCGACTGTCGTCGGGCAACTACGAGTGGGCCGGCACGACCGACGTCGACGGGCGGACGCTCCACGAACTGCGGATGACCGGCACGAAGGGCGCCGGATCGACGCTCGGCCACTACACGGGACGGCTGCTCGTCGACGACAGCGGCCGGATCCACCGCCTGCACGGCGAGGTCGGCGAGAACGAGTCGGTCGCCGACGGCTACGACTACGACTACGAGTGGGGCGTCGAGACGGTGCCGCGACCGCCGTGGTTCGACAGCGTGCCACGCGGCGTCGCCGAGAAGACGCCGGACGGCACCGCCCTCAACGTGACGCTGACCGGCGGAGCGGCCGTCCCGGCCGGCGCCGAGTTCGCATTCAGACACAACGACACCGAGGTGACGGTCACGCTGGAGGAGTCCCTCGACCCCGGCGAGTCGCTGTTCGTCGGCGTCCGCGAGGAAGGCGGCGAGCGGACGGTCGTGTCCGCGCGGGAACCGCTCGACGGCGAGGCCCTCCTCGACCTGCGCGGCAAGCAGACGAAGCTCTCGGGGACGGTGACCGTCGACGGCGCGGAGGTCGACCTGTCGTTCACGGTCGGCTGGCTGGACTTCTGAGCGCGGAACGCGGGATCGGCGGGCGAGCGCGTCGTCGGCGCCCGTCCCGTGGTTTTATCTCCCCGACAGTACCACCCTCGCGATATGACAACCGAGTACGAGTGGCTCTCGCTCGATCCGGACGAGGAGGTCGTCTGGACCGGGCAACCCCGAGTGTGGCGCATCGCGGGCACGGTCGCGGGAGGGGCGATCCTGACGCTGCTGGCGTTCGGCGGGGCGATCGCCGTCAGCACGGGGAATCTGCCCGGTATCGATGGCCTCTCGGGAAGTTCCAACTCGATCGTCTGGGGAATCGCCGTGCTGATCGCGCTTTCGCAGGTCGGATCGGCGGCGTTCGCGTACCTCAGGGTCGAACACACCGACTACGTGCTGACGAACCGGCGGATCTATCGGAAAGCGGGGGTCTTCTCCGAGACGGTCACCAGCGTCGGCGTCGACCGCGTCCAGAACACGACCCTGCACAAGGACGTCACGGGCAACGTCTTCGACTACGGGACGGTGTCGATCAGCACCGCCGGCAGCGGCGGGGCGGATCTGTCGATCACCGACCTGACGGACCCGGAGACGTTCCGGGACCGACTGCAGGAACAGGTCCGCGCCGCCGAAGCGGCCCGCGGAGAGGAACGCTCGTCCGCCGCGGAGACGGGCGAACTCGACGGCGAGGCGATGGCCGCGCTGCTGACGGAGGCGCGCCGCCTCCGCGCCGTCGCCGAACGGATGGAGGAGCACGCATGAGCGATGGACAGGGGTCGGACGGCGGTCGGTCCGATGACGGAATCGGCGACGACAGTGGGGAGCGGTCCGCGAGCGACGCGTCGGTCGTCGACCGGGCCGCGGAGGCGGCCGACTCGGACGTCTCGGAGTGGCTCTCGCTGGAACCCGGCGAGGAGGTCGTCTGGGTGGGCGAACCGACGAAGTTGCGGATGGTCGGCACCGTCGTCACCGGGATCGTCCTGATCCCCGTTCTGGTGGGACTCATCGTCCTGCTCGCTGCGCCGGTGTCGTACCTGTCGATCACGCACACCGACTACGTGGTCACGAACCGCTCGCTGTACGTCAAACGGGGGATCCTCTCGACGAACATCGAGAGCGTCGACCTCGATCGCATCCAGAACACGGAGTTCACGCAGTCGTTCTGGGGCAAACAGCTGGGCTTCGGGACCATCGACATCAGCACCGCCGGGAGTTCCGGTGCCGACATCTCCTTCGACGACGTGGAGGACGCCCGCGAGGTGCGCGAGCGGATCTCCCGCGTCCAGCGGGAGTTCGGCGGCGGCCGCGGCGCCAGTGACGGCACCGGCGGCGACGGCGCAGCGGGGGACCGACGGGCCGCGAGCGCCGACCAGCTGGACGAACTCGTCGCCGAACTCCGGGCGACGCGGGAAGCGCTGGAACGGGTCGAAGAACGGATGGCCGCCGGGGATTCGACGGGCTCAGCGGAAACCGCCGGCGACTCGACGGACGGGACCGAGACGGCGTCCGACCCGTTCGGCGCGGCGAACGACGAGGGCGGACGCGGAGCTGGCGAACGGGACGGATCGAGTCGGGACGGGGGCGACTGATCGACGCGGAACTGGTCGGTCGGTCACTCGCGGGAGAGCGTCGCCGAGACCTCCTCGACGTCGTTCCCGCAGGTCGAACAGGTGGACTTCTCCTCGGCGACGTAGACGGTGTCGCACGTGACGCACTCGTAGAGGCTCGTCTCGGGGACGTCGCGCGACTCGGCGCGGTCGGCCGAACCCGCGCCACCGGGTCGCGGCGCGTCGTCCGAGTCGTCCGCGCGGCCCGCGCGCTCCCGAGCGTCGTTCAGTACGGAGCGTAGTCGAGCAGTCAGTGCCATCGTCGTGTCACCCCCGGCGCAGGATGGTCTTCGGCGGTTCGTACGCGCCGGCCGTGACTGCTGCGGTTACTCGTGGGTTGCATCTACCAGATATCAGGCGAGAAGACCCCTGACCGTTACCCCTAACTGTTTAACCTCCTCGGCGGAGTCCGGCGATATCACGGTCGAGCGGGCGCCCGTCCCGGAACCCTCGGAGCCGCGACGCACGAAGGAGCCTGCGAACGCAAGGCGGCGACGAACGGTGGTCTGCCACCGAGAGCCGCGCGGTCGATACTGCGGGCGAGCGCCGTCAGACGTAGGTGAACCAGTCGTCGTAGCCGTCGAGACGGCCCTCGACGAGGTCGAAGAACTGCGACTGGATGTCCTCGGTGACCGGGCCCCTGGTCCCCTCGCCGATCACGTTGTCGTCGACGCTGCGGATGGGCGTGACCTCCGCGGCGGTGCCGGTGAAGAACAGCTCGTCGGCGGTGTACAGTTCGCCGCGGGAGATGGTCGCCTCGTCGTGGACGGTGTACCCCATGTCCTCGGCGAGTTCGATGGCGGTGCGGCGGGTGATGCCGTCGAGGATGGACTCGGCGAGTCCGGGCGTGAAGATCTCGCCGTCGCGGACGAGAAAGAGGTTCTCGCCGGGGCCCTCGGCGACGTTGCCCTCCTTGTTGAGGACGATCGCCTCGGTGTAGCCGTTGCCTTTGGCCTCCTCGGTGGCGAGCAGGGAGTTGACGTAGAGGCCGGTGGTCTTGGCGTTGGTGGGGATCTGGCTGGAGGCGTGCTTGCGCCACGAGGAGACCATCACGTCGACGCCGTTCTCCAGGGCGTCTTCGCCGAGATACGCGCCCCACGGCCAGACGCCGATAGCGACCCGCGTCGGGCAGTCGCCGGGGCTCACGCCCAGCGATTCGTAGCCGTAGAAAGCGATCGGGCGGATATAACAGGATTCGAGGCCCTCACGACGGATCAGCTCGACGGTCGCTTCGGTGATCTCCTCGGGCTCGAAGGGGATCTCCAGATCGTAGGGCTTGCCCGACTGGTAGAACCGTTCGAGGTGCTCCTCCCAGCGGAAGATCGCGGGGCCGTCGCTCGTGTCGTAACAGCGCACGCCCTCGAAGATGCCCGAGCCGTAGTGCAGGCCGTGGGTGAGGACGTGTATCTGTGCGTCGTCGAAGTCGACGAACTCGCCGTCCATCCAGAGTTCGTCGACCCCCTGAAACATCTCTGGGCGCTCGGTCATGGGTCGTACCTCCCGGTGATGGGCGCCCCCGATTTATACGTTGTCAGTCCGCCGGCGTCGGCGCCGCTCGATCCGTCCATGTCGGGGTGTTGCGACCCCGCTGTAAAGAGTGTTGACGCTCCGTGCGAGTCCGTGACATTGCACGCGGCGTTCGGCCCGTGTACCCTGGAGAGTCACCCAGCCTGGAGAATCGCCGGTGCGGCCGGTCACAGAGCGTCGGACAGTTCCGGCGCCTGCGGCCGGTCGAAGGTGCTCCGGCGGCGTTCGCCGCCCACGAAGCTGCAGACGACCAGCCTGACGAGGTGTTCTGAGATCGGGCGTGCCCCCGAAGACGACCTCGTTTGGCTGCGTTCGCATCGACTCGTCACGAGACATTCCCGTGTGCGGTAGCCAACTGATAGAAAAATTCTATAATAATATATCTGATTTGAGCCCATCATAACATAGTGACGGACGTGTTTTGGCGCATCCCGGTACCCACGGCAACCAGTGAGTGCTCCTGATCCAGCACTGAAGCGGAACCAGTGACGCAGATATCCTCTCAGGGCGATCAGCGGCGGATGACGACCGGCCAGAAGGATCGAGAAGGATGGTCGGAGCGCATAAGCATTACGTCCATACGACTGTAATAGCCACCCCCCGCGTAGAGCGACGTCGACGGAGTCCCCGAGGCCCTGCCGTTGTTTCTGCGAATACTACGGTACAGCGGTCCGCCACGGCCGATATCTGCGAGTTCGGAAGCAGCGAACGAGGCGTATCGGTACGGCGGATCGTTTCATCGACTGAAACAGATAGTGTCGGACGTGTTGACGCTCTCGCGGAAAGCCAGTCAGGTTCGACCAGCAGACGCCGAACGGGCACAGCCCCGCCGAAAGAGCGAATCTCCGCCGAGAGTCCGGTGACGATCGCGCACCTGGACGGAGTGGCGTTCGAACCCCTGTAAGCCATGCCGCCCGGCCCGCGGGGGCGTCACCGGTTCTCTGATTTCAGCTGGCGAACGAAGCGGACAGTGACTCCTGACGGCGTCGAACCCGGCACGTCCACAGTGCGGGTCGACTGCGGGCGAGCTCCCGTCGGCCAGCAGTGACACTCGGGGTGAGGACCGTCGCCAGTTGGGCGGGCCGTACCAGCGATCGATGGGGAAGACCGGTAGATTTAACAAACACATCCAGTCTCGTGTAAACGCGGACAGACGGAGCGGCCAGTCCCATTGCCATGACTCACAGTGGGAGATCCGACTCGCCGCGAACAGGGGCAGAATCCGCCCCGAAACGCCGTTGAGTACTGTCTGCATCCGGTACCCGGTCGTGCGGGAGGCACCCATCTCGCGGTTTCGCCGTTCGTCCACTGGACCGGGGTGAGAGATCCGACGCCTGGGGAGGCAACGTTCGGAGCGAACGGGCGAAACCACACGTTTCTCTTCGTGAAACGGATCTGGTAGCATGCCGAGAGGACGAGAAAGCGGGTTTCCAGAGAGGGAGATATGTGTCTAATCTCAGTTAATTCCCCCTACGTACTAGCGTACGATCATATTTAGAGTCGCAGCCGTCTGTGGCGGGTCGCGCTAGACAGATCTCCTCGTTCTCCGCCAGCTATCTCGGTCATCCCCTGTCGAGAAGCGATCTCGCGGACGAACGAGCGCCGAGAACCGTCTCTCGTCGTCCCTTCTGCGGACGGAGAACTCTCCAGTATCTCGACGTGGGAGTCGAAGTCGGGGTCGGGAGAAGCGATCGGTCGCGGGGTTATCCGAGCCGGTCGATGACGGCGCTGCCCTCGACGTAGACCAGTCCTTCGCGGTCGGCGTAGGTCCGGGCACCTGCCGGCGAGAGGGCGCCGCCCGTGTCGTCGTCGAGCATTTCACAGACGACCATCGCGGGCGGGAGGTCCGCGGCCTCGGCGAGCGCGACGGCGAGTTCCGTGTGGCCCTCGCGGTCGGCGAGGAGTCCCGGCGCGGCGCGGAGGACGTGGACGTGACCCGGTGCGCGGAACTCGCTCGCGAAGTCCGCGTCCCCCGGGTCGGTGGCGGCGGCGGCGAGTTCCGTGATCGTCAGCGCGCGATCCTCGTCGGTGATCCCGGTGTAGGTGTCCCGGTGGTTCACGGTCAGGGAGAACGACGAGCGGTCGTCGTAGCCCAGTTCGTGGTCGGCCGCGGCGGGGTGGTCGAGCACGTTCTGCACGTACGGTAACTCGAAGGCGGCGGCGACCGCGTCGTCGAGCGCGACGCAGACCAGGCCGCCGGCGTCGTTGCGCATCCGCGCGACGGCGTCGGGGGTGACGGCGCCGGCGGGGTAGATCAGGTCGGTTTCGCCCTCGCGGTCCGCCGCGTCGTGGACGAGGATCGGTTCGCCGCGGCGGAGCGCGTCCATCGCTCGCTCGACGCTCGCGGCCGCGGTCGATGCGTCGCCGGTCATGCTATCGCTGTTCGGTGACATCGATGGTGAGTGGGGAGCCGTCTTCCAGGCCGAGTTCCTCGCGGAGCTTCACCGGGGCGATCACTTCGAGCTGGTCGTCGCCGTGGTGCGTGCGCTCCGGTGTGATGACGTGGGCGTCGGCGAAGCGACCGGCGGCTTCGCCGCCTCCCGAGGCTGAAGCCTCGCTCTCGACGGACGCGGGGTAGCAGTACGCCGGGCCGTACGTCCGCTCGTCGTCTTCCCAGCCCTCGATGACGATGGGCTCGAACGAGGAGAGACGGCCGCGCTCGCGGACGCTCTCCTCGGACAGTTCGACGTTGAGCGTCCCCAAGAACGGCTCGTAGCCGAGTTTCTCCTCGAACTGGCGCATGTAGCCCGGCAGCGAGATGTAGTGGCGACCCTCGCCCATCCCGCTCGTGATCGAGCCGTGCAGTTCGACGCTCGCGTCGCGCTCGAAGATGCGACGGTAGTCGGCGTACTCGCGCTGGAGCGCGCGCTGTCCGGCCTCGGTGACCGTCACCCACTGCCCGTCGCTGACGATCTCCCGCTCGATGAGGTCGGCTTCCTCGAGCCGCTGGAGGCG
This sequence comes from Halosimplex amylolyticum, assembly GCF_051414035.1. Classification (NCBI taxonomy): domain Archaea; kingdom Methanobacteriati; phylum Methanobacteriota; class Halobacteria; order Halobacteriales; family Haloarculaceae; genus Halosimplex; species Halosimplex amylolyticum. The sequence goes on along the minus strand of NZ_JBLKNW010000002.1, from coordinate 551,672 downwards.
CCGCGAGGCCGTCTGCGTCGACGCGTCGAGGCGGTCGGCCAGCGCCGAACACGAGACCTTCTGGTCGCCGTCGAGCCCGCCCTGCAACGCCAGCGCCTTGAGCGTCGCTCGCTCGGCGTGCCCGACCGACGACGCCGTGATACCTGCCATACCTGCGAATAGTCGATACCGGCCGATAAGTATACCGAATGCGGAATGCGTCTCAGAAATGGAACAGCGAGTCAGTTGAGAGGAGTTGTCGAGGCAGGGCTGTCGGCGGAAATACGGAGCGACCCGTGAAAACAGCGTCGGCATCGCCGTGGCAGTCCGGGGGGTGCGCGGCGCCGAACGAACCGCCAGTGTGGACAGGTGTGGGGACGCGAAACTCCGAGGTGGCGCGGACGCGATTCAGGCCGTCGGATCGTCGCGAGCGGGCGGGCCGCCGTCGGTCGCCGCACGGATCGAGGAGTCGTCCGCGTGGTCCGCATCCCCGACGACGAACTCGTCGAGCAAGTCCCGCAGATCGTCCGCGCGGTCGGACATCGAGTGGGCGTTCTCGGTCGCCTGCGTGAGCGAGGCGGTCTGTTCCTCGGCGGCCGCGGAGACCTGGTCGGACTCCGCGTCGATGCGACTGGCCATCTCGGAGACTTCGTCGACCATACTGGCGACTTCCTCCGTGGAGGCCGCCTGGTCGTCGGTGGCCTCGCTGATCTCGCGGATGCTGTCGTGGGCCGTCCGGACGGTGTCGGCCATCTCGTCGAGCGCGTCCAGCGCTTCCCCCGTCGTCGCGGTGCCGGCCTCGACGCGGTCGCCCATCTCGCGGATGTTGACGACCGTCTCGTCGGTCGACGTCTGGATGTCGGTGATGAGCTGTTCGACCTCGTCCGTGGCGTCGGCGGCCTCACTGGCCAGCCCCTTGATCTCGTCGGCGACGACGGCGAAGCCCTCCCCGGCCTCGCCGGCCCGAGCGGCCTCGATCGACGCGTTGAGCGCGAGCATGTTCGTCTGCTCCGCGATCTCGGCGATCATGTCGACGACGTCGCCGATCTCGTCCATCTCGGCGGCCAGCGAGTCGACCTCGTCGACGGTCTCGTCGGCCTTCGCCTCGACGGCGTCCAGTTCGGAGAGCGCCCCGCTGGCGGACTCGCGGCCGCGTTCGCCGACCTGGACCGACTCCTCGGTCGCGTGCGCCAGCTCGTCGGCCGAGGCGGCGACTTCTTCGATCGCGCCCGAGAGCGTCCCCATCTCGGTCGAAACAGACTGGAGGCGCTCGTTCTGTTCGTCGGTGTCCGCGGAGACCGTCTGCATCGAGTCGGCGACCTGCTCGCTGGCGGACTGGCTCTCGCTCGTACCCGCGGTGACTTCCCCGCTCGCGTCCCGCACCTCGTCTGCGAACGACCGGATCTGTACGAGCGTCTCCTCCAGGTCTGCCATCATTTCGTTGAACGATTCGGCGATCTGGTTCATCGCGTCGTTCTCGCCGTCGGCGTCCATCCGCCGGGTGAGATCGCCCGCGGCCGCCGCGGCCATTACGTCACCGAACTCCGTCGCCTTGCGCTCCAGCGTCTCGCTCAGCTGACGGGCCTGCTCGCGCTCGCGTTCGGCCGCTTCGCGCGACTCCTCGGCCGTCAGCCGCGCGTCCTGAGCTTCTTCCTGGAGTTCGACCGCCTCCTGGCGTGCACTGTCGGCCCTGGCGGTCGCCTGCTTCATGTCGTCGACCACGGCCATCGTCCCCGTCGACCCGACCGCGTAGACGCCGATGGTCGTCCCGAGGAACATCACGCTCAGCGCGTCCATCAGCGTGGGCATGACGCCGAGCCACTCCAGCAACACCGAACTGGTCCACAGGAAGCCCAGGCTCGCGCCGAACACGAAGTTAACCCAGAACCCGCGCTCGAGGTCGGTGTCCCGCCAGTTCCTGACGCCGACGACGATCGCGGCCGCGAACGCCACCGCCGCGACGAAGTCGAACAGGATCGTGATCTCAACCATCGTCGGCCACCCCTCCTTCGATCTCCCGTTGCCGGTGGACGTAGGCCGCCACGAAGAAGGCGATCCCGGCGCCCATGAGCCCGACGCCGTGTTCGATGCCGTTCAGCAACTCGCCGAGCAACAGATCTTCGATGTTCGTCGCCAGCGCCGCGATAACGAGCATCGCGTACCCGACGGCGAACCACTTCGAACGATCACGATACTGTATCACTACCGGTGCGACCCCGATCACGCCGATGATTGCCATCGCGACCGTAATCGGGTCTAACGTCGACCATAGTCCTGCCATTCCAGTTCTCCAGTACTACCCCTCCCCCCGGCGGGCATGAATATAACTCCCCGATTATAAAGGACGATAACCAGGAGCAGGGGTAGCCCGCGTGAAACCGTCCGGACAGGACTGACACGCGTGGAATCCCGGAGACAGGGGCGACCCGCGTGAAGTCGCCGGGGCGGGACCAGCGGGTCGGGCGCCCGCAACAGATCACGCTTCCGTGCTGACGTACGTCGTTACGCGTCGGCGTACGGGTCGCGTTCCCAGAACTCGCTGCCCTTCTGGAGTTTCGGCACCCACGTATCCTCCGTCTTCGAGAGGAGCGTGACGTGCGAGACGGGCACGTCGTTGAGGTAGTCGTGGTCGGGCATGTGTTCCATGACGTCCTCGGTGAACTCGCGGACCTCCTCGTGCTCGGGCATCGAGTCGCGGTCGAGACGGCCGCGCGAGTGGCCGACGTGCATGTACGCCTTGAGTTCGACGAAGTCGGGGTCGGCCCGCTGGAACATCGACGCGTACCACTCGGGGTGGTGCATGTTGTTGCCCTTGACGAGTGTGGTGCGGAGCACGGTCCTGGTCTCGTCCTTCTCGGCGAGCACGTCCAGCGTGTCGATCAGCCGCTCCCAGGCGTCGTCCTCGACGGCCTTGACGGTCTCGTCGAACGTCCAGCGGTCGGGCGCGTCGACGCTGACGTACAGCTGCGTGGGGTCGCACTCGGCCAGCACCTCGGGTTTCGTGCCGTTCGAGACGAGGAAGGTCGTGATGTCGCGGTCGTGGAACTCCTCGATGAGTTCGGGGAGGTAGGGGTAGAGGGAGGGCTCGCCGTCGAGGGAGATGGCGACGTGGCGCGGTTCCATCGCTTCCTCGAAGCGCTCGCGGGGCACCTCGTCGTTGCCGCCGAAGCCCGAGAGGAGCTTCTTCTGGAGTTCCAGCGAGGCGTCCGCGACGGCGCTGGGGTCGTCCCACTCGACGTCGCCGAGTTCGTAGGCGTGGCCGGCGTGGTCGCGCCAGCAGAAGACGCAGCGCTCGTTGCACTTGACGACCGGCGTCATCTGGATGCAGCGGTGGGACTCGATCCCGTAGAAGGCGTACTTGTAACACTTGCCCTCCCCCCGAAGCGAGTTCGCCGTCCAGCCGCAGGTCTGGGCGGCCGTGTGGTTCTCGCTGTGGTAGTCCGGGTCGTCTACCTGTTTCGGACCGTCCGATTCGCTCATTGAGCGGTATCAAGACGGGGATTCGTATACATCTGTTCCTCCCGAACTCGGCCGTTGCAGTCGCGGGACGAGGCGCTGTCTGCGGGGACGCGTCCTGCCCGCCACCGGCCGATCGACCGTGCCTGCCGGCCGACCGCGAGGGGTCGATAGCGGTGAGTGGAGCCGTGGGGGGTCGCAGGGGCGAACGACGACTGTGTAGACCGTTCGCAGACACGCCAACGAACATACCAGTTTTAGAGGTATTACTCCTATAATTAATTGGGTATTCAACTAGAGTGGCGAGTATAGAGTGATCGGTGATCCGAATGTGCCGAAATATACAGTTCACAGCCGTTGATAGCAGATGCACGCTTCATCACGGATCGGCGTTCTGCACGGCGCGATTTGAACTTTGCTCGTACAGGCCGATTCAGTGTGACGGGGATTACATCGCCAAGAGCGGTATTTGGCCGGATATTCGACCAGGAGCGATGAATCCGGCACTCGACTGGATTCAGTGCTCTTCAATAGTAGATCTGATGATTACACTGTTTCCCCAAATTACTAGGATAATCACGGACGGTTTTCAGCGTTTCACCCTTTCGAAGGCGACCGAGACGGCTCCAGTCTCCGTTCCGGCGGTCGTCCGAGACCACGCAGCCAGCCGACGATCGCGCGTCTTCGGCCCGTCTCGTCCGGTTCGCCGCGCCATCGGTCTCCGCGGTGGACGGCTGGAGAGATGTCGACCGTTCCGGCACGATACTCGGACGGCGGGGGGCCGAACCGGCAGGGTGCGCGTCGCGGTTCGCCGGGCGCTAACCGTCGCGCTCGACCGCGTAGCGGAGCACCGATTCGTAGAGCGCTAACTGGGTCTCGAGGATGTCCTCGTGGGACGCGGGACACAGGTCGTCCAGCCCGTGCGGACACTCGTGGAGGACGCCAGTCGTCCCGCTGACGTGGTACGCGGCGCTGAGGAGGTTGAAGTGCGGAGGCGGCGTCCCGCTCTCCGCGGCGACGTCCACGAGCGGAAGCGTCGGGATGTCTCGGGCGCCGAGGAGCGAGTTGTACTCCCGGTGGATCGCCCGGACGTCGGCTTGCTCGGCGGGTGGGACGTACTTCGTGCGGTGGAGCGTCGGCGCGTAGCCGTGACTGTGGAGCGAGAGCGTCACGTCCGGCGCTTCCCGGCGGACGACGTCGAGGATCGCGGGCGCCTCGGGCCCCATCGGGTCGAAGAACTCGTCGTGCATCGGATTCACGCCGTCGTCGTCGAAGTAACAGCCGAGGAACCCGACGTTCTCTCCGGTCATCGGGTGTTGCTGCTTCGCGTCCGGCCAGCCGATGAGTCGGTCGTCGGCCCACGTCCCCTGTCCCCAGAACTCGAGGTCCGAGAGGGTCAGCCCGTGGAGCGAGTCGGGTTCGAACCGGGCGAGGCCGTCGGGGTTCCCGCACGGCACGACGAGCAGCCGGCACTGGTCCGCGAGCTGCCGGACCACCGGGCGCGACTCCCCGCGGAGGTCGCTGCCGGTCTCCAGGATCGAGAGGAGGTTGCAGAGCCCGGTCAGCCCCTCGACCTCGTGGCCGTGGACGGGGCCGACGAAGCAGACGACCGGGTTCTCCCGCTCGTCCCTGTCGGCGTAGTTCGTCGGGTCCCGGGCCGCGACGGCCGAGTTGAAGTTCGCACGTCGCTCGGGCTCGTCCCTCGCACCGTACGCGACGAGTCGGATCGGACGGTCGCCCGGTGACTGGGCGATCGTCTCGACCCGGCCGCGCACGACCGCGTCGAGGCGCTCGTCGAGCGCCTCGCGACTGCCGACCCAGAACGACGGCACGCCCCGGCCCGGGAGCCGGTCCACGGCCTCCTCGTACGTCATCCGTTCGCCTGTGTCACTCGGCATCGTATCGAAACGAGCGCAGGACCGGGCTTATAGCTTCGGCCCGAGGGAGTTGTGCCGGGGGACACGCGGAACCACCGGAGTTCAGAGAGCGTGACGGATCGCCTGATGGTGACGGCTGGTGCGAGCGAGTCCGGGGACCCTCGGTCGTGTCGTCCGGAACGCGTGACGAGAACCGCTACGGTGGTGCGGCGCCGGCGGATCGAGCGGGGACCGACGCGAGTGCCGAACGTGGCAGTCGAGCCCCCGTCTGCGGGGTATCGACGGGCGTTTTCGGGCGTTCGCGGCCGTTCGACGGGTGTTTTCGAGCGGTTGCGGGCGGTTTCACTCGGACGACCAGGTCTCGGCGACCGGGATTCGCACCGCTGCGCCCTCGTCGACGATGTACTTGTAGCCTCCCGACTCGAGTTCGTCGGGGTTCTGGAACCCCCAGAGGAACGTGCGGCTCCCGACGTCGACGCTCACGCGGTTGCCCTGCACGATCTCCATCCCCTCGACGGGGTACGCGCCGTTACCGATCCCGCGCTGGCCACGTTGGCCGGCCGGCCCGTCGACCGCGACGTACGCGTACTGCGCGCTCGTCCCCTCCCGTTCGCTCAGTTCGACGGCGTCGCGGTGGTGTCCGTGGAGCCGCACTTCCAACTCGTTCTCCACGGACATCTCCCGCGTGAAGTCCTGTACCGTCCCCGTTAGATGGGGGTACGAGCGCTGAATGACCGGCGACCCGTTCATCGGCCGGATCATCCGCCCGTCGTTGAGGTAGGCGAACGCCGGATCCTCGCTCTCGGTGTCGCCCTCGTCCTCGTAGGAGACGACGCCGAAGAAGCCCTGGACTTGGAAGCGCCCGTCGACGGTGAGCGTGTGCTCCGGATCGTACGCACAGACCGCGTAATCAGTCCGCCCCGTCGCGAGTTCCACTTTGACGGCGTGGCCGTCGCCGCCCTCGACGTGGACCGTCTCGACGGACTCGACGGCGCGCTCGCCCTCGTAGTGCTCGACGGTCGAGACGAACGTGCTGTCGAGGTCGCTACCCTGCCGGCGGAGGAGCGCGTACGGCAGCGTCTCGGGGTTCCCGTCCCGCTGGGGCGGGTGGCCGTCGGCGAGCGCGACCTCGTCGAAGTCGCCGAACGAGGTGAGTCGCATGTGGACGTCCTCGGCGTCGTCGTCGCGCTGGTCCCAGTAGTCCTCGACGTCCCAGTCGACGGCGACCGCCTCCCCGGGGTCGTCGTCGCGTTCGACCCCGGTGAGGTAGTTGAACCCGCTCCCGACCTCCCGGTTGTACTCGGTCTCCTCGCCGTACTCCGGCTTCGGGACGTCCGCGCCGGCGTAGGTGCCGCCGTCCTGCGGCGTCAGGTCGACGCCGTCGGCGCTCGTCTCGCCGACGTGGCCGTGGAAACTGAAGACGTGGTCGTCGCCGCCGACGACGCGGAAGAAGTCCACCGCGTAGGAGTGTTCCTCGTCGATCTCGATCATCGCGGTCGTCCGGCGGTACTCGTCGCACTGCTCGTAGCAGTCGGCGGCGTCGACGTCGATCACGTTGACGCGGTCGCTGCTCCCGTCGAAGTGCCGGGGCGTCGCGACCCACTGGTGTTCCTGACGGGACTCGTCGACGGTGACGGCGTTGTGGCTGATCGTCCCCCGTGTGAAGTCGTGTTTCGGCCAGTCGCCGGTGCGCTCTGGATAGCCGAGATCCGGGGACAGCTCGAGCTGGTGGGCCGCGACGCCGAGGTTCAGTGCGTCACCGTGGTTGTGGGTGTTGCCACCGGCGTCGATCCCCGTCCGGCCGTAGTACAGCCAGAACGCACGCTTCGCGTTCCCGAGTTCGGCCGCGGCCTCCCGGTCTTCCCGCTCTTCGGCCGGGATCGCCGTCAGATAGTACAGCGCCATCAGGTAGTTGCTGGACTCGTCGTTCTTGCCGACGCACTCCCAGCGCATCTCGTTGGTCCCCTCCTCGAGGTCGTGGACGTACGAGATCGTGTCGCGGGTGAAACTCTCGGCGTAGAAGTCCACCGTGTCGACCTGCTCGTCGTTCACGTAGAGCTCGTAGATGCCGTAGCTGGAGACGAACAGCGTCTCGATCTCCAGTTCGTACTCGCCGGCCGACGCCGCCTCGAACTCGAACGTCCACTGCTCGCCCGTCTCGTAGGCCTGGAGCTGGATCGCCTCGTCGAAGCTGTCGTCGACGTCGGTCGACGCTTCGACGAACAGCTCGGACGTGTCGTACGTCGTACCGAACGACCGGTTCAGGTAGTTCTCGCCGTCGCGCAGCGCGGCGAACCCGAAGCCCGGGAGGTTCCGACTGTCGAGGTCCAGCGGTCCCTCGGCGTCGATGACCGCCTCGATCTCGTCGCTCAGCCCCTCGGGATCCTCGTCGTAGATCGACCCACGTATCCCGGCCGTCGAGTAGCCGTTCTGGTAGTGCCACAGTTGCGCGAAGAACGGGTCACCGGTCAGCTCGAACCCCTTCTCGACGCTGGTCTGGCTCCACTCCACGGCGCTCGGGCCGTGCGCGTCGCCGAGTTGCGGCGTGTACCGGTCGAGCAACAGCAGATGCGTGTTCTGACGCAGCGACTGGCGCAGCTTGGGGTGCTGGTAGAGGTCCGCGCCGTCGAAGGCGTCGTACCCTTCGAGGTAGTCGGCGACTCCCCGAACGGCGGTGTGGGGGATTCGGTTGTAGTGGGGCGCCTCTTGGTTGAAGTAGCCGTCGCGGTCGGCGACGTCGACCAGCGGCACCAGGACGTTGCCGCCGGTCGTGATCCAGTTCTCCGGCTCCTCGTTCCACGTGTCGCCGGTGAACCGCTCCTCGCCGGGCTGGAACACCCACTCGATCGCCTCACGGGTGTACCCCTCGGGCTCGTCGAGCACCCGCGCCGCCTGTGTGACCGCCGTGAGTCCGCCGCTCTCGGTGACGATATCCGAGTTCTTCGCCGCCGGGAGCACCTCGCGGACGAGTCCGTCCTCGATGTTCTTCCGGATCGTCTCGATCGAGTCCTTGTCGTCCAGTCCCGGGTACTCCTCGGTCTTGCCGTCGAGGAAGTCGACGAGTTCGTCGTCGCCCGCCATCCCAGGGAAGAACGCGTCGTACGCGGGGAGGATCGACCGCAGCAAGTTGTCCTCCCAGAACGCGCCGACGACCCGGCCGGTCTGCCGGCCGCCGTGACTGTTCCAGAAACCGTGGATGGTGTCCGTGTACGCCGCTCCGATCGACATCTCGGGGTAGACGTCGGCGATCCGGTCGAGCAGGGCCGTCCCGGCCCGCGAGTACGTCCGATCGCCGGTCAGCAGGTAGGCGTCGACGAGGTCGCCGACGATCGAGACGATCCCGCCCGGACGCCAGACGTGCCAGTGGTTGTAGAAGGCGACGAAGTTCCAGCGGACGCCTTCGCCGCCGCCGAGGTCGTCGTTCTCGTCGACCCAGCCGTACCCGTCGTCGACGCCCCAGCCCTCCCCCATCTCCGGGTGTTCCTCGTTGACCAGCAGGCTGTCGTCGGCGAGCTCCGGGTCGAACATCCCGCGGTCGTCCAGCCCGCTCTCGCGATACGCCCCGAAGTCGTTGGTCGGCACCGTCAGCTTGCCGTCGCCGTGGGGGTCGTCCACCGTCGTCTCGATCTTCCAGCGGCGGGCGTCGCCGGAGTCGTGGTAGCCGCCGAGGATCTCGCGCTGGTTCACCTGCCCGCCGCCGCGCGGGACCCCCTGGGCCGTGACCAAGCCCCAGAGCGCGTCGAGGTCCGGATCGTCCGCGCTCCCGGCGTATCGTTCCAGGGACGCGCGGGCCTCCTCGACGGCGGCGTCGCGCCGGTCCGCCGCCCAGTCGTATCGGTCGACGTTCCGCCGCGCGTTCTCGCGGTCCGCGTCCGTCCAGATCGTCGTCCGCCTCTTCGCGTGGAGCGCGTCGCTCTCCCGGGCAGCGACTGTCCCGCTGCCAGCGAACAGGCCCGTCAGGATCCCTGCCCCGGTCGTCGCCAGCACCGACCGCCGGGTGACGTCTCGGTCCAGAACCCGCCCGCTTCCCTCGCAGCGCGCCCCCTCGCCTGGTTTGCAGTCGCTATCCCCACCGCTGGAGTCGTGGCTATCGTACGCCATCAGCCGGAGTGTCACGTCAACTGTTGATAAGTTTTGTGCAATGTGCTGGCAAGTAACACGAAACGGGCGTGGGCGCAGTCGATCGAACTGCATTGAACGCCGGCGCTCGGAGCAGATCGACGACTCCGCACGGCTCGCATCGGCAACCTCGGCGAGTTGTGCGAGACAAGCGATGGACGCCGCCGCGGACGAGGAACGCCCTGCAGTTGCGTCGCTATCGCGTCCGCCGAGTCTCGCGACCGAGGGCGACTTCGGCGTCACCACCGGCCGTTCCCGATGAAACTACGCCGGAAAGCGGCACCGGCGAAAAACGCGGCGGACGGGGCCGACTTACTCGGCGGACCAGGTCTCGGCGACCGGGATCTGTACGTCGTCGTCCTCGTCGACGACGTAGTGGTAGCCACCGTCCTCGAGCTGGTCGGGGTCGACGAAGTCACGCGTGAACGTCTTCCGACCGACGTCGACGCTCACGCGGTTGCCCTGGACGAGTTCCAGCCCCTCGATGGGGTAGGCGCCGTTGCCGTTGCCGCGCTGGTTCCGCTCGCCCGTCGGGCCGTCGGCGTCGACGTAGACGAACTCCGCGCTGGTGGCGTCCTGGCTGTTTAGATCCACGGCGTCGTGCTGGTGTCCGTCGAGCCCGACCTCGAGTTCGTTCTCCAGCGACATCTCCTTCGTGAAGTCCTGAACGGTCCCGGAGAGGTGAGGGAACGAGCGCTGGATGACCGGCGACCCGTTCATCGGCCGGATCATCCGCCCGTCGTTGAGGTAGGCGAACGTCGGGTCCTCGCTCTCGGTGTCGCCCTCGTAGGAGACGACGCCGAAGAAGCCCTGGACCTGGAAGCGCTCGTCGACCGTGACAACGTTCTCCTGGTCGTACACGCAGACGACGTAGTCCGTGCGGCCGGTCGTGAGGTAGACCTTCACGGCGTGGCCGTCGCCGCCCTCGACGTGGACCGTCTCGACGGACTCGACGGCGCGCTCGCCCTCGTAGTGCTCGATGGTCGAGACGAACGTGCTGTCCAGGTCTGATCCGCTGCGCTTGAGGAACGCGTAGCGTATCGACGGTTCGGTCGGCGCCCCGCTCGAACTCTCGGGCGGGTCGCCGTCGGCGAGTTCGACCTCGTCGAAGTCGCCGAACGAGGTGAGCCGCATGTGGACGTCCGCGGCGTCGTCGTCGCGGACGTCGAAGTGGTCCTCGACGTCCCAGTCGACGACGACCTTCTCCGCGGGGTCGGTGTCGCGCTCGACGTTCTCGAAGTAGTTCAGGCCCGAGCCCGGCGTGCGCTCGGCGGCGTCGGCGTACATCGCGTCGTCGTAGTCGTCGTCGCCGTAGGGGACGTCCGGACCGGCGAGGGTCCCCGACCCCTGTGCGGAGAGGTCGAGTCCCTCCGTCGAGACGTCGGCCTTCGTCCCGTGGAAGCTGAAGCGGTGGTCGTCGCCGCCCGAGACGTCGAAGAAGTCGACGGCGTAGGAGTGTTCCTCGTCGACTTCGATCATCGCGGTCGTCCGGCGATACTCGTCGGTGACGTCGTAGCTGTCGGGCGCCTCGACGTCGACGAGGTTCACGCGGTCGCTACTCCCGTCGAAGTGCCGGGGCGTCCCGACCCAGCGTTCGATCTGGGCTCTCTCGTCGACGACGACGGTGTTGTGGCTAATGGTGTTCTCGGTGAAGAACTCCCGCGGCGGGTACGAGCCCGTCTGCGACGGGTAGCCGAGGTCGCGCGCGAGTTCCATCTCGTGGGCGGCGAAGCCGACGTTCAGCGTGTCCTGGTGGGCGTGGTCGGTCCCGCCGCCGCCGAACCCGGTCCGGCCGTAGTACAGCCAGAGGGCGCGCTTGAAGTTCCCGAGTTCGTCGGTCCCCTCGCGGACCTCGCGGTCCTCCTCGTCGTAGAGGGTGAGGTAGTACAGCGCCATCTTGTAGTTGCTGGAGTCGTCGTTCTTGCCGACGTTCTCCCAGCGCAGCTCGTTGGTCCCCGCCTGCAGGTCCGCGACGACGGAGACCGTGTCCCGGGTGAAGCTGTCGGCGTAGAAGTCGAAGGTGTCGACGAGTTCGCCGTTGACGTACAGCTCGTAGATGCCGTAGCTCGAGACGAACAGCGTCTCGATCTCGAGTTCGTACTCGCCGGCCGACGCCGCCTCGAACTCGAACGTCCACCACTCGCCTTCCTCGGTGGCCTCGAGCTGGATCGCCTCGTCGAAGCTGTCGTCGACGGCGGTGGAGGCCCCGGCGTAGAGCTCAGAGGTGTCGAGCGTCTCGCCGATCGACCGGTTCAGGTAGTTCTCGCCGTCGCGCAGCGCGGCGAAGCCGTAGCCGGGCACGTTCTGACTCCCCACGTCCAGCGGCCCCTCGGCGTCGATGACCGCCTGGATCTCCTCGGACAGCCCCTCGGGGTCCGCGTCGTAGATGGAGCCGCGGATGCCGGCGGTGGAGTAGCCGTTCACGAAGTGCCACAGTTGCGCGAACTCTGCGTCGCCGGTGACCTCCCAGCCGTCCCGGATCGCCGACGCGCTCAGCCAGAGTTCGTCGCCGCCGTCCTTGTAGGCGTGCGTGTCACCGATCTGCGGGGCGATGCTGTCGAGCAGGACGAGGTCCGAGTTGATAGCGAGCGCCTCCTGCATCTTCGGGTGCTGGTAGAGGTCGGCGCCGTCGAAGGCGTCGTAGCCCTGCAGGGTCGCGGCGACCTGCCGGATCGAACTCATCTGGATCCGGTTGTACAGCGGCGCCGACTCGTTCCAGTAGCCGTCGCGGTCGCAGTGGTCGACGACCTGCTTGAGCACCTCACCGCCCGTCGTCTCCCAGTTGTCCGGTTCCTCGTTCCAGACGTCGCCGGTGAACCGCTCGCCGCCGGGCTGGAAGAGCCACTCGAGCGCCTCGCGGGTGTAGCCACCGTCTCTGGTGTCGTCTTGGACGCGGGCCGAGACGGCGACCGCGGGCCGCTGGCCCCTGTCCGGCGAGATGTCCGAGTCCTTCGCGGCGGTCAGGATCTCCTGCACGTAGTTCTCCTCGATGTTCTCCCGGATCGCGGCGGCCGAGTCCTTCCCGTCGAGGCCGCCGTACTCGTCGGTCTTCCCGCTGAGGAAGGTCGTGACCTCGTCGGCGACCGCCTGGTCGTCCAGCGCGGGGAAGAAGGCGTCGTATGTCGGCAGGACCGCCTCGACGAGGTTCCCCTCCCAGCCGCTGCCGATGATGCGACCGGTCTGGCGACCGCCGTGGTTGTTCCAGAACTCCGGCTGCTGGTAGGGGTGGGTCGACATCTCGGGGTAGACATCGGCGATCCGGTCGAGCACGACCAGCCCGGAGACCGCGTACGTCGACTCGCCCGTCAGCAGGTACGCTTCCGCCAGCGCTTCGAGGATGCGGCGGATTCCGCCGGGGCGCCAGATGAACCAGTGGTTGTAGTACGCCGCGAAGTTCCACTTGTTGCCTTCGCCGCCGCCGAGGTCGTCGTCCTCGTCGACCCAGCCGTACCCGTCGTCGACGCCCCAGCCCTCCCCCATCTCCGGGTGTTCCTCGTTGACCAGCAGGCTGTCGTCGGCGAGCTCCGGGTCGAACATCCCCCGGTCGTCCAGCCCGCTCTCCCGATACGCGCCGAAATCGTTGGTCGGCACCGTCAGCTTGCCGTCGCCGTGGGGGTCGTCCACCGTCGTCTCGATCTTCCACAGCCTGTCGGTCCCGGGGTCCGAGAACCCGCCGAGGACGTCGCGTTCGTACGCGAGGCCGCCGCCGCGTGGGATCTCCTGTGACGTGACCAGCCCCCACAGCGCGTCGAGGTCCGGGTCGTCGGCGCTCCCCGCGTACTGCGTGAGGTAGCCGTCGGCCCCATCGACGGCCGAGTCCCGCCGGCTCGCCGCCCAGTCCAACTGCTCGACGTTCTCGCGAGCGTTCTCGCGCATCGACTCGGTGTAGATCGTCGGCCGAGTCTTGCGGTGGTACACGTCGTCCTGGGTCGCCGCCGCCCCGCTGCCCGAGACGACACCGCCGAGGAGTCCCACCGCGGTCGCCGACAGCACCGACCGCCGGGAAACGTCTGTCCCGACCGTCGCGTCGAGAACCGTACAGAGGTCCTCTCTCACCCAATTCTGTCCCGATTCGTCTCGATACCCGTCGCTGGAGTTCTGGCCCGAATGTGCCATCTTCTCTCAATTCATTTGCATCGTTAATAATAGTTTGGGGAGGAATACTTACCAGTCGACCCCAGAATGCGAGCGATCGGGTATCGACCCGCGACAGCCGGTTCCCCGAGCGACCGTGTTCAGCCACGGGTTCCGCCGACCCGACGCGCCAGTGCCTCACCCGTAGACAGCACCCGCCGTTCGACCGACGGTTCGACGCGGCCGGGGTACCGGCGGAACCGCGTCACGCTGCCGCCCTCGTAGCCGCCTTCGGCGAGCGCTCGCCGCGTGGGGACGTAGGTGAAACTGCCGTTCGTGTACCCGGCGACCCACAGCGGGCCGGGGAGTCTCGCCTCGAACCGCAGCGCGTACTCGACGAGGGGTTCGCCCGCCAGCGCGAGCAGGGTCAGGTCCGTCCCGAACCCGACGGCCCGCATCGGGTACGGGTAGGTCTCCCGTAGGTCGCCGTCTTCCCCGAGGCGGTCCAGGAGCAGACGGGCGTGCCGTCGTTCGTACGGGTCCGCGGACGCTCGCAGTCGCTCTAGTTCTGCGCGCCCGTCGTACCCCTCGAACGCGACCGGGACCGTCTCGCGAGCCAGTCGGAGGGGGCCGTGAACCGGCCGTCGGCTCGCTTCGAGAGCGGCCTCGACCGCGTTCGCCAGGGACCGACCGTGGTCTCTCGCAACGTCGAGCCGCCGCTTCGGATAGGGGTTCTGGTCGCCGGCACAGCCGGTGAGAAACAGCGCCGTCGCGCCCCCGTAGCGGTCCTCGACGGCGGCCATCGCGAACCCCGGCCAGTCCCCGCAGTAGCGGTCGAGTCGAAGCGTCGTCGCGTGACACGCGTAGCCGAACGCCACCGCTTCGAGGCGCCCCTCGGACTCGACGGCGAGCACCGGTACGTCGTGATCGACCGGCCCGTCCGGATACGCGGCGTTGGCGATCCCGTCCGGCGTCGGGCGGCGCCGATTCATCGCGAACCCGCAGCGCGCGTGACCGTACGAGAGCGTCGCCGGGTCCCGGTCCGCCAGGGCCGCCCCGACGACGTCGACCAGGTGGTCCGCGAGGCGGTCACGATAGGCGAGGGCCGCGTCGACGCCGTCGTCGCCGAGGCCGTACATCCGCCCGCGGAACGACTGGACGATCGGTCCGCAGTGCGTGTGCGTCGCGGTGAACGCCAGCGACTCCGGCCCCAGACCGAACTGGTCCGCACAGCGGTCCAGCAGCGTTCGCCTGAGCGCCGGCGGGATGGAGATGATCTCGACGCTGACGAGGACGACGGTCGCGCCGTCGGCGTCGGAGACGGCGAGCGCCTTCGCGTGGAGGTCCGTCTCGGCGCCGTCGGCAGGCTCGGTCCTGTCCGCGTAGCCCGCGAGCCACAGCGACTCGTCGGGCGTGATCGTCGTCGTCGCCACCCCGGCGCACCACTCCCCGGGCCGCCCATCGCCCGATCCCGCGTCCCGGTCCGGCATCTACGCCTCCCGGGCGCGGAGGTCGGCGGCGTGGGCTTGCACCTTCCGGATCGCGTCGGCCACGGCGCGGATCCCCTCCTCGTCGGCCAGCAACAGCGGGTGACTGTAGGCCACGTTCTCCCGGCAGAGCTGCTCGGCCCCGGGGAGGGGCAGGTTCCGGTAGTCCGGGATCTCCGCGCCGGGCGGGAGGAGTCGCCGGACCTCGTCGCGGAAGAACGCCGGCTGTCTGTAGATCGGTACCTCGTAGCCGTCGAAGACCGGGACCCCCTCGGTGCGGAGGGCCTCGACGAACCGCTCGCGGCTCAGCCCGTCGAAGCCGTCCGGGTCGTACCGGAAGTTCTCCAGGCAGTACCCGCGAGCGGTGATCCGGTCGTCGCGCGGTTTCGTGCGGACACCGTCGATCGCTTCGAGTTCGGACAGGAGGATCTCCTCGTTCTCCTCGCGGCGCTCGTTCTCCGCGGGCAGCGTCTCCAGCTGGCCGAGGGCGACCGCGGCCTGGAACGCCGACATGCGGGAGTTCGACGACAGCGTGTAGTGGCGGTACCCCGTCTCGCCCTGCGCCCGTCCGATGTTCTGCATCGTCCGGGCCCGCTCCGCGAGGACGTCGTCGTCGGTGACGACGATCCCGCCCTCGCCGCTGGGCAGTGACTTCGATTCCTGAAAGGAGAAGGTGCCGAACGCGCCGAATGCGCCGACCTTCCGGCCGCGCCACTCCGACCCGTGGGCGTGGGCGGCGTCCTCGATCAGGAAGAGGTCGTGTTCCTCGCAGATCGGGACAAGTTCGTCCAGGTCCATCGGGTACCCGGCGAAGTGGACGCCCACGACGCCGACGGTGTCCGCCGTGATCTGTTCGCGAACCGAGTCGGGGTCGATCGTGAACGTCGCCGGGTCCGTGTCGGCGAACCGCGGGATCGCGCCGACGGTCGGGACGGCGCTCGCGCTCGCGATGAACGAGTACGAGGGGACGATCACCTCGTCGCCGGGTTCGACGCCCGCCGCCCGGAGCGCCAGTTCGATGGCGACCGTCCCGTTGCTGACCGCGATCGCGTGCTCGGCGTCGTGGTAGTCGGCGAACTCGTCTTCGAGCCGTTCGATCCAGGGACCGCGACACCACGTCCCGCTCTCGAACACTTCGAGGAGGTTCTCGCGACTCTCCGCGACCGGCTGCGGCCACTCGGGGATCGAGAGCGCCTCGGCTGCCGCTGGTCCGCCGTCTATCGCCAGATCGGGCATGCCTCGGCGTTCCCCCCGGGGCCGCTTAACTCTTGGTCCGACCGGGCATCGCACCGGTTTCCGTGCGAACGGGGCGCGGGTTCCCCGGCGGAACGTTTTTACAGCCGATCCGCGAGTTGGCTCGTATGCCTGCGCTGTGGACCTATCCATGGACGCTCGAGCGCGACGGACTCGACGACGCGTGTGAGACCCTCGCCGACCGCGGTATCGACGCGCTAAACGTCGCGAGCCACTACCACTCCGTGCGATCGATGCAACCGCGGTCCCCGGGCGCCCTGTTCCGCTCGTTCCCGGGCGGCTGTTACTTCGACCCCGGCGAGGGGTTCGCGGACGTGCCCGTCGAACCCCCGGTCAACGACGTCGGGACGTGGGACGATCCGCTGGCGTCGATCGTCGACGGAGCCCACGAACACGACGTCGCCGTCAACGCCTGGACGGTCTGCCTCCACAACACTCGACTCGGGGCTCGCAACCCCGACTACCGGATCGAGAGCGCGTTCGGCGACGCCCACGACCACTCGCTGTGTCCGTCCCACTCTGCGGTTCGCGAGTACTTCGCCGCCGTCGTCGACGCGATCACGAGGCGGGGCGTCGACGAGGTCCAGCTCGAGTCCGTCGGCTTCCCGAGCGCCTTCCACGACCACGGGGCGGCGTTCGGCCACGACAAGCGCCAGACGGTGACGACGACGGCCGGGGAAGCGCTGCTGTCACAGTGCTTCTGCGACGGTTGCCGCGCCGCGGCGGCACCCCACGCCGTCGACTTCGAGCGCGCACAGTCGCGCGTCAGAGACCTCGTGCGCGAGTCGTTCGCGGACCCAGCGGCCACTCCGCCGCCGATAGACGAGCTCCTCGAGAGCGATCCGGTGGTGCGGTCGCTGTTCGACTTCCGCGCTTCGGTCGTCGAGTCGCTCGTCGAACGGCTCGCCGACGCCGCCGGAACGACGCCGCTCAACTACTACGTCATGGAGGCGTTCGGATCTGACCCGACCGCGCTCGGGGCGGCCGGCGTCGACCTCACGGCCCTCGAACCGCACCTGGACCGGACGACCGCGATGTGCTACGTGGCCGACCCCGAGACCGCTCGTGGTCGGATCGCCGCCGTCGCCGACGCCGTCGATCTCCCCGTCGACGCCGGCGTCACGGTCGATCCCGACGTGGTCGACGGCCGGGACCGGTTCCTGACCCTCGTCCGCGAACTCCGGTCGGCGACGGACGGCGACCTCTCGGTCTATCACCACACGCTGGCCACCAGGACGCACCTCGAGTGGATCGGCGCGGCGTTCGACTGATCTGTCCGTCGGTCGGTTGGCTGTACCGCGGCCGATCGCGCGCCGTTCGAGAAGCTGACGTCGGCTGTCCCTGCCCTCGCCCGAACGGGCCGCCCTCGTTTTGATAGACCAAACGTGATTCGCAGTCGCGATCCGGCGAGCCGGCTCGACCTCAGACCGAAGTAGCCCGGAGGGATGCCGGTCGAGACGGGCGCCGTTGTTTGAAAATACAAAACGCCACGGGCGCCACTTCCCGAGCGCGGGGACGATCCAACCGGGAACGGCGGTGAGCGCCGTTCGGCCAGCCCGGTTGGCGTCGCGCGCCGAGAGCCGTCGAACCCGCCGCCGCGAGCGGTCTCGACTGCGTGAGTCTGCCGGACGTCGGGCGTGCGATCGGTCAACCGGGCGCCGATCCGGCGAAGTCGGCCCGCCGAACGACTCATCGACTCGTGCTCTTCAGGCCCCGGCGGCCAGGTCTACAGCGTCCCTGCCCAAACCGACCCCTACAGACGCGCTGTTCGGCCTCGCCAGCGGTGCAGCGCTGGCTGGAGGAACCCGGGAGCAGCCCCGAATATTACGTTAGTATGTCTGTAATCTCGTGGCGGTGAACGACGACCACCTCGTTTTTTATTACAAAACGAAGTGTGCAAATCGATCCCACGCATCTGCCTGTGCTCCCCAGCCGAGTTCGAACCGTTCGTCGGTCGCGCAAACCAGTCACCGTCGGTCGCGTAGACCAGTCACAGCGGCGAATCGGGGTCTTTTGCCATCGCTCGGCGTTCCGTTCCTGTTCGTCGAGGTCGGTTCGTCGAGAACCGATCGCGTCCGAGAAGCCGGTCCCCGATCGGCCAGCAGATATTTATTCCCGACGCGTTCATAGAGAGAGTATGACACGGTCGCTGAACGATGGAGCGGATCGTGCAGCGAAGCTCCGCGAGGCGTCGACGATCGAGCCGGAGACGGTCGACGTCACCGACGTCGTCGACCTCCTGCTCCATCCTGATCGCCGGGTCCGCGGAACCGCGTCCGACGCGCTGGAGCGACTCGTCGACGCTCGACCGGGTGCGATCGACGGGGCCGTCGACCGACTCGCGGCTCACCTCGATGCGGACGACCCCGACCGGCGCCGGAGGGCCGCGCTGACGGTCGCGAGTCTCTCGGGTGATCACGCCGAGGAGCTCGCTCGACTCGTTCCGCGACTGGCCACACTCGGCACAGACCGGTCCGAACCGGGGCGGGAACCGGCGGTCCTCGCCCTCGCGAAGATCGGGATCGCCCGACCGGCGGCGGCAGTGGAAGCCGTCGACGTCCTGCTCGGACTGTCCCGTGATCCACTCGCCGACGCCACTTCAGGGGCGGGAAGTCCCGGGGCACCGGCCGCGGGCCCCGACGCACCGACCGCGGGCCACGGGACGTCGGCCGTCGGTCCCGGGGGATCGACACGTCTGCCCGTCGGGCAGACGCCTCGAGAGCGGGATCGGGCTCGCCGAGACGAGGTCCGAGTCCACGCCGTCGCGGCGCTGGCGCGTATCGCGACGGCGGACCCGGATGCGGTCCGGGCGGCGACCGACGGCGTCGCAGACCTGCTCGACGACGACCACGGGGGGGTCCGCGCGGCCGCGTGCGAATTCCTCGAAGCGGTGGCGCCCGAGCACCCATCGGCTGTCGAACCCGCCGCACCGGACCTCGCCGAACGGGCCGTGTCGGACCCGAAACACCCGGTCCCCTGGCGGGCGGCCGACGCGCTGGGCGCGCTCGGCGAGGAGCGTCCCGAGGCGGTCGGCGCGGCTGTGGCGCCGGTCGCGGGCGATCTCGACCGGTTCCTCGAATCGCGCGACGGCGATCGCCGGGCTGCGGGGGCCGCGTTCCTGGCACACGCCGCGCTCGTCCGGCCCCGTTCGATCGAGCCACAGGCCGCGACGCTCGAAGGGCTGCTCTCCGACGAACGACCCCCCGTTCGCGCCAGCGCGGCCCTCGCACTCGGACGTGCCGAACGGATCGACGCGCGCGAACCGATCGCCGATCTCGCCGAAAACGACCCCGCAACGGGGGTCCGGGACGCCGCGAGGCGGGCACGAGAGCACCTCGAAGGCGCTCAGCGTAGCGATGAATAGCGCCCCTGACCCGCGAGCGCAGTCTCCCCGTGGGACGACGCTGCCGGCGGTCGTCGCCGTCGGCTCAGTTAGATTTATATGGACCATATGTCAACACCTATCGCACGAGACCGCGGCAGGGTTCGAGAGCGGTCGCGAATGGGACGCGAGTGATCCACGAACAATGATTGCACGATGACACACAGCGAGTACGACGCCGGATCGCGACGGGACAGCCACTCCGAGACGGTGCTGGAAGTGCGGGACGTCTCGGTGAGTTTCGACATGGAGCGAGGTGAGTCGCGAGTCCTCGACGAGGTGACCTTCGACGTTCATCGCGACGAACTACTCGGAATCGTCGGCGAGAGCGGGAGCGGGAAGTCGATGTTCGCCTCGTCGCTGCTCCACGCGGTCGTCGACCCGGGGGTCGTCACCGGGGAGGTCTGGTATCAGCCGGAACAGGGCGAGCCGGTCGACGTCCTCTCGCTGAGCGACGACCAGCTCGAACAGTTCCGCTGGGAGGAGATCGCGATGGTGTTCCAGGGGGCGATGAGCTCGTTCAACCCCACGATGAAGATCGGAGAGCACTTCGAGGAGACGATCCGCGCCCACGGCGGGGAGATGGACGATCGCATGGCCCACGCCCGCGAGCTCCTCTCCGACCTCTACCTGGACCCTCAGCGGGTCCTCTCCTCGTTCCCCCACGAGCTGTCGGGCGGGATGAAACAGCGCGCACTCATCGCGCTCAGTCTCGTCCTCGACCCCGAAGTCCTGGTGATGGACGAACCGACCGCCGCGCTGGACCTCCTCATGCAGCGGTCGATCATGAGTCTCCTCGACACGCTGCAGGACGAGTACGACCTCTCGATCGTGTTCATCACGCACGATCTGCCGCTCGTGGCCGGGTTGGCCGATCGACTGGCCGTCATGTACGCCTTCGAGTTCGTCGAGTACGGCCCGAGCGAGCGGGTCATCCGGGACGCGGCCCACCCCTACACCCGGGCGCTGTTGAAGTCGGTCCCGAGCGTCGACACCGCACTGGAGAACATGAATCCGATCGAGGGCGAGAGCCCCGACCCGGTCAGCACGCCGGCGGGGTGTTCCTATCATCCGCGGTGTCCGCTGGCAACCGAGCGGTGCGTCCAGGAGGACCCCGAGTACCGGAGCGTCGACCCGGGCCAGGAAGCGGCGTGTTTCCACTGGGAGCGATCGCGTGACACGGTCGCGTACGACCTCGGGACCGAGACGACCGACGAGCCGCCGGGGGAGCCGGCACCGGTGGGCGACGACGAGACCGTCGTCTCGCTGCGAGACGTCGACGTCCAGTTCGACCAGTCCGGGTTCATCGACAAGCTCTTCGACGAGGACATGACGGTCCGGGCGGTCGACGACGTGTCGCTCGACATCGCCGAGAACGAAGTCGTCGCCCTCGTCGGCGAGTCCGGCTGCGGGAAGACGACGCTCGGGAAGACCGCGATCGGCATCCAGGAACCGACGGACGGGACCGTCGCCTACCGCGGCCAGGACGTGTGGGAAGCCAAGCGCGGCGAGGGTGGCCTCGACCACGACGAGATCCGGCGCGCCCTCCAGATCGTCCACCAGGACCCGGGCAGCGCGCTCAACCCGTCGCGGCTCGTGCGGACGAGCCTCGCGGCGCCGCTGAAGCGATGGCGTCCCGACCTCAACCCGACCGACCGTGAGACGGTGATCCACAACCTCCTCCAGCGCGTCGGGATGAAGCCCCCCGAGGACTACGCCGACCGCTTCCCCCACCAGCTCTCGGGCGGGGAGAAACAGCGCGTCGTCCTCCTCCGGGCGCTCCTGATGAGCCCGGACCTCATCCTCGCGGACGAAGCGGTCTCGGCGCTCGACGTGAGCCTCCGGGTCGAGATGATGGACCTGATGCTCAACCTGCAGGAGATGTTCGACACCTCCTACCTGTTCATCTCCCACGACTTCGCCAACGCGCGGTATCTCGCGGAGAAGTCGGGCGGCCGCATCGGGATCATGTACCTCGGGCGCCTGGTCGAGATCGGCCCGGCGGCGCAGATCATCCACGACCCTCGCCACCCGTACACGCAGGTGCTCAGGTGGGCAACGCCCCCGCTGGACCCGGACGCTGCCGCGGAGGCGCAGGCGACGGAGCCGCCCGTCCGGGAGATCGACATCCCCGACCCGACCGACCCGCCGTCCGGCTGTCCGTTCCACACCCGGTGTCCGGAGGCTCGCGATGTCTGTCAGCGCGAGCGGCCGGACCTCTTCGACGCCGACAACGGCTCCCGCGTGGCGTGCTTCCGGGAAGTCGACTCCCACGAGTACTGGGACAGCGAGCCGCTCGCCGACGACGAAACGGTCTCGGTCGACGAGGTCACCTGAGGCGGCTCGCTCCGCCGCGGCGCTCGGTCCGGCGACGGATCCCGCCCCCACCCGGTGGCGAAGGCTTATTGACGCGGCGGCCGCCCCGGAAAACATGGCAAGTAAGTACGACAGGACGTTCCTCGATCACCTCTGTGACTACGACCGGGGATTGCGCCTCGTCTTCACCTTCTCCGTCGCCGTGCTCGGACTCTCGCTCGTCTGGCTGTACTTCCTCGACGCCGGGTCCCCGGCCTACGTGGTGACGGTGATGAACCTGCTCGGAACCGGCGTGCTCGCCCTGCTGAGCGGCCTCGTTCTGCGAAACTGTGACTGAGCGTCGACCGACGACGCCGCGGGCGCTGGCCCGCCACGTGACAGCGGCGCCCGCTCGGTAGCGGCCGTTCCGCGGACCGGCCGTTCCGCGGACCGACCGTTCGGCGGACCGGCCGTTCGGCGGACCGGCCGTTCGGCGGACGATCGAGCACCCAGATCGCCTGACAGGACTGGCTGCGTCCGGTATTGCAGGACAAGCTATAATAGGTTCCGGGTCACAGTCTGATTCAGCTTACATGAGACCGCACCTGGAACGAGCCCGGAGCGCGCTCGCCGGTGTGTTCGGGATCCTCGCCGGATTCGAGTACTACTGGCGACGGATCGGGCACGCCTTTCTGACGCTGATCAGTGTCACGACGATCACGTTCGCGCTGTTCCGATTGATGCCCGGCAACCCGGCGCAGGCGATGCGAGCGCAGTTCGAGGCCCAGCTCGAAGGGACCGGGCAGGCGGCGGACCCGGAGATCCTCGACCAGATGGTCGAGGTCCACACGGGGTTCGACCCGAGCCAGCCCATCTACCTGCAATACTACGAGTACGTCCGCGACATCGTCCTCTACCAGGACTTCGGCCAGTCGATCCAGTACGGCGATCCGGTGTTCGACATCCTGTTCACGGCGATGCCGTGGTCGGTGTTCATCAGCGTCTACGGGCTCGCGCTGGGATACTCCACGAACATCTTGCTGGGTGCGGCGATGGCGTACAAGGAGGGGTCGCGGTTCGACAGCACGATGACCGTGGTCGCGACGTTCCTGAACTCGATCCCCTACTACGTCGGCGCGATCCTGTTCCTCGCCTTCTTCGCACACGAACTGGGCTGGTTCCCGAGCGGCGGCCGGTACGACACGAGCATCGAGGCGGGGCTGAACGTCCCCTTCATGACGAGCATCGTCCACCACGGGACGCTCCCGATCATGTCGAGTTTCATCGTCGGCTTCGGCGGGGGCGCGCTGGCGATGCGCGGGAACTCCGTGCGGATCCTGGGGGAAGACTACCTCCGCGTCGCTCGGCTCAGGGGGATCAGCTCCGTCCGGATCGCGACGCGGTACGTCGCCCGGAACGCGATCCTGCCGCTGTACACGCAGATGATGATCGGCATCGCCGCGGTGTTTTCGAGCAGCGTCATCCTCGAGTACATCTTCACGTACCCCGGCGTCGGCTGGTACACGTTCGACGCGATCAACATGCGCGATTACCCGCTGTTGATGGGTTCGTTCCTGTTTTTCACTATCGTCACGCTCGTCGGGATCCTCCTCGCGGAGTTCACCTACGGGATAGTCGATCCGCGTGCGGGCTCGGGAGGCGAGAATGAGTCCTACTGACCGGACCTCCACGGACGGCGGCGCACAGCTCAGCGACGACCAGCTGTTCGGGCAACTCGCCGACTCCAACAGCATCCAGCTCACGCGCCGCGAGCGGTTCGACCGGATCCTCGACGCGTACGTGCTCGCGCCGGGGCGCGTCGCGTGGAGCGACTGGCGGACCCGGCTGGGCATCCTCATCATCTCGCTGTTCGTCCTCAGCGGGACGGTCGGGACGCGAGTGGTCGAGAGTCCCGCGACGAATCAGGCGCCGACCAACTACCCGCCGTTCGTGGGCGGGCTCGCCGCGATCACCGAGGACGGCGGGTGGATCGACGTCACGCAGGTCTCGCTCGGGGCCGTCTCACTGCCCTGGATATCGCTCCGGTTCCCGCTGGGCGCGGACAACTACGGCTCACCGATCGGACGCCAGCTCGTCCACGCGACGCCGGACATGCTGGAGATGGTCGTCGCGGGCGCCATCGTCTCCATCGCGTTCGCGACGGTCATCGGGGTCACGGCCGGATACAAGGGCGGCCGGATCGATTCGGTCCTGATGTACCTCACGGACGTCGTCATGACGATGCCGGGTCTCCCGCTGGTCATCGTCATCGCGGCGATATACCCGCCACGACAGGCGTGGCTGGTCGGAGTCATCCTGGCGATCGACGCCTGGCCGGGCCTGGCGCGGTCGTTGCGGTCCCAGGTGCTCACGCTTCGCGAGGAGAGCTACGTCGAGGCGTCGCGGACGATGGGAATCTCGACGAAGACGATCCTCGCTCGCGACATCACCCCGCAGCTCATGCCGTACGTCCTCATCAACGCGGCCCAGGCCGGGAGGAAGGTCATCTTCGAGTCCGTCGCGCTGTACTTCCTCGGCGTGTTGCCGTTCACGACGGCCAACTGGGGGATCATGATGGACACCGCCTACAGCGAGGCGTTCGCCCTGGTCGATCTGAGCAACTTCTACCAGATCCTCTGGCCGATGAGCGCGATCGTGATCATCTCGTTCGGGTTCATCCTGTTCTCCCAGGGCATGGATCGCGTGTTCAACCCGCGCATCCGGGCGCGTCACACCAAGACGGTCGGCGCCGACGACGACCAGCCGCCCACCGAGTGAGCGGCCCGGGCCGACACGGTTCCTCCTTCCCGGTTTCACCACGTTCTGGAAGCGAACTTCGGTCACCGAGCGTCGCGCCGGACCGAGAACGCGCGGTTCCGGGCTGCGACCGAGTGAGAACCCGTTCCCCGGTCGCTGTCACGTCGTGGCGAGTCTCGGATGGGAGACGGCTTGACGTGTGACAATATTTATATGCCAGTCCTACGAGGCGTTGACTACAGAAGCCATGGCATCAGTAACTGACGAGACCGCGAACCCGCGATGGCAGACCCTCTACTGGGGACTCAAAGCGCTCAGGGGGTCGCTCCTGTTGTCGGCCGTCGCCGCCGGCTTCGTCTTGCTGCTCGTCGCAGCGGTTTTCGAGAGCGGCCTCACCATCACGCAGAACGACGGCGTCCTCGCGGGGATGCTCGGCGTGTTCGGCCTCTCCGCGATCGTCACTGGCGGCGTCGGCTACGCGCTCGTCAGAGTGCTCCACCGGAGATAGGTGAACGTCCCGGCGCCGCTCCCCGGAGTCGTCCCGAAGATCGAGCGTCCCAGGGCCGGGCGCACTACTCTCCGGCCGTGTCCCGGCCCCACACCCGGCAGTTCGTACCGGGTCGACCGACCAGGGTAGTTCCCCGTCAGTCGACGGAACGCGCCAGGCCCCGATGGAACTATAATAATTATTAAGTAATCTTTAAACCCCATCCCCTTTGAACAAAGATAGTATGGGTAACAGCGACAAGAGCGGTAGCATAGACTCGGCACAGGAGTTCTTGACGCGCCGCAAGATGATGGCGACGAGCGCAGCGGTCTTCGGCACCGGGCTGGCCGGCTGTTCCGAAAGCGGTGACGGCACTGCCGACGGCGACGGGAACGGCGATGGCGGCGACGGAAACGGCGACGGCGACGGGAACGGCGATGGCGGCGGTGGCGGCGACGGGAACGGCGACGGCAGTTCAGGGGGTGACACCACCATCACGACGTTCATGCAGTCCATCCCCGGCGAGATGAACTTCAATACGTGGGCGCCCAGCTATCCCTGGACTCCCACCTGGCTCCTGCTCGAACCCGTCGTCCGCTTCTACGCAGACGGGTCCGTCACCCTCGAGATGATCGAGGACTGGGACTACGACGGGGACTCCCAGCAAGTGACTATCGACTTCAACGACAAGTTCCACTGGTGGAACGGCGACCAGGTGAAGGCCGCCGACAAGTACTGGTTCGAGGAGGTCGCCCGCCGTCTCAGCCCCGACTCGAGCAACCTCGAACAACTCAAACTCGAGAACAACGGACAGCGGCTCGTTCGCGAGTACAAGCAACAGCAGAACCCGCAGCTCCTGGAGTACTCGCTCGGCGGGTACCTCGGCGCGATGCTGCGTACCCACCGGGACAGCATGCGCCCCTGGGCCGAGGAACTCGAAGACGCCTCGACGTCCGAAGAGCGGACGGATATCCAGGAGCGGATGGCCGAGGAGATGCCGCTCAACATCCAGACCGTCATGGAGGACGGGCTCGGCAACGGTCCGTTCAAGATCGTCGACTACGACGAGCAGGGGATCTACTGCGAACTCCACGACGGCCACCCGTTCTCGGACCAGATCAACATCGACAAGCTGAACTACGAACTCGCGGCCAGCGAGGCCGTCGCCCAGAACATCATGGGCGGCGAGTACGACTTCGGTTTCTCGACGCTCGCGAACTGGCTCGGCGGCAACAATCCGGACCACACCGAGACGATCGCCGAGTACCAGGACACGTTCATGCGGAAACTCGAGTTCCAGATGCAGGGCCCCGGGTCGAAGCACACCCGTAACCTGAACTTCCGGCGGGCGGTCATCCACGCCCTCAGCCTGGAGCACATCTCCACGAACGAATCGAGCCAGACGACGCCCCGGGTGCGCCAGACCGGTCTCACCGAGAGCGTGACCGAGGAGTGGCTCGGCGACTACGCCGACGACTTCATCGAGTACCCCATCAAGTCCGACGAGAGCGGCGCCGCGGAACTCCTCCAGGGGGAGGGCTACGAACAGGACGGCGACACCTGGCTCGGCCCCGACGGAGAGCAGGTCGCCCTCGATATCGTCATCCCCCAGCGGGAGTCGAACCCCGCCCGGACTATCACGGACCAGCTCTCGCAGTTCGGGTTCGAGGTGAACATGAGCGCCCTCGAAGGCGCGTCGTACAACGACCGGACCGAGAGCAGCATCGAGTTCGACCTGTCGATCTTCAGTCACGGCTCGCTCGTTGCACACCCGTCTTCGTTCTTCAGGCCGACGCACAAGGCCGGCAACGACCTCGGTGAACAGGCCGTCGTCGAGCAAGCGCTGGAGAACGGGAAAGAGCGGTCACCGTACAACGGCAAGGAACTCGTCGTGGAGATCCCCGAGACGGTCGGCCAGGAGGGCCTTTCCGGGTCCACCCAGGAGGTCAATCTCTACGAGCGCTACCAGGAGTGGCAGACTGCCCAGACTGACGAACACAACCAGGAACTCGCCGAGACGTTCAGCTGGCTGTGGAACTTCTATCTCCCGGGAATCGACATGTACGAGGAGATCAACGGCTCCTGGGGCAAGACCTCCGAGTGGAGCTTCGATATCAACGAAGAGTGGGAAGCCTACCGCGGCGCCTACCGCGCCCTCAAGCGCGGCTACATCGGCCCGAAGTAACGACGGCCGCCGACCTCGGTCGGTCGCTTACCCGTGACTCGTTTTCCCCGTTCGCAATTCTATCGCGTCGGTCGCCGGGGGAGCGGCGCACGGGCCAACGGTGACGCCGCGGACGAACAGCGTAACCACGGACGAACAGCGTAACCACGGACGAACAACTAGACGGTGGCCAGTGACCCCGGCCGGAGACGATTTACTACACGAGGACGATGCCCCGAGACAGTGCGCTTCCCGATGTTGACGCTCGTTACTGCGGCGATCGCCGCTTCAACGGATGTTGGGATCGTCGGGGGCGCCATCGGCTGCGTGGGACAGGAAGTTGTCGAACAGCGACTTGGCCTCGTAGGCGGCGGCGACGTTCTCCACCGAGATGCTCTCGAGGACGGCCTGCTCGTGGTCGGCGGCGAGGTCCCTGTCGCGCGTGACGGTCTCGGCTGTCTCGGCGTCGTACTCCGGGTGGAACTGGACGCCGAAGACGCGGCCGCGACGGAACCCCTGGACCGAGTAGTCGTTCTCGGCGATCAGGTCGGCGTCGGGCGGCAGCCGCGCTACCTCGTCGGAGTGCGTCGTGAACGCGAGGAATCGCTCCGGAACGCCCGCGAGTAACTCCGATTCGCCGACGCGGTCGATCTCGCGGTACCCGATCTCGTACTCGCCCATGTCGCGCACTTCACCGCCGAGCGCGCGCGCGAGTAGCTGGTGGCCGAAGCAGACGCCGAGCAGCGGCAGGTCGCGCTCGACCGCGCCGTCGACCCACTCCAGTAGCGGCGGGATCCACGGCTCGTCGCCGTAGACGGAGGCGCCGGAACCGCTCACGATCGCGGCGTCGTAGTCGTAGCCGCCGGGGAGTTCGCCGTCGTTCACGGTGAACTCTCGGAGGTCGGCGTCGACGTCCCGGTGGAAGTTCTTCCGTGTGGCGGCGTCGTTGTACGAGGCGTTGAGCAGCGCTACGCGTACCGATTCCATGTTCTTCGAGTACCACTCGTCAGCGAGACAGTATGAAACTTCCGTGTCCTCACGCGACGAGCGAGCGGAGGTGCGACAGGTCGTCCTCGATCGCCTCGCGGTACGGCCGCTCGTCGGTGACGAACTCGACGTTGGCGTAGCCGTCGAACCCGCGGTCGAGGAACGGGTCGAGGACCGCCGCGAGATCGTAATACACCGCCGAGAGCGGCGCTCTGTCCTTCCCGGTCCGCTCCCGGGTGCCCTGGAGGTGCAACTGGTTCGACAGCGGGGCCAGGGTCTCCGCCTCGCGCTCGATCTCCGCCGCCGGGATGGAGAACCCGGGCTGGTAGTTGAGTCCGCACCGCTCGTCGTCGATGGCCTCGATCAGGCGGCGGGCCCCCTCGCGGTCGTTCGTGAGCGTGTTGGCGTGTTTCTCCACGGTGACCGACAGGCCGCGGTCGCCGGCGCGCTCGGTCACCCGTTCGAGGTCGGCGACGACCGCGTCCCAGTGGTCGGGGTCGTGGTCGCCGTACTCCTGGCGCCCGGCCCACACGCGGACCGTCGCCGCCCCCAGGCGGTCCGCGACCGCGAGTTCGTGTTCGAGCACGTCCTCGACGTCGTCGTCCCCGCAGCGCAGGTACGACCCGTACGCCGCGATTTCGAGGCCGCGATCGGCCGCGGCCGCGGCGATCCCCTCACAGGTCTCGGTCGACCCGTCGCCGACGTGGTCTCTCCCCCAGACCTCGACCCCGTCGTAGCCGGCGTCTGCCGCCAGCCCGATCACCTCCTCGACCGGACGGTCTTTGCTGGAGATCGTACAGAGGCCGAACTTCATCGATCCGTCCTCCACCGGGTCCCCCCGGAGCGGACGCGATGGATCGGACGTGAAGCAATCGCCCCATGGTCGAAGCGACGTGACACCGTCGACTCACCGCCGACATCGGGCAGTCGAGTTACCATGTGGGCGAGGAGGCGCCTCACCAATGAAACGGTGTGGGAGACGGCAGAATATTCGTCTTCGTGGCCGCCGGATCAGTCGCGACCGCCGTCGAGTCCGTCGGATCAGTCCCGGCCGCCGTCGAGTCGAACGGCCTCGCCGCGCTCGCTCGACTCGTAGAGAGCGGCGAGGACCCGCTGGACCGTGAGCGCCGCTTCGACCGTCCCGCCCGGCGGGTCGCCGTCGCCCGCGACCGCGTCCAGCAGGGCACGGTCCTCGGCCAGGTGCATCTCGTTCTCCCCGAGGCTGACGGGGTCGGCTGTCGCGTCACTGTCGGCGTCCACGACGGCGAGCGACGTCTCGGTCACGTCGAAGGTCGCGCCCGCGTCGGTCCCGCGTATCACGCACTCCCGGGAGGGGGCGCAGGTTCCGTGCCAGGACGCATCGACGGCGACCGTCGCACCGTCGGCGCACCTGAGCAGCGCAGTGACCGAATCCTCGACGGGATAGTCGCCGAACTCGGAACGGGTCTCGGCGGTGACCTCGGCGACGGCCGGGTAGTCGAGGAGGTGGAGCGCGAGGTCGACGACGTGGACGCCGAGGTCCATGGCGACGCCGCCGCCCGCGAGTTCGGGGTCGGTGAACCAGCCGTCCCCGCCGCCGGGGACGCCGCCGCGACGCAGGTAGTCGACCCGCACGTGCGACAGCGAGCCGAAGCGACCGGCCTCGCGGAGTTCGATCGCCCGTTGGGTCGGCGTCGCGTATCGCATCGTGAATCCCACGGAACAGAACCCCGCGGCCTCGCGAGCGGCCGCGGCGATGCGTTCGGCGCTCTCGACCGAGTGCGCGAGCGGTTTCTCCACGAGGACGTCTGCTCCCGCCGCGAGCGCGTCGACGGCGACCTCCTCGTGGAACCGGTTCGGGACGCAGACGACCACGGCGTCGACGCCAGCGTCGAGGAGCGCGCGGTGATCCTCGTACGACTGTGCGTCGAACTCCTCCGCGAAGGCCTCGCGCGCATCGCGGTCGAGGTCGGCGCCCGCGAGGTCGGCGCCGAGGCGGTCGAGTCGCTCCGCGTGGATCCGTCCGATCGTGCCGAGCCCGACGATACCGATGCGGGCAGCCGTCGCTTCGCTCGTCGATGACGCGTCTCCGGTCATTGGTGACGGGTCGCGCGGACGGTACAAAAATCCCGCCTTCGGAGTGGTCGACGGTCCGCCGAGGGGTCGGACTCCGGTCGGGCGGGTCGCGGGCCGACAGCGGGGCTCTCGGTCCCGCCGATTAGCGCTCGGACGTCGCCGGTCCCGACTCGGCGGCGGCCTCGAGGTGTTCGCGCGCCCCCTCGCGGACGACTTCCTCGGGCCCGACGACGCAATCGCGGCGGAGGTCGGGGAACGTGCCCTCCAGCATGTCGACGACGTCGCCGTCGAGCGACGCGGCGACCGACAGCGGCTCGCCTTCCAGCTGCTCCGAGAGTATGCTCGCGACGGCCGTGCTGACGGCGCAACTCTCGCTCTCGAAGGCGAGGTCCTCGATAGTCCCGTCGGGTGCGACCGCGACGTGGAACTCGCCGTCGTCGCCGCAGGACGTCTCCTCGGAGGACTTGGTGAACGTCGGCGCTTGCATCGCGCCCTCGTTTCGGGGGTTCGCGTAGTGCTCGGCGATAGCGTCGTGGTACCGATCCGACGCGAGATACGCGTCGAGTGCTGCCGGCGCGTCGTCGACCGCGTCGAGCAGCCGGTCGACCTCTGCGGTCGTGTTGTAGACGTAGAACGAGGCGCGGACCGAACCGGGGATCGACAGGACGTCGTGGAGCGGTTGGGTGCAGTGGTCACCGGCGCGCACGGCGATGCCGCGGTCGTTCAGGAGCGACGAGAGGTCGTGACCGTGGACGCCGTCGACGTTGAACGCGACGACGCCGGAGCGCTCCTCACCCGCCGGAGGCCCGTAGGTCTCCACGTGGTCGCGATCGGCGAGGCGTTCCAGCGCGTACTGGGCCAGTTCGGTCTCGTGATCGCGAACGGCGTCCATCCCGACGTCGGCCAGGTAGTCGGCGGCGGCCGCGAGTGCGATGCCTTCGGCGATCGGCGGCGTTCCCGCCTCGAACTTCCAGGGGAGCCCGTTCCAGGAGGCGTCCGAGAAAGTGACGTTCCGGATCATCTCGCCGCCGTAGAGGAACGGTTCCATCCCCTTCAGGAGCGACCGCTTACCGTAGAGGCCGCCGATACCGGTCGGGCCGGCCATCTTGTGGCCGGAGAACGCGAAGAAGTCGGCGTCCATCGACTCGACGTCGATCGGCCGGTTCGGTATCGACTGGGCGCCGTCGACGAGAACGAGGGCGTCCCGGTCGTGAGCCAGCTCGGCGATGGTCCCGACCGGGTTGACGGTCCCGAAGACGTTCGAGACGTGGACGACGGAGACGATGGCCGTGTCGGGCCCGATCAGCTCCTTGGCGTGCTCCAGGTCGAGCTTCCCGTCGTCGGTCACTTCGACGTATCGCACGGTCGCGCCGGTCCGCTTGGCGACCTGCTGCCAGGTCACCAGCGACGCGTGGTGTTCCATCTGCGTCGTGACTATCTCGTCGCCCGGCCCGAGTTCGTTGAGCCCCCACCCGTACGCGACGAGGTTGATGGACTCGGTGGCGTTCTTCGTGAACACCATCTCTTCGCGACCGCCGCTCGCGCCGACGAACGCCGCGAGCCGGTCGTGGGCTTCCTCGTAGGCGACGGAGGCCTCGTGGCTCAGCGCGTGGATCCCGCGGTGGACGTTCGCGTTGTAGCCGCCGTAGAACTCCTCGTATACCTCGTACACTTGCCGTGGCGTCTGCGTCGTCGCCGCGTTGTCGAGGTACGCGAGCCGATGGTCGCCGACCCGCCGTTCCAGGATCGGAAAGTCGGCTCTGATCGCGGAGATGTCCCGCATACCGGCGGTGGTAGCGCAACTATTATAAATCTAACCGGTAGCGCGAGGGACGACGGCCGCCGGTCGGCGACGCAGCCGGGCGCGGATCACGGGATCGGAGCGACCCGGGACGAGCGGGACCGCGTGGACTTGCGGGAGCGCCGGTCGGTGGTCGGCTCAGGGGTAACAGCGGCCTGTGGACCGACCGATTCGTCGCTACCTTCGACACTCTCGCCGCGTCCAGTCGAGCAGTTCGGCGACCTCGTCCTCGATCGCCGGCGTCCGCAGATCCGGCGAATCGCCGGTCAGGACCGACAGCACTTCGGTGACCACCCACCGGTGTGAGTCCATCCGGATCACGTTCAGGAGCGCGAGCAGTTCGGCTCGCCGGCGCTCCGGGTCGTCGTGACGGTCGGCGGTCGGGACCCACCGATCGCGACCGGTCTCGGCGTCGGACGACGACGCCGCGTCGCCGGCGCGAACGCCGCGGGTGAGGTGGTCCGCGTATCGCTCGTCGAACAGTCGCATCGCCACGTCCTGCCAGTACGCTCGGTACTGTTCGTCGGACGTGAGCGACGCCACGCGGCGGAGGTGAGACGCGTACTCGGCCGCGGGGTCGCCACGGAAGCGGTCGACGGTCCCACCGTCGACCCGCGTCGGGAGCAGTTCGACGGCGACCGCCGTCGCGCCGTCGAACCTGGCCGACAGCACCGTCCCGCGGCGCGTACTCTCGGCGTCGGTGTGCGTCCCGAAGTAGCAGTTCCCCAGGCTGTGGACGACGAGCGTCCCGTCGTAGCGTTCCCACCCCTGGGCGACGTGCGGGTGGTGCCCGACGACGAGGTCGGCACCGCTGTCGACGAAGCGTCGGAGGCGCTCACGGCGCTGGGGCGGCGGGAACGGGACGTACTCGACGCCGCCGTGAGCGACGACGATCACCGCGTCTGCCGCGTCGGCCGCGGCCGCGGTCGCCTCGTACGCCTCCGGCCGCGCGTCGACCGCGGCGCCCGGGCCGTCGTCTCCGGCGGCGTTGAACTCCCGTTCGCAGACGTTGACGACGGCGACCTCGGTGCCGGGCTCGGGCGAGAACCATGCCGGTTCGACGGCGTCGACGCGGTCGTCGCCGACGCCGACCGTCGCGAGGCCCGCTGCCTCGCAGCCCGCGACCGTTCGTTCGAGGCCCGCGGGCCCGTAGTCCGTCACGTGGTTGTTCGCCAGCGTCGCCAGGTCGAATCCCGATTCGCGCAGCAGTGCGGGTGCGTCGGGGTGACTCCGCAACACCGGACCGCTCTTCGGTATCGGATCGGCGTCGGCCGGGGCGACCGGCGCCTCCAGGTTGGCCACCGCGACGTCCGCTTCGGCGATCCGGTCGGTCAGCGACGGACCCACGAACGGTTCGCCGTCGCCGTCCGCCGGGAGGAAACAGTCGCCCGCGACGCACAGCGACCACGGTCGCGCCGGCGGTCCGTCGGCGATCCCGTCCGCGAGTTCGATCTCGATCGTCGGTGTGTCGGTCATGGTGACTCCACAGTCGGACCGGTTATCGGAACCGCGACGGGTCGGTGCCGTCCCAGACGACGTCGCGGTCGGCGAGCGCGGGGAGCAGCTGCGGGACGTCGCAGTCGCCGACGAAGCCGTGGACCCGCAGTCGGGGGTCGTACTCGTACTCGCGGTTCGTGGCCAGCTCGTGGAACGAGTACGGCAGCTCCGCGAGCCTGACCGACCGGATGCGAGGCTCTGCCGCCGCGGCGTACAGCGCGTGGAGCGCCCCCACGCCGGTGCCCTCGACGGCGAACCCGTCCGCAGCAGTCGACGGGGCGCCGCTGTTCCAGGGCGCACCGACGCCGTCCCCGCTGGCCGCTTCGACGACGTGTTCGCGTGCGCCGTCCGCGCCCTCGATCCGCCGTTCCAGGTACTCGCGGGCGCGGAGGACGTCGGCAACGCGCAGGCCGAACAGCGAGGTCCCGAGCATGAGCGCGTCGCTGGCGAGCTTGTACTCCGTGCCGTGGTAGTCGAAGTACTCGCCGCCGTTGGCGAGCGGCGTGTTCACGTCGCGCGCCTGGACGGCGCCGACGCCCCGCGGGTCGAACGCCATGGCAAGACCGCGCTGGCGTGCGAGGGCTGCGATCCGTTCCTGCCGGTCGCCGAAATCGGCCGTTCCGCGGTCCGGCAGGACCACGGTCGGCTGCACCGCGTCGGGCGGTTCGAGCGCCTCGGCGAGGATCCCGGCGACGATCACGTCGGGCTCGCTGTAGAAGAACACTTTCTCCCAGCGCACCCCCCGTTCAGCGTCGGTCTCCCGCTCGATCCGCCGCGGGTGGAGGCCGCAATCGGGCCGGTCGAGGCCGAGGCGCTCGATCACGGTCTCGCGGATCCCCTCGGCGTAGGCCTCGTGGTCGGCTACCGAGGGGGCGCTGCCCGCGTCGTCGAACCGGTCGCGGATCCACATCCGATTCAGGTCGACCACGTGCGTCTCGTCGGCGTACTCGCCGTGGACCTGCCCGGCGTCGGTGCACCGGAGCGTCGCCTCGTCCTCGGTCGCGGGGTCACCCGTCTCGAAGTCCGGCGGGACGTCGCGGAGGTGCTCCCGGAACCAGTTGACCATCGCCTGCCGGAGCGGCGGCGTCAGTCCGTGCGTCCGGTCCGACACGGCGAGGTCGACGTTCTCGGGACAGTCGTAAAGGTCGTAGACGTCTCGGGCGCGCGCCAGACTCCGCCGCGCGCCGTCGATGCAGAGGAAGTCCGACTGCGCGGATCCGATCAGCGCGGGCCTGGGGGCGAACGCCGAGACGAAGTCGTCGTAGTCGAGGCCGTTCGCGACCGCCCCGTAGACGATCTGTTCGCCGTCCTGGGCCTGGCCGGTCTCCATGTAGGCCTCGCGCGAGGTGACGAAACAGCACGGGACCGCGGCGTCGAGGCGGTCGTCGACGAGCATCAGGAACCCGGTCTGCATCCCGCCGCCGGAGTTGCCCGTCGCCCCGAGGCGCGACTCGTCGACGTCCGGGCGCTGTTCGAGGTAATCGAGCGCCCGGACCATGTCCCAGACGACGTAGCGGGCGAGACCGGTCCCCGCCGCGGCGCACTGCTGGGCCAGGTACGTGTGCTCGACGACGTTCCGCCGGGGCGCCTCGCCGGTAGCGGGGTCGTAACTCTGGATCCGCTCGCCCTGGCCGATCGGATCGACCGCGAAGACGAGGAACCCGTTCCGGGCGAGTTCGATGCACGCCCGCTGGTAGCTCCCGGCCGCCTTCCCGACCGCGGCGTGGCCACAGAGGAAGAGCACTGCGGGGAACGGTCCGTCGCCGTCCGGGCGGTAGCAGTTGCCGGTCACGTGGAACGCCGGCAGGCTCTCGAAGACGACCGTCTCGACGGCGTAGCCGTCCCGCTCGACGGTCCCCGTCGTCCGCGCGTTCAGCGGCGCCCGTTCGTCCGGCAGTCCCCCGATGCCGTCGAGGAACGCGTCACGCATCGCCGCTGCACGGCGTTCGTGCTCGGCGACGGAGTCGATCGAGGCCTTGCGAGCGCGCGTCCGCTCGAAGTGCTCGCTCGCCCGCTCGCGGAGGTGCCGGGGAAGCTGGTTCTCGACGTCGTAGTAGCCGTCGAGGTTGCTGTCGAACCCGTCCATGCCGAGTATCGCGCCCACCGACAACTTCAACGTTCCGCCGACGGGGTCGGAACGGATCCGGCGGCCGCGGACCCATCGCGGGCTCCGCTCCGCGCGGCAGTCGACCCGGGCGCTCGGCTGGGACGAGCTCGTCGGCCCGTTCGCGATAGATCGCGCGGTGCGGGTCGGGGTTCGGCCACGCGTCAGGGCGACGCGTCCGGTGGGAGGTCCCCCGCCTCGACCATCGCCCGGAGGGGATTGTCGTCGATCGTCAGCGGGAGGTCGACTCTGCCGCGGCGGCGCGCCGACTCCCAGATCGCGAAGACGATCTCGGTTGCGGCGAGCGCGGTCTCGCCGCGGCTGGTCGGCGCCTCGTCGTCCGCGAGGCTCTCGATCACGTCCTCGATCGCGCGGTCCTGCGCCGGCGGGCCGCCGACCTCCACCGTCCGCCAGCCGTCCGCGCCGTCGGTCCGGATCCGGTACTCGTCGGCCAGTCGGTACGCGATCTCGCCCGCGGTGCCGCGGAACCGGTTCGTGTGGGCCCCGACCGCGTCCTGTCCCTCGCCGGTCGAGCAGATGGCGTGGACGCCCGACTCGTAGGCCCACATCCCGAGGCTCTGCAGTTCGGCGTGCATGTCCGTGTACCAGACGCGCTCCTCGGGGTAGTCGATCCCGCCGAGCACCCACTCGACGGGTTCGTCGTCGAGCACGAAGTTAGCGAGGTCGACGTGGTGGAGTCCGGTCTGGAGGAGGTCCCGCCGACCGATCTCGACCCGCTGGAGGTCGCCGATGGCACCGTCGGCGACGGCGTCTCTCACCGCCGCGGCGGCGTCGCTGCAGCGGTTCTGGAGGTTGACCGTCAGCTGGACGTCGCGGTCGTCGCAGACGTCGACGAGCCGACGGCTCTCGCCGAACGTCGGTGCGAGCGGCTTCTCGCAGTGGATCGCCCGCACGGCGTCGTGGCTCGTACAGGTCTCGACCAGGTCGACGTGCGTCGACGGGGGCGTGCAGATGCTGACGACGTCCGGCCTGGCCCCGTCGAGCATCGCCCCGAGGTCGGTGTAGGCCCGATCGTCCGGGAGGCCGAACTCGGCGCCGAAGTCCGTCGCGTTCTCGGGGACGACGTCTGCGCAGGCGGCCAGGCGGCAACCGTCGACAGCCCGGTAGCTCCGCGCGTGGCGGTACCCCATCGAGTAGCCGTCGTGGTCGGCGTCGTCCGGATGCGGACCGGTCCCGACGACACCGACGGTAACGTCGGTCATCTACGCGGTTCCTTGGCCGGAACCGCCCATAATTCTGCCGGTGAGACGGGCGGCGTCCGGGGAGTCGCGTCCCTCGCGTCGGGGGAGAGCCGCGACGACAGCGAAGACGTTCCACTCGGCGCCACGACGGCGAGTCAGGAGTCCGCGCGCTCGACGGCGACCCACTGGTCGGTCTCGGCCGACTCGTAGGCGGCGTCGACGATCCGGAGCACGTCCAGGGCGTCGCGGAGGGTGACTGGGGGATCGCGCCCGTCGTCGCAGGCCGCGAAGAACGCCTCGACGAACTCCTTGCCCCACGAGCCGCCGTAGCCGGGCGTCGGGTCGTACTCGTGGGTGATCGTCCGGTGGGGGGTGCTCGACCAGTCGCCGCTCGCGTCGTCGAGTTGCAGCGCTGTCTCGCCCTCGAAGCCGAACTCGCGGCCCATCGGGTCCCAGCAGCTCCGGCCGTCGCTCCCGTAGAGGTCGAACTGGGTGTCGTAGAGGCCGTCGCCGAGGAAGTACCCGCACTGGAGCGTCCCCAGCGTGCCGGCGGTCGTCTCCAACTGGAGGGTCATCGCGTCCTCCACGTCCACGCCGTCCGTCCGCGACTGTGCGTTGGCGTTGACCCGTTCGATCGGCGCGGGGAGGAGCCGGGCGAGTAGCTGGAGCCAGTGGATGCCGAGCCACTGGAGGATGCCGCCGCGGCTCGCGTCCGCGTCGAAGATGTAGTGGGACGTGTCGCGGAACGCCATCTGCGACGCGACGAACCGGGCGTCGAACGCCCACACGTCGCCGAAGAAGCCGTCGTCGACGAGCGCCTGCAGCTCCGTCGCGATCGGGTGCGACTGCCAGGGATACGAGACGCCCACCGTCGCGTCTGTGCCGTCGACCCGTCCGAGGACCCGTTCGAGTTCCGCGGCGGTCCGGGCGGCCGGCTTCTCCGTGTAGACGTCGACTCCGGCGTCGACGGCCTGCTCGATCGCCGCGGGCGTGTCGCGATTGGGGAGGGTGAGGAACACCGCGTCGGGGGCGGCCCCCGCCAGTAGCTCCTCGAGGCTGTCGTACACTGGCACTTCGTCGAGCGCGCCGACGCTCGACGGGTCGAACGCCGGGTTCGGTTCACAGGCCGCCGTCACCGTCGCCGGGAGGGTTTCGAGGGTCCGCAGGTACGGCTGTGCGTGGTGGTGGTCGAGGCCGACGTAGCCGACAGTTCGCCCGGTCATCGGCCGTCGACGGCGGGCAGGACTTCCTCGCCGAACCGCTCCATCGTTTCGAGGGTCACGTCCTGTGGCTGTCCGGGGAACTGGAACCGGAGGTAGATCTGGTCGACACCCAGCTCTTCGTACTCGCGCAGTTGCTCGACGCAGTCCGCGGGCGACCCGAGCACGAACTTCTCGGCGAGTTCGTCGTAGTCGACCTCGACCTCGTGTTCGTCCATGTACGTCTGCCCCCAGCGGGCGTACCACTCGTACAGCTGCAGCAGGTACGGTTCGATGGCCTCGCGGGCGTCGTCGACCGAATCGGCGACGAAGCA
Source organism: Halosimplex amylolyticum (assembly GCF_051414035.1). NCBI lineage: Archaea > Methanobacteriati > Methanobacteriota > Halobacteria > Halobacteriales > Haloarculaceae > Halosimplex > Halosimplex amylolyticum. The sequence continues at coordinate 513,161 of NZ_JBLKNW010000002.1, read as the reverse complement.
GTCCCGCATCAGGATCACGTCGTGGTCGTCGCGGTCCTCGTCGAACTCCTCGAGCGAGTCCTCGTACACGCCGATCTGCGCTTCGAGATCGTCGGTCGTCGACGACGCGCTGGCGATCCAACCGGTCCCGCGGTAGGCCGCGCGCTTGATCGCCACGTCGGCGTGACCGCCGATCCAGACCGGGATGCCGTCCACCGGCCGCGGGCTGACGAACACGTCGTCGAACGACCAGTGGTCGCCGTCGTGTGTCACGCTGTCTTCCGTCCAGAGGCGCTTCAAGACGTGGAGGGACTCGATGAAGGCCTTCGACCGCTCGTCCATGGAGATGCCGAACGGTTCGATCTCACGCTCCCGGTAGCCGATCGCCGCCCCGAACCGCATTCGTCCGTCCGCGAGGTCGTCGATCGACGCGACCTGCTCGGCCAGCGAGAGGGGGTTGTAGAGCATCGGCAGCGTCGCCATGGTCGCGAGGTCGAGCGACTCGGTCCTGGCGGCGAGGGCGGCCAGCGTGGTCATCGGCTCGACGAACCCTTCTTCGTGGACGTGGCGCTCACCGAGTGCGACGCCGTCGAAGCCCAGCCGCTCCAGCAGTGCGGCCTGTTCGAAGAGATCCGAGCGGTCGAACTCGCCCTCGGGCGTGTAGTACTGATTCAGAAAGACCCCGAAGTTCACGGTGAACGCACCTCTGACTGTCCCGTCGAGCAAGGCTGCATTGTGTTCGCGAGGAAGACCCCCATGATAATGTAATTTGTGGGACCGGGAACGGCCGCCGGCAGACTGGCCCGCGACAGTGGGCACGCCGCCACCGCCACGGCCACCGCAGGCCAGCGGACCGACCCATCGCGACCGCCGGTGGACCTCCGTACCCCCGAAATCGTTTGGAAGCACAAAACGGAACTCCCCCTCCTCTGCGGCGACCGCGGCCGAAATCGGCTATCCGCGCCCGAGCGGCGCGATCTGAATCGCCATCATTTGGAATAACAAAACGATTTTGTCGCGACGAGATCGCGCCGAAACGGCCGCTTCCCCACGTTACGCCGGGAAAGCGCTGGAATGGGACAGTTGGCAGATTCCACCCATACAATTGTAATTTGAGACGCGGCGCACGCCCAGTGAGGCGCCCGACGGTGGCGGCGTTCGTGGAATTGTTTGATAATGTAAAATCTCGTGGGGAGATACTGGAGGCAGGACAGGGCCGGCGCCAGGGAACCGCCCGCGTCGCACGTCGCACGAACGCGGCGGAGCCCGAGAGAACAGGTACGGTCCACCCCGTCGCGTGTCGGCGACGACCACCGCAGGACCAGAAGGGCCACCGGATCGCAGCCGCCGGGCCGGTCGCACTCGTCGACCGACTGGCCCGAATGAGATGGTCCAGATCCCACGCGCGTCGAGTCCGGAGCGTCGCCAGCCGTCACGCGTGACAGTCCGCCGGGAATGGCGTCGCCGGGCCCACTGACCGGAACTATAATGGTTGTTGACTGACTCGGTCTGGAGTATAGCCATGTCATACGACGAGTTGCGCGAGAGCCTTCGGAGCGTCTCGTTCACGAATGCGACGCCGTTCAGCGAGGACGGAGACCGGGTGCTGACGGAGCGTCTCGCCGAGAACGTCCGGGCCCTGTACGACGAGGGCGCGCGCGCCTTCATCCCGTGTGGAAACACCGGCGAGTACTACTCGCTGTCGCAGTCCGAGCGAAAGGCCGTCGTCCGAACGACGACCGAGGCCCTCCCGGCGGACGCCTCCGTCGTGGGCGGCGCCGGCGGGAGCACGAAGAACGCGCTGGACCTCCTGGAGGCCTACGAGTCGGCCGGCGCCGACGCGGTGATGATCATGTACCCTCGCCACACGTACGTTCACGAGGAGGGGCTGATCGACTACTACCGGACGCTCGCCGACGCGACCGACATGGGCGTCGTGATCTACAAGCGCGGGCCGCTGCTCAGCGAGACCGTCATCGACGAACTCTCGCGGATCGAGAACGTGGTCGCCGTGAAGTACGCCGTCAACGACGTCAAGCAGTTCTCTCGGCTCGTCGAGACAGTCTCGGGAGACGTCGAGTGGCTCAACGGCGTCGCCGAGCGCTACGCGCTGTCGTACGCCATCGAGGGCGCCGACGGGTTCACGACCGGCATCGGGAACTTCATCCCCCGGCCCGTCCTGGCGCTGGACGACGCGCTCACCGCCGGCGACTGGGGACGCGCCAGGGAGATCCGCGACGCACTCCGCCCGCTCGAAGACGTCCGTGAAGAAGCCGACGGCGGCGGTCCGGCCTTCGGCGCCGCGAAGAACGTCCCCGTGGTGAAACACGGCCTCGACTACCAGGGGCTGTACGGCGGGCCGGTCCGCGCCCCGCTCGTCGAGCTCTCCGCTGCGGACCGCGACCGGGTCGAACGCCTCGTCGAATCGCTCGACGACGTGGCCGCGCTGACCGAACCGACTGCGTGAGGAGCCCCTGCGGACGCCCTGGGCGTGTGATCGTCACAGAGCGATCGCCGCCACCGCGACGGGTGCGATTTGGTGAGTAGCGGGCCCTTCTCCCCGTCAGACGCACTCACGACCGGGCGGACTCGGGCGGAGCGACCGGGACGGTTCGGGCAGGAACACGCAGGCGAGCGGACGGTGAGGGGTGCGAATCCAGGGGCACCCCTACTCGGGGTCGACGTGAGCGGCGATCCGCTCGACGACGTAGTCGACCTCGTCGTCGCCGAGACACCGCGGATTGACCGTGAACTGCGAGTCGTGGAGGTCGTCTCCGCCGACGAACACGCGCGGGTTCTCGCGGCGGAGGGCGGCGACGAGACCGGCAGCGTCGACCGCCGATCGCTCCTCGTCGACAGTCCCGACGACCGTCGAGACCGAGTCGGTCTTCCCGGCGTTGGCGAGTTCGACCGAGAGCCCGTCGACGGCCCGCAGGCCGTCTGCGACCCGCTCGGCGCGCTCGTGCCACTCGGCCAGCACGGCCCCGTCGTCCGCTTCGACGAACGCGTCGAGCGCCGCGAGCAGGCCCGCGAGTTCTTCCTTGCCGACCTTCATCGACCGTCCGAGGCCCTGACGCGGGACGCCGGGCAACTCCTCGATCCCGACGAGGTCCTCCGGCGGCTCGTAGGCGGGCTCGGCGGCGTGCATGTCGAGGTGCTGCCGGGCGGCGGACTTGATCAGGTCCGCTCGGCCGGCGAGGATGCCAGACGACTGCGGGCCGCGGATCGCCTTGCCGCCGCTGAAGGCCACCAGATCCGCGCCCTGCTCGGTGTACTTCGAGAGGTTCGCCGCGGGCGGGAGTTCCGCCGCGGCGTCGACGATCACCGGGACGTCGTGTTCGTGGGCGATCGCGACTACCTCGGGGAGCGGCGGTCGCGTGTACGGTTTCTCCAGGTACGCCACCGCGACGGTCTCCTCGCCGATCGCGTCCGCGATCTCCCAGAGCTCGGTGTTCTCGGCCCCGGTCCCGAGGTGGTAGTCGTTCCCGCCGACGTCGACGATCTCGGCGCCGGCGCCGCGCAACGCGTGGTCGTACCCGTTGCGATGGGTCCGCGGCATGACGATCTCGCTCGGGATCCCCTCCGTGTCTGGCAGCCGCGCCATCGTCCCGAGGTCGTCCCCGGCGATACACGCCGCCGCGGCAAGGGTGAGCGCGGAGTTCGCACCGTTTGTGACGTACCCCGCCTCGGCGCCGGTCACCTCCGCGATCCGCTCCGAGGCCGCGGCCTGCAGGTCGGAGATGCGGACGAACGCCTCCGCCGCGCGGTCCATCGCCTCGCGGGCCTCCTCCCGCATGAGCGTCCCGCCGATGCGGGTCTTCGTGCCGGTCGCGTTCACCACCGGAGCCACGCCGAGGTCGTCGTAGATGGTGTCGCCGTCCAGCGTCATCGCTCGGTCACCGTGTTCTCGAGGACGCCCACGCCGTCGAACTCGACCTCGACCGTGTCGCCCGGACTGAGATCGTCGGGTCCGAACGGCGTCCCGGTCGCGATGACGTCGCCGGGTTCGAGCGTGATCAGCTCCGTGACCTCCGCGACGAGTTCGGGGACGGAGAAGATCATGTGGTCGCGCGTCGTCTCCTGTTTCGTCTCGCCGTTCAGGCGCAGCGAGAGCGTCGCGTCCGCGGGCACCTCGTCCGGCGACGCGACGACCGGGCCCATCGGGAGCGACGAGTCGAAGGCCTTCCCGCGGACCCAGTTGCGTTCGTCCCGCTGGTCGTCGCGGTTCGAAACGTCGTTGACGCAGGTAAAGCCCGCGACGACGTCCATCGCGTCGTCCTCGGCGACCTCCCGGCACTGCTCGCCGACGACGATCCCGAACTCCGCCTCGAACTCGACGTCGTCGCGTCCCGGCGGGAGCTCGATCGCATCGCCGTGCGAGACGACGCAGTTCGGCGCCTTCATGAACAGCTCCGGGCGGTCCGGACGGTCGTCGAACCCTTCCTCCGCTCGGTGGTCCATGTAGCCGCCGGCCTGACAGATGATCTTCGTCGGCTCCGCCGGCGGGCGGACGGTCACGTCGTCGGGATCGTAGGTCTTCCCGTTCGCCAGTATCCCGTCGGCCGTCCACTCGCCGGTGCGCGTGTACCCTGTCGAGTCGCTAAATCGAACGGTTCGCATCGTGACTCAGTAGTGCTCGCGGCGGTACAACGTTCTTTCGGTCGGCTCGATCGGCCGCCGCCGTTCGCCCGCGCGAACGCCGTCCGTGGCCGGGAACTGGGTTCCAACTGGGCGTTCGCTCGTGGGACGAACCGTCGCTCAGGCCCGGATCGATCCGCCGGGGCGAGCGCCGGTGTCCGCTCCGTCGCGGACGATCGGCGTCCCGTCGACGATCACGTGTTCGATCCCGGTCGGATAGCGGTCCGGCTCCTCGAACGTCGCCCGGTCGGCGACGACAGCGGGATCGAAGACGACGAGGTCGGCGTCGAGTCCGGGTCTGATGACGCCCTTCGCGTCCAGTCCCATCGCCCGGGCGGGCAGCGAGGTCATCTTCCGGACGGCCTCCTCCAGCGAGAGGACGTTCTCCTCGCGCACGTAGCGGCCGAGGACGCGCGGGAACGAGCCGTACACGCGCGGATGCGGTCGCGAACCGAACAGGCCGTCCGTCCCGACGGCGACGCGGCTGCTCCCCATGATCGCGCGGACGTCCGACTCGATCAGCCCGTGAGCGATCATCGACGCGTCGAGGTCCTCGGCCAACAGGACGTCACAGAGCACGTCGATGGGTTCGCAGCCGCGCTCGCTCGCGATCGCGGCGACGTCCTGTCCCTCGTGTGGTCCGAACGCGTCCGACGTCAGGCTCGTCACTTCGATCCGGTCCCAGCCGGTCTTCCCCGGGACGTTCTCCCACCCGTCGACCCGCCACTCCTCGATGTCCCGCCGGATCGCCTCCCGCTGTTCGGGGTCGGCGAGCGTCTCGCGAAGCTCCTCGGCGTCCTGTGACTGGGCCCACGGGGGCAACAGCGACGTCAGCATGCTGCTCCCCGCGGCGTAGGGGTACTGGTCGGCCGTGAGGTCGACGCCGCGCTCGCGGGCGGTCTCGACGTGAGCCAGCAGCCGGTCGGTCTTGCCCTGCTGGGCCGCGCCTGTCAGCTTGAAGTGCGAGATGTGCAGCGGGATCTCGTGTTCGGCGCCGACGTCCACGAACTCGTCGAGCGCGTCCCAGATCCAGCGGCCCTCGCTCCGGATGTGGGCGACGAACGGCCGACCGTACGGTTCGAGTTCGGCCGCGAGCCGCGAGACCTCCGCGGTGTCCGAGTAGACCTGCGGCGCGTAGACGAGCCCGGACGAGAACCCGACGGCGCCGTCCTCCAGGCCCTCGGCGACGAGCGCGGCCATCGCCGCGAGTTCGTCCTCCGTCGGCTCGACGTCGTCCATGCCGAGCACCTCGTACCGGACCGTCCCGTGGCCGACGAGCGTCGCGACGTTCGGAGCGACCGCCGCCGCGTCGATCTCGTCGAGGTACGTCGCGAGCGAGCGCCAGGACCACTCGCGGTCGAGGCGGCCGGCGAGTCCGCCGAGGTGGTCACGCCACTGGTCGATCCCATCCTCGCGGTACAGCGGCGCCATCGAGAACCCGTCCTGTCCGACGATCTCCGTCGTGATCCCCTGGCGCGTCTTCGGCGCGAGCGACGGGTCGGCGAACAGGCGGAGGTCGGAGTGGGAGTGCGCGTCGATGAATCCCGGGGCCACGACGCTCCCGTCGGCGTCGATCCGCGTCTCGGCGCTCAGGCCGTGGGCAGAATCGCGGCGGATCGCGGTGATCGTCCCGTCGTCGACCGCGACGGCACCCCGGAACCAGGGCGCGCCCGTGCCGTCGACGACGCGCGCGTCGTCCACGAGTAACTGGTGGCTCATGTGTCTCTCCTTCGGGACCGAGCCCCTAAATCCACCGCCCGGACGCGGCCCGAGACAGCCCGCCGTTAGAAACGAGGGGCGAGGAACGCGGCGGGTGAGAACGGCCGCCAGGAATATGGTGATCGCCCCCGCGTAGCCGGTATGGTGACTCGTCCGAACGTCCTCTTGATCACCACCGACCAGCACCGCGGCGACTCGATCGGCGCCGACCCCGCCTGTCCCACCGACCGCCACGGGGACCCGCTCGTCCACACGCCGAACCTCGACGCCCTGATCGGCGACGGCGCGATGTTCACCCGGGCCTACGCGCCGGCACCCTCTTCGATCCCCGCGCGGCGCTGCCTCTGGACCGGCAAGCGCCCGGCCAGCGTCGACGCGACGACCTACCACGACCGGCCCTGGGAGTTCGACTACACCCTGCCGGGACTCCTCCGGGACGCCGGCTACCAGACCCGGCTCACCGGAAAGACCCACTCGATCCCGGCGCGCCGGCACTTCGGGTTCGAAGACGTGACGCTCCACGCCGGCCTCTCCGGACAGGCCGACGACTACTCGGAGTGGCTCGACAGCGAGTACGACGGTGCCGACGAGATCGGTCACGGCGTCGGCCGGAACTCCTGGGACGCCCGGCCGTGGCATCTGCCCGAACGGGCCCACCCGACCAACTGGACGACCGAACGGGCCATCGAGTTCTTCGAGAAGCGCGACCCGACGCGGCCGTTCTTCCACTACGTCTCCTACGTGCGACCCCACCAGCCGTACGACCCGCCCCAGCCGTACTGGGACGCGTACGACGACCGGGACATCCCCGCGCCCCCTGTCGGCGACTGGGCCGAGGAGGTGTACGGCGACCGGATCCCCGAGTACCCGTCGCTGAACGCCTGGCTCGCCGACCTCCCCGCCGAGACCGCCAGGCGCGCCCGCGTCGGCTACTACGGCTCCGTCACGCACGTCGATCACCAGCTCAACCGGCTGTTTCGCGCACTCGGCCGGACCGGGGCGGCGGAAAACACCCTCGTCGTCTTCACCTCCGACCACGGCGACGTCCTCGGCGACCACAACGTCTGGCGGAAGACGTTCGCCTACGAGGGCTCGGCGCGCGTGCCGATGCTGTGTCGCTTCCCGTCCGGGAGCGACTACGAGACCGGCCGGCAGATCGACCGCCCCGTCGGCCTGGAGGACCTCCTGCCGACGATCCTCGACGTGGCCGACGTCGAGGTCCCCGACGCGGTCGAGGGCCGGTCGCTGACCGCCCTCTGGGACGACGACGGGGCCGACTGGCGCTCGCGGTATCACGGTGAACACGGCCCCTGCTACGACCCGGACACGGGGACGCAGTTCCTCGTCGACGAGACGACGAAGTACATCTGGCACCCGACGACCGGCCGCGAACTTCTCTTCGACCTCGAGAACGACCCGAACGAGACCGAGAACCTGGCAGCCGACCCGGACCACCGGGAGGAACTCGCGACCTGGCGCGAGGCGCTGATCGACCGGCTCGACGGTCGGCCCGAGGGGTTCACCGACGGCGAGTCACTCCAGACGGTTGCGGCAGCAGACGGCTGGCGCTAGTCGGACGCACCGATCGACAGTTCGTCGCGGGCAGTCGCGTCACTGGCGAGGACGGCCGCGAGCGCGTCGCCGGCCGCGTCGGGGAACGGCGAGGGCATCCCGAGTCGGTCCTGGGCGTAGGTCGCGACGTACGCCACGTCGTCCGGCAACTGTTCGAACTCGTTGGGGAGACCGAGCGAGACGACGACGACCGGGAGCGCCGCCGCGACCGCCTCGACGACCCGCCGCTGCCGGTCCGGGAACGACTCGCGGGCGTACGTGGTCACGACGGCGACGTCGAGGCCGTCCGCGACCGACCGGAGCGTTCCGATCTGGCGGTCGGGGGACTCGGGTTCCGTCACGGGCTTGCCGTCGTCGAGCGTCCGCGCGGCGGCCGGGGCGAGCGACGCGCTGACGACGTCGCCGAACGCCGCGTCGAGGTGCGGTTCGAGGGCCTGGACGCCCCTGATGCCCGTGAGGAGGACGGACGCCTCCCCGTCGATCGGGAGGAGGTCGTCCCGGCCCAGGAGCGTGAACGACTGCTCGTAGGCCTCCCTCGCGAGGGACCGGTGGGCCCCGCTGCCGGTCGTCTCCAGCGCGTCGAGGGGATCGACGTACCGACGCTCGGCCAGGTCGTACTCGGCTTTCAGCGCAAGGATCCGCTCGACCGACTCGTCGATCCGCGATTCGGACAGGTCGCCGGACTCGACGGCGTCGACGACCGCGTCCCGGATCGACACCACGTCGTCCGCGGGGACGTACCCGGTCAAGAGGAGGTCGACCCCGGCGTCGAGCGCCCGGACCGCCGCGTCGCCGTATCCGTAGTTGTCCGCGACGGCGTCCATCATGAGCGCGTCCGTGACGACGACGCCGTCGAACCCGAGTTTCTCGCGGAGGAGGTCGCCGAGCACCGCTGGCGAGAGCGTCGCCGGCCGGTCCGGATCGAGACAGTCCACGACGACGTGCGAGGTCATGACGCAGTCGACGCCCGCGTCGACCATCGCTTCGAACGGTGGCAGGTGGACGCGCTCGAGGGTCTCGCGGTCGTAGGTGACGTGCGGGAGCGTGTGATGGGAGTCGAGTTCGGTGTCGCCGTGGCCGGGGAAGTGCTTCGCGACGGCGATCTGGTCTGCCGCGTGGATGCCCGCCAGTGCCTCGCTCGCGTACGTCGAGGCGGTTTCGGGATCGCTGCCCGGCGAGCGCACGCCGATCACCGGGTTGTCGGGGTTGGTGTTGACGTCGACGACCGGCTGGTGGTTCATGTTGATCCCCATCGCCGTCATGTCCCTGGCGACCGCTGCCGAAACGTCGCGAGCGAGGTCGCGGTCGCCGGCCGCCGTTCGGCCCATCAGCGCGGGGTACGCCTGCGTCTCGTGGTCGACGACGTCAACCGTGCCGTACTCGCTGTCGCAGGAGAGCAACAGCGGCAGGCCGTGCGACGTCCGCTCGGCCCACTCCTGGAGCTGGTTCGCGTACTGGGCCACGAAGTGCGGCGTACCCGCGTGCGAACCGTATATCCTGACGGCTCCCGGCCGGACGGTCTCGATCAGCTCGGCCATGTCCGCTGCCGGCCAGTCCGTCGGCGTCTCGAAGTTACCGAGCCCGATCCCCACGTGTAACAGCTGGCCGACTTTCTCCGCTAGCGATAGCTCTGTGAGACCTGCTCTCGAATCTCGCATACGTCTACTCCAGCACCGGGTACCAAGATTCTTGCGGCGGGCGGCGACGGCTTTCCCGGTCGACGCCGTCGCTCGCCGGCGCGGAGGACCACGGCGCACCGTATCAGTAGTATGGCTCGTAGTTGGCGAGGAACGGCGAACTGTCGATCGTCATCGCCGCGGACCGTGCCTCGATCTCGTCGGGCGGGACCGTCCGCGCTTCCTCGAAGGCGACCTGGACGCCCAGCAGCAGTCGCGCGCCGTCGATCAGGCGCCGTCGGTCGTCGCGCCGACCGCGGGCGGCCGCGAGGAACCCGTCGAGGAACGGCCCGTACATCCGCTCTAACTCCGCGGCGGTGCTCTCGATCGTCACGGTGTCCGTCCGCTCGCCGACGCTCAGGAACGCGAACGTCCCGTCGGTCTCGGAGCCGTCGAAGTCGAACGTGACGGTCGAGCCGTCTTCGAACTGGACCGCCGCGACCTGGCCGTCGCTGTCCAGCGGTTCGATGCGCGACCAGTCCGCGTCGATCAGGACGCGGACGGTGTCGATCAGGTGGGCGCCGTAGTAGAACGGGTCGCCGAAACCGGAACAGAAGACCGTGTCGGCGTTCATCTCACCCAGCTTCGCGATGGCCGGGTGGAACGGCACCGCCGAACCGCCGAACAGGGGGGCGCCGCTTCGCTCCGCGGCGGCCGAGATGGCCGCCACGTCGCCCGTCGAGCCGGCGAGCGGCTTGTCGATCATCGTCGGCACGCCGGCCTCGAGGAACGGGACCGCCATCGAGCGATGCAGACTCCAGTCGACGGCGAGCACCATCGCCGCGTCCACGGCGTCGATCATCGCCTGTGGGTCCGCGTACCTGGTCGCGCCGTGATTGGCGCAGAACGAATCCGCGTACGCGTCGTCGCGGACCTCCCCGCTGTCCCAGACGGCAGCGACGGTCGCGTCGTCCCGGTCGGCCAGGAGCGACGCGAACTTCTCGGGGTGACTGGTGTCTAATCCCAGGACTCCGACCTCGATCATCTATCCTAGGTGCCGGGTCCTCGTATATAGTTCTACCCCTCCGGATCGTCGCCACCGTCCGACGCCGTGCGCCCGACCCGATCGATTAAGACGTGGGGTGTGCAACTCACGCTCACGATGACGGGAGTACTCACTGACGAGACTGCGATCATCACTGGCGCCTCGCGCGGGATCGGACGGGCTATTTCCGAGCGGTTCGGCGAGGCGGGCGCGGACCTCGTCCTCTGTTCGCGGAGCGAGGACGAGGTGAGCGAGGTCGCCGAGGCGGTGGCCGACGAGCACGGCGTCGAGGCCGTCGGGCTCGCGTGTGACGTCACGGAGCCGGTCGAGATCGAGGCGATGGTCGACGCGACGCTGGAGCGCTTCGACGGGATCGACGTCCTCGTCAGCAACGCCGGCGGCTCGATCGACGACGACAACCTCCATCGGATCGACGAGGAGGCCTGGGACCGGACGGTCGAACTCAACCTCAAGTCGCTCTTCCTCGTCGCGCGCGAGGTCCTGCCGCCGATGGTCGAGGGGGGCGGCGGCTCGATCGTCCACATGTCTTCGGTCAACGGCCTCGACGGCATCGGCCAGGCCGCCTACTCCTCGGCCCGGAGCGGCGTGCTCGGCCTCTCACGGCTCGTCGCGACGCAGTACGGCCGCCACGGGATCCGCTCGAACGTCCTCTGTCCGGGGACCATCGAGACGGACCGCCGGAACCGGAACATGGAGGAGATCGGCGAGACGCGGGCGGACGCCGAGCACGGCGAGGAGTGGTCCCAGCGCGACCAGTGGATCGACCAGTACCCGGCTGGTCGGTTCGGCCGACCGAGAGAGGTCGCCGACGCGACCCTCTTCCTCGCGTCCGACATGGCGTCGTTCGTGAACGGAACGAACCTGGTCGTCGACGGGGGGCTCACCGCCGGGCTCGACTGGAGCTTCCAGCGGCAGATCTTCGAGAGCGAGGAGACGCCGACGCGCCCGAGCAAGCGGTGAGATCGAGGCCGCCACCGGAGACCGGACCCGAGCCGGTCAGACGTGTTCGCTGGGCCAGAGATAGAACCGGAGCGGCAGGACGGTTTCGAGGAACCGATCGCCCTCGCGGAGCCGTGCGGACCGCGCGGGCATCCCGAACAACAGCGACGCGAGCGCGGTCCGGTCGAGTTCGACGTTCGGGTCGTCTGCGGCCCCTTCGACGGACACCGACCCGGGGCCGTACTCGATCCGCACGGACTCGTCGCCGTCACTGCCCGCGACGCCGAGGCCGATCGACCCCCGTTCCGTCCGGTCGCTCTCTCGCCAGCGCGTTTCCAGCTGGGGGGCGAAGGCGGTCAGGAGCGCCGGGAGATCGCAGATGCGGAACTTCCGGTGCGGGCGGGCGGTCCAGAACCGGCTGTGGCGGGCGAAGACGGGTTCGAGCGGATGCCAGGGAGGGGCGCGCGCGGTCAGGTCGTTCAGGTCGTACAGCGCGAGGACGTGCGAGAGGAGCGCTTCGAGTCCGGCCGCGGAGCCGCCGAACTCCTCGATCGTCCGGCTGCGGCTCGCTCGCGTGAGGCAGAGGTACGCCGGGTCGTCGTCGCCGTCCCAGAGGAGGGTCTCCAGCCCGCGCTGGCCGAACACCGTCCGGCTCGCTTCCCGGTCGCGGACGACGCGATAGGGCTCGGCCTCGTGAATGTCGCGGAGCGTCTCGCCCTGCGCGCTCGCGCCGTCGTAGACCGCGACCGCGTCCGAGGCGGTCGGCTCGCCGGCGAACGAGCGCTCGCTGAACGTGTAGCGGTACTCGTTCCCGACGAGTTCGTAGCCGAAGTGTGCGTAGCGCTGCCGGTTGCCGCTGAGGTCCGACAGCGCCACTCCCTCGTCGTCCATCCGGTCGAACCAGAACGCGAGGAGCCGGCTCATGTAGCCGTTACCCCGGTACCGGCGATCGGTGGCGACGCCCCCGATCCCCCAGCACTCGATCGTACCGGGTCCGATCGAGAGGGTCTGTGGGATCGCTGCCACGTGGCTGACGATACGACCGTCCTCGACGATCACCGCGTGGCGATCGCTCCGGTCCGGGTCGTAGGCGAACGGGAGGCGTGCGGCCATCCCGCCGCGTTCGTAGGCGAAGTAGCGGTCGAGGAGCGCCATCATCTCCGGGAACTCCTCCGGCGTGACGAGCCGGGGGCCGTCCGTGCCTGTCATCGACGACCCTCCCGGAACAGCCACAGTGCACCGCGATCGTCGCCGCTGGTCGGTCCGCTGGATGTCATGGTTGCTGAGTCACCGTCGGTGTAGACGTATCGGCCAGCCGGGTTAAATATCACGTGGGTGGGGCGGGTCGCGCGACGACGCGGCCGCGGTTCGACCCGCCGCTCGCGGCACCAACCGTTAAGACGGACGGCGGCGTCGCCACCCGGTATGGAGTCGACAGAGCCCCGCGTCCTCCCCAGGCCGCGAACGCTCGACAGCCGCGACGGCAGCATCACCATCGACACGCCGCTGGCCATCGGGGCGAGCGACGACGAGGCGAACGCGGTCCGCTCCCGCCTGGAGACGCTGTTCGAGCGCGAGACGAACGAATCGGTCGTCGCCGACGACGATCCGACCGTCCGACTCGTGGTCGACGCGGACCGCTCCGCCGACGCGGTCGACGACCCCGAGGGGTACGTCCTCGACGCCGACGGCGACGCCGAGACCGTCACGATCCGCGCACCGACCGCCGACGGACTCCGTCACGGGTGCCAGACGTTTGTCACCGGGCTCGACCGCCGTGACGGCGGCTGGGCGTTCCCCGCGTGCGAGATCCGGGACTGGCCGGAGACGCGGTGGCGCGGGTTCATGCTCGACCCGGCGCGCGGCTTCCTCCCGGTCGACCGCGTGAAACGGCGGATCGACCAGGCCGCCAGGGCGAAGATGAACCGGCTGCACCTCCACCTGCTCGACGACGAGGGGTACGCGCTGGAGTCGGCGGCGTTCCCGGAACTGAACGAGGGCGCGGACGGCGAACCGCTGCCGGCGTACTCGGCCGGCGACGTCGCCGAAATCGTCGACTACGCCGCCGAGCGCGGTATCGAAGTGGTCCCCGAGATCGACCTGCCGAGCCACGCCGAGCACGTCCTCGCGCGGTTCCCCGAACTCCGCTGCACCGTCCCGAACGGGGAGGCCAGCGAGCGGACCCTGTGCATCGGCTCGGACGAGACGTTCGCGTTCGTCGAGACACTGCTCGACGAGGTAATCGAGCTGTTCCCGTTCGAGACCGTCCACGTCGGCGGCGACGAATGGGAGATGCACGGCCACTCGTGGGACGACTGTGTCGACTGTGAGGCGAGGATGGACGCCATCGACGCCGAGACGGTGACCGAGCACTTCTACGGGTTCGTCCGCCACGTCCACGGGTTCCTCGACGAGCGCGACCGCCGGACGACGCTCTGGAACGACCAGATCGACGTCTCGGAGTCCCCGGACCTGCCGCGGGACGTGCGGATCCAGTTCTGGCGGGTGGCAGCGCCCGGTCGCGGTCCGATCGAGGGCTGCAGCATGGAGCGGTTCCTCGAAGCGGGGTTCGACGTCGTCAACTCCTACGTCCACGCGGCCTACGTCAACGGCTGGATCAGCGAGGAGTACATGCAGGGGTGGGCGCCGCGGCGGCGGCCCTCAGTGCCCGACGAGCACACCGGGCAGGTCCGTGGCGGTGAACTCCTCGCCTGGGAGCCGTCCGACGACGTGGCCCGCGAGTACTTCGAGCGGGCGCTCCCGTCGGCGATCCCGCTGTTCGGCGACCGACTCTGGAATCCGGAGCCGATCGACGGCGGTGGGGCGCTCCGTCGCGCGCTGACGCGTCACGCGCTCGGTCCCTACGTGCCGGACGGGTTCGACGTCTACCGCGAACTGGGCGGGACGATCGTGCCGACGGACTGGCGGCGCGATTCGCCGTCGCCGCCAGCACACGCGAACCGGTCACTCGGTGACCGCTCGCCGGCAGACGCCGAGGCCGACTACCGGTCGGCCATCGAGACGCTCGATTCCCTCCGCGACGCCGGGGAAGCAGTGTTCCCCGAGACGGCCGACGCGTACCGCCGGTGCCTGGAGTGGCTCGTCGAGGTGGCCGACCGCGAGCGCCGCGGCGTGCTCGACCGTCCCGGAGAGTGGTAGGTCCGCCCGGCGACTGCGGCTGGGCGACACCCGTCACCACTCGATGACGACGCCCATGGCTTCGCTCCGGTCCGCCAGCAGTTCCGCGTACGTCTCCGGCGCGTCGGCGACGGCCACGCGGTGGCTCACCAGGTCGGAGACCGAGAGGGTCCCGTCGGCGAGACACGAGAAGAACAGCTCGCAGTGGCGCTTGTTCGTCCACGGGTTCGCGGGGGTCGCGACGGACGGGTGCGAACTGTTGTGGGCGCCGACGATGGTGTGGCTCGGCGCGTTGCAGCGGTCGTGGAAGTTGAACTCGGTCGTCCCGCGAGGACTCGACAGCAACACCAGGCGCCCCTGCGTCCGGAGGGCGTCGAACTCGCCGGGGATCGCGTCCGGGTTCCCGGTCACCTCGAAGGCCACGTCCGCCATGCGGTCCCCGGTCAGCCGAGCCACCGCCGCTTCGAGCGAGTCCGTCGTCGGGTCGACGCCGGTAACGGACGGCCGGTCGGGCAGGTAGCCGACCCGCGGCGCGCTCGGGTCGACGCCGACGACTGGCCGGGCGCCCGCGAGCTCGCAGACCCGGACGGCGAGCTGGCCGAGCAGTCCGAGACCGAACACGACCGTCGACTCGCCGAAGGCGACCTCGCCCCGCCGGACTCCGTTCATCACGATCTCGGCGATGGTGAAAAACGCCGCCTCCTCGTCGGAGACGCCGTCTGGAAGCGGGCGGCAGGCGTCCGCGGAGACGGTCACGTAGCGAGCGTGCGAGCCGAGGGTCGCGACTCGCTGTCCCTCGTCGATCGCTTCGACGTCGTCACCGACCTCGACGACGGTGCCGACGTTGTTGTAGCCGGGCACGAAGGGGTAGTCGTAGTGGTCCCACCGCGAGTCCGCCGGGTACTCCCCGGACAGGATCGTGAGTTCGGTTCCCGTGCTGACGAGCGTTCGCCGACTCTCGACGAGTACTTCGTCGGCGTCGGGCACGGGGACGTCGCGCCGTTCGACGGTTACCGTCTCCGGCGACTCGAAGACGACAGTATCGTTGTCTGACATTCGCGGTCGGTCCGTTTCTCCCGCGCCGGCATAAATCCCCGTCCGGATCCGCCCGGCACGGCGGGCCGGGCCGTCGACCGAGCCGTCTACCGGCTCGCCGCGAGCAAAAACGATTTGACCGCTCCCGGAGGACTCCCGGCATGCGGATCCTGTACGTCGACTGTGACTCGCTGCGACCGGACCATCTCGGGTGTTACGGCTATCACCGGGAGACGTCGCCGAACGTCGACGCCCTCGCCGCCGACGGGCGGACGTTCACGAACGTCTACACCTCGGACGCGCCCTGTCTCCCCTCGCGGACGGCGTTCTACACCGGGCGGTTCGGGTTTCACACGGGCGTCGTCAACCACGGCGGCCGCAACGCGGATCCCCGCCGGTACGGCGCCCGCCGCGGCGAGCGCTATCCCCGGCGGTTCCGGACGCTCGCGACGGTCCTCTCGGAGGCGGGCCTCGACACCGCGATGGTCAGTCCGTTCCCCGCCCGTCACGACGCCTGGCAGGTCGTCGAGGGGTTCGACGAACTGCGCGACACGGGCGGCGGCGGCGACGAACGAGCGGACGAGGTGTACCCGCACGCCCGCGACTGGCTCGCCGACAACGGCGCGGACGACGACTGGTTCCTGCACGTGAACTTCTGGGACCCGCACACCGACTACACCACGCCGCTCGACTACGGCCGCCCGTTCGCGGGCGAGCCGGGGCCCGACTGGGTGACCGACGACCTGATCGCCGAGCACTACCAGGGGAGCGGCGCCCACACCGCGCAGGACCTGCGCGGCTGGGGCGGCAAACGGGACGCGCCGCGGATGCCCGCTGACGTCTCCTCGCGCGAGGACTTCGAGACGTTGGTCGACGGCTACGACGCGGGGGTTCACTTCATGGACCACCACATCGGGAAGCTGTTCGAACTGCTGCGGGAGCAGGGCGTGTTCGAGGAGACGCTCGTGATCGTCAGCGGCGACCACGGCGAGAACCTCGGCGAACTCAACGTGTACGGCGACCACCAGACGGCCGACGACAAGACCTGCAACGTCCCGCTGATCGTCCGCGGGCCCGGTATCGAACCGGGGACCGACGACGAGTTACGTTACCAGCTCGACCTCACGCCGACCGTCGTCGACCTCGCCGGTGGCGAGGTCCCCGGGGGCTGGGACGGCCGGTCGTTCGCCGGCGCGGCCACCGACGGGGAGCCAGGAGGCCGGGACAGCCTCGTGCTCGGCCAGGCGGCCTGGACCTGCCAGCGGGGCGTCCGCTGGGGCGACTGGCTGCTGCTCAGGACCTACCACGACGCGTTCAAGAGCGACCTGGCGGACGTCATGCTGTTCGACCTCGCCGCGGACCCCCACGAGACGACGAACCTCGCGGACGACCGCCCCGAAATCGTCCGGGAGGGGCGTAGCATCCTGCAGCGCTGGATCGACGCGCGGCTGTCCGAGGCCGCGAGCGGTGAGCGCGGCGGGAATCCCGACGCCGAGAACGCCGTCACCGACCCGATGTGGGAGGTCCTCCGCGAGAAGGGGCCGTACTACACCTGGGACGCGCTCGACGGGTACGTCGACCACCTCCGCGAGACGGGGCGGGAGGTGCACGCGGAAGCCCTGCTCGACCGACACGGCTGATCCGGGGCCGAGCGGGGCGTCGCCGGTCGACGCGACGGCCGTCCTGCGACACCTCACGTGGTCTGCACCCGGCCGCTCAGAACGAGAAGAGGTCCTCGGCCAGTTCGTCGGTGAGCTCGCCGCCGTACTCGGAGACCTCGAACGCTTCGAGGTAGTCGATCTCGGTGCCGCGCTGTTCGCCGTAGCGGTCCACGAGACGGTCGCGGAACCGATCCGCCGCGTCGCGCATCTGCTGGAGCCCCGGGAGCGGGTCGGTCGCCAGCCACTCGCGGCGGTCGTCGGGATCGGACGGGACCGCGTCGAGCGACCCCTTGTTGTACGGGAGCCACTCGTACATCTGGGACTCGTGGCAGTCGAGGGCGTCGTACTTGCGTTCGAGCGCCGCGTCGCCGACCGGCACGAAGACGTCCGGGGTGAACGGGTAGGGCCGCTCGAACGTGTCCAGCAGGTACGCGAACACCGGGTTCGAACGAAGCGCTGGAGCGTCCGGGCACACGTTCGGGACGGTGACCATGTACGCCGCGTCGCGGACCAGTTGCGAGGTGTAGCGGTGGTCGGGGTGGTAGTCGTTCGGCCGGTGAGTGAGGACCACGTCGGGCGCGACCTCGCGGATCAGTTCGATGACCCGATCACGGTTCTCGAGCGTCGGCCTGAGCCGCCCGTCGGGGACGTCTAGAACCCGGTACTCGGTGAGGCCGGCCGTCTCTGCGGCCGCGGCCGCTTCGCGACGGCGGCGGCCGACGAGCGCCTCGCCGCGTTGCTCGTGGTGGCCGCCGCGGCCGTCGGTCATC
This sequence comes from Halosimplex amylolyticum, assembly GCF_051414035.1. Lineage (NCBI taxonomy): Archaea > Methanobacteriati > Methanobacteriota > Halobacteria > Halobacteriales > Haloarculaceae > Halosimplex > Halosimplex amylolyticum. Next base: position 495,028 of record NZ_JBLKNW010000002.1, on the reverse strand, counting down.
GAGACGAATCGGACGTCGTGGCCGGCGTCGGCGGACTGTACGGCGAATCCGCCGGCCCGGATGTCGGCGTCGTCGGGATGGGCACCGACGACTAGCACTGTGCGGGACACGAGCGGTTCGTCGACGCCGGCGGTCGAAAGCCTTGCGGTGGCCCGGCTCCGGCGTCGCCGCGGGCGGCAAGCCGACCGCCCCGCGACCGGGTCGGTCGGCACGGCGGCGGGGTCGCCGGTCCCGTTGCGGACTCACTCCGTCACTGCGACCGGCTCGCACCGCTCGGCAGACGCCAGGGCGGCCTCGACGACGGCGACGGCCCTGAGTCCGTCGTCGGGCGTGATCGCCGGATCGGTCCCCTCGCGCACGCTCGCCAGGAAGTCGTCGATCAGGGCCGCGTTGGCGTCCGTCCCGTAGAACGCCGTCTCGACGCCCGCGTCAGGCCCGGCGTCGACGGTGTAGGTGAGCGACTGGTCGGTGTAGTCCAGCGCGACGGTGCCGTCGGTCCCGGTCAGTTCCAGGGTGGCGTCCCCCCAGGTGTGCCAGGCGTCGGGCCGGCTCCAGGAGCCGTCCAGCAGCAAGGGCGTCCCGTCGGCCAGTTCCATCGAGAGGACGTTGACGTCGTCGACGGGGACGTCGTGGAAGCGCGTGCCGAGTTCGGCGTACACCTCGACCACTGGCTCGCCCGTGAGGGCGAGGACGAGATCGACGATGTGGACCGTATGGTCCATCACGGCGCCGGCGCCCGCGGCGTCGGGGTCCGCGAACCAGCCGCCGGGCATCTGGCCGCGATTCGTCCCCGAGATCGACCGGATATCGCCGACGTCGCCGGCCTCCAGCGCGTCCTTCACCCGCCGCGCGGGCTCACAGAACCGGAGGGGCATCGCGACGCCCGCGGTGATGTCACTCTCCCGCCAGCGCTCGACCATCGCCCGTGCGTCGTCGACGGTCGTCGCGAGCGGCTTCTCGCAGAGGACGTCGACGTCAGCGGCGGCCGCGCGGTCGAACCACGCCCGGTGGTCGGCATTGGGAGCGCAGATCACCGCGGCGTCGACCGCCGCCAGGAGGGCGTCCGCGTCGTCGACGTACTCGGTGCCGTGGCGGTCGGCGAACGCACGGGCTCGGTCGGCGTCCGGATCGGCGACGCCGGCCAGGTCGACGTCGTCGCGGTCGGCGAGGACGTCGGCGTAGGCGTCGCTGTGAGGGTGGGCGGCCGACAGGACGCCGACGGCGAGCGTCACGCGATCACCTCCTCCGGGGCGACGGGTTCACCGCGGTCGGCCGACCGCTCGGCGGCGAGCGCCAGCCGGAGCGAGGCGATCGCCGCTGCGGGCCCGACGTCCGGATCGGTCCCGGACTCGACGCAAGACGCGAAGTGTTCGAGCTCGCGCCGATAGCCCGACTTCGCCAGCGGGCTCTCGACGGTCACGCCATCGTCCGTCCACTCGCAGTAGGCCGCCTCGTCGTCGCTGTCGAACTCGACGAGGCCGTCGTCGCCCGCGAGTTCGAGTTCGGACGTGAGCGGCCGCGACTCCGGCTGGGCCCACGAGGCCTCGACGTAGCCGACGGCGCCGTTCTCGAAGCGGAGCGTGGCGAACCCGTGCTCGGCCTCGGACTCCCGCCGGCGACGGGCGAACACCCGTTCGACCGGACCCCAGCACCACCGCAGGTAGTCGAGGTCGTGAATCGCGAGGTCGACGAAGACGCCCCCGCTCCTGTCACGGTCGGCGAACCAGTCGCCCGAACCCCAGTCCGGGAACGGTGAGAGCCGTCGCGCCCGCGCGACTCCGGGGTCGCCGATCGAGAGGTCACGCGCCTCCCGGTAGCTCGGGACGTACCGCACGACGTGGCCGACCATACACCGCACGCCGGCGTCGTCGACGATCCGCGAGATCTCGTTCGCTTCCTCCAGCGTGCCCGCGATAGGCTTCTCCAGGAAGACGTCGAGCCCGTTCTCCGCCACCGCACGGACCACGTCGACGTGGGTGTGCGTCGGCGTGCAGACGTCGACGGCGTCGAGGGCGGCGTCCTCGCACATCCTCGCGACGTCGGTGTACGCGTCGGCCCCGAAGTCGAACGACCGCAGGAACTCGTCGGGGCCGCTCGGCGAACACACGGCGACGACGTCGACGTCCATCTCGGCGTACTCGGCGGCGTGCATCTCCGCCATGAATCCAGTGCCAGCGATACCGATTCGCATACTGGAAAGCGAGACGCCACGACGACAATAAGGTTTCCCGGGAGGCGACCAGCGTACCACCGATCGGCCGTCCGTCCCACCGGCGGGGAGCGAGAGGGGGCACGTGAACGACCAAAAACTATTCGTCGGTCATCGGAGTACGCTCGGACGACGACGGATGATACCAGACGACAGCCCGACGATAGAGTCTCGACTCTCAGAGCACCGGGAAGCGCTGGGCGACGCGACAGCCCCGTGCGATCGCTTCGCCCCCGGGGAGAACCGCGACTGGGTCCACGGTGGCAGATGACCGAGATACTGCTCGCAGGGGAGTCCTGGCAGACCCTGACCTTCGAGATCAAGGGCCAGGACGTGCTGACGTCCGCGGCCTACGACGAGGTGGCCGACCACCTGATCGCGGCGCTCGAAGTGGCCGGCGCCTCCGTCGAGTTCCAGCCCTGTCACGTCGCCACCCGCGAGTTCCCGACGACGCGAGCGGAACTCGACCGCTACGACCTGGTGATCCTGAGCGACGTCGGCGCCGACACACTCCAGCTCACGGAGACGGTCCGCAACGGAGCGGCGGACGTCGACCGGTGCGAACTCCTGGCGTCGTACGTCGCGGACGGTGGCGCGCTCGGGATGATCGGCGGCTACATGAGCTTCTCTGGCGCCGGCGGCCAGGCGCGCTACGGTCGGACGGCGCTCGCGGACGTCCTCCCCGTCTCGATGGAACCGGCCGACGACCGCGTCGAGCGACCCGCCGGCGTCACCCCGACCAACGAGGGCGTCCCCGGGGCCTCGCTCCCCGCGGAGTGGCCCGCCGTGCTCGGCTACAACCGCGTCGCTGCCGACGACGACGCCGACGTCTGGGCGACCGTCGGCGACGATCCGCTGCTCGCCGTCGGCCCCCACGGCGACGGCCGGGCGTTCGCGTTTACGACCGACTGTGCGCCCCACTGGGCCCCGCCCGCCTTCCTCGAATGGGAGGGTCTCCCGGAGCTCTGGAGCGCGATCCTGGACGACGTGACGGGTCGGTAAGTGGGCGTCCGCTCGGCCGCGACTCAGGGTCGGAGCACGGCCTTGATGACGCCGTCGCGGCGCTCCTGGACGCTCTCGATCGCCTCGTCGTAGTCCGCGAGGTCGAACTCGTGGGTGACGATGCCGTCGATCGTCAGGTCCGCACGCTCGAACAGTTCGATCACGTCGTCACCGGCGTGGGAGGCGGTGACGCCGCCGACGACGGTGAGCTCCTTCGCGACGATGTCGTTCGGGTCGATCTCGCGGTTCCCGTCGAAGACGCCCGTGAGCGCGATCTGTCCCTGTTTGGCCGCGATCTGCAGGCAGGTGTTCACCACGTCGCCGGCGCCCGCCGCCTCGACGCACACGTCGACGCCGTCGCCGCCGGTGTACTCGTCGATCGCCTCCACCGGGTCTTCCTCGCGGACGTTGACCGTCTTCGTCGCGCCGAGGTCTCGGCCGACGGCGAGCCGTTCCTCCCGGGTACCGGTGAGGATCACGTCCTCGACGCCCCAGGCGCGCAGTAACTGCACGCCGAACAGGCCGAGCGAGCCTGGCCCGAGGACCGCCGCGGTGTCCGACACAGACGTCTCGACGCGCTTCATCGCGTGGAGCGTACACGCCGCGGAGTCGATCTGGCAGGCCTCGAGGTCGGAGATGCCGTCCGGGATCGGCGCCAGCGTGTACGCGGGGAACGCGGCGTACTCGCGGTACCCGCCGGCGACGGTAAAGCCGATCTCGCGGAGGTCCGCACACTGGTAGTACCGGCCCTCGCGACAGGCCGTGCAGGTCCCGCAGTAGATGAACCCGTGGAGAGCGACGCGGTCGCCGACGGAGAGCGAGTCGACGCCCTCGCCGAGCCCGACGACCTCCGCGCAAACCTCGTGCCCCGGGACCAGCGGGTACTCCGTCCACGGCGGCCCCTCCCCGTCGATCAGCCCGACGTCGCTGCCGCAGATCCCGACCGCCCGGACCTTCACGAGAACCTCGCCGGGGTCCGGTTCGGGGCGGTCGTGCGTCTCTTCCCAGATGTCGCCAGTGCCGTCGGTGACTATAGCTCTCACGTGTGACTCACTCCAGTGGTTCGAGTAGGCGATATCGCGCGGCTCGTATGAAACCATCGGTGCGACCGGGTCGATCGACCGGCCCGGCGCGCTGTATCCGCTCAGTTCACCTGTTCGACGACGTACCCCTCCTCCTCGATGGCCTCGACGATCGTCGTCGCGTGCTCGTTCCCGCTCGTCTCGACGAGGAAGACCAGGAACGCCTCGCCCACCGAGAGCGCGCGGTCCGCGCGGTAGTGGTGGATCGTGCGGATGTTGGCGCCGAGGTCGGCGATCAGGTCGGAGAGCGCCGCCATCTTCCCGGGGCCATCGTCGATCCGGACCTGCAACCGGATCAGCTGCTCGCGGGCCGTGAGCTCGTGTGTGAGGACCGTCTGCAGCATCGACATGTCGAGGTTGCCACCGGAGAGCACCGGCACTACCGTCTCGCCGGCGACGTCGAGCCGGCCGCTGGTGAGGGCGGCGATCGACGCCGCGCCGGCCCCCTCGACGAGCTGTTTCGCCCGTTCGAGCAGGAGGACGATCCCGCTCGCGATCTCCTCGTCCGAGACGGTGAGGACCTCGTCGACGTGCGCTTCGATGAGCGACAGGGTCAGTTCCGCGGTGTTGCCGGTCGCGATGCCGTCGGCGATGGTGTCGACCTCTTCGGCGGGCAGGGGCGCTCCCTTGTCCAGGCTGTCCGGGACCGTCGCCGCGTCGTCGGCCTGGACGCCGACGATCCGGACGTCCGGGCGCTCGTCGGCGAGGGCGGCGCCGATCCCGCCGACGAGCCCGCCGCCGCCGACCGGGACGACGATAGTGTCCACGTCGGGGACTGCCTCGACGATTTCCAGCCCGACCGTCCCCTGCCCGGCGACGATCGCCGGGTCGTCGAAGGCGTGGACGAACTCCGCCCCGTCGCGGGCGGCCAGTAGCTCCGCGTGGTCGACGGCGCCCCCGAAGTCCACGCCGTCGAGGACCACCTCGGCGCCGTAGCCGCGCGTGGCGTCGATCTTCGTCTGCGGCGCGGTCGTCGGCATGACGATCGTCGCCGGGACGCCGGTCTCGCGCGCCGCGAGCGCGACGCCCTGGGCGTGGTTTCCGGCGCTCGCCGCGACGACCTCGTCGACGTCGTCGCGGGCGGCCACGTCGAGCAGTTTGTTGTACGCACCCCGCGTCTTGAACGAGCCCGTGCGCTGGAGGTGTTCCATCTTCAGGAACACGTCCGCGCCGGTCCGAGCGCTGAGCGTTCGACTGGAGTCGATGGGCGTCCGCTGAACGATGTCGGGGTCCTCGAACCGCGACCGAGCAGTGGCGACGTCGTCGCCAGTAACCACTGGCATGTCTGAGAGAACGTTACCCAGGAGCGACTTAATGGTACGTGTTCGTCCGACCGATCCGGACTGTACGCGTTCTTCCAACCGATCCGGACTGTACGCGTTCGTCCGACCAGTCCGATCTGCTCGCCCTCGGGTAATCCATGTCACCGTCGGGAGGTCGAGCGAGACCCTGTTCCCACGACGGTGACGTCTGTCGCTGTGGCAGTGACAGGCGCTCTCGCCCGAGAACCAGCCGCTGGATCCGCACGGACGACGACTCGATCGTCCGGATTCGTTTTACATGGCCAAACTTTTATCTGGTATGTGTTCCCATATCCAGCCAGAGTATGACAGAGGCGAAAAACCCAGTCCAGGCCGTCCAGCGGTCCCTCGGGATCGTGGACATCCTGCGGGACGGTGACGGCGCGACTGTCACGGAGATCGCGGACGAGATCGGCGTCACGAAGGGGACAGCCCACTGCCACCTGGCGACGCTCGAGGAGAACGGCTACGTCATCAAGGAGGACGGGGAGTACGTGCTCGGACTGCGCTTTCTCGACCTGGCTCACTACGCGAAAGACCGGATCGACGTCTCCGACCTGGCGACGACGGAAGTCGACAAGCTCGCGGAGGAGACGGGCGAACTGGCGCTGTTCACCGTCGAGGAGGACGGCCAGGGGGTCTGCCTCCACACGGCCGATGGCGAAGAGGCGGTCCAGACCGAGATATACGTGGGCTACCGCAACGAACTGTACCACACCGCCGTCGGGAAGGCGATGCTCGCGTTCATGCCCCCGGAGAAACGCGACAGAATCATCGAAGAGACGGAGTTCGAGGCCAAGACCTCGCGGACGATCACCGACGAGGCGACACTTCGCGAGGAACTGGAGCAGATCCGGGAGGACGGCGCCGCGTACAACCACGGCGAGACGATCCAGGGCCTCGTCGGCGCCGGCGCCCCGATCCGGGACCAGGACGGGACGCTCTACGGTGCGATCAGCATCATCGGTCCCGAGCGACGTCTCGACGAGGAACGACTGAAAAACGAGATCCCCGAGATGATCCAGCAGGCCGTGAACATCATCGAGATCAACCTCACGTCGCTCTGATCACCCTGCCCGTCAGGCGAGAATCTCGTTTTGTAATTTCAAACCCCGCTTCGGTCTCTGGGCCGTCCACTCGATTCGACGGAGCTCCGCAGATGATGTCGGGATACCTCGATAGAAGCGCAGAACTGTCGGTTCTGCCCGGAAAAACCCTCGACGTCGATCGAACGGTGCGAGTTCAGATTACGCTATTATGGGCGTAATCCTGGCCGGCGCCGAACGCCGTGATCGCGTGACAGTACCCAGCAACGGCACAGAACACGCCGACGAACGCCACTTCCGAGACGGTGTTTGGAACTGTAAAACGTCGATTCGCAGCGACGGGCGACGTCGCGGCGATTCGCGTCGCTCGGCCCCGGCAAACATATACTTCGGCCGGGAGAAGCCGAGGTCGTTCGATGCTGGATATCCGACTCCTCACCGGGGGCGACGTGGAGGACGCGCTGGCGCTGTCGACGCAAGCGGGGTGGAACCAGGTCGCAGCGGACTGGAAGCGGTTCCTCGATCGGAGTCCGGACGGCTGTTTCGCGGGCACGGTGGACGGTGAACTCGTCGCGACGGCCGCGGTGGTCACCTACGGCGAATCGGTCAGCTGGATCGGCATGGTCCTCGTCGACGAAGACCATCGGGGCCGGGGCCACGGCACGCAGATCTTCGAGCACGCTCTCGAATTCGCCCGCGACCGCGATGGCGAAGTCGTCGGGCTGGACGCGACCGACGAGGGAGCCCGTATCTACCGTACCTACGGATTCGAGCGGGTCGAGTCAGTCCACCGGTGGCAGGGGAAACTTGACGCGCCAGTCGGCGAGACGGGCGACTATCCTGCCGGTGCGATGGCTCCGATCGCACCGGAGAACCGCGATTCGATCTTCGCGTTCGACCGGGCGCAGGTCGGCACCGATAGGACGGGGCTGCTCCGTACCCTCCTCGCAGAGCCCGAGACCGTCGGCGTCTGTTCGCGGGGGGCTGGCGGTGTCGACGGGTACGCGATCGCACGCCCCGGTAGGACCCACTGGCAAGTCGGGCCCGTGGTAGGGACGGACGCGAGCGCAGTCACGCCGCTGGTCCGGGGAGTCAGCGATCTCGCGGGCGTCCGGGACGTGATCGTCGACGCGCCGAACCGGAGAGCGATCGCCCGCCAACTGGAACAGGCAGGGCTCGCCAAGCGGCGGAAACTCGCGCGGATGACCGTCCCCGAAGCGAGGCCCGCGTTGCTCGACGACTCGGTAGTCGGCTTCGTCGATTTCGCGTTCGGCTAAAACGGCCGCCGCCCCGTCAGCACGACGCGACGACTTCGATCTCGACGCCGATGTCGATCGGCAGATCCGACACCTCGACCGCGCACCGCGCCGGGAACGGATCCGACATGTACTCCGCGTACACCTCGTTTACCGCGTCGTAGTCGTCCATGTCCGTGACGTAGACGTTCGCCTTCAGAACGTCGTCGAGTGACGTCCCCGCGGCCTCGAGGATCGCGCTGACGTTCTCGAGCGTCTGGGCGGTTTGATCCTGGATGTCCTCGACCTCGACTTCACGGGACTCGGGATCCGCCGGCCCCTGGCCGGAGACGTACACCGTGTCGCCGTCTTTGATCGCCTGCGAGTACGGACCGATGCTACTGGGCGCATCGCTAGTGCTGATCTCTTCCATACGAACGCCCGGACTCACACACAATATATAAGCTCTTTGCCAGCGCGACGAGTTCGGTGAGGCCGAACCCGGGCGAAACTGAGCAAACGGAACCGCCACTCTCCCGTGTTCACGGTGCCGGTCTAGAAATATATGATTGCCTACTTTTTCTCCTAGCTACCATATATAGTATATTATCGCCTGCATCCCTTTCTCCGCGCCGTCCGACTCCGCGTCGTCCGACTCCGCGTTCGAGGGCGGATCGACGACGGGCAATGCGTATCGACTGGAAGGCATCTACCGGGAGTGCCCCATAGATACAGGTCGGTGGACGATTCCGCGGAAAACGAACGTGAGATTCCGTTCGATGCGGTCAGTTCGCCGCGTGTTCGTTCGCGAGGAAGGAGATACGGACGGACAGCTGCAGTACCTCGCCCTCGCAACCCACCGCCTCACCGGACGTTGCGACCGAACCGGGCAGGATATCGTGGATTGCGAACGGTGATCCGGTCGACGACAAGCAGTTCTGCCCGTACGCCTGCGCCGATTTCAGGTCGAACCGGCCGCCACAGATCCGGGCCAATCGATGCCGAACGACGGCGATCTCGGGCCCGGACTTCGGTGGGCGCAAGAGCGGCGCGTCGTCGGAGACGCTGCGTTTCTCGTGGACGAAGCGCCGCAACGTCAAACGGGATCGGAACGCCACTGAGCCAGATGTCGACGCGTGACTCGTGAACGCCATCGGCAATTATACCAGTACCCTATCTATTACTGGAATTTTATGCTATTCCGGACGAAGCAGCAAATCGAACTTCGTCAGTCGTCGCGGTCCCGGTTCCCCAGCGGCATCTCGTCGGATTCCGTTCGAGGTTCTCGAAGGTGCCCGGGAAGGCTCGCACGCTTCAGAGCGGGTCGTGACCATCAGTGGCGAAACCCTGACGCCCATTCGGCCTTCCCGCCGTGTCGAGCGAGCGGCGCTCCGTACGTGCAGCAGCCACGACGTGGATCGCTTCGGGACGCTATCGGCGGATCAGGAGTGTGTTCTGACGAAGTGGAGAGCGAAGTAAGGTGCGACCGCAGGGAGCGGTGCCGCCGTCGGTCGCCTACACCCGCAGGCGGACCGCGTTCTCCCGAATGTTCGAGACGTACCGGTCGTTCAGCGTGTGTTCCTCCTGGTTCGTCCCTGTGTCCCAGCCCATGTGGTCGACGACGTCGTTGTTGTTCCCGACCGTGACGCGGACGACCAGCGAGCCGTCGTCGATGGCGGTCACTTCGCCGATCTCCTCGCCCTCCTGGGAGACGACGCGCTTGCCGACCTGTTCGTCGGAGTACTCGGCCATACCGATTCCAGGGTCCGACGCGTCGTATGGGTTCTGTCGGGGTTGTTGCCCACCGGTAGCGGGTCGCCTTCGGGCGGTCGCCGGCCGTCGGATTGGGCGCCCGACCGGGCCGGTCAGATCTCGTTGGCGGCGGCGAGGACGGCGTCGTGGACCCCGCCGTTGGAGGCGACGAGGCCGACGGAGTCGTGACGCCAGCGGTCGCCGTCGAGGTCGGTCACGCGCCCGCCGGCCCGTCGGACGAGGTGGACGCCGCCCACCGTGTCCCAGGGGTGGGCGTCGACGTTCGTGAACACGCCGTCGAGTTCGCCGGCGGCGAGTCGCGCGAGCGCGGTCTGGACCGAGCCCGGGCGCCGGAAGTCGCCGAACCGGGTGACTGCGGCCCGGGCGGCGGCGGCGAACTCGTCGCGGCGGTCAAACGGCCACCAGACGGTCGGGGCGACCATGCACCGCTGGGGGTCGGTCCGGTCGCTGACGGTGACGGGTTCGCCGTTGCGCTCGACCCGCCCGTCGGCCGCGACGACGGTGTCGCCGAGCATCGGGCAGGCGGTCGCCGCGGCCACCGGTTCGCCGCCGTCGACGGCGCAGACGCTCGTCGCCCACGTCCGCCCGCCGCGGACGAAGTTGTGGCTCCCGTCGATCGGGTCGACGATCCACGCGGGGCCCGCGTCGGGCACCGCCTTCGCCGCGTCGTCCTCCTCGGCGACGACCGGCTCGTCGGGGTAGTGCTCGCGGATCGTCGCGAGCGTCTCCTCCTGGGCCTCTCTGTCCGCGCGGGTCACGTAGTCCGTCTCGTTTTCCTTCGTCTCGACGGCGACGTCGCTGCGGAACAGCGACTCGGCGACCGACCCGCCGGCGCGGGCCGCGCGCTCGGCGACGGCCGCCCGTTCCCGCGGGTCCGTCATCGCTCGCCCCCGCGCTCGCGGGCGGCGATGGTCTCGCGGACACCGCGATAGTCGCTCTCGCCGCGGAAACAGCGGCTCTCGACGTCGCCGACCGCGACGGCGTCGGGCGCCTCGCGGTCGCAGCGCGAGCCGAACGCCGCGCGGAGCCTGTCGGCCGCCTCGCGGTCGTCGCCGGCCGTCGCGAGGGCGACCGCCTCGTCGACGGCCGTTTGCGCACCCGGGGGGAGCGAGTGCTCGCCGAGCAGTTCGTCGACCGCTTCGTCGACGGCGTCGGCGTCCACCGGGAGTCCGAGCGCGGCCTTCGTGCGGTCGAGCGCCGAGTCGTCGCCGCGAGCGCGCGTCCGGAACACCACCCGGAGCTCGTCGAGCGCCCGCCAGGTCGCCTCCGGCAGGTCGAACTCGTCGGAGCGGATCTTCGCTGGGCAGCGCGTGGCGAACGAACAGCCCTCGGGCGGGTCGCGCGGGCTCGGCGGCGTCCCGCGCAGGGTCACCCGCTCGCCGTCCCACGGCGACCCGCTCCCGGGGATCGCCGACAGCAGCGACAGCGTGTACGGATGCGAGGGGTCGCGGAACACGGACTCGGTCGGCCCGATCTCGACAACGTTGCCGAGATACATCACGGCGACGCGGTCGGCGATGTGCCGGACGACGGACAGATCGTGGGCGATGAACAGGTAGGTGAGGCCGAACTCGGCCTGCAACTGTTCGAGGAGGTTGATGATCCGCGCCTGGACGCTCACGTCCAGCGCGCTCACGGGCTCGTCGAGGACGAGGAAGTCCGGTTCGAGCGCGAGCGCCCGGGCGATGCCGACGCGCTGGCGCTGGCCCCCGGAGAACTGGTGGGGGTAGCGCCTGACGTGTTCCTCGTTCAGGCCGACCCGCGTGATCAGGTCCTCGGCGCGGTCGCGGCGCAACTCGGCGACCGACTTCTCGACGGTCACCGAGACGGTCGGCCGACCGCCCCGGTCGACCGAGACGGTCACGTCCGACGGGTCGAGCGGGAGCCGTTCGCGGACGGTCAGGTCCGGGCCGCTTCCACCGAGCGCGACCGTGATGTCGACGCTCTCGGGGGACGCCACCGAGTCGCCGGCCGTCCGGTCATCTACCGGCCCGTTCCCCGAGACGGTCGCCTCGTCGACGCCCGTGACCGCGACGGTCAGCGTCGGCCAGTCGTGCGCTTCGAGCGGTTCGCGGACGATCTGGCCGACCGTCTGGCGGTCGTTGAGGCTCTCCTGGGGGTCCTGGAACACCATGCCGACGCGCTGTTGCCACTCGCGGGCCTCGCTGCCGTCGAGGTCGGTCAAGTCTCGACCCTCGGCGGTGATGGTGCCGCTCGTCGGCTCCTCCAGCCCGAGGAGCGTCCGCCCGAGCGTCGTCTTGCCGCAGCCGGACTCGCCGACCAGGCCGATGGTCTCGCCCTCGAACACGTCGAAGGAGACCCCGTCGACGGCCTTGACCGGCGGCGACCGCGAGAAGATCGAGCGCTCGTCGTAGTAGGTCCGCAGGTCCCGAACCGACAGCAGGGGTTCGCCGCGGCTGTCGGGGTCGCTCGTCCGGTGGCCGGTCGCCGCGCCGGTCGCGGGGTCGGTCATACCTCACCACCTCCGCCGCCCGCGTCGTCGACGTCCCCACCGACACCGCCTCCGACCCCGGCGCTCCCCGACGAGTCGCCGATCCGCGTACCGCTTTGGCCGGTGGACCCCTGACGGGTGTTCGCGTTGGTTCGCCCGTCAGGGCCGACGCCGTCGTCGTCCGGACGGTCCCGCCGGACCGGGTCGCCGTCGAGATCCGTCTCGTCAGGGTAGCGGTCGTCGTGGAGCAGACAGGCCGCGGTCCGGTCGACGCCGGCCTCGCCCACGTCCTCGTGTTCGGGGTGGACCTCCCAGCAGGCGCCGAATGCGGCCGGACAGCGGGGCGCGAACCGGCAGTCGCTCGCCGGGCCGGTCGGCGTCGGTACTTCGCCCTCGATGGTCGGCAACTGCTCGTCGGGCGGCGTCCGCCCGGGGATCGACCGCAGGAGGGCCTCCGTGTAGGGGTGCTGGGGGTCGTCGAACAGCGCCTCCGTCGGCGCGCGCTCGACCACCTCGCCGGCGTAGATGACGTTCACGCGGTCGCTGGCGTCCTCGATGACGCCCATGTCGTGGGTGATGAGCAGGATAGCGAGCTCCTCCTCGCGCTGGAGGTCGGCGAGCAGGTCGAGGATCTGCGCCTGGATGGTCACGTCGAGTGCCGTCGTCGGCTCGTCGCAGACCAGGAGATCCGGGTCGCAGGCGAGCGCCATCGCGATGACGGCGCGCTGTTGCATCCCGCCGGAGAGCTGGTGGGGGTACTCGTCCACCCGGCTGGCGGCGTCTGGGATGCCCACGTCCTCCAGCAGTTCGATCGCGCGCTCGCGGGCCGCGCTCCCGCGCAGGTTCTGGTGGATCTTCAGCGCCTCGCGGACCTGGTTGCCGACGGTGTAGACGGGATTGAGGGCGCTCCCCGGGTCCTGGAAGACGATGGCGACGTCGCCGCGGTGGTCCTCCCAGTTGTCGTCGGTGAGGTCCTCGCCGCGGAAGCGGATCGACCCCTCCTCGATGGCCCCGGGGCTGTCGATCAGCCCGAGGATCGACCGGGCGGTGACGGACTTGCCCGACCCGGACTCGCCGACGAGACCGACCGTCTCGCCCGCGTCGATCTCGAAGGAGACGCCGTCGACGGCGTGGATCTCCTCGCGCTCGGTGTGGAAGACGGTGCGGAGGTCCTCGACGGCCAGCAGGGGCTCGGCGTCGCTCACGCGCCACCACCTCGCCCGGCCGCGTCGCCGCCCTCGGCGTCCGACTGCGGGTCGATGGCGTCGCGGATGCCGTCGCCCAGCGCGTTGAACCCGGTGACGACGACGGTGATCAGCAGTCCGGGGATGAGCGAGATGTGCCACGAGCCCGTCGTCACGTAGTCCTGCCCGAGGTTGATCGCCCGCCCCCACTCGGGGGTCGGCGGCGAGACGCCGAGCCCGAGGAACGAGAGACCGGCGATGGCGATGATCGCGCCACCGAGCGTCATCGACCCGTAGATGAGCAGGTAGCCGGTGATGTACGGCAGCATGTGCCTGCGCATGATGACGCGGGGTTTCTGGCCGAAGCTCCGCGCGGCGTCGACCCACTGGCGTTCGGACACCTGCAGGGCGGGTCCGCGCACCGACCGCCACATGTAGGTCCAGCCGGTGCCCGCGAGGATGAGCGCCAGGACGAACGCGCCGCTGTAGATCCCGCCGACCCAGGTGTCCGCCAGCACCGTCGTGAGCATGATGAGCAGCAGCAACTGCGGCATCGCCATCACCGCGTCGGAGACGAGCACCAATCCGAGGTCCACCCGACCCTTGTAGTAGGCCGCGGTCAGCGCGAGCGACCCGGCGAGCAGGACGCTCAGGCCGACCGAGAGCACGCCGATCACCAGCGAGATGCGCGATCCCGCGGCGATGAAGGTGAACAGGTCGCGGCCGGTCGGGAGCGTCCCGAACGGGTGATAGCGGTCGTAGTCGTCGTAGCTGAACGGCAGGACGCGCGACTGGGTCCCGGTCGACTGGGAGTCGAGGTTCGCGTCGCCGACCAGCGCCGTCTCGACGCTGCCGGTCTCGGCGTTCCAGTAGGTTATCTCGTGGGAGTAGGAGTTTCGCATGTTCTTGTCGACGGTCGTCGGCCCGAGCGCGGGCGCGAACACCGCCATCACGACGAACATGAAGACGACGGCGAGTCCGAACAGGCCCCACGTGTGCGAGCGGAAACGGTCGACCATGTCGTCGCGCGGCGTCCACGCGATGTCGCGGATCTCCCGGCGGTAGAGGCGGTAGCCGAGCACCGCCCACCCCGCCCACGCGAACGCGTAGACGTAGACGAGGATCACGCGGATGGTCCACGCGAAGGCGGGTTCCAGGCCGAGGAACGTCCCCACGTAGCGCTGGCCGTTCCAGTAGCCCTCGTTGGGGATGGTCTCCCGTGAGAGCAGCGTCGGGACCGACTCGGCGACCGAGCGGGCGCCCTCCAGCGCGTCGACGACCGGTGCCGCCGCGGAGGCGACGCCGGCGAGTTCCACCGCCGTGGCCAGGAAGTCCGCGAGGATTCCGACGACGAAGGCGGCGAGCGCGCCGGCTTCGAGCGCGAGCAGGACGGCGCCCGCGGCCAGCCAGACGAGCAGCGGCGAACCGGTCGGGAGGACCGTCGATTCGCGCGCGGCGGTCGCGTCGGCGTCGTGTGCGCCCGCCATCTCAGGCGCCCTCCAGCCCGACGCGCGGGTCGATCACCGTGTACAGCAGGTCTTGCAGCAGGTTGATACCGACGATCATGAGGATGAAGATGTACATCAGTGTGCCCACCAGCGGCAGGTCGCCCTGGATGGCCGCCTGGAAGAACAGCCAGCCGATGCCGTGGATGCCGAAGACCGTCTCGACGAGCACGGACCCGCCAATGAGCAGGAACGCCTCGCTCGTGATGATCGGCACCAGCGGCACGAGCGCGTTCCGGAAGATGTGCTTCCAGACGAGCGCCCGGTCGGAGACGCCCTTGGCCTTCGCCATGTCGACGAAGTCCTCGTTGCGCACTTCCAGCACCGCGGTCCGCCCGATCCGCATCTCGTTGCCCATCGAGGCCGACCCCAGCACGAGCGCGGCGGGCAGGACCTTCTTCGTCGCCGCGAGGAAGCCGTCGACGGTGCCGATGCGGGACATGTCGGGGCTGCCGGAGATGGCGTCGATCGGGACGAGCAGTTCCTCCCAGCCGATGCCGAAGATGGCCTGCGCGCTCCCCAGCAGCGCCAGCAGCATGATCGCGAGCCAGAAGTTCGGCATGGCGCGCCAGACGATCCCGCCGAACGAGGCGAAGTAATCGGAGACCGTGTTCGAACGCAGGCCGGCGAAAAAGCCCAGCGGCACGCCGATCAGCACCGCGATGAGCACCGACCAGAAGCCGAGCCACAGCGTCCGGGGCAGGAAGTCGAGGATGAGCGCGTTGACGCTGGAGCCCTGGTAGAGCAGGAACGTCTGGCCCAGGTCGAACGTGTAGAGGTCGATCAGGTAGTCGGCGTAGTGTTCCAGCGGCGGCTGGTTGAGGCCGAGGCGCTCCTGGGCGGCGGTGTAGGCGTCGGTGTTGCGCGTCTGGCCCTCGCTGAGCAGCCGCGCGGCCGGGTCGATGGGACCCATGAAGATGACGAACCACGTCATCGACGTGCCGAGCCAGACCACCGGGATCGACAGCAGGAGCCGCTTCCCGAGGTACTTCAGCCGGCTCACGGACGGACCCCTCCGTCCGCCGGCGGTCGCTGCCGCTCGCCGTGGCGCCTGCACCCGCAACGAGCCCACGCGCAGTCGTTCGCGTACATCGTGATCAGATGAGGCGGCGTCCTCGGCCGACCAGCCGTCACCGGCACGGCCGAGGGCGCCAGAGACCGCATCGCTACCGGTCGAGCGTGACGTCGTCGAACGTCTGGTTCTCCATCACGCCGTACATCTCGACGTCGACCTCGTCGTGCCAGAAGCGCTGGCTGGTGGGATGGAGGAAGGGGAGTTCCTGCACCGAGGCCCAGTTCATCTCCTCGACGGTCTGGAACGCTTCGGCGTGGTCCTCCTCGGTCGTCCCCTCCGCGGCGTAGTTCTCTTCCCACGCGTCGATGGCCGTCTGGCGGTACTCCTCGGTGAAGTAGCCGCCCTCGGCACCCCAGCGGGTGAACTGCGTGCTCGGGCTGTCGCCCCAGAGGAACCGGAGGAAGTTCTGCGGCCCGGGGTACTCCATCCCGTCGCCGAGCCCGAACACCTGCATGTCGCCGGAGATGGCCTGGCTGATGATCGTCCCGAACTCCGCCTCGGTGATCTCCATGTCGATGTACGCCGACTGCAGCTTCGGCTGGAGACGCGAGAACACCTGCCGGTAGAGGTCGCTCCCGGAGATCGTCGTCGCGGTCACCTCGAAGCGGTTGTTCTCGCCGTAGCCGGCCTCCTCCATGACCGAACGGGCCTCGTCGAGCATCCGCTCGCCGTAGCCGTACGGGTAGCCGTCGGCCGCGAACTCCGTGTTGGCGTTGGCGCCGCTCTCGGCGTGGGCGTCGTAGGACTCCTCGCCGGACTGGCCGTCCTCGAAGGTCGGGTACGGCGCCGGCGGCGTGATGTGGTAGGCGGGCTTGCCCGTGCCCTTGGCGACGCTCTCGGCGATCTCGTGCTGGTTCATCGCGTACGCGAACGCCCGCCGCACCGCCAGCGGCACTTCGAGCGTGTTGAAGACGATGTACTCCGTCGTCAGCGCCGGGATCTCGCCGTAGTTGACGGTCCCGCCGTTCTGGAACTCGTAGGTACCGATCTCGCGGTTGCCCTGCCGCTCCTCGATGGAGACGTTGTCCGGGTTGAACGAGGAGGTCGGCATCCCTTCGAGGATGTCGGCGTTGCCGTTGCGGAAGCGGCTGAGCCGCGTGTTACCGTCGCCGACGACCGTGAAGGTGACCCCGTCGAGTTCGGGACCCTCGCCGTAGTAGTCGTCGAAGGCGGTGAGTTTGATGTCGCTGCCCTTCGTCCAGGAGTCGACTTCGAAGGGGCCGACGCCGGCGAAGGTGGGCCCGTCGCCCTCCGTGCTGAAGAACTCGTTGTAGCTGTACTCGCCGTCGTAGCCCTCGATGTCGCCGACCGCGCCCTCCGGGAGGATCGCGAACGTGCCGCCCGCGATCTGGAAGAGCGTGTACTGGAACGGCGAGGCGAGGGTCATCTCGAACGTGTAGTCGTCGACGGCCTCGACCGCCAGCGAGTCCGGGACGACATCGCTGAGCGTCTCCTCGTCCGTCGGTTCGCTCAGACTCGCGTCCTTCTCGTGGTCGATGGTCATCGTCTCGCCGATGATGTCGTCCCGGTTGCGGGAGTTCTCGGACTCGGCGAGCCGCCGGTACGTGTACACCACGTCGTCGGCCGTGAGCTCCGTCCCGTCGTGGAACTTCACGCCCTCGCGGAGCGTGAACGTGTAGGTCAGGCCGTCGTCGGAGAGCTCGTAGCCCTCCGCGATGGCCGGTTCCGGCGGGTACTGCCCGTTCGGGAACTCCATCAGCGACTTGTTGTACTGGTTGTACCCCGCGCCCGAACCCTTCGCGTTGATCGGGTCGAGCGTCTGGATCGACCCGGTCGCCATCATCTGGAGCGTTCCACCGGCGCTCCCGTCGCTTCCCGTGCCGTCGCTCGAACCGTCTCCTCCGTCTCCACTGCCGTCTCCGTCGCCGCCGTCGCTCCCGTCGCTCCCGTCGCTGCCGTCGCTGCCGTCGCCGCCGTCGGCCGGCGTCGAGGTGTCGTTGCCCGAACAGCCCGCGAGCACTGTCGCCGCGCCCACTCCCGCGGCGGTGAGGAAGCGCCGTCGGCTCTGTTTCTCTGGCATCGGTGGAACCGTTCGATGGAACGCAAATATAGGTTTTGAATCAGATTATAGATAGTTATACAGGAGTAATTTAGGTATATAGTGGGATACTCGGGAAAGAAGTGGGCATCCGGAACTGACATGTGGCGGTAGAGTGAGGGTGAGATATGGTCGCCGAGACGGACGACGAGCCCTCGCCGTGGCGTCGAACGTTACGGGAAGCCAACGAGATGGCCGACGACCTCCGGGCGGACGGCTGGGAGGCGGTGACCGTCCGCGCGGGCCACCTCGCGCCGGTCACGCCCGAGCGCGGCGACACCGACCGCTTCGGACTGGTGTACGTCGCGCCCGACGGCGTCGCCGAGTCGCTATCCGACGCCGTCGCCGACGCCGAGTTCGACCGCTCGACGGCGTTCCGCCGACGCGTCGGGACCGACCTGTTCCTCCTGACGCGCGTGGACGACCCCGACGCGCGGGTCGCCGTGCTACTCGTCGGTGCGCTCGATCTGAGCCGACCGGAAGCGAGCGACCTCGCCAGCGTCGCCCGCGAGCGCGGGCACCTCTACTCCCACGTCGAACTGCTCGACGGGACCCACCTCGCAACCGTCCGCCACGACCACCCCGAGGACTTCCTGCCGGAGGGACGATGAGCCCCGACGACTCCCGCGACGGCCCCGCAGGCGTCGCGGAAGGGCCGGGCTCGGTCCTCGCCCACCTCGACCGACCGGCCGGCGAGCGCGCGCGGATCGCCGTCGTCGCCGACCCGCACGTCGCGACTCGCGCCGAGGGTACGTCGAAGCTGTTCGAACGCACGCTGGAACACTTCGAAGCCGCCATCGCGGACATCGGCGCGCGCGACGTCGACGCGGTCCTGTCGCCGGGCGACCTCACCAAGGACGGCGAGCCGTGGAACTACGAGGCCGTCGACGAGGCGCTGGCCGACCTCGACGCACCGTTTTTCGCCGTCCCCGGCAACCACGACGTGCCCAAGGAGCGCGACGAACACGAGACGCCGGAACTCGATCGGTTTACCGAGCGGTACACGCCCGACGACCCGCTCTCGCGCGGCCCGGACGGCCTGTCCTTCCGGACGCGCGTGGGCGGGCTGGACGTGTTCGGCCTGAACAGCGCCGGAACGGCCGAGCGACTGTTCGACTCCCACGAGGGCCACGTCGAAGCGAACCAGCGCGAGTGGCTGGCCGACGAACTCGAGACCGCCGAGACGCCCGTCGTGCTCGTCCACCACAACCTCCCCGCGATCACCGGACAGCTGGACGCCCACCGCGAGGCCGTCGAGCCCGAGTTCGCCGACATCCCCGCGATGGCCGACCCCGAGCCGTTCGTCGAGACGCTCGCCGACGGCGACGTCGAACTCGTGCTGGCCGGCCACTACCACATCCCGGCGGCCGGCGTCTCGGAGGGGGTCCGCGAGGTGACGGTGCCGACGACCTGCTCGTTCCCGCAGTCGTACCTGCTTCTGGACGTGACGCCTGAGGGCACGACGGTCCGACTGGTCCCGGTCGCCGACGACACGGGACTGGAGTCGGCCCACGCTCGGCGGGTCGGCGACTCGCCGACCGCTCGGGGGCTGACCTCCGTCGCCGCCGCCCGACTGGCCAGGTTCCCGCTGGTCGACGAGCGCTGAGGACCTGGACACTCTCGCGCCCGCGTGTCCGGTCCCGGTTCCGGATCCCGGCCAGCGGACTATATAGTGATATGTACCGGAATGTGCAATCCATCCACATCGGCGACCGACAGTAGCGGATCGGGAGGGGGCGTACCCGCCAATACCCCTATTATAAACCCGTTTAGTTAGCTCCCATCTTCGTTCAGGTGATGACGCACGATTCGGAGCGTCCGGCAGACGGGGTAACGCGGCGAAAGTTCCTGCTGACGTCCGGTGCGGTCGGGGCGGCGGGACTGGCCGGATGTACGGGCGGCGACGAGGCGACCGACACGCCCGAACCCGCAGACGACTCCACCGAAGACGGAGGGTCGTCGGGTGACGGTGGCGACGGGAGCGACGGGAGCGACAGCTCGTCGGGTGACGGCTCCGCCTCGACCGGGAGGAGCACGTCCCTGCTGACCGCCGAGGGGTCCTCGACGGTGTACCCCATCTCGAACACCGGCGCCTCCTACTGGGTGTCCAACGCGCCGCCGAGCGACGGCGAGTACTGGGGGTCCAACGAGGAGAGCACCGTCCCCGGCTGGGAGGACCTGGGCGAGCCAGACATGAAGATCGCGGACTACTTCGCGAGCCTCTACGGCTTCGAACCGACCGACCAGCGCTCGAAGCCGCCGTTCGTCGTGAACGTCGGCCTGAGCCACTCCGGGACCGGCTGTAAGGCGGTCGTGGACGAACTAGTCGACATCGGCAACTCCTCCGGCCCGATCACGGCCGAGCTCGACTGGAGCGACGAGAAGGCCAGCGAGGAAGTCGTCGACCACGTCGTCGGCCGCGACGGCCAGCCCGTCGTCGTCAGCAAACAGATCTACGACAACGGCGTCGACACGCTCACCGGCGAGCAGATCCGCGGCATCTACCAGGGAGAGATCACCAACTGGAGCGAAGTCGGCGGCCCCGACAAGGAGATCTTCGTCGTCGGTCGCGCCGAGGGCTCGGGGACGGACACCTCGTTCCGACTCAACATGCTCGGCGACGCCGAGGCGGAGATGGACGTCGACACCCGGAAGGGCCAGAACCAGCAGGTCAGGACGGTCATCGGGCAGAACGACAACGCCATCGGCTACATGGCGCTCGCGTTCACGAACGACAGCGTCGTCCCGATCGCCATCGACTTCGACGGCACCGTATACAAGCCCGACAAGGATGCCGAACACACGATCTTCGACTCCGAGTACCCGCTCAACCGCGACCTCCACATGTACACGAAGATCTCGGAGGACACGCCGGATGGGACGGACATGCGCGAGGCCGCGTTCATCAACATGTTCCTGACGACGTTCGGGCAGAAGGTGTTCGTCGAGGGCGTCAACTACATTCCGCTGCCGACGAAGGACATCAAGGCCGAGAAGGACAAGCTGCCGGACCAGGTCTGAGGCGGTCCCGATTCCCTCGTATCGCTCGCTGACTACGTCTAACAGTTATCTTTCAGTACATGACAAACAAACCGATATCGGTGGCACGGTGGCAAGCGACCGTCGGGAGACGGGTCGCACGAGCGCGGCGCTTCTTCGAGGAGACGGAACCGGAAGCGGTCGTCGTGATAGGCCTCGTCCTGGGGTCGATACTGCTCGGATTCGTGGGCTTCCTGCTCACGGCCTCCTGGACTGCGGTGCCGCTGGCTGTGGCCCTCCTCGCGTCGACGTACGGCTGGTTCAGACATCAGGGGTTGCTCGTCCGGGCCCTCACGTTCGGAATGACGACCGTGACTATCGTCACGCTCGGGCTCATCGTCGTGTTCATCTTCGTCGAGTCGATCCCGGCGTTCCGCTACGAGTCGGTGACCGTGTTCGGCGTCACCGTTCCCGGCCTCCGCATGTTCACGCAGACGCGCTGGGACGCCGTCACGGACCCCGTCCAGTTCTCGCTCCTGCCGATGATCCACGGCACGGTCCTCGTGACCGTCATCGCGACCGCCGTCGCGGGCCCGCTCGGCGTCGCGGCCGCGCTCTTCATTAGCGAGATCGCACCCCCGACAGTCAGGGAACTCGTGAAGCCGGCCGTCGAGATCCTGGCCGGGATCCCGTCGATCGTCTACGGATTCATCGGGTTTACCATCGTGAACCCGTGGGCGGGCGACGCGTTCGCCCTCAACGGCGGAGCGACGTACCTCTTCGTCGGCGCGATGGTCGGCCTCATGGCGCTGCCGACGGTCGTCTCCGTCGCCGAAGACGCGCTCACGAGTGTGCCCGACTCGATGAAGAACGGGTCGCTCGCGCTCGGCGCGACGGACTGGCAGTCGATGACGTCGATCACCATCCCCGCGGCGTTCTCCGGCGTGTCGGCCGCCGTGCTCCTCGGCGTGGGTCGCGCCATCGGCGAGACGATGGCAGCGACGGTCATGCTCCGGAACGTCCCCCGCATCAGCGAACCGCTGTACAACGTGTTCTACGGGTACGAGACGTTGACCTCGGTCATCGCGTCGGACTACGGCAGCGCGAACGGCATCCACGAGCACGCCCTCTTCGCGGCCGGGGTCATCCTGTTCATCACGGTCATGTTCCTGAGTCTCGGCTCCCAGTACATCCAGGTACGCATGGACCGGAAGCTCGGGGGTGAGAGCTAATGGCGGCGGAACCGGGGAACGTCCTCGTCAGGGACTCGACGACGGGATACGAGCGGCTGGCCGCCGCGACGGTCGGTCTCTCGGGCGTCCTCTTCGCCATGGGGCTCGCCGCCCTGCTCGAGATCGTCCGCATAACCGACCCCGTCGCCGGGCTCCCGATGGTAGCGGTCCTCGGCGGCCTGGTCACCCTCACCGGAGTGGCGGTGGTCGGGTTCGGTTTCGCCTCCCGACGGGACCTCATCGCTACGTCACCACAGGAGAGCGCCGGTATCGTCGCGGCGGTCGCGTTCACCGGTATCTGGTTCTGCGGTGGCGGGCTCGTCGCCTCCCAAACTCTCGGCCTGTCGTGGCCGCTCTGGCTCGTCCCCGCGGTCGCGGCCGGCGCCGTCGCGTTCGCCGGGACGGCGCTCCCGCGGGAGGACATCGGATCGACCGCCCCGGCGGGCGCCGTCGCGGTGCTCGTCGGCGTGTCGCTGCTCACGGGGTTCATCGGGTCGGGCTGGTCGTGGCCGCTCGATGGGTTCAACGCGACGCTGTTCGCGGACGTCGTCGTTCCGTTCCTCGTCATGGCGTCCGCGCTCGTGACCGGCTGGGCGGCGGCGAAGACGTACGGCGGCTACGGCGCCCGTGGGCGCCACGTCGGCGCCTACGTCCTCATCTACCTCGTCGTCCTGGCTATCCTCGCGGTGCTCGTCGGACTCATCCTGTTCGTCGTGCTGAAGGGGGCCCCCGGTCTCTTCCGCGGCTTCGGCCTGCTCACCGACGGCGCCCTCGTCAGGTGGCCGTTTCTGACGAACGGGGCCGGCCTGCTCGCCGAGGTGAAGGGGATCTTCCCGGCCATCGTCGGCACCGTCTGGCTCGTCGTCGGCGCGGTTCTCGTCGCCGTCCCGACGGGCGTCGGAGCGGCCGTCTTCCTCGCCGAGTACGCCGAGGAGGGCCGGTTCACGCAGGTCGTCGAGGTGGCGACTAACGGCCTCTGGAGCACGCCGAGCATCGTGTTCGGCCTCTTCGGGGCGGCCTTCCTCATTCCCCGGTTCGGGAATCAGAAGTCGATCATCGCCGGCCAGCTGACGCTCGGGTTCATGCTCCTGCCGCTCGTGCTCATCACGAGCCGCGAGGCGCTGCTGGCCGTGCCCGACGAGTACCGCGACGCGAGTGCCGCGCTCGGCGTCTCCAAGTGGCAGACGATACGCAGCGTCGTCCTCCCGGCCGCGATCCCGGGCGTCACCACGGGCGTCATTCTCGGCGTCGGACGGATCGCGGGCGAAACGGCGCCCATCCTGCTCACGACCGGCGGCGGCGTCCTGCCCGGGAAGGGGAGGGCCGCAGCAGTGCTGGGGAGCTTCCAACTGAGCGCGTCCCCGCCGTTCGTCTCGAACCCGGCCCTGCTCGACGCCAGCAGCGCGCTCCCCTACCAGCTCTTCGCGCTGATCACCGCCGGACTCGGCGGCGTGCCCAACCCCGAACAGTTCGCCTGGGGCGTCGCGTTGACACTCCTGCTCGTCGTACTCTCGTTCTACGCCATCGGCATCGCGACGCGCTACTACTTCCGCAGCAAACTCCACCAATGAGTCAACCGAACACCATCACACCGAACGAGGGGAACAGCACCGACGACCGCGGCCTCACCACGACGGCCGGCGAGAGCCGGGAAGAGGTCCGCGCTGAGTGGACCGACTACTCCTTCGGCGGCGACCCCAAGCTGTCCGTCGAGAACCTGAACGTCCACTACGGGAACGACCACGCGCTGAAGGGCGTCTCGATGGACATCCCGAACGAGAGCGTGACGGCGCTCATCGGCCCCTCCGGCTGTGGCAAGTCCACGTTCCTCCGGTGTCTCAACCGGATGAACGACCGGATCAACGTCGCCCGTATCGAGGGCTCGGTCGAACTCGACGGCGAGAACGTCTATCAGGACAACACAGACCTCGTGGAGCTGCGCAAGCGCGTCGGCATGGTGTTCCAGGCGCCCAACCCCTTCCCGAAGTCCATCCGGGAGAACATCGCCTACGGCCCGCGCAAGCACGGCGACGTCCGGACCGGACTGCTCGCGCAGTTGACCGGCCGCGACGACACCGAAGAAGAGGACGCGCTCGTCGAGCGCTCGCTCAAGCAGGCGGCGCTCTGGGACGAGGTGAGCGAGCGCCTCGACGACAACGCGCTCGGTCTCTCGGGCGGCCAGCAACAGCGGCTGTGTATCGCCCGCTGTCTCGCGGTCGACCCCGACGTGATCCTCATGGACGAGCCAGCCTCCGCGCTCGACCCCGTCGCCACCTCGAAGATCGAGGACCTCATCGAAGAGCTCGCCGAGGACTACACGGTCGTCGTCGTCACCCACAACATGCAACAGGCGGCGCGCATCTCCGACCAGACGGCCGTCTTCCTCACCGGCGGCGAACTCGTCGAGTACGACGACACCGGGAAGATCTTCGAGGACCCCGAGAGCCAGCGCGTCGAGGACTACGTCAGCGGCAAGTTCGGGTGATCCCGTGACCCGCGACGGCTATCAGACGGCACTCGATGACCTGCGCGGCGACGTGCTCGACCTGGGCGCGGCCGTGGTCGCCCAGCTCGAAGACGCGCTGGTGGCCCTCGAAAGCGGCGACCAGACGATCGCCCGCGACGTGATCGACGACGACGACGAGATCAACGACCGGTACCTCGCCCTGGAGAGCGACTGCATCGACCTGCTGGCCCTCCAGCAACCGGTCGCCTCCGACCTGCGCTTCGTCGCCGCCTCGTTCAAGATCCTCACCGACCTGGAGCGGGTCGGCGACCTCGCGACGAACCTCGCGCGATACGCGCTGTCGGCCGACGGCCGGACCGACGAGGTGGACGTGCAGGCGATCGGTGCCGACGCGTGTGACCAGCTCGACGGCGCCCTCGCGGCCTACGATACCCAGGACGCGGCCGCCTGCCACGCGGTGGCCGAGCGCGACGACGACCTCGACGCGCTCTGTCAGCGCGCGAGCGAGCGCGTCGTCCGCGACCTCCTCGAACGGGAGGCCGGCGACGACTCCTGGGCGGCCGAGCGCGTCCTCGACGACGTCTCGCGGGTGTTGCTGACGCTCCGCGACCTGGAACGCGTCGGCGACCACGCCGTCAACGTGGCCGCGCGGACGCTGTACATGCTCGAAAACGACCCGGAGTTGCTCTACTGATGCTCGAACACGACCCACGGGTGCTCGACTGATGAAGACGCGCAAACTCCAGCAGGTCGGCGGCGGAACGTACACCGTGTCGATCCCCAAAGACTGGGCGAACGAACACCGCCTCGAAGCGGGGATGGAGCTGTACCTCTCGACGCACATCGACGACTCCATCGTCCTGCGCACCGCCGAGAAGGACGTCGACGAACTCGGTAGCGCCACCGTCGTCGTCGACGGCGAGGAGCCCGCGCTCGTCCGCCGCGCCCTCCGGGCCGCCCACGCCGTCGGGTTCGAGACGGTCACGCTGGAGCCCGCCGACGCATTCACGGACGAACAGCGCCGGGTCGCCCGCGAGGTCGTTCGCACCCTCGTCGGAAGCGACCTGCTGGTCGAGTCCGCCGACGAGATCACCGTCCAGCACCTGCTAGACGCCGCGAACGTCTCCGTCCGGCAGTCGGTGGTCCAGCTGCAGTACACGGCGCTGTCGATCCACCGGACGGCGACCGACGCGCTCGTCGACGCCGACGCCGAGGCCCACGAGCGGTTGCAGGCGCGCGCGGACGAAGCCGACCGGCTCTCCCGGATGGTCGCCCGACACGTCTCGCGCTCGCTCGTCTCGCTCGAAGAGGTCGACCGCCTCGGCCTGACCCGCCCGACGCTGTTCGACTACTACGTGACCGCCCGCCGGCTGGAGGAGGTCAGCCGACACGGCGTCGGCGTCGCTCGCGCCGCCGAGCGCCTCCCCGAGCCCCTCCCGGGTCCGGTCGCCGAGAACGTCCGCGACGCCGCCGCGGCCGCCCGCGGCGTCGTCGACGACGCCACGACCGCGGTCCTCGACGAGGGAGACGACGTGCGCGAGACCGGTGCGGCGGCGCGCTACGACGACGCCGTCACCGACATCGAGGCCGTCGAGGAGGCGCTGTTCGACGAGGCGACCGCCCCCTTCGACAGGTCGACCGCCGCGACCGTCGCGCTCGCCCGTGCACTCGACCACCTCGCCCGCACGGCTGACGCCGGCGCCGCCGTCGCCGACGTCGCCACTCGCGCCGCGATCCGCTCGAAAAACGTCTGAGCCGCGATCTGGCCGCCCGTCCCTCGAAGTCGCTCCGTCCTGCTACTCCGCCGAATCGGCCTCAGCTCGCCGCGTCTCCAGCGCTCGCTCCACCGCACGCCACTCGACCGGCGGCGCGAGGTCGTCGAGGTCCCGCTCGAACCCGTCGATCCGGTCGCCGAACCGGTCGCGCCAGTCGGGCGTCGCGAGGTCGTCGAGGCGGTCGTCGAGGGCCACCCCGCGAGCCTCGATATCGGCGAGGCGCGCGTCGAGGTCGGCCAGCCCGCCGTCGGGCGCTGTATCGCTCGCGGCTTCGTCCTCGCGGTCAGCCCACGTTCGCAGGTCGCCCAGTTCGGCCCGCAGGTCGTCGACGGTGAGCCCGATCACCCCGACGCGGAGGGTCGCGTCGAACCAGGCGCGGGCGACGCCGGCGCCGGAGCCGTCTGCGTCGCCGTTCGCATCGCCGTCCGCTGGGCCACCGCCAGGTCCCTCGATTCCGGCGGCGAGGTCGTCGACGGCCTCCGCGAGCGCGTCGAGCGACGAGGCGAGGGCGTCGACGTCTTCGGCGAGGGTCGAGACGCGTGCGTCGTGGCTGTCGAGCCAGCGCTCGAACTCCTCGAGGTCGAACTGGAGGTCGTCGGCGTCCCGCTGGACCGCCCGCGAACGGGCCTCGATCTGACGGATGCCGTCGGCGACGGCGAAACGGGCGTCGGGGTCCTCGCGGTCCTCGACCACGGACTGGACGGCCTCGCCGAGGGCCGCGGCGCGCTCCTCGACGGCCGTCACCTCGGCCTCGAAGCGGTCGAGGCGGGCGGCGACCGTCGGGAGGTCCGCGACTGGTTCGGCGGCCTCGCGGGCGTCGTCGAGTGCGATCCGCGCGAGTTCGGTCCGCGTCTCGGCGGTGGCGACGAGTTTCGAGGTGGCCTTCAGCGCCTCCTCGACGGCCGCCCCGCTGACGACGCCGTCCTCGACGACGTACTCCAGGGCGGTCCGGACCGTCCCCGGGTCGCGCTCGCCCTCGCGGGCGAGGACGCGTTCGACCGCCTCGTCGAGCGCCAGGCCGTCGAGCGAGGCGCCGTCCGTCGCGTCGCTCCCCTCGATCGTCTCGTCGGTCCCGCCGATAGCCTCGGTCCCGTCGGCGTCGTGCGTGGTGTCGGTCATGGGAAAGTAGAGACGCACCGGGAGTCGGCCCGGCCGCGTCGGTCGTCCGTCGCTACGCCGCCGGCGGGCAAGACAGTGACTAAGTCCATTATATCGACGTGCGGATCGCTCCGTAGCACTATATAGAACGGTCGGTAACTACGTCGATCGCGATGGTCGGGCGACCGTGCTACCAGGGGCGGCTCGCAGAGTGACGGCGGCGGCCGGACGGGCGGACGACACCGGCGACCGAGCGGCCGTGCGCTCGGCCCGCCACCACATATTTGTCTATTCGACGCCAATTATTGCCGATGGCAGTACCCACAGCGAACGCGACTCGAGCCGGCGACGCGTCGGGGGGCGACGGATGAGCGAGGGCGACGAGTCCGGCGACGAGCCCGTCCCCGGCTGGTGGGTCTTCGTCTTTCTCGTGCTCGCGCTCGCGACGCTCGCCGGCGTCGTGATCGCGCTCGGTAGTTTCTGACGCGGCCGGAACGAGGAGGGGACCGACCGGCGTCGAATCGGAACGGAATCGACCTCCGTCCGGGATCGACCTACATCGAGTCCGGGGCGGCGACGCCCAGGAGGCCCAGGGCGTTGCCGACCGTCTCGCGAGCGGCGGCGACGAGCGCGAGGCGGGCGCGCCGGGTCGCCTCGTCGTCGGCGGAGAGGACGGGACACTCGCGGTAGAAGGCGTTGAACTGCTCGGCGAAGGTGCGGGTGTACGTGGCGACGCGGTGCGGTTCCAGCTCCTCGGCGGCCTCCTCGACGACCGCCGGGAAGCGCGCGATGGTGCGGAGGAGGTCGCGCTCGGCGTCCGTGTCGAGGAGCGCGGGGTCGATCGAGTCGGCCGCTTCGAGCCCCTCGCCGGCGGCCTCGTCGAGGATGCCACAGGCACGCGCGTGGACGTACTGCACGTACGGGGCCGACTGCGCCTCGAAGTCCAGCGCGCGCTCGAACTCGAAGGTGATGGCCTTGGTCGGCTGTTTCGAGACGATGTCGTAGCGGACGGCGCCGGTCCCGACCTGTTCGGCGATACGCTCGACGTCCTCGTCGTCGAGGTCGTCGTCGCGGATGCGGTCGTCGAGGCGGTCTTCGACCTCCGCGCGGGCGCGGTCGATGGCCTCGTCGAGCAGGTCGTCGAGGTCGATGCCGGTGCCCTCGCGGGTGCTCATCCCCTCGCCGCCGGGGAGGTTCACCCACGAGTAGAACACCTGGTCGAGCTGGTCGGTGTCGTGGTCCAGCAGTTCGAGCGTCCGGCGGAGCTGCTCGAAGGTGAGCTGGTGGTCCTCGCCGATGACGGTGACCGCGCGGTCGTAGTTGGCGAACTTCCACTCGTGGTGGGCGACGTCACGGGTCGTGTACAGCGTCGTCCCGTCCGAGCGCAGGAAGACGAGGTTCTTCTCCAGGCCGAACTCCGAGAGGTCGAGCTGCCAG
The DNA here is from genome assembly GCF_051414035.1 of Halosimplex amylolyticum. Taxonomy (NCBI): domain Archaea; kingdom Methanobacteriati; phylum Methanobacteriota; class Halobacteria; order Halobacteriales; family Haloarculaceae; genus Halosimplex; species Halosimplex amylolyticum. Next base: position 466,117 of record NZ_JBLKNW010000002.1, on the reverse strand, counting down.
GCGTCTTCCTCGTAGACGGCCTCGTCGAGGGCCTTCAGGCGCTCGACCACGTCGTCGGTCGAGCCGTCGCGCATGAAGCGGCTCTCCTTGACGAACTCGTCGAAGGCGGCGGGCAGGCGGTCGAGCGTCTCGGTCATCCCCGAGAGGACCTGGTCGACGACGCGCTCGACGCGCTCGTAGACCTCCTCGTCGTCGTCCTCCAGCCCCTGCATGATCGCCTCGATCTCGGCCTCGGCCTCCTCGACCTCCTGGGGGTCGCCGTCTTCGAGGAACTCGTTGCCCTTGCGGTAGTAGCGGACGAGCTCGTAGTCGGCCTTCGCGCGCTCGGGCGCGGGCAGGTCGTCCTCGTCGAAGGTCTCGTAGGCCCAGGTGAACACGGCGACCTGGCGGCCGGCGTCGTTGACGTAGTAGTGGGTGTCCACGTCGTAGCCCGCGAAGTCCAGCACGCGCGCGACGGCGTCGCCGACGATGGGGTTGCGCGCGCGACCGACGTGGACCGGCCCCGTCGGGTTCGCGCTGGTGTGTTCGACGACGACGGACGTGTCGCGGTCGGGCAGGCGGCCGTACTCGTCGGACTGGCCGCGCTCGACGGTCTCGGCGAGGTACCGGTCGGTGGGGTAGAAGTTGAGGTACGGGCCCTGCGTGTCGACGCGTCCGAGGTAGTCGTAGCCCGCGGGGTCGATCTCGGCCGCGACGTCGGCGGCGACCTTCGGCGGCGGCGCGCCCACCTCGTTCGCCAGCCGGAAGGCGACGCTGGAAGCGACGGCCGCGTCGACGTCCTCGGGCGGGCGCTCGATGCCCAGGTCCGCGGTCGGCAGGTCGAGGGCGGTCAGCGCCGCTGCGAGGGCGTCCTCGACCTCCGCGCGCAAGGAGAGATACATACCACCCGGTTTTCGAGCGGCGGATATATGAATGACGAATGCCGGCGGGGCGCGGCGGCCGCCGCCGAGCCCGACCGGTCGTGGTGGACCGCTACTGACCGTTCGTCACTGCGGGCCGGGCCCCTCCTCGTAGGGCTGGACGACGACGAAGCCCTCCGAGCCCTCGAAGGAGAGCTGGTACGTCTCGCCGGAGGACTGCCCGATGGCGTCGCCGAGGCTCCGGTCGGTGTTGATGCTCGGCGAGAGGTTGCTGCTCCAGGCGACGGTCGCGTCGGGGTCGGTCCGCACCGGCGGTTCCAGCACCAGCGGGTCGCCGTGAGTGGTGATCGCCACCGTCCCCGGCCCCGAGAGGAAGACGTTCGTGAGTCCGGCGGCCGACGCGCCGCCGATGCTCCCGATCGTCCCGATCTCGTAGTCGACGCGGTCCTCGAAGGCCAGGACGTCCTCGCCGTTGACCGAGATGGCCTCGTCGGGACCCAGCCGGAGCAACTGGATCCTCTTCTCGCGGTCGGCGACGTAGACGTGTCCCTGCCCCTCGACCTCCATCACGGGCGTCCCCTCGCTGGTCGCCGCCTCCTTGATGAAGCCGGTGAGGCCGCCCTCGGCGGAGGACTTGCCGGTGAACGAGAGGTCGCCGTCGTAGGCGACCATCGCGCCGGCCTTGGTGAGCACGGTGCCGTCCACGTCGATGTCGAGTAGCTTGCTGTTCTCCAGTTCGAAGCGCTCGCCGCCCTCGTCGGGGGCGTTCGCGCTGACGAATTCGTCGAGTTCCATGGACCAATCCAGAGCCGCGGGTGCGACTCTACGCCCGGTTTCGGACGGCCCCCTCAAATAGGTATCCGATACGTCTGTCAGCCGAACAGCCCGAACCGGCCGCCGGAGTCGTCGTCGTCTTCCTCCTCGCCGTCGACGAACCAGTCGGCCTCGACGGCGGTCTCGACCTCGTCGATCTCGACGCCCTCGAAGAAGATGCCGATCAGGCGCTCCGTGAGCTGACGGTACGCCTCGGCCGCCGCGCTCTCGGGGGCGTTGAGGACGAGCGGCTCCTCGGCGGTCGCCTCGATGTCGTCGGGGATGACCGCGAACAGCTTCGAGTTGAAGCGGTCGGCGATGGCCTCCACGTCCGTCTCGGTGGTCGTCCGGTTGAGGACCGTCCCGATGACCTCGCCGTCGACGCGGTCGGCGAGTTCGGCGGTCTTGATCGCGTCGCCGACCGCGACGTCGTCGGGCGTCGTGATGAGGACGACGCCGTCGGCGAGGCCGAGCGGGACCGTCGTCTCGTGGCTCAGCCCGGCGCCGGTGTCGATGAGGACGACGTCGTAGGCGTTACGTAGCGTCTTGATGACCTTGCTGAGCTTCGCCGGGTCGGCGTCGGCGAACGCTTCGAGACTCTGCTCGCCGGGGACGATCGTGATCCCGCCCTGCACGTCCGTCAGGGCCTCGCTGACCGCGCGCCCGCCCGCGAGGATCTGGTGAATGCTCGTCTCCGGGTCGACGCCGAGCATCGCGCCGAGGTTCGCCATCCCCAGGTCTGCGTCGACGACGACGACGTCGTACCCGTCCTGTTCCATGGCCGCCGCGACGTTGACCGCCGTCGTGGTCTTGCCGACCCCTCCTTTACCGCCGGCAACAGTACACACGTAGCCCGCCATTGTGTACGTCCAAGTGACGGGTCACACATAAACCCGCCGTCCGTTCTGACGCGCGTCCGACGCTCGGCCGCGGAGACGGGCGGTGTCGGCGGCGAAGACGACCGAACCCGTTCGTCGCAGCCGACGAGCCGTTCGGCCATTCCGACCGTGCGCCGCGTCGGTTGTCCGGCGACGTGCCCGACCCGCGTGCGGTCTCCCGCTCGGACAGGTCAACACTTACTTAGCCCCGACAGCCCGACACAGACACAATGAGCGAGCAAGAAGGACAGTCGGACAAACAGAAATACGAGTTCCGCAAGGTCATCGAGGAGCTCAAGGGGTACGACGGGTCGGGAACGCAGCTCGTCTCCATCTACATCCCCGAGGACCGGCAGGTCAGCAGCGTCGTCGCCCACGTCACCCAGGAGCACAGCGAGGCGGCGAACATCAAGTCCAAGGACACCCGCACGGCCGTCCAGGACGCGCTCACCTCGATCAAAGACCGCCTGCGCTACTACGACACCTACCCGCCCGACAACGGGATGGTCATCTTCTCCGGCGCCATCGACACCGGCGGCGGCCGCTCGGAGATGATCACCCGGACGCTGGAGAGCCCGCCCCAGCCCATCGAGTCGTTCCGCTACCACTGCGATTCGGATTTCCTCACCGAGCCGCTGGAGGAGATGCTCGCGGACAAGGGCCTGTTCGGGCTCATCGTCCTCGACCGCCGGGAGGCCAACGTCGGCTGGCTCCGGGGCAAGCGCGTCGAACCGGTCAAGTCCGCCTCGTCGCTCGTCCCCGGCAAACAGCGCAAAGGGGGCCAGTCAGCCCAGCGATTCGCCCGCCTGCGCCTCGAAGCCATCGACAACTTCTACCAGGAGGTCGCCGGGATGGCGAACGACCTGTTCGTCGACCAGCGCCACGAGATGGACGGTATCCTCGTCGGCGGTCCCTCGCCGACGAAAGACGAGTTCCTCGACGGCGACTACCTCCACCACGAGCTCGGCGACATGGTCCTGGGGAAGTTCGACGTCTCCTACACCGACGAGTCAGGACTGTACGACCTCGTCGACGCCGCCCAGGACGTGCTCGACGAGCACGAGATGCTCCAGGACAAGAAGTACATGGAGCAGTTCTTCGACGAACTCCACGACGGCGACCTCGCGACCTACGGGTTCGGTCCCACTCGCGAGAACCTCAACATGGGCGCCGTCGAGACGCTGCTGCTGAGCGAGGACCTCCGCCAGGACGTGGCCATCTACGACTGTCCCAACGGCCACACCGAACGCGAACTGCTCGGACACTCCGAGAGCCTCGACGACGAGCGGTCGTGCGACCGCTGCGGCGAACCCATGGAGGCCGAACGCGACGACGCCATCGACCACCTCATGGAACTCGCCGACCAGCGCGGCACCGAGACGTACTTCGTCTCCAGCGACTTCGAGAAGGGCGAGCAGCTCCTCTCGGCGTTCGGCGGCATCGCCGGCATTCTGCGGTACTCGACCGGCGTCTGAGCTGACCCGACGGCTCGCTTTTCGCGCTGTAGTGCGCCGGAACGCTGACCGCATAGCCGCGCGGCCGTTCGTCGGAGTGGACGCACAGAATCGCGCCGGGATCGTACCGAGATTACGGCGATGGACGGGATAGCAGGCAGTAAGCGTCGGCTACGAAACGAGAGAGATGTCGCCGGCGTACCCGGGAGGCGGGGGAGAGTGCCTCCGTCGGGCCACCACCGGCGACGCGAATTGGGTGCTGGTGGTTAGGGGGGGATTGGGGGGAGACGACGACGGGTCCTAAGTGTCGTCGCGGCGGCACCTGGCATCGATGCCGCATTCATCTGTATTGGCCCCGGGTGTAAATGCACTGTACCTAACAGAGTAGGGACGGCGTACTCGGCGCGGATTTCCGGGACCGATTCGCCAGAGGGCGCGGGGTCACAGGAGCTGTTCGAGCTGGCGGCGGCGCGTCCGCAGGTCGGCCGCGGGGTCGACGTCCGGGTCGTCGGCCAGGCGGTCGAGCGCGAGGAGCGGGTCGGTCCCCGCGCGCTCGACGCGCTCAAGGAGCGCTGAGATCTCCGTACGATTCGTCGCCAGCGACGGGACCAGCCCCACCAGGAGGACGAACGGGAGCGCGGCGTCCGGGTTCGATGGGATCGCGTCGCTGATGACGGTGAAGTCGGGACGCTCGTCGGGCGGGTCGTCGACTGGCCGGAGGGCGAGACAGCCGGTACACACCTCCGCGCCGGCCGCGTCGGCGGGCAGGTACTCGCGGTACTCCGGCGGGACGGCGAAGGCGAGCGTCGGCGCGCCGCAGTCGGGACAGTCCATACCGTCGCTGGCGCCGCTGTCGACTAAACGATGCCGGCCGGAGAGCGGGAGAGCGCAGAACGGTACGGAGTCGCAGAACGGGACGAAATCGCAGAACGGGACGGAGTCGCAGAACGTTACAGAGTCGCAGAACGGGGGAGAAGAGAGGCGCGTTAGTCGTCGGCCGCGACGGTCTCGGCGTCTTCCGCCTCTTCGGCTTCGGCCTCGGCGCGTTCCTCGTCCTCCTCGCGCTCTTTCTTGTCCTTGATCTTCTTCATGCGGAAGATCTCCTCGCGCTCCTGCTCTTCGAGCTTCTGCTCGATGTACTCCTCGTTGGCGCGGAGTTCGGGGAGGAGCTTGAACTCCAGCGCGTTGACGCGGCGCTTGGTCGTCTCGATCTCGTCGAGCATCTTCTTCATCGCGGTCTCGACCTCGGCGGCGAGGATGATCTGGTCGAGCAGTTCCTCGTAGGCCGAGGCGGCCTCGTCGATGCGGGCGCTCGTCCCGAGGACGCCGTAGCCGCGTTCGTCGAGGCTCTTGGAGACCTTCGTGGAGTCGATCTGGGGGATGTAGACGCCCATGACGCTCTTGGACTCCGTGGTGAGCTCGGGGTGTTCCTTGAGGGCGGCGGCGGCGCCGCGGACGGCCACGTCGCCGTCGAGCGCGCGGGCCATGTTGATCGCGTTCTGGGCCTCCTCGTACTTGTCGTCGAGGTCGGATCGGACGTCCTGGGCCTCGTCCAGGATGTCCATGAACTCCATGATGAGGCCGTCGCGTTTCTGCTCCAGCGTGTCGTGCCCGCGCTCGGAGAGCTCGATGCGCTCCTCGATCTGCATGAGCTCCTTCCGGGTGGGTTTGACGTCCTCGGCCATTTGATAGCGGTTTGTCGACGTAGGCAGTTAACCGTTTTCAGTCGTAGCGAGGTCGAACGGAGTGAGACCTCGGAAATGCGACCGGGGAACGAAGTGACCCGCGAGCAGAGCGGCGCGAACGGAGTGAGCGCCGCCGAACGAGCGAACGGCGAACGAAGTGAGCCGTGAGCAGCGAGGTGCGAGCGAAGCGAGCACCTCGAAAAACGCGAGCGGGCTCGCTACCAGTACCCGGCCAGCCGGTCCATCCACGTCACGACGACCACGTGGGGCAGCGTCAGCACCGCGATAGCGACGAGATAGACGGCGACGGCGCCCTCCAGCGTGGGTTCGGGCGCGGGCGCCAGCCACCAGAGGGCGGCGCAGCCGGCGAGCGCGACCAGCGTCGGCACGGCCGCCTCGTGAGCGAACCGGGCGAGCGGCCCGGCGAGACGGCCCCGGGAGAGCGCGTCGCGGGACTCGCCGTCCAGCGCGAGCACGCGCGCGACGTGGCGCGGGGCGTGCCAGCAACAGAAGTACAGGCCGATCGCGAACACCGGCGGGACGACGAGGAAGTACGTCCACAGCAGCGCGGTCTCGCCGGCGTCGACCGCCCACGTCCGGCGGTTCGACGGCGTGCGGTACCCGACGGCGAGCGTCCCCACGGTCAGCGCGGCGAGGACGACGCCGAGCGCGAACCGCGCGTCGGCGCCGAACGGCCAGGCCGGTACCGACCCACCGAACGGCGCGACGAACGAGTCGAGGACCGCCCGGTACCGGCCGGGGAACGCGAGCAGGGGGACGCCCATCGGAAGCGCGCCGCGGACGGCGACGGTCAGCGCCCGTCGCCAGCGGGCGTCGAGGTGGTCGGCACCCAGTACTTCGCGAAGCGGGTAGAGTTCGCCCTGGCCCCAGTGAAACCACGTCAGCACGAGGAACGCGCCGACCGCAACGAGCGGCGCGAGGAACCAGCCGACGGCGTAGACCCCGCCGAACGCGAGGTAGACGACGCCGACGACCGCCAGCCACCGGCGGACGCGACGCGCCTGGCGGGTGCGTCGCCAGGGCCTGCGGAGGTCGCTGGAGTCGACCGCCGGACCGAGGGCCGCCCGCGGGAGCGCCGCCCAGTCGACGGCGCCGTGGGGCAGCCCGAAGGCGACGACGCTGACGACCAGCGGGACGTAGCGCCACTCGCGGGGGACCGACAGGCCGAGCGCGAACGCGACCGTCGCGGCGGCGACGGGAATCCAGGGGAGCCAGGCGACCAGAACCCGGAGCGGGCGGCGGGCGCTCGCCGGGAGCCCGGCGCCCTCCCGGCGGGCTATCGCCATCGGTGGACCACCCAGCGGAAGAGGACGACTCCCTGGACGACGAAGCAGTTCGTCACGACGAAGAAGACCATCTCCTCGATCGGCAGCCCGGCGACGGCCAGGCCAGTGGTGTACGTCTCCGAGATGGCCCAGACGCCGGCCTCGATGGCGAGGCGGTCGACGACCCAGAGGTACGCCGAGGGGACGAACACCGCGACGGCGACGCGACCGCGACGGCGCCAGAGGTAGCGCCAGCCGACGGCCCACTGGAGCGCCAGCACCGGGCCCGCCCACGTGAGAATCGCCCCCAGGTACGTCGTCGACTGGGCGGTCAACAGTGCGACGCCGACGAGCCCGACGGCGATACCGGTCGCGGCACCCCCGACCCGGTCGCGTCGGCTGTGCTCGACGCCCGAGACGACTGGGCCGACGACGTGGACAGTCCACAGCGTGGTCAGCGCGGGCTGGAGGACGAAAAACAGGACCTCCTCGTAGGGGACGCCCCACAGTCGCCCGGCGACCGCGTCGGCGCCGTACGTCCAGACGCCCGCGTCGATGAGCAGACGGTCCCAGGGCAGCGTGTACGCGACCGCGAGCGCGGTGACGAGCGCCAGCCCGCCGCCGCTGACCCGCCAGTCGACGCTGTCGCGGCGGTGGTGGACCGTCGCCGTCAGCGCGGCCAGCGCGGGCAGCACGTAGACGGCGTGAAACTGGACGTAGGTCAGCGAACTCATCGGATCACTCTCGTGGGACCGCGCCTGTAGTTGATTCGGGCCGATTCTCGACCGTGATACTCCCCGGTCGCGAGGGCGGGCCGCGGTGACCGGACGGGCCCGCCGTCAGTCGTCGACGGTCGCGGCCGCGCCGGTGCCGGACGCTGCGGCCACGTCGTCGAGGACCCGGCGGCTCGTCAGCAGCAGGAAGCCGAAGCCGACCTTCGCGACCAGGTCGAGCACCATGAACCCCGCCGTCTCGACGAAGAGGACGCTCCCGCCGACCGACGGGAGCAGTCTCACCCCTTCGGTCCCGACCAGCCACCACACCGGATAGACCAGCCAGACCACGACGATCAGGTTGCGCAGCTGGGCGAACTTCGCACCGACGTCGCTTCCGAGCTGCTGGGCCTGCTCGCTGAGCGTCCCGAACAGGAAATACAGCAACACGAGCAAAAAGCCCGTGCTGATACCCCACCAGATCAGCCGGCGGGCGCCGTCGTCGAGCCCCGCCACGACGTAGTTGCCGCCGACCAGCGTCGCCACCGCCCCGGTGGCGATCATCAGCGCGTCGAGACTGACGAGCGTCGCCAGCTGATTGCGGTTCGCCCGCGCCAGCAGTCCCAGGTCGATCAACAACAGCGGCGTCGTGAACAGCCAGTCCGTGTAGCGCGCCCAGTAGATGGGGATCTCCTCGCCGGCGACGTCGACCGTCGTCAACCCGAACCCGGTCGCCATCGCGAGGTAGTTCACGAAGGCGATCGCGGTGATCAGTATCGTCACGATGTAGAACTCCTGGCGCTTCTGGTCCTGTTCGCCCCAGCCGCGGGCGATGAAGTACAGCATGCCCAGGAACATCCCGAGCGTCCCGATCCACAGCCAGATCTGTTCGCTCCCTGGTGATGGCATGACTCTAGTAGAAACTGCGGTTTTTGCCGGAAAAGAAAACCGCCTAACTAGTTGGACGATCGAGGTAGATCGGCGGCGGGGTCGAACAGATGCGCCCGTTCCACACCGAGGAGACGGGATTTCCGGTCGGCCGTGACGGCCCGCCGTCGGCGGGCCGGCCCTCCGACGGGGAGAAGTCGGATATAAAAACGCGCGAGGGGGACAGCCTCAGCCGTACAGTTCCTCGAACACCTTCCGCTGGGCGGCGCGGAGGTGCTGGTGGAAGGTCGAGCGGCCGATGTCCATGGCGTCTGCCAGGTCCTCGCCGTTGGTGTCGCGCGGCCACTCGAAGAACCCGCCGACGATGGCGGTCCGGAGCGCCGTGGACTGGCGGTCGGTCAGCCGGTCGTCGATGCGCGCGCGGACGTCCGTGCGGGTGCCCGCGGGTCGCTCGTGTTCGCGGTAGGCGGTCAGGTCGGCGCCGGGCACGCCGGCCTCGACGGCGTCGACGACGGTCCGCGGCTGGGCCTCGGGGGGGATCTCGGCGGTCAGTTCGCCCGTTCCGCCCGAGGCCGACGCCGCCGTGAGGCGGCCGCCGCGGTCGAGCAGCAACTGGACGAGCGGCGCTTCGGTGACGGTGAACTCGAGGATAGCGCGGCCGTCGCCGCTCGTCACCGGCGTGCACCCGCGGACGTCCGCACGGGCAGCGGCCGCCTCGACCACCGCGTCTGGATCGGCGTCGGTCTCGAAGAAGAGCGTCGTCGGTCCCGCTTCGCGCGTGATGGTCCCCGAGTGGACGAATTCGGCGTCGAGTGCCGCCGAGAGGCCGACGAAGAACGGCTCGTCGCCCGCCAGCGAGAACGTCAGTTCGCTCACGTCGTCGGACCCGAGCAGCCGCCGGGAGGTCAGGACGTGGAGCGCCATGGCGGTCGACTGGGCCACCGCGGCGAGGACGCGCTCCTCGGGCTCCGAGAGCGACGCGCCGGCCCGGAGGACGACCACGAGGACGCCGTAGTTCACGTCGCCGTACCGGAGCGGGAGTGCGGCCAGTCCGCCCGCGCCGTCGGCGAGCGCGCCGGCGTAGACGTCGGGCACCGCGTCGGCGCCGACGACCTGCACCTCCCCCGTCCGCACGGCGCGGGCGACGGGGTCGTCGGCGTCGGCCGCGAGTTCCAGCGCCGGAGGGTCCGCGACGCCGGCCCACGTGCCCGGCGCGATGGTGTCGGTGGCGGGGTCCTCCTCGCCGATCCACGCCAGCGCGTACTCGTCGGTCTCGACCAGCCGCTCGGTCACCGCGGCTTCGGCGGCCGCGCGGGTCTCCGCGCCGAGCAGTTCGCTGGTCACGTCGGTCACCAGCCCGTCCAGCCTGTCGAGCAGCGCCTCGACCGTCTCGCGCTCGGCCCTGGCCGTCTCGGCCTGGCGCCTGGCCTCGCGCTCGGCCTCGACGCGGTCGGTCACGTCCATCTGGAAGCCGACGTAGTGGGCCGGGTCGCCGTCGTCGTCGCCGACCGGCGCGATGTCCACCCGGTTCCAGAACTCCTCGCCGTCGCGCGTGTAGTTGCGGAGTTCGACGGAGACGGGTTCGCCCTCGTCGATCGCGCTCGCCATCTCGGCGACCGGTTCCGCGGCGGAGTCGGGCCCCTGCAGGAGGTTGCAGTTGCGACCGAGTACCTCCGCCTCGTCGTAGCCGGTGAGCTCCTCGAAGGCCTCGTTGACGTAGATGAGCGGCGTGTCCCGGCGCTTCCCGTCGGCGATGGTGATCCCGACCGGCGCCTCGTCCATCGCCCGGTCCTTGAGGGCCTCGGTCACGTCGGCGAAGCGCCGGTCCGCGTCCGCCAGCGCGGCCTCGACGGCGTCGACCAGCACGGCCCGCTGCTTCTCGGGCGGGTCCCGCGGCACGTAGTCGGTCACGCCGGCCGAGATGGCCGCGCTCGCGAGGTGCTCATCGCCGACCGCGGTGAAGATCACGAAGGGGAGGTCCTCGGTCCGCTCGCGGACGTCGGCCAGCAGGTCCAGGCCTGAGCTATCGGGCAGTCGCCGCTCGCTGACGACGGCGGCCGGCGGGTTTGTCTCGACGGCGTCCAGCACCGCCGCCGCGTCCCGCACCCGTTCGACGGCGAACCCGGCGTCGCTCAGCGCGTCGACGACCGGTTCGGCGCAGTCGTCGTCGGCGTCGGCGTAGAGGACCCGCGCCTCCCCAGAGGAGCGAGTCATGGACCGACGTACTAGTGGTTGTGCAATGAACGTTGTCCTTGTGGGCACGCCTCAGCGTCTGTTCATCAATATAAGTCCGAATCGGAACAAAATTGAAACTGAAATATCGGTTATGAGGACACACAGTGTTGTTTGAATAGAGATTGAATTTTGTTCATTCTTCTCCATCCATCATCCGTTTGCGCAATTGCTTGTGGTCAGATCGACAGGGGATATTTGTTCCTACCAAGAAGGTAAAACATATCATTGACAACCTCAATGTATTATACATGGATACATCTGCCGCCAGCGGGTTCTCAAAAACAAGCGTAGGGATAATTGTGATACTATTAATTGGATTCACAGCCCTCTATATCCATCCAGAAGAGATCACAGTAGCAGTTTTTCTTTCAGTGGTTGCTCTCTACACAATCGGTGCGCAACTATATCATAAATAGCAGAAAATACTACAAAAAGTGCATTAATCAATACGCCTGCTCAGACGTTATAGTTTCCTCGCAGAAGGATCCACCGTTGGTAATCCGACCTCTTCTGGGTCTTCACCCTGATCATAGGAGGGGACAGTCACAGTCCAAGACCCGGAATTGTGGTTACCATTTGACAGCCAGTTAGCGCCTGGGTCGTCTAAGTTCGTCGGTTTCACTTTGTCTCGAACGGTAAATTCAACAGAATTCCCATGTTTGACGGGAACGTCAATAGCCAAGTGGTGAGTAAACACATCTGCAGACGGGACTTCAGTAAAGATGCCACCAGGACCCCACTTGTGCTTCGTTTTCCCGTTGTACCGATACATGGATTCGGTAGCTTTTACTTCTTCTCCATAGTCACCGAGCCCTGAATAGAGGCCTGCTAGTCCGAGGACAAAACTAGTCCCAGTAAGAGTGGCTGCTGTTCCTACACCAAGTGTGGGCACACCGGCGGCAAGTCCTGTGGCTATCGATCCGCCGCCGAGAAGTACGGCTGCGTCACCATCGGACTCACTAATATCAGCAGAATTCAGATCAGCCTTACTAGTTGTCCATTTATCTTCTCTACTGGGAACCTCTTCGATGGGAATCGTTTCGTCGTCTTCCGGACCGCTGAAGGTGTTTGCAATCCTTGGAAGCGTAGTTCCGATATCTCGAACATCAATATCATTAGATTCAACTTCGAATGTATGATTTGATTTCGCTGCTTCCAAGCCGACGAACTCTTCTGGATCACGTTCATCTACACAAGCTCCCAACGTGTGTAGATGGAACGTGAACATGTTGTCGTTGTCAGATTGATAAACGTCGTTGAGGAACAGATGACGATTGATTAGAATCCCTTGTTCCACTTCTTCACCTTGAACCGTCTCATCTGTATTCCGCCAGTGATTCCAATTTCGCGACGTCCAGTGAGGATCAAACGATCGCTGCGTTATTCGCGAGGCTGTTGAAACGTCAACTGCCCCAGGCGATGCGAGACCAACTGCCGACGCAGTAGCGAGCGCAGTCCCGGTACCGACACCTTTCAGCAGTTCTCGCCGGCTCCAGTCACTCTTCGCCGTCGTTGTTTGCCTTGAACTTGGTTCTACGTTTTCGGATTTTCCATCACTCATTGTTTCACCGCAGCAAGAAATTATTGTCAATTTTAAAGGCCATTATGTAAACTAAATGTTGTAACTCATATACCATAAAACTAATAACAGGACTGTTTCAATTTAGATGCCGAGTTTTCAGGGACGCAGATCAACGATGGATGAAACAATCGAATCAATCTGTGAGACCGCTATCTCTCCGGAAGTCGGTCACCGTCAGCCAGAGAAAGTCCGTTTATCGAAACCACGCATCTCTTTCAGATCGTCGGTGTATACTTCGATGTGGTAGAGTCTGTCCGCAAAGACGTCTTCGTCCGCCATTTACGTCACCCTGCGAGTGAGACAGTCGATAACTGTTCGCCACTTGTGTGCGCGCTCGTCCACCGTCTCCTCGCATTCCCGTTCGAGTCGTTCGCGGTTCCATTCGATGAGCGTCCCATCGCCGACGAGTACGGCCCGGTCACTGAGTGCGGCGTGCAAGAATTGCGTTGGGAGCGACTCGGCCTCGCTGACATCAACGAATCCTCTGGCGTACTACCGAAGCGTGGTTTCGATCCAGTTTGACATACAGAACCGCTCGGTGTCGTCGAACATATTTGAGGATTGAAACAAGAGGTTCAGATCCGAATCCGCCGCCGCCCAGCGGGCGTGGGACCCGAACACGACTTTCGTGGTCAAAGTAGCCGGGAATCCCCTCGAAACCAACGGCGTTAGTATCGATGTCGTCCGCGAAACTCATACCAGAGTGTACCGTCGCTGTAAGCAACACGTCCTATCGACGGTGCCACGCCGAACCGATACTCGTCGACAACCTGCACAGCGAACGGAAATGAAAAGTCGCGGCGTCAGTCCGCGGCGACTTCGGCTTCGACGTCCTCGCGGTAGTACTCCTCGATGTACTCCTCGTCGATGCGGTTGAGCTCGTTTTTCGGGAGCTTCGAGAGGAGGTCCCAGCCGATGTCGAGCGTCTCGTCGATGTCGCGGTCGGTGTTGTAGCCCTGCTGGACGAACTGCTCCTCGAACTCCTCGGCGAAGTCGAGGTACTGGTTGTCCCGCTCGGAAAGCGCCTCGCGACCGACGATGTTCACGAGGTCGCGCAGGTCCTCACCTTCCGCGTACGCGGCGTAGAGCTGGTCGGAGACGCCGCCGTGGTCCCCGCGGGTCAGCCCCTCGCCGATACCGTCGTCCATCAGCCGGGACAGCGACGGTAGCGGGTCGATCGGCGGCTGGATGCCCTGGCTGTTGAGGTCGCGGTCGACGAGGATCTGCCCCTCCGTGATGTACCCGGTCAGGTCCGGGATCGGGTGGGTGATGTCGTCGGACGGCATCGTGAGGATGGGGATCTGCGTGATCGACCCCTCCTCGCCCTTGATGCGGCCGGCCCGCTCGTAGAGCTGGGCGAGGTCGGTGTACATGTACCCCGGGTAGCCACGGCGGCCCGGGACCTCTTCGCGCGCCGCACCGATCTCGCGCAGCGCCTCACAGTAGTTGGTCATGTCCGTCAGGATGACCAGCACGTGGTATCCCTTGTCGAAGGCGAGGTACTCGGCGGTGGTCAGGGCCAGTCGCGGCGTGACCGTCCGCTCGACGGCTGGGTCGTCCGCGAGGTTCATGAAGACGACAGAACGCTCGAGCGCGCCCGTGCGCTCGAAGTCGTCCATGAACTCGTTGGCCTCTTCTGCCGTGATCCCCATCGCGCCGAAGATCACTGCGAACTCGGTGTCCTCGCCCTCGCCCTCTTCCTCCGGGACGGAGGCCTGGCGGGCGATCTGCAGCGCGAGGTCGTTGTGGGGCAGCCCCGAACCCGAGAAGATCGGGAGCTTCTGTCCGCGGACCAGCGTGTTCATGCCGTCGATGGCGGAGACGCCGGTCTGGATGAAGTCCTCGGGGTACTCGCGGGAGTAGGGGTTGATCGCTGCGCCGACGATGTCGCGGCGTTCGTCGGGAACGATGTCCGGGCCGCCGTCGATCGGGTTGCCGGACCCGTCGAGGACCCGTCCGAGGAGGTCCTCGGTGACGGGCATCTTCATGGTCTCGCCGAGGAAGCGGACCGAGGAGTTCATGTCGATCCCCTCGGTGCCCTCGAAGACCTGGATCGCGACGTGGTCGCTGGAGGTGTCCAGCACCTGACCGCGGCGCGTCTGGCCGTCGCCGGTCTCGATCTCGACGATCTCGTCGTAGCCGATCGGCTCGTCAGTCTCGACGTGGACCAGCGGACCGCTGATTTCCGTGATTGTCTGGTATTCTTTCATTGTTAGTACAGGGAGCGCAGTTGCTCGGCGATGTCCGCTTCGAGGTCGTCGACGAAGTCGTCGACCTCGTCGTCGGGCGTCGTGCCGATACGGTTGAGTCGCGGCGCGGCGTCGATGGCCGTGATCTCGTCGATCGGGACGCCCGCCTCGAGCGCGTCGGTCGCCTCGTCGTTGAACGTCCGGATCGCGCCGAGGATGCGGTAGGTCTTCTCCGGCGGACAGTAGCGGTCGACGTCGTGCAGCGCGTTCTGCTGCAGCCACGCCTCCTTGATGAACCGGGCGACCTCCAGCGTCAGCTGCTGGTCCTCCGGCAGCGCGTCCTTGCCGACGAGCTGGACGACTTCCTGCAGTTCGCCGTCCTCGTCGAGGACGTCGATCGCCCACTGGCGCTGTTCGGGCCAGTCGTCGGCGACGTTCTCGACGAACCACGGGTCGAGCTGGTCGCGATACAGCGAATAGGAGTCGTTCCAGTCGATCGCCGGGAAGTGTCGCTTCTCGGCGAGGTCCGAGTCGAGCGCCCAGAACGTCTTGACGATGCGCAGCGTGTTCTGGGTGACCGGCTCGGAGAAGTCGCCGCCGGGCGGCGAGACCGCGCCGATGGCCGAGATCGATCCTTCAGTCCCGTTGATGTTGTCGAAGTAGCCGGCCCGCTCGTAGAACTGCGAGAGGCGGGCGGCCAGGTACGCCGGGTAGCCTTCCTCACCGGGCATCTCCTCGAGTCGCGAGGAGATCTCGCGCATGGCCTCGGCCCACCGCGAGGTGGAGTCGGCCATCAGCGCGACGTCGTAGCCCATGTCGCGGTAGTGCTCCGCGATGGTGATCCCCGTGTACACGCAGGATTCGCGCGCGGCGACGGGCATGTTCGACGTGTTCGCGATGAGGCACGTGCGTGCCATCAGCGCGTTCCCGGTCTGCGGGTCGGGCAGGTCCGGGAAGTCGTCGATGACTTCCGTCATCTCGTTGCCGCGCTCGCCACAGCCGATGTAGACGACGATGTCGGCGTCGGCGAACTTGGCGAGGCTCTGCTGGGTGACGGTCTTCCCGGACCCGAACGGTCCCGGGATGGCGGCCGTCCCGCCCTTCGCGAGCGGGAACAGGCCGTCGAGGATGCGCTGACCCGACGTGAGCGGCTCCGTCGGCGTCTGCTTGTCCTCGGTCGGTCGGGCCGACCGGACAGGCCACTCCTGGCGCATCTGGATCTCCTCGCCGTTGTCGAGTTCGGCGACCGTCTCTTCGACGTTGAAGTTGCCGGACTCGATGGCGACGACTTCGCCGCCCTCGTAGTCGGGCGGCACCATCACCTTGTGGTCGATACTGGGCGTCTCGGGCACGGAGCCGACGATGTCGCCGGCCTCGACCTCGTCGCCTTCCTCGACCTCGGGGGTGAACTCCCAGGTCTTCTCCAGGTCGATACCGGGGGCGTCGACGCCGCGGTCGAGGAACGCCGACCCCATCTTCTCCTCGAGGACGTCCAGCGGGCGCTGGACGCCGTCGTAGATGGAGTCGAGCATCCCCGGACCGAGGTCGACCGACAGCGGCGAGCCCGTCCCTTCGACGGGTTCGCCCGGCGACACTGCCGAGGTCTCCTCGTAGACCTGGATGGTGGTGATCGCTCCCTCGATCTCGATGACCTCGCCCATCAGTCCCTCTTCGCCGACGTAGACGACGTCGTTCATCTTCGCGTCGAGGTTCTTGGCCGTGACGACCGGCCCCGATACGCTTTCGATGACGCCGTCCTCGCGAACGGTCGTGTCTGTTGCTTGGCTCATATTAGTCTTCTTCCATCAGGTCGATGCCGATGGCGCGTTTGATCTGCTCGCGCAGTCCGCTGGAGCCGGCGGGGCCACCGAGGGTGACCAGCACCGGTTCCACGCTCGTCTCGACGTCGGACCGGACGCCGCGGGAGAGCCGCTCCAGATCGTCGTCGTGCATCACGAGGATGCCCACGTCGTCGTCGTCCAGCATCTCCCGGACCGCCTCGTCGAACTGTTCGTCTGGGTCGTCGTCGCGGACGTCGGCGAACCGCCGGACGCCCGCCAGTCGGAAGCCCGTCGTGAAGTCCGGACTGCCGACGACGCCGATCTCCTGGCTCATATTGTCACCAGCTCCGCTTCGATCTGGTCTGGGCTCAGACCCGCTTCGCGGCCGCGGGCGATCGCCCTGACGTTGTCGACCTCGCGCTCCTTCGCGAGGACGAACGAGAGCACCGGACACACGGATAGGGGATAGCGATTTGAAAGGGTGTCGGCGTACTCGAGCAGCGCCGCGTCCAGCGCGTGTTCGAACTCGATGAGGCTCTCCGCCCCGGCGAGCACGTCCAGCGCGCTGTCGAGCTCCTCACCGTAGACGCTGGTGCGGACTCGCTCGACGAGCTGGTCCTCGTTGGCGACGAGCTGGCGCAGTTCGTCGGCGTCGAACAGCCGACCCCCGTCGATGAAGTAGTCCGCGGGGTCCATGTCGGCGCCGCTGCGAGCGATCCGCAGCGCGTTCCGGAGGTTCCGGAAGTCGATCTCCGCCTCGAGAAACTCGATGTACAGCCCCGTCGGGCGGTCGGGTTCCGCGGGCAGCCCGCCGATGAGCCGCTCGTAGAACGTCCGGTCGACCGCGTTTTCGAGCGGGACGAGCAGCCCGGTGTCCTCGTAGTCCTCGAACGCCGCCTCGAGGGCCTCGCCGAAGATCGTCCGGTCGAGCGCCGCGATGACGTCCTCGACGGAGCCGGCCTCGACGAGTTCGTCGAGCAGGTCCTCGGAGAACTCACCGGCGTCGATGAGGTCGGCCTCGATGTCCTCCCGCGGCGCGTCCGAGTACAGGCCGCGGAGGACGGTCTTGACGTTCCAGGCGTCGAACTTCCGCAGGTAGCGGGCGACGTAGTCGTACAGTCGGCCGGTCGACCAGCGCAGCAGGTCGTCGAAGTGTCCCGCGAGATTCTCGTTGAGCGCGTACTCGACGAGGTCCGAGCCCGAGTAGCGGGAGCCGAGGCGGTTCATCTCCTCCTCGTACTCCGACTCCTCCATGAACCGGGCGATCTCGCCGGTGCCCATCCGGACTAGCTTCCGGTAGTCGTCCTCGTCGAACAGCGACGCACGGCGCGACCGGACGCGGGCCGTGACGTACTCGTAGTTGCTGTCCTCGTAGTCGTCGGTCGTGCTCATTTGTCTCCGAACAGACGGTCGCTGATCTCCCGGAGGTTGTCTTCCCAGACGTCGTCGAGCACCGAGTCGAAGGTGTTGTTGACCCGGACCCGCGAGGACTCGCTCTCGACGACGACGCCGCCGAGGCAATCGTACTCGCCGGCGTAGTCGAGGTCGTAGTCGGCGAGCACGTCCTCCAGCAGGTCCTCGTCGTCCGGGCGGCCGTAGACGACGGCGTCGGTGGTGTCACCGATCTCCGTCGTCGCCGCGTCGAGGAGCGTCCGCGTCAGCTCCTCGCGCGTCTCGCCCTCGAGCCCGGCGAGTTCGTCCTCGACGGCGTCCCGGACGTCCGCCAGCACGTCGCGGCGGGCCTCCAGACGGTCCTGTTTGGCCTCCAGCTTGGCGCTGGAGAGCTTCTGCTCGCGCTCCTGCTCGATCGTGGCCTCGACCTCCCGCTGGCGCTCCTGGCGGATGGACTCGGCGTCGGCCTGGGCCTCCGAGATGAGTTCGTCTGCCTGTGCCTCGGCGTCGGCGCGAACTTCCTCCGCACGCGCGCGGGCCTCGTCTCGAATGTCCTCTACGACTGTATCGAGGCTCATGAGTAGTAGTAAAGTGCCGCGCGGTTAGTTCGCCACGAAGATCGTGACGAACGCGATAATGATCAGCGTCTCCGGCAGTGCTGTGAAGATCAGCGCCGGAACGAACATGTCGTCGTCCTCGGCGACGGCCCCGACGGCCGCGGCGCCGATCGAACGCTGTGCGATACCGGTGCCGAGCGCACCGAGTCCGACGGCGAGCGCGGCGGCCGCGGTGGGTTCGAGTGCGGGGCTACTCTCCTGCAGTGCGATTGCGATAGGGGCGATGGAATCGATCATTGTTGTGTAGGGTTTGTCGCGACGGTTCCGTTCCGTACACGCTCGAATTGCTCTATCGTGGGCATAAAGCTTCCCAAATCGACCGAATGGCAACCCGTGACAGGCGTTCTGCGAGGGATCCCGCGACAGCGGCGCCAGCGGGCCTCACTGGTGATTCAGGTGCGGCAGAGACGTGTCAGTGGTCGACGGCGTAGAACGCGGAGAGAACAGAGCGCCGAACCGGAGCCCCGATTCGGCAGTCGCGATCAGTCTTCGGTCGTGTAGTTCCGCTCGGTCCCGAACGGCGAGTAGGTCGCACCGTTGCCGTCGTAGAACTTCTCGAAGAACTCGAAGAACTCCAGACGGATGGACTGGATCCCCGAGGAGGTGACCCCGAGGATCAGGACGATGAGGTTCCCGAATATCAGGACGAGGACGCCTAAGACCGCCATCGCCGGACCCATGTGGACCATCCCGGGGAAGAGGATCTCGGTGACCTCGTGACCGTGGGACATGTCCCCGACGTGCGGCATGTGCGTCAGCGCGAAGTGCCACGCGTCGCCGTGTTCGCCCTCGGTCGCGTACGCCCCCCAGAACAGGAGGTTGACCGCGAACGCCATCCCGGCCTTCGCGAGCAGGACCGCGGCGATACGCAGGTACGACAGGGTGTGCGCCAGCACGACGTGGATCTCGATGAGTTCGTGGACCGGACCGATGGCCAGCAGGACCATCCCGAGCAAGACCATCCCGAGGCCGACCCAGCCGACGACCGCGGGGAACCCGGAGAAGCCGAGTTCGAACGCGGCCTGGTGGCCCTCGTCGAAGGTCTCGAACAGCAGGTCCGGCTTGGCGCCGTCGAACAGGCGGCTGAAGATGAAGATCCACAGGCCGTTCAGCGCCAGCAGCCACGACCCCGTCTCGATGACGGCTTCCTTGGTCCCGTGGAGCGTCCTGTTCTCGATGAACTCCAGGACGTAAGCCGTGTTGAGGTGCAGCAGGCCGAACAGCGCGGTCACGAGGAACCAGGTGTTGGCCCAGTAGCTCGTGGCCGGCGAGAGGCCCTTCTCGATGGGCGCGTGTTCGAGTCCCACGACGCCCTCCCAGAACACGGAGGCGACCAGATGCAGACCGAATATCTCGCCGTAGAGGAACCCGAACAGCGCGGTCATCAGGCCGGCCGCGGCCGTGATGACGCCGAAGTTCTTGAACGCGTCCGACTCGTAGTTGCTGAACATGTAGTAGCCGATCCCGGTGTAGATCAGCCCGTACCCGACGTCACCGATGATGAACCCGAACATCAGCGGGAACGTCAGGAAGAGGATGACCGTCGGGTCGAACTCCGAGTAGTTCGGCCGGCCGACGGCCTTCGTCAGGAGTTCGAACGGCTGGGTGATGCCGGGGTTGTCCTGGATGACCGGCGGGTCGTCGTCGGCCATCGTGACAGTGCCCCCGTCAGCACGGGCCTCCTGCGGTTCGCTCTCGTCGTCGTCGAACTTCTCCTCGGCGGCTCGTTCCTCTTCGACGCCGCCGGTGCCCGCGCCGACCTCCTCCGGTTCGGTGCCGTCGTGGTCGACCTCCTCGGTGGTCGCGGCGTGGCCGTGGCGGTCGTACTCGGCGACTTCGAGCTCCTCGACCTCGACGTGCTCGCCGACGGCGTCGGCGAGCGCCATCTCGAACTCCTCGACGCGCTCGGTCGGGATCCAGCCCTCTGAAACGAACGCGTTCTGCGTCGTCGCGAACGAGAGCGGTGCCTCGGCCTTCTGGGCGCGGATCGAGAGCTTCTCCTCGGCGGCCAGCAGGAAGCCGGCCACGTCGTAGCGCAGCTCCTCGATCTGGTTCTCGACGGTCGCGAGTTCGGATTCGAGCTGCTGTTTGCGGTGTTCGAGCTCCGCGAGGACGTCCTGCGGGTCGCCCTCCTCGTGGGGCACGTCGACGGCCGTGAAGTCGGCCTCGACGAGCGCCTGCTGGAGCGTGTCCTCGTCGGTGTGCGCGAAGGCCGCGACGACGTCGTCTTCGTCGAAGACCTGCGTGGCGGCGTCGAGGTCGGCCAGCGCGCGCTCGACGCTGTCGTCGTCGCCCTCGCCGACCGCGACGGACAGCGAGTCGTAGCCCCACAGGAGGTCGAGGTCGATGCCCAGCGTCGCGAACGGGTCCATCGCACCGATCTCCTCGTCGACCTCGCGGAGTTCGCTCTCGAGCTCTGTGCGTCGGTCGTCGAGGTCGTTGGCCTCGGTCCGGACCTCCTCGAGTTCGGTCTCGAGAGTCTCGTCGGTGACGATCCGGCTCGGGCCGGCGTCCTCGGGCTCGACGCCGAGGATGCTCTTGAGCGAGCGGACGGTGACGAGCTTCTCGGAGGCGGTGTCGCCCCCTTCCATCGGGTTGCCGTTGTCGAAGCCCGGCCAGCGGCCGTCGTAGTCGGTGAAGTGGACCAGGTGCAGATCGTAGACCGTCTCGATGACGTCGTCCATGACGGCCTTCGAGCCCGTCACGGACACCTTGCTCATTCGCTTAGGTCTGAGCATGCACCGCCTCCTCGAACTGTGTCACCACGTAGTCGATGACCTCGTCGGTGCGGTCGCGGGCGCGCGTCTCGAGTGCCTCACGCTCCTCGGCTCCCTCTTCGAGGATGCGTTCGCGCTCGGCCTCGATCTCCTCGCGCGCTTCGCCGAGGCGCTCCTCGGCCTCGGCGTCGGCGTCTCGGCGGGCCTGCT
Organism: Halosimplex amylolyticum; assembly: GCF_051414035.1. NCBI lineage: Archaea > Methanobacteriati > Methanobacteriota > Halobacteria > Halobacteriales > Haloarculaceae > Halosimplex > Halosimplex amylolyticum. The sequence continues at coordinate 444,817 of NZ_JBLKNW010000002.1, read as the reverse complement.
CGCGGATCTCGTCGGCCTCCTCGCGAGCGTCGGCGATCGTCTCCTCGGCGTCCTCCTCGGCCTCGGCGACGATCTCGTCCGCCTCCTGTTCGGCGTCTTTGACTCGGTCGAGAACCTCTGGCCTTGGCATTTGCTAATCGTGGGGAGATCCGTTCAGGGCCTATTTGGTAGTTGCGAAGTGGGCCCGGCCGTGCGCGCCGCGAGCGCGCTCGGCGGCGGTCGCGGTGTCCGACCGCGGTCGGTGGCACGGTCGCGATCAGATGGTCCGCCGTCCGTCGGCAGCCGTTCGCTCGGCGCCCAGGCGTCGGGAAACGGGGGAACTATGCCGACCTGGGACGAAACGTCGGCAATGGCCGTCCAAGACAAGACACGGGCTCGCCTGTTCTACAAGTATCTCTCGAAGGTGTACGACCAGATCAACCCGTTCATCTGGAACGAGGAGATGCGGACGGAGGCGCTCGACCTCTTGGACATCGAGGAGGGCGACCGCGTGCTCGACGTCGGCTGTGGCACCGGGTTCGCCACCGAAGGCCTGCTCGAACGGACCGAGAACGTCCACGGCCTCGACCAGAGCGTCCACCAGCTGGAGAAGGCGTGGGCGAAGTTCGGCAAGCGCGGCGCCGTCCCGTTCTACCGCGGCGACGCCGAGCGACTCCCGTTCAAAGACGACACCTTCGACGTGGTGTGGTCCTCGGGCTCGATCGAGTACTGGCCCGACCCCGTCGCGGCCCTCGCCGAGTGTCGCCGCATCGCGAAACCCGGTGGACAGGTGCTCATCGTCGGTCCGAACTACCCGTCCAACACCGTCTTCCAGAAGCTCGCCGACGCGTTCATGCTCTTCTACGGCGAGGACGAGGCCGACCGCATGTTCCGCGAGGCCGGCTTCGAGGAGTTCTACCACGTGACGATGGGACCCTCGTACAGCCCCGATGTCGCCATCACGACCGTCGCCGACGTCCCAGAGTGAGCGGTCGGTCGTTGTGATCGAACGCAGTGAGCGAGCCTTTTTCGGCCAGATTTTTGCGCGAGCGGTGCTCGAAGGGCGAGACTCACGGAGTGAGCGCCGCTGAGCGAACGAGGATACCCGAGCCGAAAAGGAGGGGATCAGTACGGCCCGGTCAGTTGGCGAAAAAGCGTTCGGTGACGGTCCGGCCGTCGTCGGTCGTGACCGAGATGCGGACGGCCTGATGCGGTGTCAGCGTCCAGAGGCGGCCGTCGTCACCGGTCGAGCCGACGTCGTCGCCGTTAATCGTGACGGTGGCGTCGAGCGGTTCGCCGGTTTCGTTGTCGGTGACGGTGAGGTGCATAGGCCCGGTTGCGTGGGAGCGGTTGATCCGCAGTAGGAGGCCGTCGCTGGCGTTAGTGGTCGACCGGGTCGGGAGCGCGGCGAGCGGTTTGGTCTGGAACTCGCGGAAGGCGGACTCCGACCGGCCGTCGAGATACGTTTCGAGCGACCCGTGGGGGTGACCCAGCTGGACGTAGTAGACGGACGTGTTCCCGATCGGCTCGACGTTCGGGCCCGAACGGATATTGTCGTAGGCCCACGGGTAGAGCTGGGCCGCGCGGTTGTTCGCGGTACTGACCCCGCTGGGATCGCCGTCGGTGACGAACTGGTTGCTGCCGATCTGTTCGCGGTTCTGCCCGAGGTACGCCTCGCGATAGTAGAGCGAGCCCTGCGTCGACGCGAGCACGAGGCCGGTCTGCGAGGTGACCGAGTACACCGGTATCGGTCCGCGGGCGCCGGTCATGGCCTGTGAGATCTGCTCGCGGACCGGCCCGCGTAGCGTGAGCAGGTCCCCTTCGAGGTTCTTCATCTTCGTGTTCAGGTCCGAGGGGAGCGACAACCCGGCGGCCCTGCGGATCCGGTCGAACTGCGACTCGACGTCGCGGGCCGAGGCGTCGATCGCCGCCAGCTCCCGGTAGAACGCTTCGGTGTTCAGGTCGCCGTCGTTGTAGTCGTCGATCACCCTGTTCCGACGCAGTTCGAGCTGCTGGACGCGCCGGTCGAGGCGATCGACCTCCGAACGGAGGACGTCTAACCGCGCGTCGTACCCGGTGGTGTTCTCGTAGCGCCGTTCGAACGAAAGCGACGCGTACTCGCTCCTGAGTTCGGTAACGTCCTGTTGAATCGCACCTGCGATGTTCAGCGAGGCGCGGTCGTGACCCGTCCGTTCGACCGCCTCCTCGCGGATCCCGAGGTAGTTCGACGTGTTCGGTTGCAGGCGATCGGTCGCGAACGTGCCGTCGGTCGCCGCGAGCGGTTCGTCAGGCGCGGGCAGCGAGGCCGGTTCCGCGGAGCCAGACGCCGGGTGAGCGATCAGCCCGGTGGCCGACGGACCCGATACGGCCGTGCTCGCCGCCGGAGCCGGTGCGACCGCGGCGCCGGCGACGTGCGTCACCGGCGCCAGAACGAGGGCCGCGACGAGGAGCGCGAGGAGGACAGGGCGGTTCCGTGGCATCGTCACGGACTCTTTCGTCCCCGATTACAAAAACCCACCTACTCTCAACGAGCGCGTGAGTGGCCCAGAAGGGCGCAGACGTTTCAAAAGCCCCGGAGACGTTTTAATGGAAAGCGTTTTCCCCGAGGCCAGGGATGAGTCGAATATGTCCCCGCGGTCGTCCGTCGCAGTCGTCACAGCCCTCCTCCTCCTTGCGGGGGTCGCACCAGTGGCTGCTCTCGCTGGCGCGCCATCGGGCTCGAACGGCGGAGCGGCCGCCGCCGCGAACGCGCTCCCTCACAACAGCACCCTCGACCCGGGGGAAGTCGAGATGCGCGTCGACGTAGCGGCGAACGGAGACGCACAGTGGCGAGTGAAGACCGTCCTGCCCGTCGGGGACGGCGACCGGGAAGCGTTCGACGACCTGGTCGACGAGTTCAACGAGAGCGAATCGCCGCTCGGGGTCGACGGCTTCAGGGCGGCCGCTGCGAACGCCAGCGAGGCGACCGGCCGCTCGATGGAGATCAGGAACGTCGAGCGCCACCACGCCCTGCACAACGAGACCGGCGGGCTGTGGATCACGTTCACGTGGACGAACTTCGGTCGCACGAACGGCGACCGCCTCTTTATCGGCGACGTGTTCAACGGGAGTTCGGGCATGCTGCTCCCCGGGCTCACGGCGGACGAGACACTCGTCATCGTCCCGCCCGAGGGGTACGGCGTCAGTAGCGCCCCGACGGGAACCAGCTCCGCACCGTCGAGCCTCTCGAACGGCGTCGCGCGGTGGGAGGGGCCCCAGGACTTCGGCGACCGCGGCCCGTGGATCGTCTACTCCGGCGACGCGCCGACGCCGACGCGAACCCCGACGACCGTTCCCCCGAACGGGACGGCGTCACCGACCGCCGGCGGGCCGGGCACGGGCCCCGGGACGTCACCCGGCGGCCCGGGAAGCGACGGCGACGGCCTGCTCTCGGGTGCGCTCCCCCTAGTCGTGCTGATCGTGCTGGCGGCGGCGAGCGCCGCGGTGCTCGCGGCCTACATGCGCGGCGACGACGACGGATTCGACGGGATCGGCGCGCTCGTCGGTTCCGGTGGGACCGACGGCGGGTCGAGCGCGTCTGCCGGCTCCGACGGCGCGCCCGATCACGACGCCGGCGTCGAAGTAGACGCGGCGAGCGGGAGCAGCGCCGTCGCGGAGAACGGAAGCGGGGCCGCAGACACCGCGTCCGCCGGGGCGAGCGCGGCGGGCGCTGGTGCGGCCGCCGCTGCCGACGAGTCGGTCGACGGCGACGACGAAGACGACGAGATCGACGAGGAGTTGCTCAGCGACGAGGAGCGCGTCGAGCGGCTGATCGAGCAAAACGGCGGACGGATGAAACAGGCCGCCATCGTGCAGGAGACGGGCTGGTCGAACGCGAAGGTCTCGCAGTTGCTCTCCTCGATGGACGACGACGGCCGGATCGACAAGCTCCGGATCGGCCGCGAGAACCTCATCTCGTTCCCGGACGAGGACGTCGCCGATCTCGACTCCGAATGAGGCACTGGGACCGGCCGGAGGGGCATTCAGGCCGGTGAAAACGCCGAACAACGGGCCGACCCTCGGAAACGTTTAACCACCGACCGAGCCAAGGTTCGGTGCATGAAAGTCCTCGTCACAGTCACGGACGTGGCAGTCGTCGACGACGAGTTCGAGATCGACGGACTCGGCGTCGACGAGCGCTATCTCACCTACGAACTCAACGAGTGGGACGACTACGCCGTCGAAGAGGCCGTCCAGATCGCCGAGGAGGGGGAAGACGTGGAGGTCGTGACCGTCACCGTCGGCCCCGAGCGCTCCGACGAAGCCATCAGGAAGGCCCTGGCGAAAGGCGCCGACCGCGCGGTACGCGTCTGGGACGACGCCATCGCCGAGCGGGACCTGCTCGACGCGGAGACCAAGGCCGACCTGCTCGCGGCCGTCGCCCGCGAGGAGGACCCCGACCTGATCCTCTCGGGCGTCCAGAGCGGCGACGACAGCTTCGCCGCCACGGGCGTCACGCTCGCGGAGAAACTCAATATGGAGTGGGCCGCGGTCGTCAACCAGCTCGATCTCGCCGAGGGCGTCGCCTCCGTCCACCGCGAACTGGAGGGCGGCGTCGACGAACTGACCGACGTCGAGTTGCCGGCCGTGCTGACTATCCAGACGGGGATCAACGAACCCCGCTACGCCAGCCTCCGGGGGATCCGGCAGGCACAGAACAAGCCGCTCGACGTGAAGTCGCTCGGCGACCTCGGCCTCGACGAGGGAGCGCTGGAGAGCCCGCTCCGGTGGACGGCGACCTACGAGCCCGAGAGCGAGGGCGAGGCGACCGTCTTCGAGGGGAGCCCCGACGAGACGGCCGGTGAACTGGCTGGCGTGCTTCGCGACCAGGGGGTGGGCCAATGAGCGTCCTGGCCGTCGCGGAGCACCGCCGCGGCGAGTTGCGCGACGTGAGTCACCAGCTGATCACGGCCGGGCGCGACCTCGCGGACGCGGTCGGGTCGGAGCTTCACGTCGCAGTGGTGAGCGGCGACGTGGAGCGCTTCGGCGAGGATCTGAACCGCGAGGGCGTCGACGCCGTCCACACCGTCGACCACGGCGAGGAGTTCAACCACGACGTGTACGTCCAGGCCGTCGAGGCGCTGGCGACGGACCTCGACCCGGCGTACCTGCTCCTCCCGCACACGGTCAACGGGCTGGACTACGCACCGGCGGCCGCCGAGCGCCTCGGCTACCCGCTGGTCACCGACGCCGTCGGCCTGGCCGTCGACGGGGCTCTAGAGGTCACCCGCGAGATGTACGGCTCGAAGGTCGAGACGACCATCGAAATCGAGAGCCAGCCCGCCGCGGTGACGGTCCGCCCGGCCGAGTGGCCCGGCGCGCCGAGTGGCGGCGACGCCGTCGTCGAACCGTTCGACGTGAGTATCGACGAGAGCGCCGTCCGCTCGACCGTGACCGGGTTCGAGGAAGCGGCCGGCGGCGACGTGGACATCTCGGAGGCGGACGTGCTCGTCTCCGTCGGCCGCGGCATCGAGGAAGAGGACAACCTCGACATCGTCTTCGACCTCGCGGAGGCGATGGACGCCACGGTGTCCGCGTCGCGACCCGTCGTCGACAGCGGCTGGCTCCCGAAGAATCGGCAGGTCGGCCAGAGCGGGAAAGTGGTGACCCCCGACGTGTACATCGCCATCGGCATCTCCGGCGCGGTCCAGCACGTCGCCGGGATGAAAGGCGCCGAGACGATCATCGCCATCAACAAGGACCCCAACGCACCCATCTTCGACATCGCCGACTACGGGATCGTCGACGACCTGTTCGAAGTGGTGCCTGCGCTTACCGAAGAGTTCGGCGAATAGCTCGGCAATTTCCGTTTGTTTCGCGCGTCTCAGGTCGAAGCTTCCGTTCATCTCGTTCTGCTTGTTGAGCGGTTGCTTCGGGATGGGCTGGTGTGGAATGAAGCCAAGTGATCGCGTCCGCACTCGACGAAGAGTTGAAAGCCCTCGACGGGCTCGCGGCCGCTGAGCGGGATATCCTCACTTCGTTCGGATAGTGCCCGCTCAGGCGACTCCACTTCGTCGCGAGCCCGTCTCGCCCTTTCAGTCCGCCAGGAACCGTACCGCACAGCACCACACCACACGCCTCCCCAACCGACTGCGGTGCTCGCTTCGCTGCGCTCCTCATCCCTCGCACGGTGTCGTCTCGCGGTCCTCGCAGTGCTCGGACACGCTCGCCAGCGCGCGCCACCGCAATTTGTCAGTCTGCAGGTTGTACTGAGCATCCGCGCCGAACGAAGTGAGGCGGGGTTCACCGAATCCGAGCGAAGCGAGGATTCGGCCTTTTTCACCCATGTTTTTGGCTGGGGGGTCGCGCCGTGCGCGACCCCCCGGCGAAAAAGATGGTGTTGAAAGACTTATCACGGCGCGTTCACAATCACGGGTATGACTTACGATACCGTCGTGTTCGACAACGACGGTGTCCTCGTCGGCCGGACGCATTTCGACGTTCTCCGCGAGGCTACCGAAGCGACGTTTGCGCAGTTCGGCGTGACCGACCCCGACCCCGATCACGTCGAGGACATGACCATCGGTGCGACGCCCGAGCAGGTCCAGGCCGTCAGCGACGTGTACGGCTTCGAACCCGACCAGTTCTGGCGCGCTCGCGACAGCACTGTCTCGGGCGCCCAGCAGGAAGAGGCGCGCGCGGGCCGAAAGACGCCCTACGACGACGTCCACACGCTGGCCGACCTCGACGTGGCGACGGGGATCGTCAGCTCGAACCAGCAGGAGACGGTCGACTTCCTGCTCGACCACTTCGAGATCGGCGGACTGTTCGAGACGGCGTACGGCCGCGAGGCGACCATCGAGAGCCTGACACTCCGCAAGCCCCATCCCCACTACATCGAGCGGGCGCTGTCCGATCTGGACGCGGAGTCGGCGCTGTACGTCGGCGACAACGAGTCGGACATCGAGGCGGCCGAGAACGCCGGCATCGATTCGGCGTTCATCCGCCGACCCCACCGTCACGACTGGGACCTCAACGTGTGGCCCACCTGGGACCTCGACTCGCTGGACGACCTCCACGACATCTGCGCCGTCTGAGCGCGGGCGAAATCCCACAGACCGCTCCGCCGTCGAGGCTCGCTTCGGGACCGGTGGCTGGGCTTCGTCAGCTACAAGCCGCAGCGAACCCGAGTCCCCGGTGATGGAGTACCTGGAGAGTCGTCGGGGACGGGTCGAAGAGCGGCTGGAGGAGGTCCTCGGCGGCGTCGAACCCGACGAACTCGGCGAGGAGGTGCGCCACGTCGTGCTGTCGGGTGGCAAGCGGGTGCGACCGACGGTGACGGTGCTGGTCTGCGAGGCCCTGGGCGGGGACGTCGACACGGCGGTCGAGTTCGCGGTGGGGATCGAACTCGTCCACAGCGCCTCGCTGGTCGTCGACGACATCATCGACCGCTCCGAGCTGCGCCGCGGCACGTCCAGCGCCTGGGCGGAGTACGGGCACGGCCCGGCGATCATCGCCAGCGACGGCCTGCTCGGCGAGGCGTTCGCCCTCTTCTCGGCCAACGAACGCGCGATGCAGGCCGTCTCGGAGTCGATGGTCGAACTCGGCGAGGGCGAGGCCACGGAACTGGTCGCCCAGCCCGCGAGCGAGGACGACTACATGGAACTCGCGCGGCGGAAGACGGGCGCGCTGTTCCGCGCGGCGGCGGAACTCGGCGCCATCGCCGCCGAGGCCGACGCCTACACCGTCGAGAACTTCGGCAAGTACGCCGAGCGCGTCGGCGTCGCCTTCCAGATGCGCGACGACGTGCTCGACACGACGGCCGACGCCGACGACCTCGGGAAGCCGACGGGCCACGACGCCGCGATGGAGCGGCCGTCGCTCGTCCAGGTCGCCGATCTGACGCCCGAGGAAGCGAACGAACGCGCGCGCGAGCAGTCCCAGGTCGCGCTGGACGCGCTCGCGGCCGTCGACGCCGACGACTCGAAGGCGATGGACTACCTGCGCGACCTCGCGGAGTTCGTCGTCGTGCGCGAGCGGTGAGGGGCGGTCGTGGTTTCTCGGTCGTTCGAGTCCGTTATTCGTCGTTCGCCGTCTCCACCGTCTCGACGACGGCCTCGGCGCCGCATTCGGGGCAGTAGTCGTGGTTCGTCGTGAACCGCGCGTCGCACTCCTCGCACCGGTAGTCGTACTGCTCCTCGGCCGACTCCACGGCCGTCTGCTTGAACTGTTCGACCTCCCGGCCGAGCCTGTTGAAGATGCCCATCTTCTCTGAGCGGAGGGGACAGAACGGGATAAGCGTTCGCTGGAGCGGCTCCGCCGAGGTAGTTATCGCACACGGAATCCAGAACCAACGTCACCGAGCGGCGTCTTCGGCGCCCGGGACTTCCTCGCTCGCGCGCTCGGTCACCGCTCCGTCGTCGGCGAGCCGGGTGACGAGCACGCCACGAAGCGAGTGCGGACTGTGCTCGCGGACGACGAGGACCATGTTGCCGGCGAAGAGGACGAACCCAGCGGTCGCGAGAACGCCGGCTGCGGCCGTCACGACGGTCGGGAGCGCGAACGCGTCGGCGAGGACGAGGCCGGTGGCGCCCGCGAGTATGCAGGTGAAGTCGGCGGCGGCGACGCGGTCGTCGTAGAGGTCGTCGATCATGGGGACCTGCTCGTAGCCCAGCAGGTCGCTGTAGCGGTGGACCCAGACGATGAACGGGACGACGTGGTACAGCGTCCCGAGGACGACGAAGCCGACGACGCCGAAGACCAGCAGGTGAAGCGGGCCGCCGCCGAACAGCGCCGTCCGGGTAAGGGGGTCGACGAACCACGCGCGGACAGTGAGGAGCCCCCACGCGGCCATCGCGGCGGCGACGACCCCGTAGCGGGAGAGCATCGGCGTCCACGCGACCTGCGTCTCGACCAGTCGGCGGGCGAGAATCGCGCTGAACCCCAGGATCGCGACGGCGACGAGCAGCCCGCCGACGCGAGCGACGGGGGCGGACCCGAGGAGGCGACCGGCGGCGAGCACGACGACGCCGACGGGATAGCCGAACTCCTCGATCCGGCGGAGGTGCAGGTCGACGCCGTGCAACTCGGTCTGGGTGAACATCGTGGCGAGCTGGTAGAGCGCGCCGAGTACCGTCGTGAGGACCGCACCGAACACCGCGAGCGTGGCGTGGGCGGCGGTCAGTCGCAGAGGGCTGACGGGTGACCCGACGAGGAACGGGACGGCGTAGTTCATCGCGAGCGCGAAGCCCATGGGAGGGACGACGACGAAGAATCCCAGGGCGAGCGCGAAGTGGCGTTCGGTCACGTCCCAGGGGCGCGCGGCCAGGAGCGTGCGCCCGACGTTGTAGGCGAACGTCCAGAACCCGAGCAGTGCGAGGCCGCCGAAGGCGTGGACCCACCCGAGGGCTCCGGTCGCGAACGTCGCCGCCATGCCGCCGACGCCGACGGTCACGAGCCACAGTTGCGCCGTCGCCAGCCGCCGGGAGTGCAGCGCCGCGTTCGACCACACCGGGACGAACTGCGTCATCGCACCCATGATCGTGATGCAGACCCACCCCGCCAGCAGGAGGTGGACGTGCGCGAGGACGGACAGCCCCGACAGGGCGCCGACCGCCTCGAGCACGCCCATCGCTCCACCGGCCACGAGCAGGGCGAGTCCGACCAGAAAGTGCCGGAGCGGGACCGTCATCGGCGGCTGCCGGTCGGTGTCGACCTCGCCCGGAATGGCGCTCATGGTCGACCGTACGGCCCCCGGAGTTCTCGACCTGTGGCCGAACGTGTTCGTCTCGCGCCGGCGAGCGGTCGACCCGGAGACGGGCGGGCCGGCCGGACATATAAATCGGTTGAAACCCAGGGATCGGTATGGGAGACCGCCGTCCAAACTACGCGCTCGTCCCGTTCCAGCAACACCTCGGCCAGAACGAGGAGAGCCTCGCCGTCCCGTGGGCCGAGTTCGTCGGCGACGAGACGGAGGAGTTGGAGTTCACGGTGCCGACCGACGAGGCCACCGACGCCTATCTGGAACTCCAGGCCTACGACGTCGAGGAGTACGGCCACGAGATCCTGGTCAACGGCGTCGCGCTGTCGGGGTTCGACATCCCGCCCAGCGACGGCTGGCAACACTGGATGGACACCCTCTCGGGCATCGACCTCACCGAGGGCACCAACACCATCAAGATCGAACGCGACGCCACCACCACCGACGCGTTCGTCGTCGGCGTCGTCATCGTCCACTGGAAAGAACCCGTGAACTGAGCGGCCGTCCCCCAAATTCAACCGTCGTCGTTCACCGAGCCCGTCCGCCGCCGCTCACCGAGCCCGACCGCCGGTCCACTCGCACGTTCCGCTCGTTCGATACATATAAACCCCAGTGCCAACCGGCCGCACACGTTGGTAACACGTGACACACGCGAACCGGGTAGCGGACTCGATATGCCGGTTATCCGGGAATACACGGCAGCTACCGCGGGCTCCCCCTTCGCCCACGAACACCCAATTTTATATAGAAGCACATTCATACTTCCGTACGAATATGAGTCAGCAGCGAATGCAGGGACAGCCCATGATTATTCTGGGCGAGGATTCCCAGCGGATGAAGGACAAGGACGCACAGAGCCACAACATCTCGGCGGCGCGAGCGGTCGCCGAGTCGGTCCGTTCGACACTCGGGCCGAAGGGGATGGACAAGATGCTCGTCGACTCCCTCGGCGACGTAACCGTCACGAACGACGGCGTGACCATCCTCACCGAGATGGACATCGACAACCCGACGGCCGAGATGATCGTCGAGGTCGCCGAGGCCCAGGAGGACGAGGCCGGCGACGGGACGACCACGGCCGTCGCGATCGCGGGCGAGCTCCTCAAGAACGCCGAGGACCTCCTCGAGCAGGACATCCACCCGACGTCGATCATCCGCGGGTTCAACCTCGCGAGCAAGAAGGCCAAAGACGAGATCGGCGAGATCGCCACGTCCGTCGACCCCAGTGACGAGGAGATCCTCAAGAGCGTCGCCGAGACGTCCATGACCGGCAAGGGCGCCGAGCTCAACAAGGACGTCCTCGTCGACCTGGTCGTCGAGGCCATCCAGGAAGTCACCGTCGAGGCCGAGGACGGCTCGCACGTCCCGGACCTGCAGTTCCTCAAGATCCAGACCCAGACGGGCCGCGCCGTCTCCGAGTCCGACCTGCTGGCCGGCGGCATCGTCGACAAGGACGCCGTCCACAGCGACATGCCGACCACCGTCGACGACGCCAACGTCCTCCTGCTGGACACCCCCATCGAGGTCGAGGAGACCGAGACGGACGCCCAGCTCAACCTCGACAGCCCCGACCAGCTCCAGGACTTCATCGAGCAGGAGGAACAGCGCCTCCAGGAGATGGTCCAGACCATCGCCGACGCCGGCGCCAACGTCGTCTTCTGCCAGAAGGGCATCGACGACATGGCCCAGCACTACCTCGCCAAGGAGGGCATCCTCGCCGTCCGCCGCGTCAAGAAGTCGGACATCGAGTTCGTCTCCGAGCTCCTCGAATCGCGCATCGTCTCGGACATCGACTCCATCACCGAGGAGGACGTCGCCAGCGGGAGCGTCCGCCGCGACGAGGACGACGAGATGTTCTACGTCGAGGGCGACGGCGGCCACGGCGCCACCCTGCTGCTGCGCGGCTCCACCGACCACGTCGTCGACGAGCTCGAACGCGGCATCAACGACGCGCTCGACGTCGTCGCCTCGACCGTCGCCGACGGCCGCGTCCTCGCGGGCGGCGGCGCCACCGAGGTCGAACTCGCCGGTCGCGTCCGCGACTACGCCGACTCCGTCAGCGGCCGCGAACAGCTGGCCGTCGAGGCCTTCGCCGACTCGCTCGAACTCGTCCCGCGCGTGCTCGCCGAGAACGCCGGCCTCGACTCCATCGACACCCTCGTCGACCTGCGCGCCGCCCACGAGGACGGCGACGAACACGCCGGTCTGAACGTCTACTCCGGCGACGTGGTCGACACCTTCGAGGCCGGCGTCGTCGAGCCGGCCCACGCCAAGGAGCAGGCCGTCTCCTCGGCGTCCGAGGCCGCGAACCTCGTCATGAAGATCGACGACATCATCGCTGCCGGCGACCTCTCGACCTCGGGCGGCGAGGAAGAGGGCGCGGGCGGCCCCGGCGGCGCCCCGGGCGGCATGGGCGGCATGGGCGGCGGTATGGGCGGCATGATGTAGGAGCGGGCTCGAACGAAGTGAGAGACCGCTGAAAGCCGAGCGGGGAACGTAGTGACCCGCGAGGCAAGCCCACTTTTTGCTGAGAGGGTTTCCTCGCGGCCCTGCGGGCCGCTGCGGTGAACCCCCTCAGCAAAAACTTGGGGAAAAACCGGAACCTCGCTCCGCTCGGTTCCGGTTAATTGCGCGCCAGAGGCGCGCGAATGCCTACCCGTCGACCGCCGTACCGCTTCCGCAATTCGCCGACGGCTTCCGCACCCCGATTCGGCCCCGATACTTTTTGCGCGCTCGCCGCGTTCGCTCACGTATGTCTCCCGCCAGTTACACCTGTCAGTGCGGGGCGACGCTGCGGTACAAACAGGACCTCGTCAAGGAGCAGGGCGACGTCTACCCGACCTGGAAGTGCCGCGAGTGCCTCTCGGAGGTCCCGAGCGTCAGAGCCGAACAGATCAAACACCAGCACCCCTCGTAGGTCGTGCGGTGACTGCCGTAAGCCGCGACCAACGCCCGTCGGACTCGGTGGTATCTCCCCGTTACTTAACAGTGCGTGAGAACTGGTCGGGCGGTATGTCCCGGTCGCGAACGCTGGCGCTGTTCACCGTCGTCACGGTGGTCTACGGGACCGCGTTCCCGGCGGTCAAGACCGGGCTCGAATTCCTCCCGCCGCTCCTGTTCGTCGCGATTCGGAACTACCTCGCGGCGGTGCTCCTGCTGGGGTACGTCGGTCTCACCGCGGAGTATCGGACCCCGCGGACCCGGGGGGACTGGGCGGCCGTGCTGACCGGGGGCGCGTTCCTGATGGGCGGGATCGGGTTCGGATTCGTCGGCCAGCAGTTCATCGCGAGCGGCGTGGCCGCCATCATCTTCAGTCTCTCGCCGATCGTCACCGGCCTGCTCGCCTGGCCGCTCCTCCCAGAGGAGCGACTCGCCGGTCGTGACTACCTCGGGGTGCTCCTCGGGTTCCTCGGCGTCGCGATCATCGTCCGGCCCGACCCGTCGGCGCTCGTCGACCCGGCCGTCGTCGGCAAGCTACTGGTGTTCGTCGGCGTCAGCGTCGTCGCCCTCGGAACGGTCCTCGTCAGGCGGAGTCGGCCCGAGATGCCGATCCCGGCACTGACCGGCTGGGCGATGGTGATCGGGGCGACGATCCAGGTCGGGTTCGCCGTCGCGATCGGCGAGTCGCTGGCAGCCGTCCGCGTGACGCCGCTGGCGATCGGGATGGTGGGCTACCTCGGCGTGTTTCCCGGTGCGATCGGGTTCGTACTGTATCTCACGCTCATGGCGGAAGTGGGTGCGCTGAAGGCGAACCTCGTGACGTACCTCACGCCAGTCGTCGCGCTCGTCGTCGGCTGGCTGTTCCTCGCCGAGCGGGTGCAACCGATGACACTGCTCGGCTTCGGCGTCATCGTCGCCGGATTCGCGTTACTCGAGAGTCGAGAGCTGGCCGGCGAACTCGCGAAGTTTCGCGGGCTCGTCCGGTGAGTCGGGCCACCACGCCGGCCCGGCACAGTCTCGGGCGCCCGGGGTGGCCCGGGTCGCTATCGACCCATCCCGAACCGCCGGTGGCGCAGTTCGGGCGTGATCTGGATGCGGTCGATCTCCTGGCCGGTGCGGTACCAGACGAACGCGGCGCGGGTGAACAGCTCGCGGCACTCGATGCGGACCTCCCGCGGGATGCCGTCGCTGCGCTCCCGGACGTCTCGGATGGCTGCCTCTGTAAACAGTTCCGACGGCTGGTCCTCGTAGGGCTCGTCGCGGAAGTACGCGAACGAGCGGGCGATGTACTCGGCGATGTCCTCGACGTCGAAGGGTTCGATCCCCTCGTAGTAGCGCAGCCGGGAGTCGAGCGTCCCGCGCAGGTCGGCGACGCGCTCTTTCCCCTCGGGCGTGCCCATCAGGAACAGGCGGACGCCCATGTCGCCCGCGACCTGCAGCGTCGAGAGGATCTCGGCGGGCAGGACCTCGATCTCGTCGACGACGAGCAGGATGGTCTTCCCGTCGGCGCGGACCTCCTCGACGAGTTCGCGGGCCGCTTCCTTGGCGTCCTCGGTCGCCCAGGGGACGCCGTCGCGGGTCTGCCAGTAGTCACGGTCCTCGATCTCGTAGCCCGCCGCCTCGGCGGTCGTCTGGATCGTCGCGTAGAGCTTGCGGGGCGTGGTCTCGCGCGGGTTGTCGAGGATGGCGACGACGAAGTCGTCGTGTTCGCCCAGGTCGCGGCGGACGATCTCGCGGAAGGCCGTCTTGCCGGTGCCGTAGTGGCTCACCAGCCCGATGTGCTGTTCCTGGAGGAGCCAGCCGGTCACCTGGTTGAGCATCTCCGTGTCGTGGCGAACGTAGAGCGGTTCGGGCATCCTGTCGGTGCCCGCCTCCTCGGTGAAGGGCAAGTCGGCGACCGTCTCCGGGTCGCCCCCCAGCGCCCGTCCGAACGAGAGCAAGCGCGTCTCGACCTCCGAGAGCTGCTCGAGGAGCACCCCCCGGTTTCGCTCCCCGTCGTCGTCGAGCGACCGTATCTTCTCGACCAGGTCGCCGACGGATTCGGTCTCCCCCGCGCGCCCGTCCGCCGTCAGCCGGTCAGTGTCGTCTGTCATGCTGTTCGTCCGATCGATCTTGGGTTTGCCGCGCGGACGGATAGCTTTTCTGACGCCGACTCCGGGAGCGCTCACTCCGAGACCGTGAACGCCCCCACCTGCGCCTCGCTCTCCTCGAAGCCGTAGCGGACGGCCTTCGCTCGGACAGTCGTCTCTCCTTCGGGCAGCTCGACCGGGCCGGTGTAGAGGGTCCACTGCGGGTCGCTGCCGTCGTCGTCGACCGGGTCCTCCGAGAACGCGTAGGCGACGGAGGCGCCCTGCGTGGCGCAGTAGAGCGAGAGCGTCGCCGGCGCTTCCAGGCTCAGTCCGTCCGTTCTGGCCTCGCGCTCGTCGTGGTCGGGCGCGTTGACGACGAACCGCGGCGCGGCGGTCTCGGGCTGTTCCTCGCCGCGGTACCGGTCGTGGACCATCTCGGCCTCGGCGGTGTCGCCGGCGTCGTCGACTCGGTCACGCCACTCGTCGAGCGCGTCGCGGAAGCGCTGGAGGGTGTCCGAATACTCCGAGTCACCCGCCAGGTTGTCGACCTCGTGAGGGTCCGCGCGGAGGTCGTACAGCTCCTCGGCGGGACGGCGGGCGTCGAACCACTGCTCTGGCCCCTCCAGTTCGTCGGCGGCCGCGCGCTCCAGGATCTGGCGCATCACCGGGTGGCGATTCCGGAAGGGGATCCACTGGCGGTACGGCGTCCCCGGGCGGTAGTGGCGGACGTACTTGAACCGGTGGTCGCGGACGGCCCTGACCATGTCGTAGGACTCGTCGTAGCGGTCGCGCGTGGCGAAGACGTACTCGCGTTCGTCGGCGTCGGGCCCGAGGAACCGCCGGCCGCCCACGTACTGCGGCACGTCGAGCCCGCAGGCGGCCATGGTCGTCGGCCCGAGGTCCATCATGCTCACGAGGCGGCCGTCGACGCCGCCGCCGTCGACTTCGCCCGGCCAGCGGACGATCAGCGGGACGTGGATCCCGCCGTCGTAGGGCCAGCGCTTGCTCCGGGGGAGCCCCTCGCCGTGGTCGCTCCAGAGCACGACGATGGTGTCCGCTGCCAGTCCGTCCGCGTCGAGCCGGTCGAGGAGGTCTCCGACCCACTGGTCCGAGCGGGCGACGTTGTCGTACTGCCGGGCGATGGCCGTGCGGGTCTCCTCCGTGTCGGGGAGGGACGGCGGGACGTCCACGGCGTCGGGGTCGGTGTCCGGGTCGGCGACCGCGCCGCCGAACTGGTCGTCCGTGCCGGGTTCGGTGGGGTCCCACTGCCCGCTCTCGTGGGTGACGCCGTTGGTGAACATGGCGAAGAACGGCTGGTCGGGGTCGCGGGCGTCGTCCCACCACCCCGCGCCGTCGCCGTGGTGGTCCCACATCGTGAACGGGGTGCCGAACTGGTAGTCGGCCTTCTCGTCGAGCGTGCAGTAGTAGCCCGCGCCGCGGAAGAACTCGGGGACGGCGGTGACGTAGTGGGGCGGCACGGCCTCGTAGGGCGTCGGGAGTTCGGGGGCGTCGTCGTTGGTGTGGGTCGTCCGCATGTGGTGGGCCCCGATGGCGTTCTGGTGACAGCCGGTCATCACCGCGGCGCGGCTGGGCGCACAGACCGGTGCGGTGGAGAAGGCGTTCGGGTAGCGCCGGCCGTCGGCCGCGAGACCGTCGACGTTGGGCGTCCGCGCGAGGTCGTCGCCGTAACACCCCAGGCGCGGCGTCGTGTCTTCCATCGCGATCCAGACGACGTTCGGCCGGTCGGCGCCAGACATACCGGATCGCCGGCTGCCGCGGCCCTAAAGGTACTTGCGGGATGTTCAGTGGCTCGGCCGGGCGACCCGCCGCCGGAGTCGCCGACAAGTACTTGGCTACCAATCCGAATTGTCCGACGATGCGACGACCCACGGTCGCGCTGGCCGCCGTCCTCGTCGTCGGCGCGGCGACGGCACTGGTTCTCACCGGCGCGGCCCCGTTCGACGACGGTCCCGCCGCCGACAGCCCCTCCACGGAATCGCCGGCCGACGCCGAACTGCCGGCGCCGAGTACCACCGCCGAGGCGGCGTCCGACACGCCGACCGCAACGCCGACCGCCGTGCCCACGGCGACGCCGAACCCGGACCGCGACGGCGACGGCCTCGACGACGCCGTCGAACGCGACGAGTACGACACCGACCCGACGGACGCCGACACGGACGGCGACGGCCTCGCGGACGGTCGGGAAGTCGAACTCGGGACCGATCCCACGGCTGCCGACTCGGACGACGACGGACTCTCCGACGCTCGCGAGGTCGAACTGGGAACGGACCCGACAGCCGCCGACACCGACGACGACGGGCTGACCGACGGCGACGAAGTGGCGACGGGCACCGATCCGGCCGCGGCCGATACCGACGACGACGGCCTGCCGGACGCCCGCGAACTCGACCTCGGCACGAACGCCACGGTGGCGGACACGGACGACGACGGCTTGCCCGACGCCGCCGAGGTCGACGGCGGGACCGACCCGACCGTCGCCGACACCGACGGCGACGGGCTCTCGGACGGCCGCGAGTTCGACCTCGGGACGAACGCAACCGTCGCCGACACCGACGGCGACGGCCTCGCGGACGGCCGGGAAGTCGGCCTCGGGCTGAACGCCACCCGCGCGGACAGCGACGGCGACGGACTGGCCGACGCCGAGGAACTCGAACGCGGGACCAACGCCACCGCGGCCGACACCGACGCCGACGGACTGGTCGACGGGCGGGAACTCGACCTCGGTGCGGATCCGCTGGCGGCCGACACCGACGACGACGGCCTGGCCGACGGTCGAGAGGCCGAACTCGGCACGAACCTGACCGTCGCCGACACCGACCGCGATTCGCTCTCGGACGGCGAAGAGGTGGCCGGCGTCACCGACGGCGGTGCGCGGATTCCCGGCGCGGACCCGCTGCGCGCGGACCTCTACGTCCAGGTCACCGTGAGCGAGAACGCCGAGGCGTTCGACGAGGGGGAACTCGACGACTTCGAGGAGGCGTGGGCGTCGATGCCCGTCGGCAACCCCGACGGCTCGACGGGGATCGACCTCCACGTCGACCAGATCGAGCGCAACGAGTCGATCACCGTCTCCGACGACCGGGACTACCTCGGCCTCGAAGGGACGTACGGCGGCGACGCGATGGGCAACCGCAGCGGCGTGTACCACAGCCTGATGCTGGTCGAGGTCGACGCCGAGTTCGCCGGTCGAGCGGCCACGCCCGGCACGTTCTCGGTCGTCGCGACGCAGTACCACACCGAGTTCGACGGGACGAGTTACCGCACGTTCGTCGCCGTCCACGAGCTCCTGCACAACGTCGCCGGCCGCCTCGACGAGGACAACCAGTGCCCCGCCGAGTTCGACGGCGAGGCCGCCGCCTACCACACGTGCGACGGCTGGCTCAGCTACGACGACCCCGGCGACTCGCAGTTCCTGCCCGAGAGCGTCGCCGCCGAACTCGAACGAGACGGCCTCCGCAAGGAACGAGACGCCGGGTGAGCAACTCGGGACGAGTCAGCGGGACCGACGGAACGGTCGAGCGCGCGGCCGCTCCGGCGGTCACCCGGCGTTCACTACCCGAAGGCTTATTCGCCGACGAGGCGGAAAACGTGCCACGATGGACGTTTCGCGCGGCAGTGCCCTGGTCCTGCTCGGCGTCGGTCTCGTCGTCGCGACGATGGTCGTCGGTGCCACGACCGCTCCCGACCGCTCGGTCGGCGGCGTCGACGCCTCGACGCCGACCACTTCGCCCTCCGCCGGGACGCCGATACCGGGCGGATCCGACGGCGCGACCCCGACGGAGACGCCCCTCCCGGAGTCGCCGCAGACGCTCGTCGGCGTCCAGGGCGGCTGGGTGACCCACGGGAGCGTCCTCGGCTACGACGGCGGGGACGTCGAGTGGCGCAACACCGCGGCGGACGGCTACTTCGAGGTCTCGATGCTCGATGACGGGCGCGTCCTCGCGGCCTTCGCCAACGAGAGTTCCGATGACTGCGGCGAGTACGGCGATTCGTGCGCCCGCACGGGGTATCGCACCCTCGACCCCGAGACCGGGGCGATCGTCGACGAGTACAGTTTCCCCGTCGGTAGCATCACGAACAGCGAGGTCCACGCGATGGACGCGACCGGGGACGGCGGCGTCGTCTACACCGACATGGAGGCCGAGCGGGTCGTCGTCGTCGAGAACGGCACCGAAGTGTGGCAGTGGAACGCGAGCGAGTTCTACGAGGCGCCCGACGACCCGACGAGCCGCGACTGGCTGCACATCAACGACGTGGACGCCATCGGCGACGGCCGCTTCCTCGTCTCCGTGCGCAACGCGAACCAGCTCGTCGTCGTCGAGCGCGGCGCGGGCGTCGTCGAGGTCATCAACGAGGACACCGGCACGAGCGACGACAACTGCCTGCGAGGGGGGAATCGTCTCGTCGACGCCGACGGCGACGGCGACGTGCGCTGTGGCGACCCGTCGGTGATCAAGGAGCAGCACAACCCGCAGTGGCTCGGCGACGGCGCCGTCCTCGTGGCCGACAGCGAGAACGACCGCGTCGTCGAGCTCCACCGGACCGACAACGGGAGCTGGGAACCGGCGTGGGTCGTCGAAGAAGCCGGCGGCATCGAACTCTTCTGGCCGCGCGACGCCGACCGCCTCCCCAACGGGAACACGCTGATCACCGACTCGCGGAACAAGCGAGTCATCGAGGTGAACCCCGACGGCGAACTCGTCTGGAGTGTCGCGACGGACGAGGCCGTCACGAGCGGGCCCGGCATCCCCTACGAGGCCGACCGCCTGCCCTTCGGCGAGTTCGCCGGCAGCTACGGCGACGAAACCGCGACCCCCGGCGGCGAGAACGGCTCCGCGACGCCGACGAAGACGCCCCTCCCGCAGATGAACGCGTCCGACTCGGTCGGCGGTGACACCGGCGGCGGGATCCCCGTCCTCACGCTCGCGGTCGCCGGCATCCAGGGGAGCGTCGCACAGGTGCCGTTCTGGTTCCGCGAGCCCCACCTCGCCGTGTCCGCCCTCGGCGTCGTCCTCGTGCTCGTCGGCGGCGTCGACCACCTGCGCTCGCGTCGGCACGCCCCGCTGAGAGGCGGTGAGTGACGCCATCGCAGCGCGCACCGGGGGCGTCCGCCGCACTTCCCCGTCCGATCACTCGGTGAGCGCCCGCCAGCAGATCCACAGCCCGGCGGCCGCGGCTATCGGGCCGACGGAGAAAGAGCGCCCGCGTCGCCGCTCTCCCTCCTCCCACCGCTCGCGGACGGCCGCTCGCTCCCACTCGGCGCCGCGTTCCATCCCGATCCAGAAGTGTGGTATACCATCACAATACAGTAGTTCCCCGACCGTTGCCGAGTAGGCACCCGTCGCAGACCCGGCGGCTCACTCGGGGACCGTGCCGACCGCGAGGTAGTACTCGTGACGGGGCTCTCGTCCCCACAGCACCGGATCCGCGAGCGCTTCGTGGTCGACCGACCGGAAGCCGCAGGATTCGAGGGTCTCGCGCATCGCCGCGGGCGGTCGCCCGTCGTACATCGGCAGGTCGTCGTGGATCGCCTCGTACTCGTCCCACGGTTCGTCGTGGTCCCAGAACCCCTCGATCAGGACGAGTCGGCCGCCCGGTTCGACGACCCGCCGCCACTCCCGGAGCGCCCCCTGGGGATCCGGGAGCGTCCACACGAGGTGACGGGCGGTGAGGAGGTCGACGGCGTCGTCGGGGACGGGGAGGCGCTCCGCGTCGCCGCGGACGAACCCGACGGGCAACCCCGCCCGCGCGGCTTTCGTCCGCGCCCGTTCGAGCATCGCGGGGGCGAAGTCGACGCCGGTGACGTCGTGACCCAGCGCCGCCAGCAACAGCGAGACGACGCCTGTTCCGCAGCCGACGTCGAGCGTCTGACGCGGTCGCTCGCCCGTCCACTCGCGGAGGACCGACAGCCACCGCTCGCGCTGGGCCTCGGTGTGGATGCCGTGCTGGCTCTCGTCGTCGAACGTCGCCGCCCGGCCGTTCCAGTGCCGTCTGACGAGGGTCTTGACGTGGCCATCGTCGCGATCCGGTCGCGTCACGGGGTCTCCACTCTCCACGTCCTACCCCCGGATTCGACAAAAGCGTACGGGCGCCGCGTCGCTCGGGCGAGAGACCCGATCGAAGGCAGTGTCGAGTCACGAGCGGCGACGGCGAGCCAGGAGCTGGTGCCAAAATGTTTTGGAAGGACTGTTATCGGGTAGGGTGGCGAGAGGAGAAACAACATGTCCGTACTCGAACGCGGCCCCCGGGACGACGGTGCCAGCGCGATCACCAGCGAGATGGTTCCCTGTCCGGACTGCGAGCACCCGACCGGAGTGCCGCTGCCCCAGGACAGCACGGTCGTCGAGGACGGCGGCGACGCAGACGGGGAGTCACCGACGTGCTGCCCGGCCTGTGACACTCACTTCGACGTCCGGTACGCGTTCTGAATCGGCTCGGAGTGCCCGATCCCGTCGCATCGATCCGAACTCCTCGCCGAGAGTCCGCGGCCGTCGCTACTCTCCGACGGTCATCGACGTCTCGGCAAAGTCGACGAACGCCGTCTCGTAGCCTTCGTGGCGCGATATCTGCGGCGGCGCGCCGACCGAGAGCGTCAGTTCGTCGCCCGACTGTACGTCGGCGACGGCGCCGTAGTGATAGCCCAGATCTGGGTCGAACGTCTGGGCGAGGTCGTCGTCGAAGACCGCGTCGCCGTCCCGGGTGACCGTCGCCGACACCGTGGTCGCGGGGATCGGATAGCGGTTGTACGGCGTCCGCATCGAGACGGCGAGGTAGGTACCTGCGCCGCCGTCGCCGTCTGTGCTGCCGTTCGTGCCCCCGGTGGCCGTTCCGTCGCTGTCCGTGCCGCCGCCGTCGCCGTCCGACTCGACGAAGCCGGCGGGCGGCGACTCGAGTCGCATCGCGGCGAAGACGGCGTCGCCGCTCGTCGTCTCGCCGAGGACCGTCCCCGGCAGGTCCTCGGTCGCGGGCGCCCGCGCAACGGGGACCATGTCCATTTCCATCGGTTCCAGGGCGGCGCGCTCGCCCTGTCTGTCCTGCAGTCGCTCGAAGAAGACCTCCTCGAGCGTCGACTGCGAAAACCCCATCGTGAACGAGGCGGTCGCGAGCTCGTCGAAGCGGTCGCGGAACGCGCCCGTCCGCCGGGCCGAGAGCGGGGGCACGGACACCTCGACGTCGTAGGTGCCGTCGCCGCCGAGTTCGAGGTTGTCGCCGGCGTGGACCCCCATGTTCTGGGAGAGCATCAGCCAGAGCGGCTTCCCGCTGGTGAACGTCTCGCCGTCCTTCGTGATCGTCGTCGTGACGGCGCCGTTCGGGACGACAGTTCCCGTCTCGGCGTCCCAGACCGTCGTCATGAGGTGGACGGTGTCGCTTCCCTGGATCTCCACCTTCTCGAAGCGGTCGCCCTCGGCGCGCCAGAAGCGGTGAGGGAAGCTGTAGGTGAGCGCCACCTTGTAGTCGCCCGCGTCGGCCATCCCGACCATCTCCATCCCCTCGACGTGGCTCGGGATGTAGACGGCGTCGGGCCGGTCCTCGACCATCGGGGGCGACCGGGCCGAGCGGGTCTGGAACAGCGACCGACACCCCGCAAGGCTCGCGGACGCGGCCGCCGCGCCCGCCGCGAGAAAGCGTCGTCTGTGCATGTCCGCTCGTAACGGCCGTACCTAAAAGCGGCTTCTGGTAGGGCTCTCGAAACGGCGGTCCCGTCGTCCGGTGATTTCGAGCGAGCCGGGGTGATTTCGAGGGGTCGAGGTCACTCGGACGGCCGCGGGGTCGGGAGCGCGCGGTGCTCGCGCGGCGGGAGCAGGTAGTTCCCGCGGCGGCGAACGGACATGTACTGGAGGATGCCGTTGTTCGCGCGCTGACGGACGGCGGTGTCCTCGGCCAGGTCGCTCCCGTTCATCGCCTCGCGCGTCCGGACGAAGTCCGCGATGCGCGCCTGCAGCGAGAGGAAGTGGAGGCCGGCCTGGCCACCGTCCGTCGAGTCGAAGTCACGCCGGAGGATGATGGGGGAGCCGTCCTCGCGGACGGTCGCGGTTTTCTGGGAGTGGCCGACGACCCCCTTCTCGCGCGCGTCGCTGTCCAGGTCCTCGGCGCAGGCTTCGACGCCGGTGTCGGTGCCGAGGTTGTCGCCGACGCCCTCGATGCGGTCCTTGTCGGCGTGGGCCGGACAGAACATCGTCGCTTCGCGCTGCTCGCGGCTGTCCTGCTCGTACCACTGGCCGAGGTTGAGGTGGATCTGCGAGACGTGCTGGGTGGTCCCGCCGGCGAACGGGCCCGACTCGATGGTCACCCGGTCCTCGCTGGCCTGGTTGCCCTCGAAGCCGGACTTGAAGCCCATGTAGAGGGGAGAGTCTTCGGAAACGGGTTCCGAGTCGGGGATCCCGTTCACGTCCTGGTTCTCCGCGGGGAGGCCCTCGCCGACGAACCCGGTCCGCCGGTTGGGGCCGTCCGCGGCGAGCGACGCTCGCTCGAAGACGCCGGAGAAGTCGGCGTCCATCTCGCGACCGTTGAGACTCGATTCGTCCCCGAGGAGCGCCTCTTCGGCGGCGAGGACGACCGAGCCGTAGTCGCTGGCGAGGTGGACCACGGCGTCGGGCTCGTCGGGAGCCGGATCCTCGAAGGGCGCGAGCGGTTCGGGCGCCGGGAGGTCGACGCTCTCGGGGAGGCCGTCGTCGAACCGTCCGAAGTAGGCGAGCGAGTAGCCGACGGTGAACAGCAGGCCGACGTCGTTCTCGTGTCGTCGCGGGTAGGACCGCTCCAGCGACTGCAGGGCGGTCTCGACGGTCTCGCGGTCGGCGTCGGAGGGCGGGCCGTCGCCGGCGTAGTCGAGGTACAGCAGGAGGTGGTGGCGCGGCTGGAGGTGGTTGCCGTGCTCGTCGGTCGAGAGGGAGGTGTTCCAGGCGTGCTGGCGGCCGGGGAGGGCGGAGAGGTCGTCTGCGCCCTGCGGGAGGTCGGGGCTCTCGCGGTCCAGACAGGCCGACAGCGCCGAGGCACCGCCGATGGCGACGGCCGCCTTGACGAACGCCCGGCGGGAGACGCCGCGGGAACGACTGGGTGGCATCGGCGGCTCTAGCGACCGGTTCGACAAGGGGGTTCTGGTCGGTGTCTCGAAAGCCGCGGGAGCGGCGACGGGTCCTGACCCCGATCGCTGGCGCGGCGACTCCCTGACGCCGCCGGCCTCACTCCGCCAGGAGCCGGTCGACCAGTCGCGTGAAGCGGTCGACCAGCCGGTCGGGGAGCGAGGGCTCGACGGTGCGGAGCAGTCGCGCCGTCTCCTCGGGCCGTTCGAGCACGAGCGTCACGCGGCCGCGTTCGTCGCGGCGCTTGGCGACGATGCCCAGGTCGGTCAGCCGGTCGAGGTGCCACTCCAGCGTGCTCCGGGCCACGTCTATCTCCTCGGCGACGTCGCCGGGGGCGCTCGGACCCTGACCGAGGAGCGTGACGACGACGTCCGCGGCCGTCTCCCGGGTCAGCGCCGCGAGCGCGCGCCGCTCGAAGTCGCCGCAGTCGGGCGGGTAGTAGTGCGTTCGGCCGTAGAGGTCGGCCGAGACGACGTCGTCGAGCCGGCGCATGTGGTACTGGACCTGTCCCGGCGCGAGGTCGAGCTGGCGGGCGAGTTCGCTGAAGTACACCCCCGGGTTCTCGGAAACGTGGGCGGCGATCCGGGCGCGCGTCTCGTTCTCTGTCATCGCGGGTCACCCGGTGCGACCGGCTCGGTCGTCCGCGCGTAGTAGATGGCGGCGAGCAGGAAAGTGGCGAGCATGGCGTCGAGGGCGTGCTCGGCGAAGTGGTGGAGGCCGGGGTCGAGGGGCCCGAACATCGCCAGTCCGGAGACGACGGTCCGGGCGACGAGCGCGCCCAGCGCGAGCACGACCAGCAGGTACGAGCGCGAGCCGCGCTGGCCGAGCGCCGCGACGCCGAGCGCGAGCAAGAGCCCGGAGCCGACGCCCGCCAGCAGGTGGACGCCGAGGAGCATCGGGTCCGGCGACGGCGGCGCGTGGGCGACCGGACGGAGCGGTGTCACACCACTGCTAGTCGCCGTCCGCACCTAAGTCGGTCGATCCGGCGAGCGCGCGGTCGCCGCACCCGCGGTCACCGCACCCGCGTTGGTCGGGCGCGGTCGTCGACGCCGTCAGGCGAGCGAGATGTCGAGGTAGAGCATGACGATGACGCCGGCGATGGTGCCGAGCGTCGCGACCCGCTCGTTGCCGCGGAGGTGAGTTTCGGGGACGATCTCGTCGCTGATGACGAACAGCATGGCGCCGGCGGCGAAGCCCATCGCGTAGGGGAGGATCGGCGCGGCAAGCGTCACCGCGAGCGCGCCCAGGAGGACGAGCGGGATTTCGACGAGCCCCGACCGGACTCCGGTGAGCGCGGCGTAGAACTTCCGGTCGAGCCCGGCGTTGACGGCGGCGACCGACACCGCCAGCCCCTCGGGGACGTTCTGGATCCCGATGGCGAGCATGAGGGCGACCGCGCTCCCGACGGACGCGTCGCCCGCGGCCGCCGACCCGAAGCCGACGCCGACGGCCAGCCCCTCGGGCATGTTGTGGAGCGTGATCGCGAGGATGAAGAGGACGACCGACGCGAATCGGTCCTCGACCACGGAGAGGTCGCCGTCGGGATCGGCCGCGTCCTCGCGGCGCTTCCCGGTCAGCAGGTAGTGGGCGTGGGGGACGAGCACGTCCGCCCGGTCGATCGCGAGCGCGCCGAGCAGGACGCCGCCGAGCACTGGGAGCGGGTTCCCGCCCGGCGTCGCTTCGATCCCGGGGAGGATGAGGCTGGTGAAACTCGCCGCGAGCATGACGCCCGCGGCGAAGCCGAGCGCGCCGTCGAGCGCCTGCTCGGAGGGGTCGCGCCAGACGAACACCAGCGAGGCCCCGAACAGGTTGAGCCCGGCGATGACGACCCCGCCGGTCAGCGCCTGCACCAGGAGCGACTGCGCGCTCAGCGCATCGACGAGCATCTCCACGACTCCCTGCATTCTGTGTCTCGGGGACGCCGGGCGGGAACATAAAGGTCGGCCGGGCCGCTCCCGGGGGGGTCGCGTGCTCCGGCCGTACATATACCTGCCTGCCGTCCCAACGACGGGTCATGAACGGCCAGGAACTCGTCGACACGGTGCGGGACGCGCGGGCGACGGAGCTCGACCGGCTCGGGTCCGACAAGTACCTGATCGCCGCGACCGACGCCGACCTGGAACGCGCGCCCGTCCTCCGCACGGTCGCAGAATCGGCGGCCAGCGGCCGCGAGACCTTCGATCGGTGGGCCGACGAGGGAGTCGGCGACGCGGCGTCGACCTTCGAGACCGCCGCCGAACGAGAGACTGATCACTTCGACCGCGTCGTCGAGTCGCTCGCAGCGCTGCCGAACGACGACGCCGACGCGGCGGCGACTATCGACGCCGACGACGAACCGCTCCACGCCTCCCTGGCCGAGACCGACGGGACCGTCGAGCGACTGGCCGCCGGGTTCGTCGGTCGCCCGCTCGTCGCCGACCGGACGCACCTCCAGGTGGTGAACTTCTTCGTCAACGAGGCCGACGAGACGCGCGCTGACCTCGCTCGGGACCTGCGGTCCGACGCGAACGAGCGGCTCCAGGAAGGGATCACCTTGCTCGACGCGACCTGCGAGACCGACAGCGACTGGGAGCGCGCCGAGCGGGGCGCCGTCCGGGTGATCGACGCCGCCTACGACGAGTACGTCGGTGCACTCGAAGCGATGGGCGTCGACCCGAAACCGGTGTGTTAGTCCAGCGGGGACCGCGGAGGTGTCCGTCCCGATTGCCACGCGACGGAATTTTCGGCGGTCGGTACCCGTGTGCCGGCGATTCTCCGGGTGACGGCCACAAAACATATGCCGGGATCGTTTGACGCTCCGGTAGTGATGCAATGCCACCGACAGTAGCCGTGGCGCACTACCCCGAGGGAGCGGGGCACGCGACGCGGATGTTGGCCGTCGCCGAAGCGATCGAGTTCGCCGGGGGCTCGGTGCGGATGGCGGGCGGAGGCGCCGGCCGGGAGTTCGTCGCGCTCAACGGGTACGACGAGTTCGAACCGACGACCGTCGACTACATCGACACCTACCAGGGCGGGTCGCTGTGGCAGGCCGCGACCCAGAGCCTGCCGGCGAGTCTCGGCCGGATCGCCGACTACCAGGCGTGGCTCTCGGCGACCGAGCCCGACGCGCTGGTCACCGACGACATGTTCGCGGCGATGGCGGCCACCCGCTGTGACGTCCCCCTGTACGTGCTGAAACACGACATGCCGGGGCTGTACGACGACGCCGTCGAGCGGGCCGGCGCCCGGTTTCACACCCTGTTCCAGCTCTCGGCCGCCCGCGAGTTCTTCTATCCGGTCGTCTGGCCGGGGTCGGCGGCGGACCCCGACCGGGCGACGCGGATCCCGCCGGTGGCACTGGACGGGGACCCGCCGGTGCGGGACGAAGCCGACGTGGTGGTCGTCCCGAGTCACTACTCGTCGCTGTCGCGCATCGCGGACCACCTCCGCCGACAGGGGTACGACGTGCTGGACGTGGCCGACGAGGACTGGGACCCGGTCGCCTCCCTGTTGCCGTACATCCGCGGGGCCGACGTCGTCGTGTGTTCCGGCTACTCGACCATCATGGACGCGGCCGTCGCGGAGACGCCCTGCGTCGTCCACCCGGCGACCGACGAGCAGGAGGCCGTGGCCGACTGGCTGGAGCGGTTCGACGTCACCGGATTCACGGTCGCGCCAGACCCGATCGACGTCCTCGACGCCGTCGCGTCGCCGCCCCCCGAACCGCAGTTCGACAACGGCGCGGAAGTCATCGCACGGCGGGTCCTGGCCGACCTGCGGAACCCCGACCCCTACGCAACGCCGAGCGCCGACGATTCGTGGACGAACACCGCGGGAACCGTCCCGCCGGCGTCCCGCCTGCGGTCGATCGCGACCGTCTCGACGCTCGCCGCGGCGTGTCTGATCACGACCACGAGCCTCCTCTCGCCGTCGCGGTGGCGCCGGAAACTGGGCGGGATCGCGAGGCGATCCGCCAGCGCCGGCCGCGCCGCCGCGGATCGTAGCCGCCGCCTGGCTGGCACCGCTGCCGACGGCGCCGCCGGAGCCATCTCGACCGCGGCCGACGGCTGTCGCCGCGCGCTCGACCGGTGTCGCCGCGTCACCGCCGACGCGAGGGTTCCCGGACTATCCCGGTGACCGGATCGGTCCTGACGACAGGACCGCGTTCTCACTCCCTCGCTTCCCGGATCGCCGACCACACCCGCTCCTCGGTCAGCGGCATGTCGACGTGGGCGATCCCCAGAGGCGCGAGCGCGTCGCAGACCGC
This sequence comes from Halosimplex amylolyticum, assembly GCF_051414035.1. Lineage (NCBI taxonomy): Archaea > Methanobacteriati > Methanobacteriota > Halobacteria > Halobacteriales > Haloarculaceae > Halosimplex > Halosimplex amylolyticum. The sequence goes on along the minus strand of NZ_JBLKNW010000002.1, from coordinate 416,743 downwards.
GTTGACGACGGCCGGCGGCGCGGCGATTGTCCCCGCCTCGCCGATACCCTTCACGCCCAGATCGTTCGTGGGGCTGGGCGTCACGGTCGCTTCCGTCTGGACGTCGGGGACGTGGAACGACCGGGGGAGGGCGTAGTCGAGCATCGAGTCGGTCTGGAGGGTGCCGTCGTCGGCGTAGACGCACCCCTCGTAGCGCGCCTGGCCGATGCCCTGGGCGACGCCGCCCTCGACCTGTCCCTCGACGATGGTCGGGTTGACCCGCTCGCCGCAGTCGTCGAGCGCGACGTAACGCTCGATGTCGACTCCCCCGGTTTCGGGGTCGACGGCGACGGCGACGACGTGCGTCCCGAAGGTGTAGGCGGTCTCCGCCTGCTCGAAGAACGTCGTCGCTTCGAGGCCGGGGTCCATCCCCTCGGGGACGCCCCAGCCGTAGGCCGCCTCCGCCACGTCGGCGAAGGTACGGGTCTCGTCCGTGTGGTCGGGTGCCGAGAACTCGCCGTCGTCGTACTCGACGGCCTCGGCGGGCGCGTCGAGCAAGTTCGCGGCGAACTGTCGGGCTTTCTCCCTGACCGCGCGGGCGCTCTCGGCGACGGCGTTGCCGCCGGTGATCGTCGAGCGGCTGCCGAACGTGCCGGTTCCCGTGGGCGTGGCGTCCGAGTCGCCCTCGTTCACGTCGATGGCGTCGTAGTCGACGCCGAGAACGTCTGCGACGATCTGGGCGTAGGTGGTGCCGTGGCCCTGGCCGTGTGAGTGGGTGCCCGCGTAGACGGTGACGGTGCCGTCGGGGTGGGCGCGCACGACCCCGCTCTCCATCCCGCCGCCGGTCGACTCCACGTAGCAGGCCAGTCCGACCCCGAGGTAGCGTCCCTCGTCGTCGCGCTCCGGCCGGTCACGGAGGGCGTCCCAGCCCGCCGCCGCCAGCGCCTCGTCCAGCCCGCGTTCGTAGTCGCCGCTGTCGTAGGTCGCGCCGACGGCCGTCTCGTGGGGGAACTCGGAGATCTGGTTCTGCCGGCGTAGCTCGACGGGGTCGAAGCCGAGTTCCCGCGCGGCCGCGCCGACGAGGCGTTCGATCACGTAGCCCGCCTCCGGCCGGCCCGCGCCGCGGTAGGAGTGGATCGGCGCCGTGTTCGTGAAGACGGCGCGGGTCTCGCAGTGGATGGCCGGGATATCGTACTGGCTGGCGAGGAGCGAGCCGTACCAGCCGGGCATCGAGAGGCTGCCGCCGAGGCCGTAGCCGCCGACGTTGGCGTCGGTCTCGACGCGCAGCCCGCGAATCCGGCCGTCGTCGTCGACGGCGAGTTCGGCCCGCGTCCGGTGGTCGCGGCCGTGGGCGCCGGCGAGGTAGTTCTCGCTCCGGGTCGCCGTCCACTTCACCGGCCTGTCGAGGTCCATCGCGGCGACGGCGGCCGCGGCCTCGCCGGGGTGGTGGTGGCCCTTGTGGCCGAAGCCGCCGCCCACGGAGGGCGCGACGACGCGGATGTCGCTCTCGGGGAGACCGAGCGTGGTCGAGAGCTTCCCGCGGTGGCCGTGGGGCGACTGGCTCGTCAGCTCGACGGTCAGGCGCTCGTCGCCGGCGTCCCAGCGGGCGACGGCCGCCCGCGGCTCCAGGGCGTTCGGGATGAGCCGGTTGTTCGTCAGGTCCACTTCGACGACGTGGTCGGCCGCGGCGACGGCCTCGTCGGTCGCGTCGGCGTCGCCCAGTTCCGACGTGGCGGCGACGTTGTCCGGCGCGTCGTCGTAGACGGTCGGCGCGTCGGCCTCCTGAGCATCGCGCTGGTCGACGACAGCCGGGAGCGGGTCGTAGTCGATCTCGACCGCGTCGGCGGCGTCGCGGGCGCGGTAGCGGTCCTCGGCGACGATGGCCGCGATCGGCTGGCCCTGGTAGCGGACGCGGTCGCGAGCGAGTATCGGGTGACCCGGCGGGTCGCAGTCGATGCCGTGCATCGAGATGGGGAGCACGCCCGGAACGGCAGAGGCGGCGACGTCCTCCCAGGTGTAGACAGCGAGGACGCCGTCCATCGACTCCGCGGCGGTCGCGTCGACGGACTCGATCGCGGCGTGGGCCTCCTCGCTCCGGGCGAAGGTGAGGTACGTCAGGTCCGCCGCGTCGACGTCGTCGGTGAAGGTGGCGTCGCCGGTGAGCAGGGCGGCGTCCTCTCGGCGGGCGACGCCCTCGCCGACGAGTTCGCTGGAATCGTCCGTTCCGCCGTCGGGCGGACCCGCGGGCGCGTCGTCGGTCATGGATCGCACATCTGCCGACAGCGGCTAAACTGTTGTCCCGGCAGCGAGCCCACTGTGGGGAGTCAGGCCGGCAAGGAGACGGAACTGACGGACTGGCCGTGCTCGGCGTCCCAGAACTCCAGGCGCTCGACGACCCACTCGACGGGGTCGAACGGCGCGTCGCGCAGGTCGGCGGCGCGCTCGACGGAGCCGCCACGGGCGACGGTGACGTGGGGGACGTACTCATCGTCCTCGATCTCGTCGACGGGGTCGAACACCTCGCAGAGCCGCCGGTGGAGGGCTTCGAGGCCGGGGCTCTCGACGCTGAGGTAGACGACGGGGCCCTCGCCTCTCGGCACGTCGGTGAAGACGTCGACGCCGTCGACGCGGACCTCGAAGGGGGGCTCGCCGGCGAGGGCCTCGCGGGCGCGGGCTTCGATCTCGTGGTAGGTGGCGGCGTCGCCGGTACCGAGGCGCTTGCAGACGAGGGTGTGCTCGCCGCGTCGACGGACCTCGGCGGTGCCGAGGCGCGTTCCCAGGTCGCCAGCGAGCGCGCCGACCGTCCCGGGGACGGGGACGTTGAGACTGTACACGCGCTCACTGAGGGGGCTTTCGCCGAAAAGACCGTCGAACGGCGTCCCGGAGTCGACAGCCGAGCGGGGACCGGCTGCTCGCCGGGGTCGCGCCGGCCGGCTCAGATCCGGTCGAGCAGCCAGAGGACGATCAGGACGACGATGATCAGCCCGAACACCGATTTTAGCGGGCCGAAGACGATCGACAGCGCAGCGTCGAGTATCTCGATGGCGATCCAGACGACCACGAGGACGAGTACGATCTTCAGCAGGGTCTCGACGTCGAGGTCTGCCCGTGTATCCATGGGCGAGCGCTCGACGGCCACTCGCAAAGGCGTTCCGGCCGGGCGCGAGGCGCCAGGCGGCGGCGCGGCCTGACGTGTGACCGCCTGCGCCGCGGTCGGCCGTTGGGTCACGTGTGCCGCGGTCGGCCGTGGGACTGTGGGAGCACAGAGCAAATGCTGTACCGTGGGATCACGGCGCACGCGGCGGCCACTACCCAAAGCATATCGCCGTTCGGACTAACCCCAGTGACGATGCAAGGCACGACGCGTCGGGTCGCCGTGTCGGTCGCGGTCGCGCTGGTCTGTCTCTCGGTCGTCGGGCCGGCGCTCGGGGCCGCGGGGCAGGCCCACTCGGGGGGACAGCCGTCGATCGATGGAGGGGGAGCCATCGCGAACGCTCAGGCGCCGCCGGGCTTCCAGTCGGCGGTCGACCCTGACGCGGTCGTGTTGCGGGCGGCGGTCCGCGACGACGGGACCGCCGCGTGGACCGTCGCGTTCCGGGTCCGCCTCGACGACGAGAACGCGACCGCCGCCTTCGAATCGGTCCAGGACGACGTGGAGGCCAACGAGACGGCCTTCACCGAGCAGTTCGCGACCGGGATGAAGCGGACTGTCGCGAGCGCCGAAGACCGGACCGGCCGCGAGATGGCCCTGGAGAACGTCACCGTCACTGCGAGCAAAGAGCGCCTCCCCCAGGAGTACGGCGTCCTTACCTACCGGTTCACGTGGACGAACTTCGCCGCGGCCGACGGCGACCGACTCCGGATCGGCGACTCCCTGTCGGGCTTTTTCCTCGACAGCGAGTCCTCGCTCGTGCTCGCGTGGCCGACGGGCTACGAGCGCCAGTCGGTGACGCCCGACCCGGACGCGACGGGCAACGGGTCGGTCACGTGGCGCGGCCCGGCGGAGTTCGGGCCGAACGAGCCGCGCGTCGTCGTCGCGCCCGGCGGTGGGAGCGGCCTCCCGACCACGCTGCTCGCGGGTATCGCCGTCCTCGTCGTCGCGGTGGCAGGGGCCGGCTGGCTCTACCGCTCGCGCGGCGGTGGCACAGACGCTCCCGGAGAGTCGGGGGCTGCGACCGAAAGCGCGGCCGAGGGCGCAGCTACCCGTGGCGCGGCCGACGACGACGCGACGGGGCCAGTCGACGCCGACGGGACGGGCGGCGCTGCCCAGGTGGACGACGGACCGCCCGAGGAACTGCTGAGTAACGAGGAGCGCGTGATCCGCTTGCTCGAAGACAACGGCGGCCGGATCAAACAGCAGCAGATCGCCGGCGAGTTCGACTGGACCGACGCCAAGACGAGCCAGGTCGTCGGCTCCCTCCGCGACGAGGACGCCGTCGAGACGTTCCGCATCGGTCGCGAGAACGTCGTCGCGCTCCCCGAAGAGAGCGACTTGTAGCTTTCGGTCGTTTATCCGACTCTCCGTCCGTTTTCCGTCGCGTACCGCCACATAGCGGGCCGATCGACCCCGATCGAAAACCGGCTTAATCGTGATTGAATGGGGTTGTGGATTGGGGGTTTATATGGGGTGGCAGGGCCAAGGAGGGGACGAGATGGTCGAAGCATCACCCGTCGTCGCGGCGCTGCTCGTCGTACTGGGCGCCGTCGGGGCGGTCCCGGTCGCCGCGCTGACGGACGCCGGCGTCGGGGCGCAACAGACCGCGGAGGACGGGACGGCGACGAACGAGACGGCGGCGAACGAGTCGCTGGCGCCGGGCGAGCGGTTCGCCGGGGTCCTGGGCGTCGAACAGGCCGAGATTTCGGGCGAGGTCGAGGCGCGGGCGTTCGGCCAGCGAGTGGCCGCCGCGCGGTCGAACGCGTCGGCCGCCGGCGTGGTCGCCGCGGAAGTCGACGACCTGGACGAGCGCCTGGCCGAACTCGACGCGCGAATGGACGAACTGGAGCGGGCGCACGAGAACGGCACGCTGAGCGAGGGCCAGTACCGCGCTCGCCTCGCGAAGCTCCACGCCGAACAGCGCGTCCTCCAGCGACAGATCAACCAGACCGAATCCGTCGCCCGCGAACTCCCCGCGGCGGCGCTCGAAGCCAAAGGCGTCAACGCGACGGCGATCGCGACGCTGCGGTCGCAGGCCGGCGAACTGAGCGGACCCGAGGTCGCCGCCATCGCACGGAGCATCGCCGGGAAGAACGCCGGCAAGGGCATGGGCGGTCCGCCCGACAGCGCCGGACCGCCGGCGTTCGTCGAGAATCGGACCGACGGGCCGGGCGCGTCCGGTAACGGCAACGCCGGCGGGCAGGGGAACGGCGGCCCGCCCGAGGACGCTGGGCCCGGGAACGAGACAGGGCCGCCCGAGGACGCAGGCGCCGGCAACCAGAGCGGTCCGCCAGGAAACGCCGATGCCGGCAACGAGACCCGTGTGTCCGATAACGGGGGTCCGAGGAACGAAACCGGACAGGCCAGCGACGACGGTCCGGTGAACGAGACCGGGCAGGCCAACGACGATGGTCCGGCGAACGAGACCGGGCAGGCCGGTAACGGCGGCGGCGACGGAACCGCAGACGACGGGACCGGCGGTGCGAACGACGACGCCGGAGAGTCAGAGAACGACGGCGGTGACGCCGACGAGGGGACGATCCGGTCGCTCGCCGCGCCGGACAGGTAGCGACGCGGCGCCGAGCGGGACCGAACGCGGTCCGCCGAGAGCGGGCACGGATCTGCGGCCGCAGATTTTGCCGCCGACGCGGATCGATTCCGGGCCGCACCCGTCCGCTCGCCGGCGGTTCGGAACCTTTTAGTACGGAACTGCTGGTAGTAGCAGGTACATGGCTACGACCCGCGCTCCCGGCACGCAGGCCGTTTCGAGCCGCGGGTCCGCCGACCGACTTTTCGCGCGTCGGAGCGCGGCGCCGACCGGCGTCGACGCCCGACGACCGCGGCGACGACGACCGGGCCGTTAGGCCCGAAACTACCTCTCCCATCGTCGCCACGTCTCGTTTCCAACTTCCGCCACCGTCGGGTTCCGGGCGGACATCTCACCCGACAGTCACCACACAACACATGACATCCGACCCATCCGGCACGGTCGCGCTCGCCTTCTCCGGCGGGCTCGACACCACAGTCTGCGTCCCGCTCATCAAGGAAGAGTACGGCTACGACGACGTCATCGGCGTCACCGTCGACGTCGGCCAGCCCGAGAAGGAGTTCGACGAGGCCGCCGAGACCGCCGACGCGCTCGGCCTCGAACACTTCGTCGTCGACGCCAAGGAGGAGTTCGCCGACCTCTGTCTCCAGTCCGTCAAGGCCAACGGCACCTACCAGGGCTACCCGCTGGGCACCGCGCTCGCGCGCCCGGTCATCGCCAACGCCATCCTGGAAGTCGCCGAGGAACAGGGCTGTAGCGCCCTCGCCCACGGCTGTACCGGCAAGGGCAACGACCAGCTCCGCTTCGAGGCCGTCTGGCGCGCCTCGGACATGGACGTGCTCGCGCCCGTCCGCGAACTCGGTCTCACCCGCGAGTGGGAGAGCGAGTACGCCGAAGAGAAGGGCCTGCCCGTCGAGGGCGGCGACGGCGGCCGCTGGAGCATCGACACGAACCTCTGGAGCCGCTCGGTCGAAGGTTCCGAACTCGAAGACCCCGCCCACGTCCCCGGCGAGGAGATCTACGACTGGACGCAGGCGCCCGGGAACGCCGAGACCGAGACGCTCGAACTCACCTTCGAGCAGGGCGACGTCGTCGCGCTGGACGGCGAGTCCCTCGACGCGGTCAGCCTCATCGAGGAACTCAACGAGCGCGCCGGTGCGCACGGCATCGGCCGCTCGGACATCATGGAGGACCGCATGCTCGGCCTGAAGGTCCGCGAGAACTACGAGCACCCCGCGGCGACGGTGCTGCTGAACGCCCACGAGGCCCTGGAGAGCCTGGTCCTCACGCAGGAAGAGCGCGCGTTCAAACAGCAGGTCGACCAGCGCTGGGCCCAGAAGGGCTACGAGGGTCTCGTCGACGCGCCGCTGACGAAGGCGCTCGAAGGCTTCATCGAGCAGACCCAGACGAAGGTCTCTGGTACTGTGACCGTCAAACTCGACGGCGGGCAGGCCCGTCCGGTGGGCCGCGACAGCGAGTACGCCGTCTACAGCGAGTCGGCGGCCTCGTTCAACGAGGAAGCGGTCACCGACGACATCGAACAGGACGACGCCACGGGCGTCGCGAAGTACCACGGCTTCCAGTCGCGCCTGGCCAACCGCGTCGCGGCGAACGTCGCGGCCAAGCAGGCCGAGGCGGCGACGGACGGTGGCGAGACCACCGACTCCGACGAATAAGATGACAGACGGCGAGGACACCCCCGAGGCGGACGAGGGCGACGGAGAGAGCGGCGGGACCGCGATCCGCCGCGACCGCTTCTCCGGCGGGCCCGCGCGCGGGTTCATGTCCTCGCTGGCAGCTGACGACCGGATCTTCGCCGCGGACCTGCAGGTCGACCGCGCCCACGTCGTGATGCTCGCCGAGCAGGGCATCGTCGACGACGAGGACGCAGCGGCTATCCTCGACGCGCTGGACGACGTCGAGGCGGCGGGCCACGGCGAGTTGCCCGACGCCGAGGACGTCCACGAGGCCATCGAGACCGCAGTCATCCAGCGCGTGGGCCCCGAGGGCGGTCGGATGCACACCGCCCGCTCGCGCAACGACGAGGTGGCGACCTGCATCCGGTATCGCCTGCGCGCGGACCTGTTCGAGGCGCTGGAGACGGTCGTCGGCGCGCGCGAGCAGTTGCTCGATACCGCGGCCGGGCACACCGAGACGGTGATGCCCGGGTTCACGCATCTCCAGTACGCCCAGCCCGTGACCGTGGCCCACTGGATTCTCTCATACGAGGGACCGCTGGCTCGCGACACGGAGCGCCTGCTGGCGGCGATGGACACCACGAACCAGTCGCCGCTCGGCGCGGCGGCGTTCGCGGGGACGCCCTTCGACGTCGACCGCGAACGCACCGCCGAACTGCTGGGTTTCGACGGGACGGTGGCGAACTCGATGGACGCCACGTCCTCGCGCGACTTCCTCGTCGAGACGACGAGCGCGCTGACGACGCTCGCGACGACGCTGTCCGGTATGGCCGAGGACCTCGTGGTCTACAGCGGTCGGGACTACCTGGAGATCAGCGACGACTACGCGTCGACGTCGTCGATCATGCCCCAGAAGAAGAACCCCGACACGCTGGAGATCGTCCGCGCGACGGCCGGCGAGGCCCAGGGCGCGCTCCAGCAGTTGCTGACGACACTGAAGGGGCTGCCCCGGTCGTACAACATCGACCTGCAGGAGGCCACGCCGCCGGCGTGGACCGCGGTCGACGCGGTGCCGCCCGCGCTGGAAGTGGCGACGGGCGCGCTGACGACGGCGGCGTGGAACGAGGACGTGCTGGCTGTCGAAGCGGCGGCCGGGTTCTCGACGGCGACGGGCGTCGCCGACCGCCTGGCGATGGCCGGCGTCCCCTTCCGGACGGCCCACGAGGTCGTGGCACGGGCGGCGCAACGCGCCGCCGAAGGCGCGAGCGGCGAAGCCGCGAGCGAGGTGGCCGAAGACCTCGAACCCGGACGAGACGCCCCGGACATCGCCGAACTGGAGGCGGCGGCCGAGGAGATCCTCGGCGAGCCGCTGACGGCGTACGTCGACGAGGAGACGCTGGCGGCGACGCTGGATCCGGTCGAAAGCGTAGCGATGCGCGACTCGGCGGGCGGCCCCGCCCCCGAAGCGGTGACCGCCCAGATAGCGGACGCCCGCGAGCGCCTGTCCGCCGACGAGTCGGCGGTCACCGAGCGCCGCGAGGCCGTGACTGGCGCGCTGGACGCGCTCGAAGCGGAGGTGGCCGAGTATGTCTGAGGCCGTCTGCTCGCTCGCCGACTCGTACCGGACCCCACACCACCGGCCGCAGCCGCTCCCACGACCCCCGCGAGGGGAACTACCACATACCTGATACAGTGAACAGACTGTCTACGAAATACGGCTCGCGACGCGCTTAGCGGAGCGTACGCGTAATACTTATCTCCTGATAGGTTCGAAGCCTTTAAGTACATCCCAGTGTGAGTTGGGGGTACGATGGCAGAATGCGTCGAGTGCGGAGCGGAAGTAACTCTGCACGACGGCATCGAGATAGGAGAGATCGTCGACTGTGGCACCTGCGGTGCGGAGCTCGAAGTCGTCGACACCGAACCTCCAGTCCTCGAGACGGCACCGGAGCTCGAAGAGGACTGGGGTGAGTGAGAGTGAACGTCGGCATCCTCTACTCCCGGATCCGCCGGGACGAGAAGCTCCTGCTGAACGAGCTGCGTGAGCGCGACCACGAGGTCGTCAAGGTCGACGTCCGCAAGCAGCGCTTCGGGCTCTCGGAGCCGCCCGAGGACATGCAGGATGTCGACGTGCTCGTGGACCGCTGTCTGGCGACGAGTCGCTCGCTGTACGCCACCCAGTTCGCCGAGGCCTACGACATCCCGGTGGTCAACGCCGCCGAGACGGCCGAGGTGTGCGCGAACAAGGTGAAAAACAGCCTCGCGCTCGAACGGGCCGGCGTCCCCACGCCCGCGACGGAGGTGGCGTTCACGAAGGACGCCGCCCTCGAGAGCATCGAGGACTTCGGCTACCCGTGCGTCCTCAAGCCGGTCGTCGGCTCGTGGGGCCGCCTGATGGCGAAGATCGACTCGCGCTCCGCCGCGGAGGCGATCCTCGAACACAAGGAGACCCTGGGCCACTACGAGCACAAGGTCTTCTACATCCAGGAGTTCGTCGACAAGCCGGGCCGCGACATCCGTATCGTGGCCGTCGACGGCGAGCCGGTCGCCGGCATGGTCCGCTCGTCGGACCACTGGCTGACCAACGCCGCCAAGGGTGCCGAGACCGCGGAGATCGAGATCACCGACGAGATGGAAGAACTGGTTCGAAAAGCGAGCGACGCGGTCGGTGGCGGCCTGCTGGGGATCGACCTCATGGAGACTGGCGTCGACGACGACGGGAACCCCTCCGGGTACACCGTCCACGAGGTCAACCACACCGTCGAGTTCAAGGCGCTCAACGAGGTCACCGACGTCGACGTGCCCGCGCGGGTCGTCGACTGGCTGGAGGCCACCGCGGGCGCCGCGAGCGAAGAGACCGCAGAGGCGACCACATGAGCAGCGAGGGACAGACATGAGCGAATACACCGCATCGGTCGTCGGCGGCTCGGGCTTCACCGGCGGCGAGCTGCTGCGCCTCCTCGCGGGCCACCCGGAGTTCGAGGTCGCGCAGGCCACCAGCCGCTCGAAGGAGAACAAGACGGTGGGCCACGCCCACCCGAACCTCCGCGACCTGGACCTGCGCTTCTCCTCGCCGGAGGAGCTAGAGAGCGTCGACGTGCTGTTCGCGGCGACGCCCCACGGCGTCTCGATGGAACAGATCGACGCGTTCCAGGACGCCGCCGACACGGTCGTCGACCTCTCGGCGGACTTCCGCCTGAACACGGAAGCGCAGTACGACGAGTGGTACGACGGGCACACGCGCCCGGAACTGCTCGACGACGCCGTGTACGCGCTGCCCGAGGTCACGCGCGAGGAGCTGCCGGGCGCGGACCTGATCGCTTCGGGCGGCTGTAACGCGACGGCGACCATTCTGGGGCTCAAACCGCTGGTCGCCGAGGGCATCCTCACCGGCGACGAGCAGGTCGTCGTCGACGTGAAGGTCGGCTCCTCGGAGGGCGGCGCGGGCGGCGGGGAGGCCTCCTCGCACCCCGAGCGCTCGGGCGTCGTCCGCCCGTACGCGCCGACGGGCCACCGCCACGAGGCCGAGATCGAGCAGTTCCTCGGCCTGGACGTCTCGTTCACCGTCCACGCGGTGGACATGATCCGCGGCGCGAGCGCGACCTGCCACGTCTTCCCGGGCGGGCCCGTCTCGAAGGGCGACCTCTGGGGGGCCTACCGCGGCGAGTACGAGGACGAGCCGTTCGTCGAACTCGTCGCGGGCGGAGGCGGCGTGTATCGCTACCCCGAGCCGAAGGCGGTCGCGGGGACGAATCGTGCGGAGGTCGGGTTCGAGCTCGACCCCGGAAACAAGCGCCTCGTCGTCTTCTCGGCGATCGACAACATGATGAAGGGCTCGGCGGGGCAGGCGGTCCACGCCGCCAACGTCGCGCTGGGTCTCGAGGAGACGGCGGGACTGGAGTTCGGGGGCCTCCACCCGGTCGGCGCCCCCTGAGCAGGTGATTTTTTCGTGACTACAGTCGTCAAGATCGGCGGCGCCCGCGCGGTCGACCCCGCGGGCGCGCTTTCAGATGTCGCATCGCTCACTGACGAGGACGAGGACGAGGACGTGGCGGTCGTCCACGGCGGCTCGACCGCCGTCGACGAGACGCTCGAACGGCTCGGCATCGAGCCCGAGTACGTCGAGACGCCTTCCGGCGTCGTCGGCCGGTTCACCGACGCCGAGACCATGGAGGTGTTCGAGATGGTGTTCGGCCACCTCAACACGCAACTCGTCGCGGGCCTCCAGAGCCAGGGCGTCGACGCCGTCGGACTCAACGGCGTGGACGGGAAGCTCCTCTATGGCCCGCGGAAGTCCGCGGTGCGCGTCATGGAAGACGGCAAGCGCAAGATCCGTCGCGGGGACCACTCCGGGACGATCAAGCGGGTCAATGCCGACCTGCTGGAGACCCTGTTCGCCGACGGCTACACGCCCGTCGCGTCGCCGCCGATGGCCGGCAAGGACGACGAGGAAGTCGTTCCGGTGAACACGGACGCCGACCGTTCGGCGGCCCACATCGCGGGCGCGCTGGAGGCGACGCTCGTCCTGCTGACGGACGTCGAGGGGATCTACGCGGACCCCGACGACCCCTCCACACTCATCGAGTCCGTCGAGACGGCCGCCGAGTGGGCCGATCTCGAAGACGCCGCCGAGGGCTTCATGGAACGCAAAGTGATGGCCGTCGAGGAAGCGCTGGACGGCGGCGCGGACGAGGTCGTGGTCGCGGACGCCAACGCCGACGACCCCATCCTGTCGGCTCTCTCGGGCGGCGGCACGCACGTCCACGCGTCGGCACTTTCAGATACTGCGGAAGCGGACACGGAGGAGACACAATGAGCGGATTCGTCTTTTCGGAGAAACCCATCCAGATCGAATCGGGCGACGGCACAGTCCTGTACGGCGACGACGGCACGGAGTACCTCGACATGGGCGCTTCCTACGCCTGCGTCCCGCTGGGCCACGGCCACGAGGCCGTCCACGACGCCGTCACCGAGCAGTTCGAGAAGCTGACCTACGTCCAGGCGTCGTACCCCAACGCCGCGCGGACGGCGCTGTACGAGCGCCTCGCCGACTCGGCGCCCGACCCCATCGACAAGACGTGGCTCTGCAACTCGGGGACCGAGGCCAACGAGGCGGCGCTGAAGTTCGCCCGCTCGGCCACCGGGAACTCGAAGATCGTCGCGACGATGAAGGGCTTTCACGGTCGGACCATGGGCGCGCTGGCGACGACGTGGAAGAGCAAGTACAAGAAGCCCTACGAGCCGCTGATCGGCGACGTGGAGTTCGTCCCCTACGACGACGGCGACGAACTCGCCGCGGCCGTCGACGACGAGACCGCAGCGGTGATCGTCGAACCCGTCCAGGGCGAGGGGGGCATCAACCCCGCCTCCGCGGCGTACCTCCAGCGCGCCCGCGAGGTGACCGAGGAGTCGGGCGCGGCGCTCATCTTCGACGAGGTCCAGACGGGCATGGGTCGGACTGGAACGCTGTGGGCCTGCGAGCAGTCGGGCGTGGCGCCAGACATCCTCACGACGGCGAAGGGCCTCGGTAATGGCTTCCCGGTCGGCGCGACGCTGTGCCGCGACTGGATCGCCGACGAGTACGGCAGCCACGCCTCGACGTTCTCGGGCGGTCCGGTGATCTCGGCGGCCGCGGGGACGACCGTCTCGACCATCGTCGAGGAGGACCTGCCGGGCCACGCCGGCGACGTGGGCGCGTACATGCAGGAGCGCCTGGACGAGGAGATCGGCGACCAGGTGCGCGACGTGCGCGGCGAGGGCCTGATGGTCGGCGTCGAGGTCGGCCGCGGCGCGAACCGCGCGCTGAAGCAACTCGCCCTGAACCACGGCGTCCTGGCGCTGCCGGCCGGGCGGACCGTCGTCCGGTTCCTCCCGCCGCTGACCGTCAGCGAGGAGGAGGTCGACCAGGTCGTCGACGCCATGGCGGAGGTCCTCGGCGATGAGTGAGAGCGAACGCGAGAGCGCCGACGGTGACGACGGCGATTCGGTCGATATCGCGCCCGACGAAGACGCGCGCGAGTTGCTGATCGAGGTCGTCGACACGCCCTCCGTGACCGGCGAGGAGAGCGAGGCCGCGGGGGTCCTCGTCGACTTCTTCGAGGACCACGACCGCGAGGTGTGGGTCGACGAGGTCGGGAACGTCCGCGCGCCCGCGGACGACAGCGTCCTCCTCACCTCCCACATCGACACCGTGCCGGGCGACATCCCGGTGCGCGTCGAGGAGGGCGAGGACGGCGAGGAACTGCTGTGGGGCCGCGGCAGCGTCGACGCGAAGGGGCCGCTGTGTTCGATGGCCGTCGCGGCCGTCCGGACAGGGGCTTCGTTCGTCGGCGTCGTCGGTGAGGAAGTCGATTCACGGGGTGCGCGCCACCTCGTCGAGGACCGCGACGCGGAACCGGACGCCGTGGTCAACGGCGAACCCTCCGGCTGGGACGGCATCACGCTGGGCTATCGCGGCCTGCTCGCGGGGACGTACGTCGCGACCTCGGAGTCGGGTCACTCCTCGCGGCCGGAGAACAACGCCATCCAGGACGCCATCGGCTGGTGGTCCGACGTGGAGACGGAGTTCGGCCACGACGAGTGGGTGCCCGTCTTCGAGCGGGTGACGCCCAAGCCGATCACGTTCGAGGGCGGCCCCAGCGACGACGGCCTCTCGGTCGAGGCGACGGTGGACGTGCAGTTGCGCGTCCCTCCCGAGCACACGACCGAGGAGGTGCGCGAACTGGCCGACGGCCACCTGACGAACGGGACCGTCCACTGGCACGACGCGGTCGAGCCGGTGATGATGAACCCGCGGACGCCGGCGGCGCGAGCGTTCCGGGCGGCCGTCCGGCGGACGGGCGGCGACCCGCGACTCCTGCGCAAGACCGGCACGAGCGACATGAACGTGTACGCCCAGGAGTGGGACTGTCCGATGGTGACCTACGGCCCCGGCGACTCGGACCTCGACCACGCGCCGAACGAGCACGTCTCGCTGGCCGAGTACGACCGCGCCGTGGCCGTCCTCGAAGACGCGACGGAGCAACTACAATGAACTTCCTCGACGTCGACGACCTCACGACCGACGAACTGGCGGCGGTCCTCGACCGCGCGGCGACGATCAAGGCGGCGTATCACGAGAGTGGCGCGACCGACCTGCTCGACGGCCAGACCCTCGGGATGATATTCGAGAAGCCGTCGACCCGGACCCGGGTCTCCTTCGAGACCGGGATGACCCAGCTCGGCGGCCACGCCGTCTTCCTCGGCCCGGACGACATCGGGTTGCACGGCCGGGAGCCGGTGAAAGACATCGCGCGGGCGCTCGGCCGCTACGTCGACTTCGTGATGGCGCGCGTGTTCGACCACGACGACGTGGTCGAACTCGGCGAGTACGCGGGGGTCCCGGTCATCAACGCGCTGACCGACGACGCCCACCCCTGCCAGACGCTCGCCGACCTGCTGACCATCAGGGAGCACTTCGACGACGACGTGTCGGTCGCGTGGGTCGGCGACGGCAACAACGTCTGCCAGTCGTTCGTGCTCGGCGCCGCGATGTGCGACCTCGACCTGACCGTCGCGACCCCCGAGGGCTACGGCGTCGACGAGGACGTCCTGGACCGCGCCGACGGACTCGGGCCGGCCGCCGACGTGACGACCGACCCCGAGGCGGCCGTCGCGGACGCCGACGTGGTGTACACGGACGTCTGGGTCAGCATGGGCCAGGAGGACGAGCGCGAGCAGAAACTCGCCGACTTCGACGGGTACCAGATCACCCCGGAGTTGCTCGGCGACCGCGCGCTCATGCACTGCCTGCCCGCCCATCGCGGCGAGGAAGTCACCGACGCCGTGCTGGAGAGCGACAACGCCATCGTCTGGGACCAGGCGGAGAATCGCCTGCACGCCCAGAAAGGGTTGCTGGCGTGGCTGGCCGAGCAGGACTGAGGTTCGCGAGCGACTGCAAGGAGCGAGCGGCATTTTCGCCCACGTTTTTCGAGGAGTAGTCGCGAACGTAGTGAGCGACTCGACGAGAAAAAGGTGGCTGCCGGACCAGGCGGAGAATCGCCTGCACGCCCAGAAAGGGTTGCTGGCGTGGCTGGCCGAGCAGGAGTAGCATCCGCGCCGAGCGGAGCGAGGCGCGGTTCTCCGCATCGAGCGAAGCGAGATGCGGCTTTTTCACCCATGTTTTTGGCCGAGGGGTTCCCGCAGCGCTCGCAGAGCGCGAGGAAACCTCTCGGCGAAAAACATGGTTGTGCAACTTTTGGCGAGTTTCTGCCGGTTTCTCCCGACGTGCGTTCACGAACACGGGCGCGATCCGTGGCAATAATTGACGCATATTCACCCTCATGATTTATAATGACGTAGGCACTTGGGTGTGATACGATGCGAATCACAGAGACGCGGCAGTTGTTCAGGCAGTCGTTCGACTATCCGATGGACGCGACGGCGGTCACCGACGAGTTCGGCCACGTGGAGATCGAGGCGCCGACGGGCGACACGACGACGGTCAAGACGGTGCTCGCGCGGTCGAACGTGACGGACTACCAGTCTGCGGAGGACGTCTACACGGCGATGATGAGCAACGTCGACGAGTCGTTCATCGGCCGCAAATACTACGACGACCGCGGCGACAACCAGCCCCACCCGAAGCGGAGCTGGTAGTCGCGGGCCCGCGGCCGGTTCGGCGGCCGTGTCCCGCTCGCGCGGTCCCGACGAAGACTGATTATCTCGGCGGTCGTACGCGGACGTGATGGCCGACCCGCCAGTCGTCGACGCCGGTCAGCTGGACGCCGACGAGTTACTCGCCCGGATCGTCGACGAGGGGCGGATCCGCGTCCGCACCGAGTTCCTCGACGCAGAGCACGAGGTGGTCCTCCGCTGGGACGGCGACGTCTTCTACTGCGACACCCCGACTCGCCTCCACAAACACGACTCCGAGTCGGAGATGCGCGCGTGCCTGGTGAAACAGGGCTACGGCCGGTAAGCCGTCGGAGGTTCGACGACCCGGGCACCGCTCCGTCATCGCACCCGTTTAAGCTTCGGGGGACAGTAGTCGTCGGTACAATGGTCGAGGCGGACCCTTCGCCACAGCGATTTCGGGAGTTGATGCTCGACGAGGAGCCCGGGTTCGAGGACGTGGTCGCCTGCGTCTTCAACGTTCAGGAGCACGAAGTCCGGACGTTTCTGACGCTGCACGACCACCCGGGCAGCACCGTCGAAGAGCTGGCCGACCAGCTGGACCGCGACCGCAGCAACGTCAACCGCTCGCTGTCGACCCTGCGCGAGAAGGGGCTGGCCGAGCGCGAACGGCGACTGCTGGACGGTGGCGGCCACGTCTACCAGTACTCCGCGACGCCGCTGCCCGAGGCCCGTGAACTGATGCACGATACCCTGGACGAGTGGACCGCCTACGTCCACGACCGGATCGACGAGTTCGGCGAAGAAGATCTGTAATCGGTTGTCGATCGGTCGTCGCTTCTCCTCCGCGTCTGGGGCCCTCTATCCTGCTCTTTCGGAGTCGTTCCGGCGAGTGGCGACAACAGGCGACGAAAGCCCTCGGCCCGCTCCGGTCGAGGGGCTCGCTGCGCTCCTCACTTCGTTGCGGTGCTTGTTCCGGGAGAGCAAGCTCTCCCGACGTTCGCCTCACTTCGTTCGGCTCACCGTCGCCCGTCTTCCCGGAGCGCGCCTCGCCCTTTCAGTCCGCCAGGGAATTCCGCATCGGCACGACACGGCACCGCGCCTCACACCTCCCCAGCCGATTCGCTCAGTCGCTCCGCTCCTTCGCTCATCCCTCGCACGATGCTGCCGCGAGACGAGACTCGCGACAGCGCGCGCCAGAAGAAAGACCAGACAGCCGAAATCGCGTTACTCGCTCAGGTGGTCGATGACGGCTTCGGTGTCGTTGGGGACGGGCTCGGGCTCGCCGCCGGCCTCGTAAGCGGCCTCGGGATCCTTGAGCAGGTGGCCGGTGGTCAGACAGACCACGTCCTCGTCGGCGCCGACTTCGCCGGTCTCGCGGAGTTTCCGGAGGCCGGCGATGGATGCGGCGGAGGCGGGTTCGACGCCGACGCCTTCCTCGGCGAGCGAGCGCTGTGCGTCGGTGATCTCTTCGTCGGAGACGGCGACGGCGGTGCCGCCCGTCTCGCGGATGCCCGGCAGGGCCTTCGGGGCGTTGACGGGGTTCCCGATGCGGATGGCGGTCGCGCGGGTCTCGACGTTCTCCCAGCGGCGAACCTCGTCGTTGTCCTCCTCGATGGCCTCGACCATCGGCGCGGAGTGCTCGGCCTGGACGCCGGTGAGCTTGGGCACTTCGTCGGCGTCGATGGCGCCGACCTTCCGGAGTTCGCGGAAGCACTTGTACAGCGCGGCGGTGTTGCCGGCGTTGCCGACGGGGAGGACGATCCGGTCGGGGTAGCGCCCCTCGTCGGCGTGGAATCGCTCCATGATCTCGAGGCCGATGGTCTTCTGGCCTTCGAGGCGGAAGGGGTTCAGGGAGTTGAGCAGGTACGCCTCGCCACGGGCGGCCAGGTCCTGGACGATGTCGAGACAGGAGTCGAAGTTGCCGTCGACTTCGAGGATGCGGGCGCCGTGGAGGCTCGCCTGGGCGACCTTGCCGGCCGCGACCTTGCCCGCGGGGAGCAAGACGAGCGTCTCCATGCCGGCGCGGGCGCCGTAGGCGGCCAGCGCGGCGGAGGTGTTGCCCGTCGACGCGCAGGCCAGGCGGTCGACGCCCACCTCGCGGGCGACGCGGACGCCGACGGTCATCCCGCGGTCTTTGAACGACCCGGTGGGGTTCATCCCCTCGTGCTTGACGCGCAGGGAGTTCACGCCGGTCTCTTCTTCGAGGCGGGGGACGTAGTGCAGCGGCGTGCCGCCCTCGGGGAGGGAAACGCCCTCCTCGAAGGGGAGCGCGGCGGAGTACCGCCAGACGCCGTAGGGGCCGCTCTCGGGCGTGCTGGCGCCGCCGAAGTCGTCCCACGTGGGCAGGTCGGCGTAGCGGACTTCGAGCAGGCCGTCGCAGTGGTCGCAGGTGTAGCGGATCTCGTCGAAGGGGGCGAACGTCTCGCCGCACTCGATGCAGGTGAGCCAGACGCCGTCGTCGGCCACGGCGGGCTCGGGCTCGTCCAGGTCCAGGTGCGCGCTCATTGGTGGTGCTGGACGCCCGGCGACCAAAAGAGGGGCGGTTGCGGCGTCGCCGGCCGTCGCGAACGTAGATAGGGCGGCCGTCGACGTCGTCCCACACCGCTCACGCCACGTCCAGCACCAGCACGTCGCCGTCGCGCTCGAAGTGCGTCCGGTAGGGTTCCGAGCGCTCGCGCATCGTCTCCCGACACCAGTCGGCGACCTCTCCGTCGGCGGCGTAGACCGCTCGGTCGCGGATCTCGGTCGGTTCGAGGCGGACCGAGCGGACGCCCGACTCGTCGACGTCGGCGACGAACAGGAACCCGCGGTCGTTGCGTAGCTCCTGGTCGACCCGATAGTCGTCCACGAAGTCGCCGCAGTCGTGGAGCACGGGCGTGCCGTCGACGACTTCGACGCCCTGGAAGACGTGGGCGCTGTGGCCGTGGACCAGGTCGACCCGCTCGGCGAGCCAGCGGTGGAACTCGCGGAGGGTGTCGCTCGGCGCGGTCTCCATGTTCGGTCCGCCGTGGACCGACGCGACCAGCAGGTCCGGATCCAGCGCGCGTGCGTCGGCGACCATCCCCTCGATAGCGGCCTGGGTCACCTCGTCGTCGGCGTCGAAATCGAGGTGGCACACCCCGGGACTGTCCGGCCCGGCCGCGTACTCCGGCGTGTTGTCCGTCGCGGCGATAGCGGCGACGTCGAGCCCGCCGACGGTGAAGAGCGAGGGTTCGCGGGCTTCGGCGATCGTTTCGCCCGCGCCGGCGTGGGCGACGTCGATCGCGTCGAGGTGGTCGAGCGTGTCGAGCAGTGCGGGTTCCTCGTAGTCCAGCAGGTGGTTGTTGGCGAGACATGCGAAGTCGACGCCGGCGGCGGTCAACGCTTCGGTCGCCCAGTCAGGCGTCGCTCTGAAGTGGAACGCCCGGCGCGTTCGGGTCCATTTTCGTCCTCTCGTGGAAACCGCGCATTCGAGGTTGATCAGCAGTCCGTCGAGGTCTCGGAGTCCGTCGTGCAGATTCCCCCAGACGCCCGCCGCGGTGGTCCCGGGCTCGCGGTACCGCTCGTCGACCAGCCGCCCGAGCATCACGTCCCCCGTCAGCCCGATTCGGGGCATGTGTGATCGTTCGGCGTGGAGTAGCAAGTGTGATCGGTCGGGGAGAACCCACGCCGCTTTTTACGCGCGCCCTTTCACTCTCAGACGAGGGCACGTAGCTCAGTCCGGATAGAGCGTCGGACTTCTAATCCGACGGTCGTGGGTTCGAATCCCACCGTGCCCGTCCACCTTTTTCATCGTCGCCCTTCCTCGCGAGCCGAAGGCTCGCTGCGGGAGGGCTCCTCGAAAAACGTGGGCGAAAAACGGCCGGACGACTCGGTCGCTCCGCTCCCTCGCGTCCGGTGAACCGCCTCGCTTCGCTCGGCGGACGTTCGAACGACACTTTCCTCGGTTGTATCCGTACAGATCTCACCCGACCTAAACAAGAGAAGCAGGCGCGTTCAGTCGAACCCGTAGCGCTTGTGAGCTTCGTCGATGTCCACGATTTCGATCACGCGGACTTCCTCCTCGACTTCGAGAACGTCGTAGAACGCGGTGTGGGTCCGCCCGATATGCAGCCGATATAGCTCCTCTCCCTCGATCACCAGTTTCTCTTTGTCACCGGAGCCGGAATCCGGCCTCGGATACGGGTCGTCGGCAAGTTTCCGCAGATTGTCCTTCACGATGCGGATGCTCTTCTCGTCTAGCGCGGCGACGTACTCGCGGGCCTCCTCCGCGAGGAGGACCTCATAGCTCATCGAGCGACGTCAGTTCCTCGCTGTCTGCTTCGCGGACTTCCTTCGCGCGCTCGGCGAGTTGCCGGCGCTGGTGTTCCTGAATCAACTCACCCAGCAGGTCGTCGTACGTCTCGCCCGCCTCCTTCAGTTCGTTCAGTTCCTTCCACCGTTCCTCCGTGACTGGGATTCGCTTACTGGCGTTGGACATACGTATCGACCTCTGTGATCAATCCTTACAACGCTTACAATCAAAAATGTTCGGTGGCCGGATCGCATTCGTCGCTATCGGGTCATGCGTCGTCGGCGAACCGGGTCCCGCCGCGCCCGCTCCGACGAGGCGACCGCATCCGGCGCCAATAGACAACGGGAAGACACTTGTCCGTCCGTCGACTCGTGGGAGCCGATGCAGAGACGAGAACTGCTCTCCGCGCTGGCCGTATCGCTCGGGGGATGTGCAGCGGCACCGGGAGGGGAACGGACGAGCCAGCAGGAGTATATGGTCGGTGTGACGACCGGCCGAGAACTGGAGGGATACTCGATATCCTTCGATGTCGAGTACCCGGACGCCGAGGACGTGATCGCCGACATACACGTGACGGTCGAGAACACGGGGGAGAAACCGATCGGAATCACGACGGGGCCGCCGGCACCGTTCGGAATTCTCGTCGCGGAGGCAGTCAACACGGCGAACAGTATCACGCTCTGGAGCGCGGCGTACGAGCGGTCAGACGGCGTCAAGACGGAAGGCTACACCATCGGTCTGGTGAATAGGGTAGGTTTGACCACGGGGCTGCAGCCGGGAGACTCGGCCGAATCGACCTACTCGCTCCGCCGTGACGCGACTACGGGGGACGGGACCGGTGAACTCGCGACCGGAACGTACGACCTCACCGGACACGACGGCGAACCGTTTCAGGTGAACGGCGACCCGGTTGATGCGCAGTTGCAGGTCGACTCCGTGGACTCGGTCTGACCCCCGAAGACCCTTGCCGCACGCCCCAAACGCCCAAGCGTGGTCGAAGACGTGCCGACGGACGTGCGGACGGTGCTCTCGCAGTTGTTCGCAGAGGGCAGATGCGCCCTCGACGACGACGATGTCGCGACCGCACGGGAGAGCGTGACGAGCGCCGCGTCGGTCGTCCGGGACGAGCCCCCGGAGGGCGAGTTCGAATGGGAACTCCGCCACGGCTGCGAGCGAGTGGTCGATCTGCTCGAAACCGCCGACGACGAGACCCCTGACGCCGAGGCCGCGGCCCTCTCGACGGCCGTCGCGGCGGTGTCACCGTCGGCACCGAACACGTCCTCGAACGCATCACGCGGTTCGTTTTCGAAGGTGTCGTCGCTCATACGCGTGCGATCGGGACGATCCAAGAATCGCTTTCCACTCGGGCTCAGACGTGCTCCCGCGGCATCAGGTCCTCGTATTCCTGCTCGTCCAGCCACTCCGCCAGCTTCACCAACTGATCACACGCGGCCTCGAACAACTCGGCGCCCTTCTCCCGCGTCGCGTCGGTCTGGTCGCCGATGACGCCGCATTCGGTGTTGTCGATGGCGTCGTAGAAGGTGCGGGCGCCGAACTTCCGGATGCCCTCGTAGTCCTCGAAGTTCCGGATGCCGTCGTCGCGGGCGCGCTCGAACTGGTCCTCGCGGACGAGTTCGTCGGCGATGTGGAGCATCATCGCGGTCTCCTTCGGACCGCCGTGGGGGCCGTTGTGCTCGAAGAGATCGTCGACCAGCTCGGGGATGGACTCGTCCCACATCCACTCGATGGCGTAGGCGTCGCCGTCGTCGCGCAGGCGACGGCCCACCTCGCGGAGGTGCTGGACGTTGCCGCCGTGGGCGTTGACGAAGATTACGCGGTCGATGCCGTGGTAGGTGAGATTCCGCGTCAGCGACTCGACGTAGTCGCGGAAGACGCCGGGTTCGACCCACATCGTCCCGTGGAACTGCCGGTGGTGGGGGCTCACACCGACGTTCACGGTGGGCGTGCAGAGGAAGCCGGTCCGCTCGGCGGCCTCGCGGGCGAGCGCCTCGGCGATGCGGTGGTCGGTGGACTCGGGGAGGTGCGGGCCGTGTTGTTCGGTCGATCCCAGCGGCACGAGCGCCAGCGAGTCCTCGGCGAAGTACTCGCCCAGTTCCGGCCAGGTCCGGTCTGCGAGGTACATGTCCCGACACGAGGACTGCGCACCCGTCACTGTTTCCCCTCGTTCTTTCTCTCCGTCCCCACATCGTGCGAACCGTTGCCACGGTTTCCCCGACGTTTAGGGGACCGGCCGCGTCAGCAGGCCCATGGACGAATCGGACGCCTTCGGTGCGGCGATGCGCGACCACTACGCAGGCGAGGACGTGGTGGAGATCATCGAACGCGACGACGGCTGGATCGGGGTCAACGGCGTCGAGGGCTACTTCCGCGACCCCGACGAGTGGCCCGACATCGTCACGCGGGCGCTCGACCGCGTCGACGGCCGGATCCTCGACGTCGGCTGTGGCCCCGGCTCGCACGCGCTCCACCTGCAGGAGCGTGGCCACGACGTGGCCGGGATCGACGTCTCGCCCGGCGCCATCGAGGTGGCCCGCGACCGCGGCGTCGACGACGTGCGCGAGGTCGACGTGGCCGACGTGGCCGACGCTTTCGAGCCCGACACTTTCGACGCGGTCATCATGATGGGCAACAACTTCGGGCTGGTCGGCACGGCGGAGACGGCGCCCGAGCGGTTGCGCGCCCTCGCCGAGGTCGCCACCGACGACGCGGTCCTCGTCGGGCAGAGTCGCGACCCCACTGCGACCGACGACGAGCACCACCTCGCCTATCACGAGCGCAACCGCGAGCGCGGTCGACTCCCCGGTGCGCTCCGGATCCGCGTCCGCTACGAGGTGTACGCGACCCCGTGGCACGACTACCTCATGGCCGCCCCCGACACGATGGCCGAGTTGGCCGAAGCGACGCCGTGGGAGTTCGTCGAGGCCATCGAACCCGACGAGGAGTTGACCGAGCCCGGCGGCGACTACGTCGGGATCTTGCGAGTTGGGGAGTGACGCTGTCGGGAAACGGCGCGGTTACTGCGAAGAGTGTGAAAGTCCCCGGACATTCCGGCCCCTTTCATTCCTACCTGTGTCGGCTGGTTCGACAGTCTATGCGGGTGGGAATGAAAGGGGCGGCCGTCTCGACGAACCCCGACGAAGCAAGCACCGCAGGCCGTCAGGCCGAGGAGCGCAGCGAGGCGCGGGAGTCGAGACGGCCGGGGCTTTCACGCTGTTCGCCGCCAGCCTCAGTAGCGGTCGCTGTCACACAACGCCACCACCAACACCCTCAGACTTCCCCGAGACCAACACTTTACTCTCCGTGGATCGTTGTCGACACAAGTTATCGACCTTCGCCCATGGCAACACACGACATCACGCTCGCGGTGAACGGGCGCGAGGAGTCCCTCACCGTCGAGTCACGGACGCTGCTGGTCCACGCGCTGCGGGACGACCTGGGCTACACCGGCCCGAACGTCGGCTGCGAGAGCGGCAAGTGCGGCGCCTGCACGGTCGAACTCGACGGCGACGCGGTCAAGTCCTGCACGGTCCTGGCGGTCCAGGCCGACGGCGGCGAGGTGACGACCGCCGCCGGGTACGCGACCGAGGGCCTCGACGCCGTCCAGCGGGCGTTCCACGACGAACACGGCCTGCAGTGTGGCTACTGCACGCCGGGGATGCTCGCGACGACCCACCAGCTGCTCGACGAGAACCGCGACCCTTCGCGCGCTGAGATCCGGAGAGCGCTCAAGGGGAACGTCTGCCGCTGCACAGGCTACGGGAACATCGTCGACGCGGTGGAGACGGCGGCCGACCGACTGCGCGAGACGGACGACGAGCGCGAGGACGACCACGACTCGGACGCCGACGCTGGGTCATCGGGGGAGGAGACGGACCGACGCGCCGACGCGCCGGGCGTGGAGGCCGAGGACTGAGATGTTCCCCGACGATTTCGACTACGAACGCGCGACCTCCGTCGGCGAGGCGCTGGACCTGCTCGACGACCACGCCGACGCGGAGGTCGAGATCCTCGCCGGCGGCCACAGCCTCGTCCCGGCGATGAAGACCGACGGTCGCAGTCCCGACGTGGTCGTGGATCTGGACGTGCCAGCGCTCGACGCGGTCAACGCGCTCGACGACCGGACCGTCGTCGGCGCGCTGACGACCTACGCCGATATCGCCGACTCGCGGGCGGTCCAAGCGAACGCGCCGCTGCTGGCCGAGACAGCCGCCGAAGTCGGCGACCTGCAGATCCGCAACCGGGGGACCATCGGCGGCAACCTCGCGGAGGCACACCCCGGTGCCGACCCGCCCGCGGCGGTGCTGGCGAGCGACGCGACGATACTGCTGCGCCACCGCGACGGCAAGCGCGAGGTGCCCGCGACGGACTTCTTCCGCGGCGACGGCGAGACGGCCGTCGAGTACGGCGAACTCGTCACCGGCGTCCGCGTCCCGCACACGGGCGACGCCGGCGTCGCGTACGCGAAGAAGACCCACCCCGCGACGGGCTACGCGATGGTCGGCGCGGCGGCAGTGGTCGAAGTCTCGGAAGGAGCCGTTTCGAGCGCGCGCGTCGCCGCGACCGGCGCGGTCGACCGGGCGGTCCGCCTGCCGTCGGTGGAGGACACCCTCGCCGGCGGGCGACTCGACGCCGGGCGCATCGACGCGGCCGCGAGCGAAACGCGGGCGGATATCGACGCGGACCGGCTGCGTTCGGACCCCTACGCGTCCGGGTCGTTCCGCGGCGAGCTACTGGAGACGTACGTGGCTCGCGCGCTCGAATCGGCCGCCGAACGGGTCGCCGGCGAACCCCCCACGGCTTGACAGACGACAGCGAAACGAGAGGGGCGACGGCGAGTGACGACCTGCCCCCGGACGTGACCGACGCGATTCCCGAAGGCGTGGACGCCACGGCGACGGTTCGAGTGGAAACGAGGGGCGGATCGGTCCGGCTGTTCGCCGAACGCGTGACGCTGCCGCCCCGGCCGGTCGCCGGGAGTTACGCCGACGTCCGCCCGGTCGTCGATCTGGTCCGGTCGGCGGGTTTCGCGAGACCGTCGTCGGTTTCAGCGGCGGGCGCGCGACGACCGAGCGCTTCCCGCGGGCCGATCGAATGGTCGCGACCTCGCCCCGAGACATGCGTGGCGCGGTGTGTTTCGAGTCGAGCGATCCGGTGGTCCTCACGACCCACAACTTCGTCGACGACCTGGTGGCGCTCGGGGACGTGCTGGCGACGCCGGTCGCGTACGTCGGCGTGATTGGACCACCCGACCGGTTCGATCGACTCCGCGACGCGCTCGCGTCGGACGGTCGAGAGATCGACGAGGCTGAACGGGAGCGGATTTCCGCACCTGTGAGTCTCGATTTGGGCGGTGGGAGCCCCTACCAAGTCGCCCACAGTATCGTCGCCGAGGTCCTTGCTGTTCAGAATGATCGGGACGGCGGGCATCTTCGGTCGAGTACAGGGCCGATCCACGCTCGCGAGGACTGACACTGTGCAGTCGACAACGGGCGATGAAAGCCCTCGGCCCGCTCGCGCGGTCTGTGCGGGATATCCTCGGTCGCTGACGCTCCCTCGGATAGGGCCCGCGCAGACCGTGCGACCTGGCCTCGCCCTTTCAGTCCGCCAGGAACCGCCCGGTACAGCACCGCAAACAGCCTCACACCTCCCCAACCGACTGCGCTTCTCGCTGCGCTGCGATGCTCGTCCACCTGAAGACTCGCTCCGCTCGTCTTCCGAGCCTTCGTTCACTCCGTTCACGAAGACAGCGAGGGACCGAAGGTCCCTCGGGCCGTGCGAACGGGCGCTTCGCGCCCGTGAGCAGACCTCGCACGGTTCCGTCGCGCGGCCCTCACGACGTTCGGGCACGCGCGACAGCGCGCGCCATCATCGAATTCACCCCGGACAGGGAGAGTTTGAAAGCCCTTATCGGCGCAAGCACGTAGTTCGGGTATGGACGATTCAGCGGTCGAGACGAAAGTCGAGTGGCGCGAGTGGGGCGAGGAGGCGTTCGCCACCGCCGAGCGGGCGGGCAAGCCGGTCCTGCTCTCGCTGTGGGCGCCCTGGAGCGAGGACTGCCTGGAGATGGACCGCACGACGTACTCCGAGCCCCGCATCGCCGCGAACGTCAACGACGGGTTCGTTCCCGTCCGCGTTTCCGTCGATCGCCACCCGCGCGTCCGCGACCGCTACAACATGGGCGGGTTCCCCTCGACCGTGTTCACGACGCCGGAGGGCACCGTCATCACCGGCGCGACGTTCCTCGGGATCGACGGCTTCCGCGAGATCCTCGACGCTGTCCGCCGCACCTGGGACGGCAAGGGCGCGGAGGCCGGCTCGATCCCCCGCCAGCTCGCCGACGCCGAGCCGCCGAGCGGGGAGCTCTCCGCCCGCGTCGAGGAGCACATGGTCGAGCAGTTGCTCGCGGCCTACGACGAGGAATTCGGCGGGTGGGGCACGGACGTCAAGTTCCCGCTCCCCCGCACCATCGAGTTCGCGCTGGTGCGGGCCAGGGACCAGGCGACTCGGACGCTCGAAGCGGTCCAGAATCGACTGTTCGACACCTACGACGGCGGCTTCTACCGCTTCTCGCACAACCGCAACTGGGGGTCGCCCCAGCGCGAGAAGCTCGCAGACGAGAACGCCGCGCTCGTGCGAGCGTTCGCCCACGGCTACCGCTACACCGGCGAGGACGCCTACCGCGAGACGGCCGAGCGGGCCGTCGAGTACCTGACGACCGATCTCTGGACCGGCGACGCCTTCGCGGCGAGCCAGGGCGGCGACGACGCCTACTACCGGCTGGAAGCGACCGAGCGGGAGGACGCCGACCCGCCGGCGGTCGACCAGACCGTCTTCGCCGGCCACAACGGCGTCGCCGTCGACAGCCTGTTGACCTACGCGGCGTACACCGACGACGAGCGCGCCCGCCGCTACGCCGAGCGCGCCCGCGACCACGTCGTCGCCGAACTCGTCGGTGAAGCGGGCGAGGTCGTCCACTTCGGCGACCCCGAGACCGGCGAAGTCGGGGAGGCCGGGCTCCTCTCGTCACAGGCGCGGACGCTCGCGGGGCTGACGACCAGTGCGTCCGTGCTGGGCGAACCCGGACCGATGCGGTCGGTCGCCGACTACGCCCTCGACGCGCTGCAGGACGAGTCCGGCGCGTTCGCCGACGGGACGAGCGAGGGCGCGGGCCTGCTCGACCGCCCGCTGTACCCCCTCGACACGAACGTCGACGCGGCCGACGCGTTGATCGACTGCTGGTTGCTGACCGACGACGAGCCATACCGCGAGGTCGCCCGCGACGCGCTCGCTGCCTTCGCCGGCGCGACCGACCGGATGGGCGTCGAAGTCGCCGCCTACGCCTCGGCCGTGGCGCGACTGCGCGACCCGCGCGTCGTCGCCGTCGGGACCGACGCCGGCAGCGACCTCCACCGCGCCGCCCTCCGACTCGTCGACCACGAGACGGTCGTCTCCCCCGACGACGACCGCGCCGAGGACGGCCACGCGGTCGTCCTCGCCGACGGCGAACGCGAGGGGCAGGCGGCCGACCCCACGGCCCTCGAATCGCTGCTGACCGGGTGAGCCGGTCGACCGGCCGTAAATTTACCCGTTGTTTTTTGTTGTCGCAGTTCGAGGTGCTGACAATGGCGAGTCTCAGAGACCTCGGCCTCTCGGAGTACGAAGCGCGGGCCTATCGCGCGCTCCTGGAGGCGGGACCGACGACGGCGAAGGACCTCTCGCGGGCGAGCGACGTACCGATGGGGCGCATCTACGACGTGCTCAACAGCCTGGAGACCCAGCAACTGGCGCGGAGTCAGACGGCGAGTCGGCCGAAGAAGTACGTCGCCGTCGAGACGGACACCGCGCTGGACCGGCTGCTGGAGAACAAGAAGCGCGAACTCGAAGAACAGGCCGAGCAGTACG
Source organism: Halosimplex amylolyticum (assembly GCF_051414035.1). Taxonomy (NCBI): domain Archaea; kingdom Methanobacteriati; phylum Methanobacteriota; class Halobacteria; order Halobacteriales; family Haloarculaceae; genus Halosimplex; species Halosimplex amylolyticum. The sequence goes on along the minus strand of NZ_JBLKNW010000002.1, from coordinate 388,613 downwards.
AGGACATCGTCGACGACCTGGTCGACGAACTCGACGACGGCGAGCCGGTCGACGAGCCGTTCTGGACAGCCAGCGTCGGCCAGGAGGAGGCGTTCGACCTGCTGGTCGAGCGACTGACCGCGGCCGACGAGCGCATCGTCGTCGTCGCCTCCGAACCGGTCCAGCAGTTCGACCTCGACGAGGTGTCCGCCCGCATCACCGCCGCGCTGGAGGAGGCGCTCGAACGCGGCGTGTCGGTGTCGGTCCTGCTCACGCCCGAACTCGTCGACACGCTCCCCGACGCGGTCGGGACGCGCTACCGCGAGACGCTCCAGCCCCACGACCGCTTCGAGACGCGGACGAGCGCGAACGTCACGGGCACCTTCGAGATCATCGACGACACCGAGGTCTGCATCGAGGTCCCGCACCCGCTCATCGAGGACGAGACGTTCGCCGTCATCGACCTCAAGGACCCGGAGTTCGCCGCCGACGTGGGGAGGGAGTTCGCCCCGCGCTGGGACGAGGCCGAGACGCTCCGGCTCTGAGTGGGGTCGGATCGGGCTGGATCGGGTCGGATCAGCGTCCGTCTTTCTGTCGGCCACACAACCAATCCTTAAGTCGCTTGCCGCCGCCAGACGGGGGTACGGATGAGGTTACTCCACACCGCGGACCTCCACCTCGGGCGCGGCGGCGAGCGGTCGGTCGCCGCGCTCGACGCCCTCCTGGACGCCGCGGCGCGCGAGGACGTCGACGCCCTGACCGTCGGCGGCGACTGCTTCGACTCGGCCGCGGCCGCCGACGAACGCCGCCCCGAACTCCGCGAGCGGTTCACCGACAACCCCTTCGAGGTGCTCGTCGTCCCCGGGAACCACGACGTCGACGCCTTCCGCGAGAACGTCGAGTTCGGCCCCGACTTCCGCGTGCTCTCCGCTGACCCCTTCGAGGTCGCCGAGGTGGCAGACGGCGAGGTCGTCGGCGTCCCCTACCGCGAGCGGCTGGGCGACGACCTGTTCTTCGAGTTGCGCGAGCGCGCCCACGAGGACGCCGTCCTCTGCCTCCACTGCACGCTCGACGCCGGGTTCGGCGCGGGCGCGACGGGGAGCGAGGAAGCCCCCAGCTACTGCCCCGTCCAGACGGAGACGCTGGGCGAACTCGGCTACGAGTTCGTCCTCGCCGGCCACGTCCACGCCGAACTCTACCAGCGCAAACTCCCCAACGGCGGCCTGTTCATCTACCCCGGATCGCCCGTCTCGCACTCCTGGGCGGAGACCGGGCGACGCCACGCCGTCGTCGTCGACACCGACGACGCGAACGTCCAGCCGATCGCGCTCGACACCTACTATCGCGACCGCTTCGAGGCGACCGTCACCCCCGGCGAGGGCTACGAGGTCATCGACCGCGTCGAGGGGTGGGTCGACGGCCAGGACACGGACCGGAGCGACCTGGAAGTCCGGGTCGACGGCTTCACCGAACTCGACGAGAGCGCCTTCGACGAGCGGCTGCACGCGGCCGCCGGCCCGGCGACCGTCGTCAACGAGACCCGCGGCGTCGCGGCCGTCCTCGACCACCCCATCTACGCCGACTTCGTCGACCGCCTCGACGACCTCGACCTCGACCGGTGGGAGCACGTCGACGACCGCGAGCAGGTCGAGCGGCGACTCGTCGAGACGCTCGCCGAGTTGCTCGCCGCGGGGGAGGTGACACACGCGTGAAACTCAGCGAGGTCCACGTCGACCGCTACGGGCCGCTCCGCGAGACGCTCCAGTTCGACGACGCCCACGTCGTCTACGGCCCCAACGAGTCGGGGAAGACGCTGCTGACGGAGTGCCTCCTGCGGACGCTGACGGGCGACCGCCGCGTCGCCGGCCCGCGCGTCGACGAGCGACCCGAGGGCTACGTCGTCCTCGACGGCGACGAGGGCGAGCACAAGCTCTCGAACGGCGAGACTCTGCTCGACCGCTACGCCGAGCGCTACAACTTCGAGCTGACGCCCGCCGAGTTCCGCAACGTCTTCGTCGTCCGCGACGGCGACCTGAGCGTCCTCGACGAGAGCGCCTTCTACCGACAGGTCACCGACCGCATCGTCGGCATCTGGACCGGCGACATCGAGACCGTCCGCGACCGCGTCCTCGAACGCGGCCGGCTCACGCCCGAGCGGCGGAACCTCTCGAACCAGCACGACGACGCCCGCGAGCAACACGAGCGGGCGACGGAGCTGCTGGCGGACGTGCAGTCGTACCTCGAGCGGGTCGAATCTGCGGGCCTCGACGCCATCGAGCGAGACTGCTACCGGGCGACCCGCGAGCGCGAGCGCGCCGAGGCCGACGTGGCGGCGCTCGAGGCCGCGCAGGCCCGCGAGGAGTACGAGGAGCTCGTCAAGACGAAGGGCGCGCTGGAGCGCAGTCTGGAGGAGCGGGCGGCGCTACCGGGCGACGCCGAGCTGTCGGAGCTGGAGTCGCGCCTGGACGAACTGGCGACCGGGAGCGAGGACGAGTTCGAGACCCGCAAGACCTGGTGTCGCCGCGCGACGCTGGCGGCGCTGATCGCGGGCGCCGTCGCCGGGGCCGTCCCGCTGGCGCTGGGGATCCGCGACCCGCCGCTCGTCGCCACCGGCCCGGCCGCGTTCGGCGTCGTCGCGCTCGTCGCGCTCGCGCTCTACCGGTCGGCGAGCAACGCGGTCGCGCGGCTCCACGCCGACCAGCAGGCCGTCGTCGAGCGCGCCGCGGAGATCGGCATCGACGCGTACGACCCCACGGAGGTGCGCGCCGCCATCGCAGACCTCCGCGAGGAGTGCGAGAGCCACACCGAAGTGATCCAGGGGTACACCGCGGTGCTCCGCAGGCAACTCGACGTCGACGCCGAGGACCCCCGCGAGGTCGTCGAAGCCGCTGCGGACGCCCTCGAAGCCCGCCGGGCCGACATCGACTTCGACGCCGACCGCGAGTTCACCGAGGACGAACTCGAAGCGGCCCGCGAGCGCGCCGCGGAGGCCGACGAACGCTCCGCGGAACTCGAAGCCGCCCTGCGCGAACACCGCCGACAGCTCGACCGGTTCGCCGAGCGGGCCGCGGAGATCCGCTTCGAGACGGTCTGCGGCGAGCCGCTGGACCTGGCGGTCGCCAACCTCGGCGCGCTCGACGACCTCGCCGACCGGCTGGAATCGTTCGTCGACGCCGTCGAGACCGACGCGGACGTCTCGCGGGCGGCGGCGACGGTGCTGGAGCGGATGGCCGAATCGGAGAACGAGAAGATGGCGTCACTGTTCGCCGACGGCGAGGCGAGCGACGTGTTCCGGCGAGTCACCGACGACCGCTACGTCGACGTGGGGCTGACCGACGAGTCGCGGCTCGCCGTCGAACTCGCCAACGGCGAGCGCCTCTCCCCGCGCGAGTTGAGCCGCGGGACGCGCGACCAGCTGTACCTCTCCGTGCGCGTCGCGCTCGGCCGCCGGCTGATGGAAGGTAGGGACGGCTTCTTCCTGATGGACGACGCCTTCCTGTCGGCCGACCCCCAGCGGCTCCAGCGGCAGGCCGAGGTGCTCGGCGATCTGGTCGACTCCGGCTGGCAGGTCGTCTACCTCACCTGCAAGCCGGAGGCCCGCGAGGCGCTCACCGAGGCGACCGACGCGGGCGTGACCGAGCTGACGCCGCTGTGACCCGTCGGAGGTGCTGAATTCGAGCGACGGGGCCGCTCACTCGTGGTTGGTCAGGCACTTCGAGAGCCCGACCAGTTCGACGGGTTCGGAGTTGTCCGGCGAGTAGACGACCTTCTGGCCCTTCTCCATGTAGGGGACCTTCTGTTCGAGGCTGGCCGGGATGTTGACGGCGGAGATGGCGTCGTCGTCGCCGAGATTCAAGACGACCGTCGTGTTGATCTGCTTGAAGACGGGGTCGGCGATGTCCTGGGGGTCCTGGGTGATGAGAAACAGGCCGAGTCGCTCTTTGCGGCCCTGCTTGGCGGCCTCGGTGAACTTGCCGATGATCTGCTCGCCCTGGACGCTGTCGACCTCCGAGAGGAAGTTGTGGGCCTCGTCGAGACCGAGGACGAGCGGCGTGTGCTTGATGCGCTCGTAGTCGGGGTCGTTCGACAGTTTCTGGTCGACGATGAGCGCCGCGAGCGCGAGGACGACCGTCACCGTCGTCCGCGAGTTGTTGATGTGGTAGGTCGGGACGACGGAGACGCCGCCCGCGCGGACGAACTCGTGGATGCGCTCGGTGATCGGGCGGGCGTCCTGGTCGAAGATGCCGTCGAAACCAAGCGCCCGGCGCTTGACCGCGTTGAACGTCGCCTCGTGGACGCGACCGGTCTCGTCGAGTTCCTCCCGGAGCGCGGGGTCGTCGAGGAACGTCTTGAACTGCTGGTAGGTGCCGTCCGGGCCGTAGTCGCGGGAGAAGCGATTGAGCAGGAGGCGGAGGGCGTTGTACTGGTTGCCGTTGAGGCTCGATCCCGCGATGAGCCAGGGGTTCTCGTGGACCATCGAGAAGGGGATGGTGAACTCCACCTGCTCGGCGCGGTGGTCACTGGTGGCGTAGGAGGCCCCGTCGACCTTCGGGACGAACGCGATGGTGTCGTCGACGCCGCCGTGGGCGATCCCCTCGCGTTCGAGCCGGCGGGCGAACGCGTCGTCCAGGTCGGGGTTGTCGTCGTGCATCTGCGCGTACTCGTCCTGCGGGTCGAACATGACGAGCCCCGGCGAGACGTCGCGGGCGCCGTCCTCGACGGGATACGTTCGATCCTCGGCGAGATACTGCCGGAGGACGTTCTTGGCGCTGTGGGTCTTCCCCGACCCCGTCCCGCCGGCGACGAGCGTGTGCCGGAAGACCAGCGGGTCGCCGTCGTCGTAGTCGTCTTTCAGCCGGTAGTCGATGGTGGGCGGATCGGCCGCCGTCTCGACCTTCTCGCCGCCCACGGAGAGGTGACCGAGGAAGACGCCGTCCTCCGGGATCTTCAGCCCGGTCTTGATCTCCGACTTGTCGGTCGCCTCGCGGACGACGGTCTCGGGTTTGGGGACGCGGTCGGTCATCCGCCGCTTGAGTTCGCCGTCCTCGGAGTACAGCACCGCGACGGGGTCGAGCGTCGCGACGAACTTGAAGTCCTGTTCGTCGATGTCGCCCCTGCGCATGGCACGGCGGGCGTGGATCTCCGTCGCGTCGTCGGCGCGGAACTCCTGGGCGTACTCAAGGGCCGTGATGCGACAGAACAGCCGCTCGTCGTCCAGATACGGGACGAGCAGGTACTTCCCGATGCGGACGTCCGAGCGGTTCTCGACGGTGACGTACGCGCGGAGTTCGGTCTCCTCGCCGTCCTCGCTGATTCGCAGGCCCTCGGTGGCGGAGACGACGCCGACGCCGTGGTCCTCGCCCGCCGGCGTCACGTCCATGGCCGCGAAGTCGTCGTCGGTGTCGTCGCCGTCGCTGGCCGCGTCGAACAGGTCGGCGTCGGTCGCGGTGCCCTCCCCATCGGCCGTCGATGTCGTCGCTGCGGCCGCGCCGTCGGCCTCGTTTCCGTCGTCGGCGTCGTCGTCGCCATCGAAATCAGTGAAATCCCCGAGGTCGGACATACCCGCCACGTCGTACTGGGACGTGAAACGCTTTCCGCCCCCATCTTTTTCCCGGAGGGGTGGGCGCGGGCGCCCACCCCTCCGGCAGAAACATGGGTGAAAAAGGCCGCATCTCGGCCTTCGGCCTCGATGCGGTGAACCGGCGCCTTCGGCGCCGGATGCTCAGTACAGCCCACAGCGTGACCAATGGCGGTGGCGCGCGCTGTCTAGCGTGCCCGAGCACTGCGAGGGCCGCAAGATGGAGTCGTGCGAGGTCTTCGTGAACGGAGTGAACGAAGGCTCGGAAGACGAGCGGAGCGAGTCTTCCGGTGGATGAGGAGCGCAACGGAGTGAGCACCGCAGTCGGTTGGGGAGGTGTGAGGTGCGGTGCTGTGCAGTCCCTGGCGGACTGAAAGGGCGAGGTGCGCTCGCGTTCATGTAGTCGCCTGAGCGAGCGCTATCCCAGCGAGCGCAGCGAGCGAGGATATCTCGCTCAGCGACCGCGAGCGCGCCGAGGGCTTTCAACTCCCAGTACACTCCGCAGTAGTTCCGAGTACTGCGAGCGAACACACCGAGAGCGTTCGACCGCCAACCGACCCCGCGATCACTCCGGTCGAAGTACCTTCCGGGACCCTTCGACCAGAATCGAGGACGACGGACCGCGGTACTAAGGTCCACCACGCCCGACAGTGCGGTATGGACTGCGACGCCGTCCGCGCCCTGACGTACAACGTTCGCCGCGACGTGGCGAGCGACGGGGAGTTCGACTGGGCGGCCAGACGCGACGCCGTCGCGAGCACGCTCCGCTTTCACCGCCCCGACGTGATCGGGCTCCAGGAGCCGCTGGCTCACCAGTACGCGGACGTCCGCGAAGCGCTGCCGGCCTACGAGTGGGTCGGCGAGTCGCGTGAACACGGGGACGGCGAGGGGGAGTTCTGCCCCGTCGGCTACCGCCGCGACCGCTTCGAGCGCGTCGACGCCGGCACGTTCTGGCTCTCGCCGACGCCCGACGAGCCCGGCAGCGTCGGCTGGGACGCCACCTACCCGCGGATCGCGACCTGGGCCCGCCTGGAGGACCGCCGGACCGGCGAGTCGCTACTGTTCGCCAACACCCACTTCGACCACGAGGGGCCGCAGGCCCGCCGCGAGGGCGCACGCGTGCTCCGCGACCGGGTCGCCGGGCTCCGCGAGGCCGACCGGCGGGAAGCCACCGTCGTCGTCGGGGACCTGAACTGCCGGGCCGGTGAGGTGCCACACGGCGTTCTCGCTGGCACCGGCGACCGCGAGAGCCCGCTGGTCGACGCGCGCGAGATCAGCGCGCATCCGCCCCACGGCCCGTCGACCACGCGGACCGACTTCGAGTCGCTCCTGCCGGAGTGGCAGATCGACCACGTCTTCGTCGCCGACTGCGCCGTCGCGGGCTACGGCGTCGCCGCCGACGTGGTCGGCGACGGGTGGTTCCCCTCCGACCACCTCCCCGTCGTCGTCGATCTGGAGGTGTGAATTCGACGGCGACACCACAGCGGTTTCGAGCGTCCCGGTCCACGCGGAATGCCCCGGCGTGCTTTTGGCGGTCGGCCCCGTAGTATCGGGGATATGCTACTGATTCGCGGTCACGCGGGTGGGACGACGCTGACGGGGACGCTGTACGAGCGCGGCGAACGGCCGCCGACCTTCGAGGGCGCGCCGGACGAAGGCGCTCCCTACGTCTGGATCTGCGACGAGTTCTACGAGGTCGAGTCGGGCGGGCAACTCCAGCGGATCGACGGCCAGGAGCGGCGGGTGGCCTTCGAGGCGCCGACGACCCGCGGGTTCGACACGCGGGAAGCGGCGCTGGCGGCGGCGGAAGAACACGTGCGCACGCAGTTCGCGCGCCTCGGGCTCTCCGGCGACGACGTCGAGGTCGAAGTCGTCGAGGACCCCGACGCGGACGACGCCGATCCGGACGGGAACTGAGGCGGACTGGGGCCGGTCTCTTCCCGCGGGACGGGCTACTGCTGGGTGACGTCGGGGTCGGTCGCTTCCCCCGGCTCCAGGTCTGCGGCGGTCTGCTCGCCGGCCCGCTTCGCCGCCTCGGTCGTGACCGGGGTGGAACCGCCGCGGTCGGAGTAGTTCGCCCGTCCCCCGGTTCCCCGGGGCATCTGTCCGAGGAGCGTCTGTCGGAGCTCCCCCTCGGACTCGAACGTCGCGTCGCCCATGTAGGAGAACAGTTCCCCGACGGAGATGGGGTCGGCGTTGGTCCGCGGGAGCTCACGGTCGCCGTGGTCGGCGACGAACTCGTCGGTCGACACCGGGTACGACAGATCTTCGAGCACGGGGTTCATCTCGGTGAAGTCGACGCCTTCGAATCGGTCGTGGCCGCCGTCGTCTGTCATACGGTCCGCAGCGGTGCGAGCAATAAACACTCTCTGCGTGAAGGGGCAAGTACCCCCGATAGAGCGGTTCTGCAGGCCGATACGAGCCCGGAGAGTCGGTGACGGGAAGCGTCGCCGGTCACTGCACGGAGGAACTCGACGCGCGGTTGAGCAGGTAGACCATGGCGCCGCCGAGCACCAGGTCGAGCGCGAGGAGCACGAGGATGGCCGGGACGAGCGTGTTCCAGACGCCGGTGAACCGGGTGACCTCGACGACGGTCATGACGTCCTGGTCGAGCATGAGCGCGCGGGCGGCGTCGACGCCGTAGGTGATCGGGTTGTACGTCGCGACGGTCTGGATCCACCCGGGCATCGCGTCCAGCGGGAGGAACGCGGTCGAGACGAACAGCAAGGGGAACTGCAGGAGGTTCGCGCCGATGATCGTCGACTCCTGGTCGCGCGTGACGACCGCCATGATGTTCGAGAGCGCGATGAACCACAGCGAGAAGAGGATGCCGACGACGATGATCCCGATCGCGCCGGGGACGCCGGTGGCGACCTCCGCGCCGAGGACGACGCCGAGCACGAGGATGATCGCGATCTGGACGACGATCCGGAGGATCTCGGCGGCGGTCTTGCCGAGGAAGACCGCCGCGCGGTTCATCGGCATCACGAGCACCTTCTCGAACAGGCCCTCCTCCATGTCGTTGACGAGACCGATGCCCGACCCCGCGGCGGCGGCCAGCGACACCTGCATCGCGATAGCGGGCAGCAGGAACGTCTCGTAGGTGATGCCCGCGGCGCCCCCGCCACCGCCGCCGATCGCGCTCGTCGCGATCTGGCCGAACACCTGCGTGAACAGGACGAGGAAGATGATCGGCTGGACGAGCGAGCCGACGACCACGAAGGGGTTGCGCACCGCCTTCAGGTTCCAGCGGACGAAGTTCACCCAGAAGTCACCGAGGAAGGAGTTGCTCGACGGCGTCGACCGGACGTACCCACCGTCAGTGCGGGCGTCCGCGGACTCGGACTGGGCCGAGGAGTCACTACTCATTCGGCGGTCACCTCCGGTTCCGTCACGTCCGCGGCGTCGGCCGAGCGGTCCTCGGAGTCGAGTTCCTCGCCGGTGATCGCGAGGAAGACGTCGTCGAGCGTCGGCGCGCGGATGTTGAAGCCCGTGACGGTGATCCCGGCGTCACGCAGGGCGACCAGGAGATCGGTTCCGTGCTCGCGCGCCCGCTCGGCCGTGACGCTGATCCCGTCGTCGGTGACGCTCACGTCCGCGTCGGCGTCGAAGACGTCGCCCTCGCGGGCTATCTCGGCGGCCTGCTCGCGGGCGTCCTCGCTCGCCGGAATATCGACGTCGAGGATCTCCCCGCCCACCCGTCGTTTCAGTTCCGTGGGTGAGCCGGTGGCGACGATCTCGCCGTCCATGATGACGGCGATGCGGTCGCAGAGCTGGTCGGCCTCTTCGAGGTACTGCGTGGTGAGAAAGAGCGTCGTCCCGCGCTCGTTGATGCGCTCGAAGTACTCCCAGAGGCGATTTCTCGCCTTGGGGTCCAGCCCCGTGGTGGGCTCGTCGAGGAAGACGAGCGGCGGACTGTGGACCAGCGCCGTCGCCGCGTCCAGCCGCTTTTTCATCCCGCCGGAGAACTCGCCGGCGCGCTTGTCGCCCACGTCCGCCAGGTCGACCAGCTCGAGCAGTTCGTCGATTCGTTGCTCGCGCTCGCTCCTGGGGACGCCGTAGGCCCGCGCGGCGAAGCGGATGTTCTCGCGGGCGGTGAGCTCCTCGTCGACGCTGGTCTCCTGGGCCATGTAGCCGATGGTCTCGCGGATCTTGCGGGGTTCGCGCCGCACGTCGAACCCGTTGACGGTGATCGACCCGGCGGTCGGCGACAGCAGCGTCGCGAAGGTCTTGATCGTCGTCGTCTTCCCGGCGCCGTTCGCGCCGAGGAAGCCGAAGAACTCGCCCTCCGGGACCGTCAGGTCGATCCCCTTGACCGCCTCCGTCCCGTCGGCGTAGGTCAGTTCCACACCCTGCGCCTCGATGGCGGCCCCACCGCCGTCCGTCCGTAGCGTGTCGTCGGTCACAGGCGTGCTTGTGACCACGCACCCGTAGCCCGTGCCCTAATTTGTTCGGGGTTTTAAATTGGAAGTGCGGCGGAACTCCGCGACGAGGTGGTGCTGCGCGCGGCGGAGGCGTTCGGAGAGCGACGCGGACGCGACCCCGAGTTCGTCGGCGACGTCGGCCATCGTGGCAGTCCGCGGCGTGTCGAAGTAGCCCATCTCGTGGGCGGTGACGAGCGCCTCGTGCTGGGCGTCGGTCATCTCGGGCGGCCGGGACAGGTCGTCGTCGCGACCGAACGGACCCGTGCCGGGTCCGTCCGATCCGTCGTCGCGCTCGACGAGGCGGTCCAGGTGGAACCGGTAGTCGTTCGCCCGACAGAACGAGCGGAACTGGTCGAACTCCTCGCGGTCGGCGAACCAGCGCCGCTCCTCCCAGCCCGTCGGCGTGACCAGCACCCGTTCGGGGATCGACCCGTTGTCCGCGAGCAGTTCGAGGTCCGCCGGGGGGCCGCCGGTCGGCCGACATCGGTAGCGGCGCGTCGCCCCCTCGGCGGCGAGGAGCGAGTGGTCGGTCACCGAATCCGCGTCCGCGAAGGCCGCGTCGATCGCGTCGGCATCGGCGCCCGCGGTCTGCACGACGAACGTCGGCGGTCCCGAGGGCTGCGCCTGGACCGACTCGAACTCGACGGTCGCGTCCGGGATCCCGGCTGCCACGTCGACCAGCGCCAGCCCCTCGGAGACCAGCCGGAACTCCGCGATCAGTCCCATGAGGATGGACAGGTCGGACGGACAGTTAGGCGTGCCGGGCGGTGACGTAGAGAGGTCGGCCATCCCGTCACTTCACGCGCGAGTAGAGGCCGAGTAGCGCGTCCATCGCCAGCGACGAGCGCTCGACGCTGTGGAACGTCTCGACCGAGGGGCCGAACTTCGCCTTGTACGAGTTGATCCGCGGGTCGCCAGCGCCGACGAGGTCGTAAGCGTCGAGTCCCCGCTCCATCGCGTCGGTCATGACCGTCCAGTCGAGGGTGTCGTTGACCGGGAAGTCCACGTCGGGGGTCACGCCGCCCTGCCAGCGGTGGATCCACTCGTCGGTCTCGTAGGTGAGGATGCCGCCGACGAACTCGCCCTCGTGGCGGCAGACGTACGTGCGCATCGCCCCCTCGGGCAGGGCCTCGTAGCAGTCGCGGGCGAACCCGCGCGGGAGGTTGAACGGCTCGCCCTGCGCGTCGAAGCGGTCGCGCACGTGGTCGACGATCCGCTCGACGTCGGCGGCGTCGCCTTCCTCGAAGGTGCAGTCTGCGTCGAGGTTCCGGACGTTCGAGCGGGCGTCGCTGCTGAAGCTAGCGAGCAACTCCTCCGGGTCCTCGGGCAGGTCGACGACGTAGGTGAACTCCGGCGTGACGTCCGCGTCCGCCCACTTGAACGGGCGCAGGTCGGTGAAGGTGCACTCGGTCTTCACGCGGAGGAGGTTCGGGCTGCACTCCTCGTCGAGCCACTCCAGCGACCCCTCGACGAACCGGCGAATGCGCCGCTCGGTCTTGCGCTGGGAGAGTTCGTCGACGTTCAGCAGTGCGGGGCCGAGGCGGTGGATCCACAGCGGCGGCGGCGGCGAGAAGGCGGCGCTGATCGGGCCCTTCGACAGCTCGAAGACGGGGAAGATCCCGACCGGTTCCCGGCCCTTGTAGCCGACGAGGCGATGGCAGGTCGCCCCGGCGTAGTCGGCCTCGACGGCGAGCGCCTCGGCGCGGTGGAAGGGGTCGGCGTCGGCCGAGCGCTCGACGTGGCGGTTCCACTCCCCGGCGTCGCTCTCGTCGAGGACTCGTATCTCGATCGTCATGTGTCTGGATAGGCGTATCGCTGGTAGCCGCGGCGAGCGACCCGGTAAGCGTTCCAGAGGACGGGCGACCCGCCCCGCTCCCAGCGCAGCGTCGGCATGACTCGCGCGCCGTACTTCTCCTTGTACTTGAACGTCCCGTCGCTGAAGGTCGAACCGGTCGAGCCGAAGTCGTACTCGTCGTACCCGCGCTCGCGCGCCCACTCGACGACGTGGCTGTGCAGGAGTTCGGTCGGGTTGTACTCGTAGTTCGAGTCGTCGCCGATGGCCGAGAAGAAGTAGTGGACCGCCGACTGCTCGTCGTCGAGCAGGCAGACGTACTGTCCGGTCTCCACGCCGTCGACCGCGAGGGAAAACACGCGCGTCCGCTCGGGGCAGTCGGCGGCGAGCGCCGCGAAGAACGAACGCGGGTAGGTGTCGCCGCCCGCCCGGTCCATGTCGCGGAGGTACCGCTCGTAGGTCTCGTCCAGCGTCTCCGCCAGCGAGCGCTCGGTCACGTGGTAGTCCTGCTCGCGGGCGTCGCAGACGGCCTTGCGTCGCTCCTTGTCCATCCCGTCGAGTACGTCCTCGAAGGGGCGGTCGACGTCGAGCACGAACCGACAGTCGAGCAACGTGGGGCTGTATCCCCGCCCCGCCAGGAACTTCCCGTAGCGCATGTACGCCGGTTCTTTCGCCTTGACGACGTGACAGAGGGTGGACTCGGAGAGCGCGTCGTCGAGCGCGTCGAACAGCATCTCGAGACAGTCGGCCTCGTCGGTCAGGACGACCGGACCGCCGAACCCCGGCGTGGCCGAACAGAGGCGCTCGACGGGGAGCGAGTCGAGCACGTCAGTGCTCACGTCGATGGGCGTCCCAGCGTCGGTCGAGAGGGTCCCGACCGCACCAGTGAGGAGGCGGTCTACCAGCGCGGGCGCGCCGAAGCGATCCGCGATCGGCGACAGGTCGGGCGCGTCGACGGGCACTCGGAAGTTCGGGAGGACGGCGACCGGGTTCGAGCCCTTCCGGACGACGAAGTGGGCCGCCCGGCGGTCGAGGCCGCGTTCGACCGCCCGGAGCCAGCCGTGGCGGTGGAACACCGACCCAAGGTCCGACTGACGGACCAGCGTGTCCCACTGGTTCTCGTCGATCTCGTCGATCGTCTCGTGGACGGTGAGTTCGAGGTCAGTCATCCTGAACCCGTTCGACGTAGCCGAGGTCGGCCAGGGTCTCGGTCACCCCTTCGTCTTCGGTGCCGACCCGTTCGCGCGCCTCGCGCGGCGGATACCGCCGTTCGTCCGTCGGTTCCACGAACGGGAGCGGCCGCCCGTCCATCCTGTCGCTCCGCGGGATCCCGAGCGCCGCGCACACCGTCGGCGCCACGTCGAAGAGGTGCGGGTCGCCGACCCCCGCCTCGGCGTCGACGGCGTCGCCCGCGGCGACGACCAGCCCCGTGCGCTTGTGTGTCCACGGCTCCGTGGGTTCGCCGAAGCGCTCGCCGTAGAGCTGGGCGACGAGGGACTGGTCGAAGTCGGCGGGGACGGTGACCACGTCGACCGCCCGCTCGGCCTCGGGGCCGTGGAAGTGCGCCTCCCGGGGCGCGACCTCCTCGAAGACGGGGTCACCGTCGGGCGTCCGCACCGATTCGAGCGCGTCGATCAGGTCCGCACGAACCGACTCGTACTCGTCGGGATCGACGACCCCCTCGGGGTCCCGGCCGACGAGGTTGATACGGACCCCGAGTTCGATCGGGTCGCGCACGTACGCCACCGACGCCGGGAAGTCGACGCGCTCGGTCCCCGCCCGCTGGAGGTCGTCGGGGACGATCCGCGAGACCGGTTCGGTGAGACCGAGTGCGTCCACCAGTCGCGCCGCGCGCTGGGTCGTGAAGCCGGCGCGAGCGGCGAGGCCCATCGCCGACGCCAGCGCCCCGGACACTCCAGAGATACCGGAGAAGCCGCCCTCCTCGTCGCCGTTCCCCACGCCGCGCAACCGTCCTTCGCGGATCGATACCCACGTCGGCATCCCGTCGCCGTCGGTCGCCGTCTCGACGAATCCCTCCTCGCGGAGGAACTCGTTGACGCGGAACTCCCGGCCCTCGCAGGGGCCGATGCCGTGGTCGCTGGCGAGGATCACGGTGTCCGGGTCGCAGGCGTCGAGGATCGCGGCGATCTCGTCGTCGACCGCATCGTAGACGGCTCCGAGGAGGTCGTCGTCCCCCGGGAACTCGTGGCAGACCGTGTCGGTCTGCTGGAACTGGACGAACCCGAACTCGGGGTCGAAGCGGTCCGCGAGGTACCGGAAGGCCGCACCGCGCGAGCGGACGAACGCGCGGTAGTCGTCGGCGGCGGACTCGCGATCGACCTCGCCCTCGGAGTAGAGCCGGTAGTCACCGACGTGGTCACGCACGGCGTCGAGGACCCCCGGCGGGTGGCACTCGGGGTCTTCGGGGGCCGTGTAGCCCGGGACGAGCGCGCCGTCGAACGACCGCGGCGGGTGGGTCACGGGCGCGTTCACGACGACGCTCGTCAGGCCGTGGCGGTCGGCGAGCTCCCAGAGCGGGCGCGCGCAGAGGTCGGTCGCGTTGACGACGTCCCAGTCGTAGCCGTCGAATCGCAAGAAGCCGAACACGCCGTGTTTGCCGGGGTTCGTCCCGGTGTACAGCGACGGCCAGGCGCTCGCCGTCCACGGCGGAATCGCGGATTCGAGCGGCGCGGCGACCCCCCGATTGCCGAGCCGGTCGATGGTCGAGACCGCCGACCGGTCCGGCAACCGCTCTACGACCGGCCAGCACGCCGCGTCGACGCCGACGAGTAACGTGTTCATCCCCAGTCGAAGTGCCACCTCGTGGACGGTACTACGACCGTCGCGAAAATTTGTTATTTAGCGATTATCCGGGCGATCGAGTGTTCCCGCGCCGTCGCCGCCCCGTCCCCGAGTTCACCCACCGGACGCTCGTCGCCGCTATAGGGCTCCGGAGAGGACGTACCCGTGATAAGACTGGATTACGGCTAGGTAGGGAGCCCCCAGATGCCGTCGGCGGGAGGCGATACGGGTTCCTCGACGTCGACGCCAGCGGGTTCCTCCTCGCCCGCCTCGGACAGCCGAAGCTCGGTACCGTCCGTTCCGACTGCGCAGTCCGTCTGCGAACTGGCTATCGAAACCGCTCCCAGGATCAGTCGATGGGCGGAGAGCCGTCCCGAAGAGACGGCACACGGTTTGCAGTCTGTCCTCGTGTGCCCTTCTGTCTGGTAGGGGTTCGAAACCGGAGGTCGATTCTGTCGACGCCGGCGACGGCGGCCACGTCTACCGTTCCGTGGGACGCTGAGACGCGACGGTGATGACGGGGACCGGCGCCGAGCGGACGGTCTTTTCGGCGACACTGCCGAGCAGGACCCGCTCTGCGCCACGTCTCCCTTTCGTCCCCATCCCGACCGCGTGTACGTCGTTCGATTCGATACAGTCGAGGATCTCCTCGACGGGCGTTCCGTGTTCGACGTGGCGGACAGTGTTCGAAACACCGCGTGATTCCGCCTCCGAGACGACGGTCGCTACAGCGTCGGTCGCGGCCTGCTCACTTTCTGTTCCGGAGGTCGTCGACCGGAGGTTCAGCCCGAGCGCAGTGTCGTCCACGACCGACAGGACGTGCACGGTCGCATCGAGGGCCGCCGCGACTGAGAGCGTGTGTTCGGCGGCGTGTGTCGCAGCGTCGCTCCCATCCGTCGGGACGAGGACGTTCTCGTAGGGAAATACGAACGTCTCGTCGGGTTGCATGCGGACCGTGAGGACGGGAACTGTGGAGAGGCGGACGACCTTCTCGGAGACGCTTCCGAGAAGGAAACGCGAGAGCCCCTCGCGACCGTGGGTCGGCATCACGACCAGATCGTGGCCGTACCGCTCGGCGTAGTCGACGATCGTCGGTGCCGGATTACCCTGGACGACGTCGGTATCGTACGAAACCCCGAGTGTGTCCAGCGTTTTTGCAGCCTCCTCGACGACGTCTTCTCCCTCTCGTACGAGCACGTCGATAGTTTCACCGTCGACGACGGTGGCGCTGTCGCGCGCCGTGTCGGCAACGGAGAGCACCTGGACGGTAGCGTCGGCCCAGTGAGCGAGTTCGCCCGCGTGATGGAGCGCCTCGGCCGCCCCCTCGCTACCGTCGAACGGCAGGAGGATGTTCTCGTACATGGCTCGATAGGCGAGAGTACGGTTGCCGGCCTCCTAATGACTTCGCCGACCCTTCGACGTCGTGGCTCCCAGCGGCAGCAGGTCCCACTGACGATCGCATGCTCTCGCGTCCAGCGGAGTAACGGAGCCAGCTGCAGCCGCCGATACCTGCCGATCAATCGGTTTCGTCCTCACCGGCGGGGGACTCCTCGTCGGCCGGATCGACGGTATCGCGGTCGACGGTCACCCGGGCCTTCTGAATGCGAGTGTCTTCCACCTGTTCGGCCCGCAACGTCACGTTCTCGTAGTCGAACGCCTCGCCCTGCTCGACGAGGCGGCCCGCGCGGTTGAAGATGAATCCCGCGATGGTCTCGAACTCCTCGCCTTCGGGGAGGGTGATGTCCAGCACCTCGTTGACCTCGTCGATGGTGACCTCCCCGCGGACCAGCACCTCGGCGTCGTCGACGAACTCGACCGGGTGTTCCTCGTCGCCCACCAGTATCTCGCCGACGATCTCCTCGACGATGTCCTCGATCGTGATGAGGCCCTCGGTGGCACCGAACTCGTCGACGACGACGACCATGTGTATCCGGTTCTGGCGCATCTCCAGGAGAAGTTCGTCGACGTTCTTCGACTCTGGGACGTGACGTGTCGGATTGGCCACGTCCGCTACCGTGCGGTCGGTGGTGACGTCGTAGTTTGCATCCCGGTCCTGGTCACGGATGTCGAAGACGCCGACCACGTTGTCCAGCGACCCCTCGTAGACCGGCAGGCGGCCGTGTCCCGAGTGCATACACTCCTCGATGGCCTCCTCGACCGTCGCGTCGCTGGAGATGGCTTCGACGTCGAGGCGGGGGGTCATCACCTCCTTGGCGGTGGTGTTTTTGAACCGCAGGGTGCGCTGGATCATCTGCCGTTCCTCCTCGTCGAGGATGCCTTCGCGCTCGCCCGTCCTGATCATGTTCCGGATCTCCTCGCGGGTGACGTACGACGACTCGATGGACGAGCTACCGCCGGTGACCTTGTTCACGAGCTTCGTCAGATAGTAGAACAGGGTGATGAGCGGCCACAGCACTTTCCCGACGATCGTCAACAGGGGGGCGACGGTCCGTGCCCACGAGCTGGTGTTCTCGACGGCGTAGGACTTGGGTGCGCTCTCGCCGAACAGCAGGACCATCGACGTGATACCGAACGACGAGACGAGTACCGCCGTACCCGCGTCTAGATAGAAGCCGACGATGGTCGTCGAGATAGAGGACATCGTGATGTTGACGAGGTTGTTCCCCACCAGGATCGTCACGAGCAAGCGGTGTGGGTCGTCTTTGAGCGACTTGACCGCCTGCGCACCACGCTTTCCCTCCTCTACCATCCCGTCGATCTGGTGGGCCGACAGGGAGAACATCGCGATCTCCGACGAGGAGAAAAAGCCGGACCCCATGATCAGAAACAGGATCATGAGGACGCCGATCGCGGTGAGTGTCGTCTGCCCCAGCTCGATACCGACGACCGGCACGGCGGACTGCGTGACACCAGTCACAGATGCGGCTGTGAGCACGGATAATCCCATCAATATCGACTATTATTAGAGCGGAACAGTAATCCTTGTGCAGCGGTGCGCGGATTTGCCGAACGACGTTTACACGAATCGAGGGACGACTGCGGTGTCGTCTCGTCGTGGTCCGCTGCGGGCCGCAAGTCGAAATAATTCGGTAGAGACGTCGGAAACAGCGGTCTTGCGTTTTCGCGGTCGAACGCGACGATATCGACGGCCTCAGACGGGAGCGAACAGGCGGGGTCGACGCAGGCGACTCCCGCGAAAACGTGGCGGCGTCAGACTAACTCCTCGACGTCGACGCCCCAGCGCTTGTCGTCGTACTCGCGGTGGCGGTCGCTGCCGAGTTCGCGCTCGATGCGCCGGCGGAGTTGCTCGTTCGCCTGCCGGTCGATGTGGGCGAGTTCGTCGGCCTTCGCGACGGCCAGGGGCGGCCCCTGTTCGCCGGCCACGTCGTGGAGCACCTGCAGACGAAGCGCCTCGCGGGCGTCCTCGTCTTCGGTGAAGGCGTAGGGCGCTTCGACGCGGTAACAGAGGTCGTCGCGCGGGTCGTACAGCACGAAGAACGTGACCTCGTAGGCCCCGGGGTCGAGTTCGCGGTCGATGCCGAGGGCGTCGCCGTCGGCGGCCATCACGCGGTCGGTGCCGACGCGCGAGCGGAACCAGTTGGTCGCCGTGAGGGCGTCCGTCTTGCGGTCCCCCTGGTCGTCGCGCCGGGCGAGCACGCGCTGGAAGAAGGCGTTGTCGTTGGCCCACGGGGCGTTGGTCTTCTCGCGGACGACCTGGGTGATCGCCTTGGCGGTGCTGTTCTTGATGAAGCCGATCAGGGGCACGTCGCGCGCGACGAAGTCCTCGACGAGGCGGACGTAGTTCTCGACGACGTCGCGCGGGCGCTCGTCCTCGGTGAGGAGGTCCGCGAGCGCGGTGTCGCGCTCGGCCCACTTGAGGAGGCCGGTGGGGTAGAGGGGGCCGTCGAGGATCAGGAGGTCGTCGACGATGCCGGCCTGTTCGCGGGCGTGCTCGCTCTCGGCGAGGTAGAGCGCGAGCGCGTGGACGACGTTCTGCTCGTAGCGGTCGACGCGGGGGGCGTGCAGCGCGCGCTCGCGGACGTAGCCCTCGTCGTGCATCGTCCAGTCCTCCTGGCCGATCCGATAGGTGTCGTCGTTGGAGTGGGCCGTCATCACGATGGTCCGGGCGCGGTGCAGGTCCAGATCGGAGGGGACGCCCGCCATCGCGGCCTGCGAGACGTCGAGGACGAGTCCGTTCTTGAACGTGGTCGGGTTGATCGTCCCCGAGTCGAGGCCGTGCTGGGTGGGGAAGGGAGGATCCCGCAGGGCGACGGCGTCGACGGGGACCTTCTCGCGGCGCTGGTCGCCGAGGGGTTCGAGGACGACCGAGCCGTCGCGATAGAGCGGGTCGAGGAACTCGGCCCACACCGTCTCGGCGGCGTCCTGGTGGTCGTCCTCGTCGACGCCCTCGCTGACGCGGCCGGCGAGGCGGGCGATCCCGTCGACGTGGACCGGGTCGAGCGTCATTCCGTCGTCGGGTCCTCCGCGAGCATCTTCTCGATGGCCTCGGCGATCTCCTCGTAGGACTGCATCTGGAGGCCGTCCGTGGTGATGAGCACGCCCCGTCGCTCACCGGTCACGCGGAGGAGGTACCCGTTCGTGAACGCGCGGACCGTGAAGCGGTACTCCCCGAGTTCCGAGGTCTGGTAGGCGTTGCGCGTGTCGCGGAAGCCGCGCCACTCGTGGCCGACGAACGTGTCCAGGTCGGCGTCGCGTTCGAGGTCCTCGCGGAGGTAGAGCTGTTCGAAGTCCGACCGCGTGAAGTACGTCACCGACCGGAGGCTGTCCCCGGTGGCCGTCCGGGCCGTCGTCACGATCTGGTCGGCGAGTTCGTCCGACAGCAGTTGCGCGTCCATGCCCTAACGAGGTGTGGCCAGGGACAAAGAGATAGTGGTGGTGCCGGTCGGATCGAACGGTCCGGACCACTCGACGGCGCCGGCGACCGAACCGGCCGGCGGACCGACACCGACTTTGGCGGGCCGGTCCGACCCCGAGACATGCAAGCCGCGCTCGTCATCCTCGACGGCTGGGCGCTCAACCCCGACGAGGGCGTCCGCGACGCCGTCGCCGCCGCCGAGACGCCCAACTTCGACCGCTTCTGGAACGCCGGCGCCCACGGGACGCTGGTCACCTCCGGGCGCCGGGTCGGCCTCCCCGAGGGGCAGATGGGCAACTCCGAGGTCGGCCACCTCAACATCGGCGCCGGCCGCGTCGTCACCCAGGAGTCGGCCCGGGTCACCGACTCGATCGATCGCTGGCGCGCGACCCGCCCCGATTCGGCCGTCGACCCCGACGACATCCCCGAGGACGTCGTCGACGACGGCCCCATCCACGAGAACGAGGCCATCCTGTCGGCGTTCGACTACGCCCGCGAGAACGACGGTCGCGTCCACTTCATGGGCCTCGTCTCCGACGGAGGCGTCCACTCCTACCAATGGCACCTCCACGCGCTGATCGAACTCGCTGCCGACGAGGGCGTCGAGGCGGTCACGCACGCCTTCACCGACGGGCGCGACACGTCGCCGACCGGCGGCGAGGACTACCTCGCCGACCTGCAGGCCCACGTCGAGGAGCAGGGGACCGGCCACGTCGCCACCGTCTCCGGACGCTACTACGCGATGGACCGCGACGAGAACTGGGACCGCACCGAGCTGGCCTACGACGCCATCGTGAACCGCCACGCCGGCCACACTGCCGACTCGGCCGTCGAGGCCGTCCGCGAATCATACGACCGCGGCGACACCGACGAGTTCGTCGAGCCGACCACGATCGCCGACCGCCCGGCCCTCTCAGAGGGAGACAGCGTCGTCTTCTTCAACTTCCGCTCGGACCGGGCCCGCCAGCTCACGCGGATGCTCGCCGACGTCCGCTCGGGGGCGTGGGGCGGCCACACCGACCCGCCGGCGACCCGCGTCGTCACGATGACCCAGTACGACGAGACGTTCGACCTGCCCGCCGCCTTCCCGCCGATCCGCCCGGAGGACACCCTCGGCGAAGTCGTGTCCGAAACGGGCCACACCCAGTTGCGGCTCGCCGAGACCGAGAAGTACGCCCACGTCACCTACTTCCTCAACGGCGGCCGCGAGGTGGAGTTCGACGGCGAGATCCGCGAGATCGTCCCGAGTCCCGACGTGCCGACCTACGACCAGCAACCGGAGATGAGCGCCCCCGAGGTGACCGACACCGCCATCGCCGAGATCGAGGAACGCGACCCCGATCTCGTGGTTCTCAACTACGCGAACCCGGACATGGTCGGCCACACCGGCGACTTCGACGCGGCCGTCGCCGCCGTCGAGGCGGTCGACGAACAGCTCGGGCGGTTGGTCGAGGCGATCCAGAGAGCCGGCGGACACGTCCTGATCACGGCCGACCACGGCAACGCCGACGACATGGGCACCGAGGCCGAGCCCTACACCGCCCACACGACGAACCCGGTGCCGCTGATCTACCTCGCCGACGACGGGACGGACGGCGGCCGACTGGTCCGGGAGGGCGGCGCGCTCGAAGACATCGCCCCGACGCTGCTGGAACTCATGAGCATCGAGAAACCGTCGGTCATGACCGGCGAGAGCCTGCTGGAGTAGGACTCGACCCGTTCGAATGCATCGTCGACACACAGGGACGAACAGCGCGAGCGCCCCCGGCGTTCTGCATTCGCACGGGGACGAGAGCGGCACCGAGGACTTATCCGTCATCCCGACCTGATTCCGCGTATGAGCACCGACACCGACGGGGCGGGCGACGAGGACCCGACCACGCCGGTCGAGATTAGTCTCACGCTCGGCGAGAGCGGCGACCTGTGGGTCGCCCGTGACGAGGAAACCGGCGTCGCGTCGCAGGGTGAAACCCGCGAGGCGGCGCTCGACAATCTCGACGAGGCGGTCGCCCTCTATCACGGTGAGATCGGGCGCGAGCCGACGGACGAGGAGTTGCGCGAGGTCGGTATCGACCCCGAGGAGAACACCTCGGGAGACCTTCCCGACGTACTGCAGTAGCGGATTGGATGGTTTCACGCGGTTTTTCAGGCGACGACGTGATCAAAGTCCTCGGGAACGTCGGCGGCTTCGAGTGGCAGCTGACGACCGGTGACCACGTCATTCTCACGTGGTACCCACCGGAGGACCACGACACGGAACCGCGGACGGTGAGCGTCCCACGCCACGACCGCATCGACACGGGGACGCTCCGGCACATCGCCGAACAAGCCGGTGCGGACGACTTCGAGGCGTTCTGTGGATGGATCGACCGCAACCGGTGACACTGATCGGTGACGTGACCTACAACTCCACGGGCTCGCCGCGCTCGATGGACTCGTTGACTGCCAGGGTCAGTTCGAACGTCTCCAGCGCATCGCCGTACGGCGAGCGCAGGCCCGCGCCGTCGCCCGTCGCGACGGCGTCGACGAACGACTCGACCTCGGCCGCGTAGGGGTTGCGGTCGAAGGACTCGTCGATCTCCTCGCCGTCGACGACGCCCGAGACGGCCTGCTCGGTCACTTCGATGGTCGCGCCGTCGGCGACGACTTCGAGGCCGTGCTTGCCGTCCTCGGCGGCACAGGTGGTCGAGACGTGACTGACGGCGCCGTTCTCGTGGGTCATCGTCGCCGAGGTGGCGTCGGAGAAGTCGACCGCGTTCTCGAGGCGGTGGCTGCCGGCGGCGGAGACGCGCTCGACGTCGCCGGCGAGGTAGCGGACCGTGTCGTAGATGTGGGTGGCCTGCTCGACGACCTGCCCGCCCGACTTCTCGGCGTGGCGCCACCAGTGGTCCTCGCCGCCGGCGACGCCGCCCCACCAGTAGCCGTCGACGTAGCCCACGGCGCGGTCGGCGAGGATCTCGCGGGCGCGGTCGACGCCGGCCGAGTAGCGCCAGTCGTAGCCCGCCTGCGCGAGCACGTCGTTGTCCTCGACGGCGTCGCGGATCTCGCGGGCTTTCTCGGCCGAGAGCGCGAGCGGCTTCTCGACGAACAGGTCGTAGCCGTGCTCGGCGGCGGCGATCTCCTGGTCGTCGTGGGCGAACGGCGGGAGACAGACGAACACCGCGTCCGGGTCGGTCTCCGCGTAGAGAGCGTGGTGGTCGGAGAACGCGGGGACGTCGAAGCGCTCGGCCGCCGACTCGGCGGTCTCAGCGTCCACGTCACAGATGCCGACGATCTCGGCGTGGTCTATCGATTCGAGGTTGTCGAAGTGCTGCCACTGGGCGATGCCGCCGGCGCCGACGAAGGCGATCTCGACTGTCACGGCCCGACTCGGGCGCCGGTCCCTCATAAAGTCGGCGTCAGCGGCGAGCGAAGCCGGTGCGAGCGCGCTTCGGACCGTCCGCAGTGTCGTCGCCACCGTCCGCCGCCACCGGATCGCGACGCGGCGGCGTCCACTGCGGAGTCACTCGGCGGGCGAGTTCCCAGAACCCGACGCTCCGGACGCCGACGCCTCCCGGAGCGCCGCGACCTTGGCGGGTCCCGACTGCCTGACGATGACCACGTCGTACGCCACGTCCGTCGCGATGGCGCCGCCGACGCTGCTGATCCCCGTGACGAGGCGACCGGCGTTCTCGCTGCCGACGAACACCATCGAGGCGTCGACCGCTTTGGCGAGCTCCCGGACGCGCTTGGCGATCGTCCCGGTCGGCGCGTAGCTGTCGACGACGCAGCGTCGGAACTCCGCGTCCGGACTCAGTTCCCGTACCTGTTCGCGCAACCGCGAGGCGACCGTCGACAGGTCGAATCGCTCGTCGTCGTCGATCCAGCCGCGCTCTCTCGCGTAGCGGGCGTTGTCCGCCGGAACGACGGTCACGGCCAGGACGGCCTCGTCGAAGACCGTGCCGAACTGGTCGGCGCGGA
The DNA here is from genome assembly GCF_051414035.1 of Halosimplex amylolyticum. Taxonomy (NCBI): domain Archaea; kingdom Methanobacteriati; phylum Methanobacteriota; class Halobacteria; order Halobacteriales; family Haloarculaceae; genus Halosimplex; species Halosimplex amylolyticum. The sequence goes on along the minus strand of NZ_JBLKNW010000002.1, from coordinate 365,241 downwards.
CGAGCGCCGCTTCGGCGAGCGGCGATCCGTCGAACGGAACGACCAGTGTCATGGACGGATATCGGGTCGTCTCGGCAAAGTATCCGGGTTACCGTTCCCGCATCCCGAGAACCCGGGGTCCGGGGCGCCGACGGGGAGCGGTCGCTACTCCGGCTTCCCGTCCGGTTTCCCTCCGGCTTCCAGTCCAGTTTCACTCCGGCTTCCAGTCCAGTTTCACTCCGGCTTCCAATCCAGTTTGATCGTGAACGCCTCGCGGTCGCCACGGAGGAGCGAGGACATCTCCCGGACGCCGACCTCCATCCCGATGTCGTCGGGGGGCGCGAGGTGGACGGTCCGGTTACTCACGTTCACGTCGAACGACCCGTCGCCGCGGAGGTCGTCGGCGATCGCTTCGAGCCGGTCGGCCGCCTCGTCGCGGGTCACGTCCAGCTCTTCGAGTTCTTTCGCCATACCCGAGTTCACGGAGCGAGGCGAAAAAGTAAACGGCGGGAACCGGCGGTAACGCCGACCTACGCCGCCCCGTGGCGCGAGCGGTCGGACGCGACGAGCGGTTCCGACCGCCGAGCGCTACTGGACGACGCGCTGCGGTTCGGTCAGGAACTCCACGGTGACGCCCTCGAACTCCTCGACGAACTCGGGACCAAACGCGGAGGCGGGCGTCTGGAACCCCCGTCCCGCTTCGCCGGCGAGGACCCGCTCGGCGGCCGTGACCGCCGTCGCCGTCGCGAGGTCGTACGTGTCCGGCGTCCGCATGCGAGCGCGAGCGACGCGTCCGCCCTCGGTCCGCACCTCCCCCCAGACGTGCGTCTCGCTCTCGGCTCGCTCGCGGGCGGTCGGCCCGGAGACGACGCGGTCGATCAGCGCCTCTGCGGCCCGTCTGACCGGGCCGATAGTCAGCAGGCGGGCGAGCGGGCGCGTCCGCTCCATCACGGCCGCTGCGCGGTCGGGGACCCCGGCGTACACCTCGATGTTCGGGATCCCCGTCGAGTAGTAGGCCGAGGACACGTCGCCCCAGGGGACGGTCACGGCGGTCGTCTCGCCGCTGGGGAACTCGACGGTGCGGCGCTTCCAGGCGAGCGGGACGGTCTCGATGTGGCCGTCCTGGCGGACGGCGCCCGGCCGGTCGAGCCCGCGCAGGACGGACTTCAGCGTCCCGGGCGAGAACGTGCCCAGCCCGTCGATGGCGAGGGTGAGTTCGGTCGCCTCGGGGAGCCGGCCGTGGAGCGTCGCCGCGAGGCAGTCGGTCGGGACGACGTCGAACCCGACGCCGGGCACGAGCGCGACGGAGGCGTCGGTCGCCTCGGCGTCGCGGGCGGCGATCGACTCGAGCACGTCGACGTTGCCGGCGATGTCGAGGTAGTCGGTCCGGGTGCGGAGACACGCCTCGATCAGCGGCTCGGCCGTCTCCTCGAAGGGGCCGGCGCAGTTGAGCACCGCGTCGACGCCCGCCAGCATCCCGTCGACGACCGGCGGGTGTTCGAGGCTGAACACCCGGTGGTCGCAGCCGCGCCGGGTCGCCGCCGCCTCGACGGGCTCGGCGTCTCGGCCCGCGAAGATCGGGTCGAGCCCCTCCGCGGCGGCGCGTTCGCTGATCAGTGTCCCCGCGTACCCGTACGAACCGTAGACGAGCAGGTCACCGGTCATGGCGCTCCGTTCGGGTGCGAGCAGAAAAACAGGCGCGTCCGTTCAGCCGCCGGAGCCAGCGGGCGAGCGTCCGGCCGGCGGACGGCGGGACGCGAGTCCGTTCGGACGCCGGTTCAGCCGGCCTTTCCGCTCGGTAAGCCGCGTGTATCCCGACGCCGTCTACGAGTTCGCGAGTAGCGAGCGGATTACTAACCGCGGCCGTGTCGAACGCCCACGCGGTGACTCATATGGCAGTAAATTCAGCGCAAGACCTGTTCGAGCACGAACTGGAGGACATCTACTACGCCGAGCACGAACTGCTCGACGTCCTCGAACAGCTCGCCGACCAGACCGAACACGAGGAGATCGCCCAGGCTTTCGAGGAACACCGCGAGGAGACGAAAGGCCACATCGAGCGCGTCGAGGAAGTCTTCGAAATGATCGGCCAGCCCCCCGAAGAGGAAGAATGCGAGGGGATCCAGGGCCTCATCGAGGAGCACCAGGAGCTCCTGGACATGGACCCCGACGGGGACGTGCTCGACGTGCACAACCTCACGGCGGCCCAGAAGACCGAACACTACGAGATCGCCGCTTACGGCAACCTCGCCCTGCTGGCCGACCGCCTCGGCATGGACGAGGCCGGCGACCTGCTCCACGAGAACCTCGAAGAGGAGGAAGCGGCCCTGGAGAAGCTGAAGGACCTGACCGACCAGTACGACTACGAGCCGATCCTGGCGGCGTGAGCGACCGCTGACGCGCTCGGGGATCGGTCCCTCCGGCCCGTCCGCCGTCGCCCGACGGGACCCGGCGACGACGGTGCCGCGTCAGACGCCTGACCGACTGGTCTTTATGGGTTGGGACATCCTCGGATACAAGCGAGACGACGATGATCCCGACCACGGAACACGGCGACGACGTTGCTGTCGGCGAGGCGCCCGGGGAGCGATCGATCCCGATCGAGATCAGCGTCGCGAGCGACGGCGACGAGCGCCCGCCGGTCGACGACGAGACGCGGATCGACGTCGAGGTCGACGGCCAGATGTACCCCACCGCGCGGCTGGCCGACGGCCGCTACGTCGCGTGGTGGTTCGAGACCGACGCGCCGGCGCTCGACGACCCCGTGACGACCGAGTGGGTCGCCGCCCCGACGCGCTTTCTCGCCGCGGGCACGCTCCACGAACTCTGGCAGGACCCCGCGGCGTTCGACTCGCTCCCCGACGACGGGTTCTGACGAGCGCCTCCCGCTCCGTTCCCGCCCGGGCTTTCACCCCCACCTCGACACGGTCCGGTAGCAGCTTCTCGCGAGCGTCACCCACTTCACACGTCGAGTGTTCACTCCAGGGTCCTGCTCGCACGCCGCCGACCCGTCACCGACAACGGGGTCGATTCCCGCCGTTGCGGCGGTTTAGCCGGAACATAATAACGACCGATGCGCTCGCAGTAACGAGTGGACGTTACCCGACGTCCACAGCGTACGGGCCGGTGCCGACGCCCGACCCACCAATCCACCCAACCCGTCGACCGCTGACGCGGCTATCCACGGTGTGCCCGAACCCCAATTCGCACCGTCACCCGTAGCCCGTCGCACTCGGCACCGGTATCTGTCCACCGACGAGCGCGCGCGGCTCCCACCGCGCCGGGCGCGTTCGTCTCACCCTTCTGTCGACCCGCGAGTTCCCCACCTCTCTCGACCCGCGAGTTCCTCGACCGTCGGGGCCCGCCCGTCGGTGTCGTCGGGGGCGCTCAGCCCGGTACCCGTCGAGTTACCACTGTCATAATAACGGCGCAGGGGGCGGGTGTCCGAGGTATGCAGGCCGCCGACGCGGGCGATACCTGTCGCACCGTCATCGAAACCGTCTCTCGCGGCGTCGTCGCCGACGACGAGCTCCTCGAAACCGTCCTGACGGCGGTACTCGCGGACGGACACGTCCTGCTGGAGGACGTCCCGGGGACCGGGAAGACGCTGACCGCGCGGTGTTTCGCGGCCGCGCTCGGGCTGTCGTTCTCCCGCGTGCAGTTCACGCCGGACCTGCTTCCCGCGGACGTGACCGGTACCTACGTGTTCGACGAACGGACCGACGGGTTCGACTTCAACCCCGGGCCGCTGTTCGCGAACGTCGTCCTCGCCGACGAGATCAACCGGGCGTCGCCGAAGACCCAGGCCGCGCTGCTGGAGGCGATGGAGGAAGAGCAGGTCACCGTCGACGGCGAGACCCACGACCTGCCGGACCCGTTTTTCGTCATCGCGACGCAGAACCCCGTCGAGAGCGGCAACGGCACGTTCCCCCTCCCGGAGGCCCAGAAGGACCGCTTCCTCGTCAAGACGAGCATCGGCTACCCCGACGAGCGCGGCGAGATGGAGCTGCTTGACCGGCGCGAGGCGCGCGAAGACCAGTTCTCCGCGGTCGAGCGCGTCCTCGGCACCGAGCGGGTGCGCGCCCTCCAGCAGGCTCCCGAGGGGACCGACGTCGACCGCGACGTCAAGCAGTACGTGGTCGACCTCGTCCGGCGGACCCGGACCGACGGGCGCGTCGACGTCGGCGTCTCGCCGCGCGGCACCCAGCGGCTCTTCGAGGCCGCGCGGGCGACCGCGGCGCTCCGGGGACGGGAGTACGTGACGCCAGACGACGTCCAGCAGGTCGCACAGTCGGTGCTCGCACACCGGGTCGTGCTGACCGCCGACGCCCGCGTCGGCGACGTCACCAAACGCGACGTCGTCGCCGACGCCGTCGACGAGGTGACCGTCCCGACCGTCACTCGTGAAGCGCGCCCGCGAGCAGGACGAGGCCGATAAGCAACAGCGCGAACACGCCGAGCGGGAACCCCGGCGTCCCGACGCCGGCGACGGTCTTCCCCGCGACGACCGCTCCCGCACCGATCGCCGCCGAACCGAGTCCGTGTGCGAGTTCGACCCGTGACGTCTCGGCCCGGCGGCCGAGTTGCACTCCGAGTCCGATCGCGTTTTCCCCGAGGTCCCACGCGAGCACAGCGGCGACGGTGCCGACGAGGAGCGGCTGGAGCGGCGGCTTCAGCACGACGGCGGTCGCGAAGACCGAGAGGAGGACCAGCCCGGAGCCGACTTTCACCAGTCGTCGCGACCCCCGGCCGCGCGCCGGGATCACGCCGAGCGCGAGGACCAGCACGCCGACCATCCCCGGGACAGTCTGTGCAGTGACGAGCAGGTCTCTGGTGTCGAGCCACACCAGCGCGAGCGCGCCGAGGACGACCGCGAGGGCGACGGCCACCAGCGCGTCGCCGGCCGCTCGCGACCGGTCGCGGCGGACCGTCACGCCGACCGCCAGGAGCGCCAGTCCGACCGCCTCGACGGCGAAGGCAGTCGTCGAACCGCCGCCGAGCGAGACGAGCGCCCCGAACGCGACGGCGACCGAGAGTGCCCCGCTCAGGCGCGCCGGACGGAGGTTCGCCGAGACTGTCTCGCTCGGGGCGCTCACGCGACCACCTCCTCGCCCGTCGCGGCGAGGGCGGCAGCCAGCGGGTTCCCGGGAGACCACTCGACCACCCGGATCCCGGCGTTGCGGAGGTCGCTGAGTCGGTGGCGGCGCTCGGCGACGGCCAGGCGCCGCTCCGGCCCGTCGCGGTCGGTGACGGTCGGGCTGACGACGGTCACCGCGTGGCCGCGGGTCTCGAGCGACCGCGCGGTCTCGCAGATCGCGTCGTCGGTGAGCGGCGAGAACAGCACCACCTGCGAGCGGTCGTCGAGGCGCTCGCGCAGCCGGTCGACCTGGTCGTCGAGCGAGCAGTCGCCGTCGGGCGGCGTCGGCGAGAGCGTCTCGTGCCTCGCGAGGAGCGCCTCGACGTCGTCGACGTGCGAGCGGCCGGCGCCCGGTTCGAGCCAGGCGAACGAACGCCCGAGCGCCGCGACGCCGACTCTGTTGCGGCTCCCGACGAGACTGGCGGCGATCTGGCGCGCGCCCGAGACCGAGTAGGCGACTGCGTGTGGCTCGCCGGCTCGACCGCGGTAGGCGGGCTCGCGAGCGTCGACCAGGAGAACGACGCTCGCGGCGCGTTCGCGGCGGAACTCGACGGTCGAGAGCGAGCCCGTCCGCGCGAAGCGCTTCCAGTCGACACGGCTCGGCGCGTCGCCGCGCTGGTACTCGCGGGTGCGGTGGAACTCGACGCCGCTCCCGCCGTCGTCCGCGGTGACGCGGCCCACGTCGGCAAGCGTCTGGTCCCGCAACGGAGCGGCCGCGTCGGCGACGGTGCAGTCGATCTCGGTCTCGCTGGCGACCGACTGTTCGACCTCGCGGGCGCCGGCCAGGTCGCGCACGGCGACCGTCGCGGGATCGAAAGGGTGCTTGCCGCGCTCGGCCCGGACGGTGTAGCTGAACGTCAGCGACCCCCCTGGGCGGAGGACGCCCGCGTGGCGCGGCGCGCCGTCGGTCACGCGGAGCGTCTCGGGGACCCCGTCGACGACCCGGCAGTCGAACAGCGTCGCGTCGCCCTCGTTCGCGAGTTCGACCGTCACCTCGACCGGGTCGCCCTGCCCGGGGCGCTCGTCGTCGAGTCGCCGCTCGAGCGACAGGGCGGGGTCGGGTTCCCGCGCCAGCGCCGGATAGACGGCGAAGACGACGCCCACGACAGAAAGCAGGACGACGTTCGGGAGGTTCAGGAGCAGGCCGGCCGTCAGCGCGACGAGCGCGACGCCGATCACGCCGCGCCAGCGCTCCGTCCGACGGGTCCGCCGGTCGGTCACCGGGTCACCCCCTGTTCGCGTTCGGTCCCGCCGAGTTCGACGTCCGCGACGGCGTCCGCGGTCCGGCGAGCGCCGGCGACGAAGGGCGTCTCGCCCCGCAGCGTAGCGGCGAGGGCGTCCCCCAGGGACGCGCTTCGATCGGACGCGAGGAACGCCGCGGCGCGGGAATCAGAGGTCCACGCGCCGCTGTCGACCCGTTCACGGGCGGCGGCCTCGTCGCAGTTGCGGGCCCTGCGAACGGCGGTGACCGCGTCCTCGCGGAGTCGGTCGCGGACGTCGCGCCGGACCCGCCGGCCCAGGACGGGGACGGCGACGCGCCAGCTATCGAGTCGGTCGGCGAGGTCGTCGCCGGGCGCGGGGACCGCCGTCGCCGACTCCGGGTCGGGCATCCGCGCCTGGTCGACCTCGTCGCCGTCGACGAGGACGGCCGCCGCGACCGCGAGGGATCCGCCCCCGATGAGTGCGACGAAGACGTAGTCGGTCCCGAGGACGGCGACGGCCGCCTCCGCAGGGACGAGGCCACCGACGAGGCCCGTCCCGACGAGCGCGAGCGCCACGAGGGCGACGCCGGGGACGCCGAGCGCGAGTCGCCGACGGTTCACGAGCGGACCCCCAGTTGCGAGCGGACGTCCGCGAGCCCGTCGAGGGCCCGGTCGCGCCGGGCAGGCGTGACCGTCGCGTGGCCGTAGCGGACCGATTCGAACGTCTCGGTGACGCGCTCGACGGCGGCGCGGTCGGCCCCGGCCGCGACGGCGCGGCGGGCGCACTCGCGGGGACTCGTCGTCTCGACTCCGTCGCCGTCGACGAGCGCGGCCATCTCGTACCAGGCCCGTTCGACCTCGTTTTCCGGAGCGGCCCGGAGCGGCGGTCCGCCGGCCTCGTCCGGGAGGTCGTCGTCCCGACCGAACCGCTCCCGGAGCGCCGCGGCGATGCGGTCGCGGTTGGCGACGACGACCGCGAGCAGCCCCAGGGCGACGAGGACGGGGAGCGCCCGCAAGAGCGCCGCCAGGATGGCGCCCAGTAGCGAGAGCAGCCACTCGATCAGGGACTGCCTGTCGCGACCGGGCAGATCGCCCGGCCCCTGCGTCCGTCGGTCTCCCGTGTGATCACCCGCCGTCGGCTCGGAAGAACCCCCCAGCTGCCCGTCCCCGTCCTCGTCCCCGCTCTCGCCCTCGTCCCCGTCTTCGCTCTCGCTCTCGCTCTCGCTCTCGTCCCCGTCTCCGGAGTCGCCGCTCGGTTCGGACGGATCGCCGGACTGATCGGGAGCGGCGCCGCCGGATCCCGAGTCGGAATCGAGGCGGTCGGCGTACTCGCCGACGTCGTCGGAAGAGATCGGGAGCGACGCGCTGTCGACGTCGATGACGTCGTCCGGAGTGGTCTCTACGGTCGACTGGAGCGTCGTCGCCGACGCCCCGATGCCGGCGAGCAGTACCACCGCCGCCGCCACGCTGAAGAGTCGTTCAGTGTCCATGCTCCCTCCACCGAACGAGCGGGCGAGCCGCGTGGACCGCGCAACCGCCGCGCAACGAACGCACTGCCGACGTACTGTGGAGCACTCCCGACATTCTGTGGACGGGGACACGCCGTCTCGCCCGTTTATTATTCAGATGGTAAGGCCCGCTACCGCACCGATAATAACGGCGGACGGGCCACTCCAGCGGGTAGATGGAGCGACGTCCGAACACGCGCCGACCGGCCCCGCTGGAGTGGCGATGACGCTCCGTCCCGACACTGTCGACGCGTTCGAGCGGCTGGTCGAGCGACTGCCGGTCGCCCTGCTGGACCCGGCGGGCGAGACGCGCTACGTCAGCCCCGCCGCCGCGGCCGTCGCCGGCGTCTCTCCCGCGACACCGCTCGACGACGTCGGTCGGCTGGTGGCCCCGGCCGACGGTCCGGTCCTCGCCGACGCGTTCGCGTCGCTCGTCGACGGCGACGGGACCGAGGCGCGCGTCACCGCCCGTCCGGCCGGTCGCTCGGACGGCGCCGCCGTCGCCGCGACGCTGTTCGATTTCACCGCCGAACCGGCCGTCGGCGGCGTCGTCGTCCTGTTCACCGACGAGACGCGCGCGGCGCAGGTGCGGCGACTGGTCCGGGCCGCGACCGACCCCGACGACGGCGTCGCGAGCGCGGACTCGCCCCGCGACGTCGTCGACCGGATCGTCGCGGCCGCCAGCGGTGTCCCGTGGCTCGAACTCGGCTGTTACCTCCGCGACGGGGCGTCGGCACCGCTCGGACCCGTCGACCCGTCGGTCGACGACGATGCCGAGCCGGTCGTCAGGGCCGCCGACCGGACCGGCGAACGCCGCGTCGTCGGCCCCGACGCGGTCCCACTGAACGCCCTGCCCGACCGGCCGTACGCGGGCGGCCTCGCCGTCCCCATGGGGGACCACGGGGTGCTAGTCGCCGGCGTCCGCGACCAGGGCGACGTGACCCCCGACCTGCTGACGGGTCTCTCGCTCGTCGCGACGACGGGTTCGCTCGCGCTCGATCGACTCGCCGCCGGCCGAGCCCTCGGTCGATTTCGGGAGCAGAACCGCCGGTATCGCGCCGAGGTCGACCGTCTCGCGGCCGCGACGGCGACGGAACGGCGCGCCGAGGAGCGCGTGCTGGCGGCCGACTCGACCCAGGCGGTCCGGCAGGCGGTCTGTACCGAACTCGCGGCCGCGGAGCCGATCGCGCTCGCCTGGTTCGGCACCGTCTCGCCCGGCGGGAGCGAACTCGTCCCCGCGGCAGTCGTGGGCGACGGCGAGGCGTATCCGTCGGCCGTGACGTTCGAACTGGGCGACGAGTCGGGGCCGCCGGCAGCGCGGGCCCTCACCGAACGGAGCGTCGTCGCGGAGCGGGACCTCGCGGCCGGATCCGCGCCGGCCGACTGGCGGCGGGCCGCGCTCGACGCGGGGCTCCGATCGGCCCTCGCGGTCCCGATCGGCGGCGACGAGGGCACGCACGGCGTGCTCGCGGTCTACGGGCGAGCGGTCGGCGCGCTCGACGGACCGATCCGCGCGCTCGTCGAGCACCTGGGTCGCGTCGCCGCGTACGCGCTGACGGCGGTCGAACTGCGGGCGCTCGCGCTCGGGAACACGACCGTCGAGCTCGAGCTATCGGTGCCGGCCCCGAACTCGTTCCTCGCGGAACTGGCCGCCGCGATCGACGCCCCGGTTCGCTTCGAGAACGCCGCGCCGAACCGGAGCGGATACACTCGTCTGTTCGTCACCGTCGACGCGCCCGGCGACCGGGTCGTCGCGACCGCGAGGGACGTCGACGGCGTCGCCGAGGCCAGACACCTCGCCGACCGCGACGACGGCGCGCTCGTGGAGGTGATCGCCGAGGACGAGACGGTGCCGGGAACGCTCGCGTCGCTGGGCGCGGTCGTCACCGACGCGGAGACGACCGGCGAGGGCGTCCGCGCAATCGTCACCGTCGCCCGGAGTGTCGACGTCCGCGAGTTCGTCGACGACGTCCGGGAGCACTACCCCGAGACCGTCCTGCTTGCCCGGCGGGTCCGCGAGACGCCGGTCGAGGCGGACCGGCGCTTCCGCCGGAGGATCGAGTCGCGGCTCACCGACCGGCAGTACGAGGCGCTCCAGGCCGCTCATTACGGGGGGTACTTCGAGTCGCCGCGGCGCCAGACCGGCAGCGACATCGCGGCCACGCTCGACATCACCCAGCCGACCTTCGCGAACCACGTCCGCGAGGCCCAGCGGAAGCTCCTGATGGCGCTGTTCCGGTCGGGCTGACCCGTCAGTGGCCCCGACCGTTCCGACCGTCTCCGACGCTTACCGTCACGGTAACAATAGCGTCTAGAGGGCTACGTCCGCGTATGCCCACCCCGACCGACGCAGACCCGTCCGAGGAACCCGCCAGCCACGTCGGCACCTGCCCGGACTGCGGGACGCCCCTCCCGCGGTCGAACGTCGTCATCGAGTACGAGACCGGAGAAGAGTGGGGACAGCTCGCCGTCTGCACCGAGTGCCGCGACCTCGTCCACGCGTAGCGGACGCGGCGCGACGGCGGTCGATCGACCGAACGCCCGACGCTTCTCAGGGCGCGTACCGCACCGATCCGTTCCAGACGCCGTAGACGTCGTCGTACTCGCTGTCGCGGTCGACGAGCTTGACGGTGAGGGCGAGTTCGCCGGCGTCGAAGCGGTCGAAACCACCGTCTTTCCGCATGGTGATCCCGAAGGTCCCGTTCTCGTCCTGGACGACGTACTTCGAGCGCTCGAGGAGCTGGCCGTTCACGTAGACGAGGAAGTAGGGTTCACCGTCGACGGTTCCGTGGCTCGCGGGGTCGACGCGGGACATGCTGGTGTTCGCGTGGATCTCCAGATCGAAGTTAGAGTAGCCGGAGCCGTTCTCCGACGCGACCGTGTTCACGACCTCGACGGACGAGATGCGGGGCGTCGACGACGCGTTGGTCTTGTCTTCCATCGGCTTGTTGGGGAGTTCCGGGTGCGTCCACGACTCCGACGTCTCCGAGTCCGTCGTGGTCGCCTCCGTATCGGTCGGGGTCGCGGTCGCCGAGGCCGTCGCGCTCGCAGAGGCCGTCGCGCTCTCGTCCGTTCCGGCGTCGGTCGCGTCCGTGTCGTTCGTTGCCGCGTCGGTGCTAGTCGCTGCCGCGTCGGCGTCGGCCGCGTCGGTTTCAGCGGGCGTCGATCCCCCGTCAGGCGTCGCTTCGTCGGCGCCCAGTCCCGTGCCGCAGCCGGCGAGGGCGACGAGACAGGTGATCGCTACGACCGTCAGTATTCGGTTTCGCATGGACCCTCGTAGCCCGGCGTGGATCATTATTACGCGGCACGTATCGTGCCATCGAGTGGCATGCACAACGGAGCGTCCCGGGTGGGCCCCTCACCCGTATTCGGGACCGATAGCGTAAGCGCCGCTATTCTCCCGTTTTCGGGGGGTGAAACAGTACGCAACGGTCGAGACGGTCGGACCGTTTTATCCCGTCGTGAGGCCTTCGAAGCGGTATGCAATCCCGGAACGCGATGGCGGAGAACCGGCAGGAGTTCGAGGCGGCGCTGGGCGCGCTCGTCCGTTCAGCCGAGCGCGCCGGCGTCGACCTGGACGACCCTCATGCGGTCGTGGCCGACGGACTGGGGTGCTGGGAGATCGAGATTTCACGCGTTCGCGACGACAAACCCGAGCGGTCCCGGCCGCGGTGACCGGCGGACACCGAACCCGAGAGCGCCCCACCGCTCCTTTCTCCCGACACGCGTCCACGAACCGCGAGCCGACGGAACGACGACCGCCGGCGTGAGACTACCGGTCGCCGAGCGCGTGGTTGGCGACGTCGCGCAGGAAGGGGGCCGGGTCGTCGGCGGCGAGGTAGTCGAAGTTGGGCTGGCGGACGACCGACAGGGCCACCGACGCGACGGCCCGCGCCAGCGACGGCCGCTCGGCGTGGTCGTGGTCGTGTCGGAGGACGCTGTGGAGGTAGCTCGCCTCGCCCCGGAGCGTGTGACAGCCGACGCCCGTCTCGTAGTCGGCGCGGCCGTCGCCGGACGGCGGGTCGTCGATTCGCCCGTCGGTGGGACCGCCGTCGGTACGCCCGTCTGCGGAGTTGCCGGCAGAGCGGTCGCCGTCTCCGGCAGAGCGGTCGCCGTCTTCGGCAGAGCGGTCGCCGTCGGAGTCGCCGGTCCCGAGCCGGTAGTAGACGGCGGGGAAGTCGACGCCCGCAGCGACGGCGAGCGGGAGCGAGCCCCAGAACCGCGGGTTGACTTCGAGCAGCTTGAAGCGGCCGTCGCGCCGGTCGCGCCGGAACTCGACCATCGCCGGACCGTGCCAGTCCAGGGCGGCGAGCAGGCGCCGGCCGGCCGCGGCCAGCTCGGGGACGTCCACGGCCTCGCGGTAGACGCTCGCACCGCCGTCGTAGCTGTAACTGCGGACGCGCCGGTGCTGGAAGGTGCGGACCGGGTCCCCCTCGTCGCAGACGGCGAAGAAGCCGTACTCGCCGCCGTCCGGGACGTGCGACTGCACGATCGGTTCGTGGCCCATCTCGTCGACGAGCGCCTCGACGTCCGGTCGCTCGCCGGGGTCGGTGACGCGCACCTCGGGATAGGCGACGCCGCCGTCCTCGATCACGAAGGTGTAGCGCGGTTTGACCACCGCGCGGCCCGACCAGTCCTCGCGCTCGCGCAGGAGCGACGTCTCCGGCACGGGTACGTCCGCCGACTCCGCGATCGCGAACAGTTCGCGGCGGTCCTGGGCGCGGCGGAGGCGGTCGCCGTCGACCCACGGCGTCGCCACGCGGTCAGCGAGCGCCGCTCGGTCGCTGGCGAGCGCGTAGATGTCGGGTTCGTACAGCGGGACGAGCGTCCGCACGTCCGGTCGGTCGGCGAGGTCGAGGAGGGCGTCCCGGTAGCCGTCGAGGTCGGTCCCCGGCGAGGGCGCGACACGGCTCTCGTCGCAGTGCCTGGAGGCGAGCGCCGGGGCGGACTCGCTCGACGCGACGCCGATCACGGAGAGGCCGAGGCGGCTCAGCGACCGGATGCAGGCGAGGCTGCTCCCGCCGTGGTCGGCGGGGACGACGACGGCGTCGGGACGGCGCTGCCGGTCTGACATTCGCTTCGCCCTCGGGCGGCCACCGCCTTTCTTATCGCCGTCCTAAGCGGGCGGGGAGACTCGTTCGGGCTCGGCCAGCGCGGCGACGAGGCGCTCGGTCGCCTCGGTCACCGACCGGTAGGCGTCGTCGAACGCCCGCCACCCCTCGCCGTGCGGATCGGGGACCGCGATCGCTTCCTCGTCGGTGAACGCGTGCAGGAAGTACGGCTGGTCCGAGCGCTCGGGGAAGGTCCGCCGCAGGCGACGCAGGTTCCGGACGTCCATCACGACCACCAGGTCGCTCTCGTCGAGCAGGTCACCGGTGACGCGGGTCGACCGGTGAGTCGTCAGGTCGACGCCGTACTGCGCGGCCACGTCGACGGCCTGCGTCGGACTCGTCCGGCCGTCCTCGGCCAAGAACCCCGCGGAGTCGAACCGCGCGGCGTCCCCCTCGTCGCACTTTCGCGCGTAGCGTTCGGCCAGCGGGCTCCGGCAGATGTTCCCGTGACAGAGAAAGAGGATCCGCGGTGTCTCGGGGAGGTCCGCGAGCGCCGCGTCGGGATCGAGCGCCCGCGGTGACGGGGCGACGCGCAGCCGCGTCCGCTCGATCGTCCGCGCCGCGCGGTCGATCCCCTGGCGGACGTACTCGCCGGCGACGGTCCGGAGTCCGTCGGTCACGACTCGGGCCTCCGCGTCCGGTCGGCGACGGCGCCCATCGTCGCGATCTCCAGATCGCCCACGTCGCGGTGGTCCGCCGCGCGCTCCAGGACCCGGCGGAGCCGGGCGTAATCGGCGGGTTCGGTCAGGTTGTGGGGGTGGAACCACAGGTGGCAGACGCCGCCGTCTTCGGCCGCGGCGTCGACGCCGCGCTCGGCCCGCTTCGCGACGGGGTCGTCATGCAGCGCTGCGGCCGCCCCGGTGACGGGGCCGAGCCCGTCGAAGAGGTACATCGAAGCGGGGACGTTCACGAGCCCGTACTCGTCGACGCGCGGGCGGACCAGCGGGGCGCGGCCGCGGTCGAGCAGCGCGCCGGCGGCCTTCCGGACGCGCCGGTCCGCGGCCGTCCGGTCGGCGGTCGGCGCGAGGCCGCGGTAACAGCCGAAGTCGGCCTCGGCCAGCAGAGCTCGGTAGCCCACCTCGTTGACGGGGAAGACGAACGAGTCGAGGTCGCAGCCGACGGCCGCGGCGGCGTCGCGCGTGCGCTCGACCTCCCGGCGGGCGAACAGCCGCGTCATCCGCTCGTGGTCGAAGTGGACGTGGGTGAACCCGTGGCCGGCGATCTCGTGGTCCGCGTCGGCCTCGCGGACCTCCTCGACGAGGTCGCGGCCGTACCACGCCCGATCTGACGAGAGCGACCGGTCGCCGTCGCCCCCGGGCGCTACGTCGCAGGGTCGGGCGCCGGCCGGGTGGTCTCGGTGCGGTTCCTCGCAGTCCTCGAGCAGGAGGTGCCCGACGACCGCCCAGGTGGCGGGCACCTCGTAGCGGTCGAACAGCGCGACCAGTCGCCGCCAGGCGCGGCGGGCATCCGCGATCCGCTCGGCGGGCGGGTCGACGTCGTGAAAGCCCCAGGCGAGCTCCGCGTCGAGCGAGAGCACGAGCGTCCCCACGGGTCACCGCCTCCGCGCGGCGCGACCGGTCGCTGTCTGTCGCGCGGAGGCAGTCCGGTCCGTCGGTCGCGCGGCGGCCGTTCGGCCCGATGCTGGCGAGCGGGGCCGCCGCGACTGCGCCCGTTCGATCGGCGTCATGACCGAACACCGGCCCCGTGGTGCCATTATTATGTCTCGGGTAAGCGCCGCGCAACTGTCTCGCCGCCCGGGCGGACGGTTAGCCCGCGGTGCGCTCGGGGAACCGCCGACGGAGCCGACGCCCGACCGCACCGAGCGGGTCCGGACAGGACGTGAGGACGTCGATCGTCTCACCGAGGCCGACCGCGCCGGTGAGGTACGCGATCGTCAGGAAGACGAGCAGGCCCGCGGGCGGCACGGCGAACAGCGAGAGCGGGAGCGAGACGCCGACGACCGGGACGAGCAGGTCGGCGGTGACGAACCGCGGGAGGGCGAGGATGGGACCGGCCGCGAGCGCGACGGTGGCGACGACGCGCCCGACTCGGAGGTCAGCCAGCGGCTGGAAGCCGATCCGGCGGGCGCTCCAGAGGTGGAAGACGAACATCGACGCGTAGCCGACGCTGGTGGCGACCGCCGCGCCGCGCATCCCGTAGCGCGGGATGAGCGCCAGGTTGAGCAGGGCGTTGACGACCGCGCTCGCGCCGGTCGCGGCGATGGGGTATCGCAGGTCGCCTTTCCCCTGCTCGATGGCGAGCAGCGGGCGAGCGAGCGCGAAGCCGACGGCGCCGGGGACCAGCAGGACGAGCGGCGTCACCGCCGGGGTGTACTCGCTCCCGAGGTACGTCGGGACCGCCACGTCGGCGAGCGCGACGAGTCCGAGTCCCATCAGCGCCGTCAACAGGAGGGTGTAGCGGGTGGTCCGGGCCGCGATCTCGTTGATGCGGTCGACGCGGTCGTTCGACCACAGCTCCGACATCGAGTGGACAAACACGGACTGGATCATCAGCGGCACCATCCAGAGGAACTCCGCGAGGGTGAGCGCGCCCTTGTAGTAGCCGACGGTGGCGCCGCCGACGAGGACCTGCAGCATGACGACGTCGACGTGGTACAGCGACATCATCAGGAACATGAGGAGGACGGTCAGCGAGTTGAACGTCAGCATCTCCCGGCGGGGGAGCCAGTCGGGCGACGCCGTCGCGCCGCGGAGCGAGGCCTTCCGCGCGATGATGGCGAGTCCGACGACGGCGGCGACGAGGCCCGAGAAGACGCGCCCCGCGAGCGCGCCCGCCGCGCCGAAGCCCAGCGCGACCAGCGGGAGCGCGAGTCCGACGAAGAGGCCGTGGTTGAACACCTTCAGCGGCTCCGAGTAGCGTTCGAGGCCGAACCCCATGAGCGTCCGGCGGGCGTAGCCCCAGAACTGCGCGGCGAAGACGCCGACGACCAGCAGGTAGAACAGCGGCTCGTAGGCCGGGCCGAACACCGTCGCCACGAGCCCGAAGTACGTCGCCGAGAACATGAGGAGGGCGCCGGCCGCCGCGAGGAGGAGCGCCAGCCGGAAGTAGAAGCCGACGACCGCTCCCTCCCAGCGGTCGCGGTCGCGGTCCTCGGCCACGTACTTGCGGACGCCGTCGGTGACGCCGGCGCTCACGAAGATCATGAACAGTGCCTGCACCGAGACGACGGTGCCGAAAATGCCGACCCGGCGAGGCCCGAGCAGCTGATAGAGGACTGGCGTCGTGAGGATACCCATCACGAGCGAGATCGCTTTCGCGCTCGCGATCGACAGGAACCCGCTGAGGATGGTCCGGTCCACGCTACGACCACCCCGGATCCGGGTCGGAGCGGCCGGTATCGACGGGAGCGACCGGACCGGTCGCGACGCGACGGCCGACGGGCGTGCGAGCGGTCGGGGCCCCGCCGTGGCTGGCGACGTTCACGGATATGGAAACGTCGCGCCGGAGCCGCCTTTCTTATGCGTCTGATAAGGGAACGTCGGGCCGCAGTCACCGGCGACGGCGGCCGGGAAATCCGCCCGATCCGCGCCGGCGGCCGCGGTCGGGCGGGCGCGCGGCGGTGGCGCGGTCCGGTTCGCGGTCGGCGGGACAGGAACCGCCGTATCGCGATCGGACCGTCCCCCGCGACGGAGCACCGTCCGACTGCGGGCCCGGTGGGGTCGGCTGCTGGATCGGTGGAGGGAGCTTCTGGCCCGGTGGGGTCGGCTGCTGGATCGGTGGAGGTGACTTCGGGGACCGCGGGGGCCGAGGGCGGTACTGAAAGCGTCTCGGACGGGGATCACGGCGAGAGGTCGCCGTCCAGGAGGTCCGACGCAGTGACGACCTCGACGTCCGCCTGATCGACGTACTCCAGGGTGGCGCGGAAGTCCGACTCGGAGATCCCGTCCGGGCCGATCGCGTGGTGGTTCAGGACGACGAGCTGGCCGTACTGCTCGGCGTAGTCGACGTACTGCTGGACCGCGCTCGGGTCGGTGGCGTTGATGCGACCGAAGTTGTACGTCGTCGTCGGGGAGAGGCCGTTGGGCATGCCGCCGAAGGTGAACAGCGACTCGTGATGCTCGCGGACCAGGTCGTCGGTGTTCGGCCCGACCATGTTCTGCGGGGTGAGGAAGTGGCGCGCACCCTCGCGGAACCCGTTCCGGTCGAGGAACTGCTTGTTGTCCTCGATGCGCTGTTTCTGCTTGGCCTCCGAGAACTCCGTGAGGAGTCGCCCGCGGGTGACGGGGTGCGAGGCCATGTCCCAGCCGGCGTCGCGCATCTCGCGCATCATCCCGACGTCGAGCCGGTCCGTGTTGCCGACGGCCGCCGCGATGACACCCTCGACGCCCGGCAGGCCGTACTCCTGCATCGCGGGGAACGCGCGCTCGTAGTGGCTCTCGTGGGCGTCGTCGAAGGTCAGCATGACCCGGCCTCGCTCCGGCCGTTCCACGGCGCGCAGATCGTCGACCGCGAACTCGACCGGTTCCTCGACCCCGCCGCGCCGGCGGCAGACGATGCGGATCTCCTGGACCTTCGAGAGGTCGGGGTCGCGCTCGACCGTCGTCGTCCCGAAGTCGACGCGGACCCAGCGGTCGGTCGGGCCGGGCATCGTGCGCATCATCCGGACCATGTTCCCGCGGTCGGGCGCCAGCAGGGCCACGGAGATCTTCGCGATCTCCGGTTTCGAGAGCTTGACCGCCAGCGAGAGGTTCCGGTCCGAGAAGTCCTGCGGTTCGCTGAACGCCGTGTAGATGCCGCCGAAGGCGTCGCCGCTCTGCGATTCGACGCGCGCGGACTGGCTCCCGTCGTAGGGGTCGCTCGTCTCCGCCGAGAGCTCCCCCTGGTCGCTCAGGACGAACCAGCGGTCGAAGCGCTCGAAGTCGTCGAGCTGTTCGCCCGGGAGGTCGAGCGGACTCGTCGGCGTGGCGGTCGCGGTCGGCGCGTCCGTGCCGTTCGGTGCGGTCGCCGTCTCGTCCGGGGTCGGCGAGGCGGTGGCCGTGGCGGTGCCGTTGGCGATCGGGCCGTCCGTGTGTGTGACGTCGCGATCCGGTGAATCCGTCTCGCCGGAGCGGAACGACGAGAGGCAACCCGTGACGGACAGTGCCCCGACGGTGCCGAGGAACGCTCGTCTGGTCTGTCGACTCATGCACCCGTCCCGACGAGCCGACCCGTCTTTCTTATCGGGACCGTAGCGGCGCGCACCTCGCCACGGCCTCGCCTGCCGAACCAGACGGGGACGCGACGACGCGTTCCGCCGCCGGACTCGCGAGGCCGTGGCGGGTTCTCCCGCCGCCCGCGTCGGCTTACGACTGCGCTAAACCGCGGTTTCGTCGTTACCAAACGCATAGTGAAACCGACCGCTGGGGAAGGGTCGGGCATGCCGGTCAGTTTCAGCGGCTGGGCGTCGGCGCTCCGCGAGGGGCTCACGGAGGACCCCCGGCGGGCGGTCCTCCGGGGCGCCTACTGCGCGTACCTCGGGCTCTGGTACACCGTCACCTCGCGCGTCGAGCCCGGTCGAAACGTCTACGAGCGCGACTGGGACGCGCTGATCGTCCTCGACGCCTGTCGCGTCGACGCGCTCCGCGCTGTCGCGCCGGAGTACCCGTACCTCGACCGGGAGGACATCGAGAGCGTCCGCTCGGTCGGGTGCAGTTCCCCCGAGTGGCTGGTCAAGACGTTCACGACGGACCACCGGGAGACCGTCGCAGACACCGCGCACGTGACGGCGAGCGCATTCGCCGAACCGGTCTTCGAGGAGGGCGTGTACGGGCCGAACCTCACGGTCCCGTTCGGGTGGCCGCGCCGGAACGTCGTGAGCGACGACGACTTCGCGGACCTCGTTCGCGTCTGGCCTCACGGGCGCGACGAACGGATCGGAGCCGTGCCGCCGGGCGACGTGACCGAACGAGCCATCGTCGCGGGCCGCGCGACGGACGCCGGTCGACTCGTCGCCCACTACGGCCAGCCCGGCACGCCCTCGCTGGGCCGGACGACCGACGGGGACGACCGGACGGACGAGACCGACGCCTGGTCGGGACTCCGCGACGGCGACGTGAGTCGCGAACTCCTCTGGGAGCGCTACCTCGACGACCTGCGGTACGTCCTCGACGAGGTGACGGTCCTCCTCGAGAACCTCGACGCGCGGACCGTCGCGATCACCGCGGACCACGGCGAGGCGTTCGGCGAGTGGGGAGCGTACGGCCACCTCGACGGGCTGGCCATCCCACCGGTAAAGCGTGTGCCGTGGGTCGAGACGACCGCCACCGACACAGGCTGGCGCACGCCGACGAGCGACGTCGAACGGGTGTCGAACGGGTGACCCGCTGATGTGGCCCTGGGAGCACCTCGCCGTCGGCTACCTGTGCTACTCGGTCGCCGTCCACGCGGTCGACGGACACGCCCCCGACGGCCAGTGGGTCCTGCTGCTCGCCCTCGGGACCCAGGTGCCCGACCTCGTCGACAAACCGCTCGCCTGGTCGCTGGACGTGTTCGCCGTCGGTTACGGGCCCGCTCACTCGGTGCTCGTCGTCGGTCCGGCGCTCTGCGTCGCCGCCGCGGTCGCGGTCCGCGAGCGGCGCGGCGAGCCGGCCGTCGCCGCGTTCGGGATCGGCTGGCTCTCGCACCTCGCCGGCGACCTCGTCTATCCCGTCCTGCGAGGCGACCCCGTCCCCGTGGGCCGGGTCCTCTGGCCGGTCGCCTCGTTTCCTGGCCCGGTGACCGACCGCGGGCTGGTCGAGCGGGCGCTCGTGTACTTCCTCCGGTATCTCGCCCAGATACTCTCGCTCGAACCGAGCCCGCTGCTCGTCGTGCAGATCGGGCTCGTCACTGCCGTGGGCCTCCTCTGGCTGGCCGACGGCGCGCCCGGTCCACTGGCCGCCTGGCGACTCCTCGACGGCCGGTGACGCCGGCCCGCTCCGATTCCGGCTAGGGACCGTCCGACCGCAGGACTGCGACGCGGACGGGACGACGCGAAACAGTCCGGATCGATGGAACGTCGAAATCTACATTGGGACGCCGCCCCACTGACGAATCGTGTCCTATGCCAACATACATCACTCACGTCGACGTGAACGAGGGCCAGTTCCAGAATCCCCAGGAGTTCGTGTCGATCTGGGGGGCGATCCGGGAGGACATCCAGGAACTCGGGGGCGACGTCGAGGAGACGTACGCGATTCTCGGTGACTACGACTTCCACGTCAGGTTCACGGTCGAGAGCAGCGAGACGGCGTTCCAGGTGACGCAGGTCATCGAGCGCCACGGCCTCGACACGAAGACCATGGAAGCGCTCCCCCTCGATCGGGTCGGCGAACTCGTCGAGGACATCTGACTGGGACGGCCTCCGTTCCCGTCGAGAGGGCCGAACGGACCGGGGTAGCCGGGCCGTCTGCCCGGGGACGCGCCGGTTCGGTCTGGACGCGGTCCGCCGCACCGCTCGTAGCGACAGCCGCTGCGCGCTCGGACGGAGAGTCGAGCGAGTGGAGGGGAAGTCGAGTGGGCGGACGGAGAGTCGAGCAGGCGGACAGATCCAGTGAGCGATTTTAGCGAGATGGTAAGCGGCGCGGCCAGGGTGGCGGTGGTGAGGGGCTGCCGGCGCGTCTCGCTTACCGCCCCTATAATAAACCACGCCGCGAGCGACGCCCGAACCAGCGACGGTGCGCCGTGCGACAGCGGCGCCCCGGGGCATCGAACGAATGACGACGACACAACACGACACGGGAGGTCACGCGTCGAGAGCCAGTCTCGGTGGGAGGAGCGGGCGCTGCGCGACAATCGCCGAGCGGGCGCACGGGGCGGGAGGGTAACAGATGCGCGCCCTCCACCTCTACACGTCGACGCGATCGTTCTTCGAGGAGCAACTGGCCGCGCTCGAGGCGCGCGGGATCGACTGCACCGCGGTGGGCGTGCCGGGGGAGTACGAGCCCGACTCCCCGCGGACGGCCGCCGACTACGCCCGCTACCTGCCGCGCGTCCTCGACCACAGCCTGGACGGGTACGACCTGGTCCACGCGAACTACGGGCTGACGGCGCCGTTCGCGCTCGCCCAGCCCACCCGCCCGGTGGTGTTCACGCCCTGGGGGACCGACCTGTTCGGCGACCGCAGGTGGCTCACCGGCCTCAGCCGCCTCTCCGCCCGGGCCGCCGACGCGGTGGTCCTGCCGAGTCGCGCCTGCGCGTCCGCGGTCCCCGGCGACCACCCCGTCGTCCCCTTCGGCATCGACCTCGATCGCTTTTGCCCCGTCCCGCGAGCGGAGGCACGCGACCGCGTCGGCTGGGACCCCGACGAGCGGGTCGTCTTGTTCCCGTACGACCCCGCCCGCCCGGAGAAAGACTACCCGCGCGCCCGCAGAGTGGTAGAGGCTGCCGACGTCGACGCCGACCTCCGGATCCTCACCGGCGTTCCCCACGAGGAGGTCCCGCTGTACCTGAACGCCAGCGACGCCGTCCTCGTCACGTCGACCCGGGAGGCCGGGCCGATGGTCGTCAAGGAGGCCGCCGCGTGCAACGTGCCCGTCGTGTCGACGGACGTCGGCTTCGTCCGCGAGACGCTCTCGGGCGTCTCGAACTGCCGCGTCTGCGACGACGAAGCGGCGCTCGTCGACGGGATCGAAGCCGTCCTCGACGGCGACCGGCGCTCTGACGGGCGAGCGACCGTCGACGGCCTCGGGATCGACCAGATGGGCGAGCGCCTCGCCGAGGTGTACCGCCGCGTCGGCCGCGGGGAGGCGGTCGCCGATGTCTAGCTTCGGCGCGGGCCGGTCGAGCGGCGTCCGCCTCGACGTGCTCGCGGCGTTCGGGGGGCTCCTGGTGGCGCTCGCGCTCTTCCCGCTTCGGTTTCTCGCCTCGCAGATCTACATCCTGACGATCCCCCTCGTCCTCGGCCTGGCCTGTGCGCTCTACCTGATCGCCGTGTACCGGCCGCGGGAGGCGACGGCGCCGCCGCTGTTGCCGACGACCGTCGCGCGCTCGCTGCCCGGGCTGTCGTTCGCGGCCATGGGGCTGCTCGTGGTCGTCGCGACCGTCGAAGGGGGGCGGACCCTGCCGTTCTACCTCGTCGCGGCCGTCGTCGCCTCCGCGCTGACGGTCCAGCCGCTGGCCGCCAGCGACGAGGACTTCCGGGCGCGGCTGACGCTCGTCCAGGTCGTCCTGTTCGCGGCCGTCCTCCGCTTCACCGCGCTGGCCACCACGCCCGGGTTCATCGGCATCGACATCTGGTCCCACGTGCCGATCCTGGCCGACAGGGTCGCGACCCAGCACTCGCTCTCGGCGATGGCCGGCGACAAGTACTACGCGTCGCCGCTGTACCACCTGCTCGTCGCGGCCGCCTCCTTCCTCTACGACGTCCCGCTCCGCGCGGCGCTGTACCTGTCGCTCGGCGTCGCGATGCCGATCTCCGTGGTATTCGTCTACCTGACGACCGGGCTGCTCGTCCGCCAGCGGTGGGCGGTGCTGGCCGCGTCGCTGTACGCCATCGGCGACTACACCATCCAGTGGGGGATGCACCTCATCCCGACGAGCATGGGGCTCGCGTTCTACCTCGCGGTCCTCTACGCGCTCGTCCGGGTGATGCGCACCGAGTACGGCAGCCGCGACTTCCTGTTGCTCGTCTTCCTCACGGTCGTCGTCATCCTGACCCACCAGGTGTCGTCGTTCATCATGCTGGTGACGCTGCTGACCGCCATCGTCGCGCAGGTACTGGGGTCGCTCGGCGTCTTCGACCCGAACCGACCGCTGCGGTTCACGCGGCGCGAGACGGTCAACGTGGTCGGGCTGTTCGTCTTCGACGCAGGGTTCGTCACGTTCATGTGGTCGTTGACGCCGTACAACGGCGATTCGTTCCTCGAAACCGTCTTCAGCTACCTCGAGGAGACGATCCGGACGAGCGCGGGCTTTCTCAACCTCGCGAGCGGGTCGGCGTCCGGGTCGGCCGCCGGGCCGGAGACGACGCTGATCGAGCAGGTCGCGCTGTACGTCGACACGCTCGGCTTCCTGTTCCTGCTCTTTGCGACGTTCGTCGGCTGTCTCTACGTGGTCTCTCGCGACCACGCTCGCCAGTCGGTGCTCACGCTCCTGGTGTCGGCGGCCGTCATGCTCGTGTTCGTGATGCTGCTGCCGATGTTCGGCATCCGCAACTTCATCCCGACGCGGTGGTTCGCGTTCCTCTACGCCCCCATGGCCGTCCTCGCCGCCGTCGGCTTCCGCCACCTCTCGCGGGACCTCGCGAAACCGCTCCTGGCCGCCGTCCTCCTCCTCTTCGTCGCGGTCTACCCCGGCGCGATGATACTCTCGGGCGAAGCCACCGTCGACAATCCGGTGTTCGAGGACGACCGGGAGGAGCTCGCCTACACGGAGTCCGAGATCACCGCCGCGCACACGATCGGCGACATGACCGGCAGACCTCGGGGGCAGGAGATACGCCCCGACCAGGTGATCTTCACCGACCACCCCTACCAGACCGTCATCGACCGGATCGACTCGCACCCGACGGACGTGGCCGTCCTCAACGAGAGCCAGCGGTCCGAACACGACATCACCGTTTATCGCCGCGCCCAGTCCACGGAAGCGACCTACTTCCTCGTCGGCGGGAACGGACACGCGCTCAACGTGCCCCGCGAGCGGGTCTGCCGACCGAACCAGAACGTCCTCTACGCCAACGGTGACGTGGCGCTCTGTACCGCGCCTTCCTGACGACGGTTCCCGCGGCGGACCGCTGTGACGTGACGGCCGTTCGGTCTCGGTTTTTCGTCACGAGTCCGAACGGCAAGGACACGGTGAGCGGCACCGGCGGTACGGACGAACGTACCTGGCCCGGAGCGGATGGGACGAAGCGGGTCAACGAAGACCGCGAATTGAACGGGCAAGTCAGAAAACTCCGGTGATGAAACCAAATCCCATGATGGCGAGGACGGCTGCGGAAAATGCTGGGAGGTACGGCGTGTACTGCTCGACTGCCTCCTCTGAGTGCTGGTAGCCTGCAATCAACAGCATCGTCAGTCCCACGATCCCCGCGATGACGGTGAGGGCGTACGCACTCATCAGCTCGAGGCAGTGGTTCGACCCGGCGCAGAGCGCAATAATCTCGAATTCCTCTTCGTGGGCGAATCCGAGGACGAACGCGAACCACCCGATCCCGAGGAGGCCACGGTCAGCGGTAGCTTCGGGGTCATCGTGTGAGTGAGAGTGTCCACCGGCGAAGGGAACGAAAGCTTTCAAACGAGTGATCGGTCCGTTGTTGTGGTTGTGTGAATGGCTCTGCTCGTGAGAATGACCCGAATGCTCCTCCAGTTCATGGTGGTCGTGGCTGTGATGGTCGGAGTGGCCGTCATCACCGTGACTGCCGTGAGAATGCCCGTGGAAGTATTCACGAATTCCAAGCGCGATAAGTAGGACACCGGCAACAAGACTGACTGGCCCGCCAATTTCGATACCACCGAGTATCGTCATCGGCTCGTTGACCTGCGTGAGGTTGAAGTAGTCTTTCGCGTAGAAGAACACCCCCACCATCGCAATACTGCTGATAAGGTGGCCGACACCGATGATGAGACTCGCCGCGAACCCGTACACCCACTTGTTCGTCTGGTCGAGCGCATACGAGGCGGCAACGGGCCACCCGTGACCCGGTTCGATGCCGTGGACTGCGCCGAGCGCAACTGCCCCGAGGAAGAGACCGAGCGCTTCGCCGTGTAACATCCTGATCGAGACTCTGCTATCGACGTGAATAACGGATGTTAATACCGAAGTGGGTGGATCATCATACGAGAACCTCTTGTAGAATCACGACGAGCCAACACCTATGCGAACGAGTTTCAATATTCCAGACGAAGTCGTCGAAGAGTTCGACCGAGTTTGGAAAGAGCAGGACATCGAAAACAGGTCCCGAGCGGCCCGAGAAGCGATGCTGGAGTACATCGAGTCTCACTCTCGCCTCGAAGAGACGAGCGGGGAAGTCGTCGCGCTCGTCGCGTTCGATTATCGCCACCACGAGGTGATACAGGAACTCCACGCTGTCCAACACGAGTATCAAGACGTGATCCTCAACACGAGTCATACGCACCAAGGGGAGTGGTGCCTCGAATCACTGTTCTGTCGGGGATCAGCCGAGCAAGTACGTACCCTCACCTACCGACTCCGCGACTTTGACGGCGTCAACCGGGTCAAGGTGATGGTCATCCGAGACGGCGAAGAATGACGATCAGCTAGAAACCTTCGAGAGGGACACTCGCGATGTGTTTCACCTGTACTGACCGTAGGTAGTCGAAACAGGTCTACTTCGGAGGGGTTCGACAGAGCCGCTCCCGCCTGTTCAGTCATTGCGAGAAACAGACACCGGGACGACGCCGCCCCGTCCGTAGCGCTTCCGCCCGCCGCTCGTCGAGCGCGTCGTCGAACGAGCGGCCAGCGGAGAACGGTACTTCGGTGTCGTCACGGCGTCGGGTCGGAATGGAGAAGTGCGGAAACGCGGAGAGGAAGAGAGTCGAGGGTGGACGGCCGCCGAGCGAGTCAGGAGAGCGTGACGTCGAGCCGGAGCGACCGGTACGCCGAAGCAGGCGACGGGTTCTCCGGCGAGTCGCCGCGGTAGAGGTGGAGGACGATCCGGTGGTTCTCGCCGGACAGGTCCGGGGTGATCGCGAGCGGAGTGCGTTTCGTCTCGTTTGCCGGGACGCTCACGTCGCGCGTCGCGAGGTGCTGACGGCCGGTGACAGTGACCGTCCCGTTGCCGTCAGCTCCCCCGTCGATCCGCTGGAGCTCCGCGACGACCGTGTAATCGGCGCGCTCGCCCTCCCGGTTCCCGACGAACACGTCGAGCGTCGACTCCTCGCCGCGGGAGAACGTGTCGGGGTAGTTAGCCTGGCTGTCGATGGTCATGTCGTCCGTCTCGACGTAGAACTCGGTGAACCCCTCGGACTGGGAGGGTGCGACCGCCGCGTAGCCGACGCTCGTCGAGAGGACGACGAGCCCGACGACGAGCAGAACGTTGGGGATCGTAGCCTCGTGTATACGATTTCTGCCTGGCGTATACCACACGCGGGGGAGCGCGAACGCGACGGCGAATCGGTCCTCGGGGTCGACCCGCAACCGAGTGACGGCGGCGGCGAGGAGCGCGAGCGCTGTCGTCCAGGCGATGCCGGCGAGCAGGGGCCGGAGCCGAATTCCCAAGCCGGCGAGGTCGACGCCGAGCGCGACCAGCGGGACGACCGCGACGCTACAGCAGACCGAGAGGGCGAACCGGCCCTCGGCGCCGAGCCCCGCGCCGTCCCGGAGGTACTCGCTGGGGCCGAGCGACGCCGCTTCGAACTCGTCGAAGGGCATGAGCGAGTGGCCGCTCGCCGCGCGCTCCGGGAACAGCGCGGCGACGAGCGCGTAGCCGGGCAGGAAGAGGATCAGCGGGGCGGCGACCAGGATCCGCGCGATGCCGTCGACGCCAGCGGCGACGCCAGCGACGCAGGCGGCCGTCGCCGCCCCCACAGCCACCAGGTCGATGGACCAGTGTCCGCGTTCGTTCATCCGATCACCGGTAGACGCGGCGGGTCCTTACTTATCGGGAGCGTAATCCGGCGTCGATCACGGCCAGGGGGTCGCGGTCCACGTTCGCGTCGAGGCAGTCGCCGAGCCACCGCTCGACGTCGGCGACGCGGAGCTTGTGTCGCGGTCGGAGCTCGTGGAGGTAGCCGCGCTCGGGGAACAGCCGCTGGTCGAGCTGGTGGCGTTCGAAGTTCTCCGTTCGGCTGGGCCAGGAGGCGCTGTCGTGGTCGACGAACGGCAGCGTCCGCCGACAGAGGTCGACCGCGCCGTTGAGCAGGGCCGAGTCGTACGGGCGATTGGGCGGCCGGTGACGCAGGATGTCGCCGTCGAGCCGTCTGGCCGCGGCCAGGAACGTCTCCGTCGACCGGTGTTCCGGTGGGGTGCGGAGGTGCCACTCGAGGAGGCCGCTGTCGACGGCGACGAACGATTCGAGGAAGTTGTCCGCCAGGTGCGTCCGGAACGGGAGGGTCGGCTGGTTGACGATGCCGCAGGCGTCGATGACGTTCTGGACGTCGACGGCGCGGTCGTCGTCGACGATGCGTTCGCGGACGTCGTCGACGGCCTCGGCGACGGCGCGGCGGGCGAACGCCTCGTGGTCGTCCGGTCCGACGCCGCTGAAATCGCGCAGGCGGTGGCTCCCCGTCTCCGTGTAGCCGATGCGGCCCAGGAGGGCGTCCACCGGGTCCGCGTCGGGGTCGAGCCCGCCCAGCGGCACCTCGATACCGCCGACGGGGAGGGTCGACGGTTCGAGGAAGTGGCCGCGGAAGAGCGTGTCCCACAGCAGGCCGTGGTACACCGAATCGACGCCGATGGCGTCGGTCTGGTCGGCGTGGTGGACGTGCAGGGACTCCTTGATCCCCTGCCCGTACCGGGACTTGTTCGCGTCGACGAGCAGGTAATCGTCCGTGGAGTCGAGCGCGGTGTGGGAGACGCCGTACTGCGCGGCCACCTCGGCCGCGCGGGTGACTTCCTCGCCGTCGCTGTCGCCCACCGTGTAACACTGGCTGATGTGGGGGAGTTCGGCGAGGAGGACGCGCGAGTCGTAGCCGGCCGAGAGGAGGAGGCCGGTTTCGCCGGGATAGTCGCTGCGGCGCTCGATAGCGGTGCGCAGGCGGCGGGCGAGTTCGGCCGCGTAGTCGAACTTCCCTGGATCGTAGACGAATCGGTCGAGCGGCGTCACGCCGTCGGGCCCGAGGGTCGCGTCGAACGGCACCCGGCTCACCGATTCGAGGAGCGTCCGCCGGCCGAAGACGACGCTCAGGTGGAGGAACTCCCGGAGCGCTCGCCGGGAGACGCGCGGCGCGTCGACGGTCCGCCCGACGGAGGCCGCGTCCGAGCCGAAGACGCGAGTGCCCGGGGCGTCGGTGTAGAAACACTCCCACGAGCGGATCGGGTCGGTGGCGACGAGGGCTTCGTCACCGTGTTCGAGTGCGACGAGATACGATCCGTTGAGGGCCGCGAGGGCGTCGGTACCGCGCTCGGCGTAGGCGTCGGCGAGCCAGGCGGCGACGTCGTCGCCGCCGGTGGGACAGAACGCTTCGCCCCACACGACGCAGTGACCGGCGTCGTGTTCGTAGACGTCGCTACGGCCCGTCACGCCCAGGGCCGGATCTCGAAGTCCGACGGTCAGGTACTCGCCGGCGACGACGGCGTCGTACTCGTCGCCGGTCCTGAAGCGTCGGAACGCGTCCGCGTCGTCGAATACACCGAACAGTTCCTTGTACACGGTCGTGCACCTCGCGACGTCGTCTGCGTCGTCGCGCGACGGGACGTCCTGGGACCCGTCGACGCATTACTATCCCGCGGATAATCGGGTCTCTCGGCCGCTTACCGGAGCGCTAAACCACTCGACCGCACGGGACCGACTCACCGGCGCCGCGCGGCGACGACGAGGACCGCGACGGCGAGCGCGCTCGTCAGCACCGTCCGCCGGTCGGTTCGGCGTCGGAAGCCCCCCGCAGCGGCCCACGCGAGGCCGGGCACGTGCCGGCCCGGCACCGTCGCCCCGGCGAGATGTCGGATTCCGGTGAGGAACGAACCCTCGGCCAGGTGCCGCTTGGCCAGGATGAGGTTGTGGCGGCCCCTGACGTCGAACCCGCGCTCCTCGGCGCGTTCGACGGCGTCGGCGTACTTCGCGAGGTACTCGCGGTCGGCGGCCGCCACCGTCTCCGCGGCGGGCGTGCCGGTGTCGTGGCGGACGACCAGCGGCGCGTCGACGTGGGCGAGCGGCCCCTCGTCGAGGAGCCGGAGCACGAACTCGGGGTCCTGGAACCGGTCGAGTTCCTCGTCGAAGCCGCCCACCGAGCGCGCGACGTCCGTGCGCGCGACGAGCGTGGACCCGGCGCCCGGGTGCAGCCGGTCGGCCAGGATCTCGCCGACGAGCTCCTCGCCGCCCTCCGTCGGGTGGTCGTCGTCGGCTCGCGCGAGCAGCCCGGCGGCCAGCGACTCCAATCGCGCCGCCGGTCCTTCGCGTCGCGTCTCGAAGTCGCAGTAGGCCGCCACCCAGTCCGCGTCGTCCGCTTCGAGGCGGTCGATCTGGCGTTCGAGCTTCGTCGGCTTCCACTCGTCGTCGGAGTCGAGGAAGGCGACGTACTCCCCCTCGGCGGCCTCGATCCCGGTGTTGCGGGCGACGTTCCCCCCGCGGTTCGTCTCGTGGGCGACGTACCGGACCCGGTCGTCGTCGTAGTCGGCGACGACGGACTCGGTCTCGTCGGTCGAGCCGTCGTCGACCACGACGAGTTCGAGGTCGGCGAACGTCTGTCCGAGTGCGCTGTCCATCGCGCGCGGCAGAACGTCCGCGCGGTCGTACGTCGGGATGACGACGCTCACTGTCGGCATTGCTCGCCACGTCGCGACCCCACGGCATTATTATCTCGTCCGTAAGCCCCGGCACACGCCCCGTATTCGCCACGACGGAGTATCGGAGATTCGACGAGCAGGGATCCGCCGGGCTCAGTCGTCGATCCCGTTGGGGAAGTCGTTGTGCTTGAGTCGGTAGTCCGCGACGTCGTCGAAGATCTTGATCGAGGCGCGGTCCTCGTCGTAGGAGACGCTGCGAGTGTCCTCGATCCAGGCGCCCTCGTCCTTGACGGCGAGGCCGCGCTCGGCGACGGCGATGTCGCAGTCGTCGACGTAGGCGTCTCGCCCCGCGAGGAGGATGCCGCGGCGCTTGTTCCCGCCGGTCTGGTCGATAGTGACGTTCCGGAACGCACAGCCGTTCCGCAGACAGCGGATGGCGTGGCGCATCGTCTCGCCGCCGGCGTCGCCGGTGATCCGGACGTTCGAGAGGCCCACCTCGCCGCCGCCGCCCGCCTCGATCTGGACCGCGTTGTTGCTGTCGCGCATCTCGATGCCCACGTCCTTGAGGTACGTCGGTCCAGAGCCAGGGTTCACGTGGACGCCGATGGACGCGTCTTCGCCGACGGTCACGTCCGAGTGCTTGACGAACGCGCCGTCCACCTCGCTACCGACGTTGATCCCCTCGCCGGTGGGGTTGGGCATCGACACCGTCGTGTCGTCGACGACGACCCACTCGCTGTGGTCGAGGCGGATCCCCTCCTGCGGGATGTCCCAGGGCTGGTCGTCGACCACCACGGTCGCGCCGGTGACGGAGACCCGTCGGCCGCCGAGTCGGAGCGACGCGGTGCCGCTGTTGGCGTAGCGACCGCCCTCGACGTTCACCCTGCCGCTGCCGCCCGAAGCGTAGAGCCCGTTGTCGGGAAAGCCGCCGAGGTCGCAGTCGCGAAAGGTGATCGTCCCCTCGTGGGCCCACGAGCAGAGGATGCCGGTCGGTCCGCGCCAGAGGTGGTCGCCCGGGGTCTGCCACGTCGCCGCCGCTCCGTCCGGGGCGCGAAACCCCTGGACGAGTCCCTCGCCGCCACTGTCGGTGACCCGGAAGAGCGCCGGCCCCCACGTGCCGCTGTCGTGGCGGCCCTGGACGTCGATGTCTTTCACCGTGAGGCCGTCGTCGACGGCGACGTCGAACACCCGAACCCCCGTGTCGGCAGCCGTGAAGTCGACCGTGAAGTTCTGGATGTGGAGGTCGTTCCCCGGCACCTCGGGGGTCCCGAGCCGGAACAGTTTGTTCGAATCGTCGGCGAAGGAGTGAAAGTCAGCCGGGACGAGCGTCGCGTCCAGCCCCGCCATCCCGAAGTGGTCGAAGTCGGTGAACCGGACCTTCCGGTCCATGTAGTACCGCCCCGACGGGAACTTCAGGAGCGTGTCGTCGTCCGCGAGGTCCTCGATCACGTCTACGACTGATTCCTCGCCGGTGCGGTCCGCGCCGTAGTCGGTCACGTAGAGCGACGTGCCGTACTCGTCGTCGAGTTCGTGGTACGCCGACGCGACCCCCGAAAAGAGCCCCGCTCCCGCGAGTCCCGCACTCCCCGATTTCAGAAACGATCGCCGGTCGAGCCGCGTGGAAGACAGTTCCGATGTCACGGGAGATGGGCCGTGGCTGGGGGTGATGAATGACCCCCATAGTCTCGACCGT
Organism: Halosimplex amylolyticum; assembly: GCF_051414035.1. NCBI lineage: Archaea > Methanobacteriati > Methanobacteriota > Halobacteria > Halobacteriales > Haloarculaceae > Halosimplex > Halosimplex amylolyticum. The sequence goes on along the minus strand of NZ_JBLKNW010000002.1, from coordinate 334,291 downwards.
TTCGGACTGTTTCGGCCGATTTCGCCGGCGAAACGGTCAGTCGCGCGAACACTATCCCGGAGGTCGGGCCCGAACTGCGAGGGATCTGCGCGGTCGACACCCGTCGTTTAGGCCCTCGATAGTCGCCGGCCGACCCGCCGACGGCGGCCAAACCGGCCGATCGAGGCGGTGGGCACGAGCGACGCAGCCACGCGCGAGTGAGACCGGGTGGAGGGACGGCGGTGGCCACCCGGTGGCGGCCTACGCGACAGATAAGTAAGTAGGTCGATGGCGTGGGGACGACCCAGATGAGACAGTCCAGACGAGCCTTCCTCGCGACCGTCGGAGCGGTCGGCCTCGCCGGGTGTAGCGACGTCGGGGGCCGGAACGACCCGGACGCCGCCGCGCCCGCGGGGGGAACCGACCCGGCTATCGAGGTCGCGACCGGTACCGAGACGGACGTCGCGACCAGCGGCCAGACGAGCGTCACGACCGCTGGCGCGACCGACGGGGAGACGAGTACCCCCACGCCCGCCAGCCGGACGGGAACCGCGTCGGCCCCCAGGACGGACGTGGGAGCGCGGCTCGAAGGCTTCGAGGACCTCGAGTACTGGTACGCGCTCTCGGACCAGGGGACGATCGAGCCGGAGAGCGAGGGCGTCTACGCCGGCTCGCAGTCCCTGCGCCTCCGGGCGTCGGGCGACGACGCGTTCGCCGGCGCGTTCACGTCGTTCGGCGAGCCGCGGGACTTCGGCGGCAAGAACGTCTCCCTGGCCGTCAAGGTGCGAGAGCCGGCGATCGCGAAGCTCTCGGTAGCGCTACTGGCCCCGGACGAGTCGAACATGGTCAGGATGACGCGGACGTTCCCCGGACCCGTCGGGGCGTGGGTCCGCTCGGACATGGGCGTCACGGCGGTCCGCGGCGACCCCGACCGCTCCGCCGTCCAGGAGGTCCGACTCGTCGCCCGGCGCCGCGACCAGGACGGTGCCGCCATCGACGTGTCGGTCGACGACGTGCGGCTCGCGGACGCCCCCGACACGGGCTCCGTGACGTTCACGTTCGACGACACCCACGAGAGCCACTACGAGACGGCGTTCCCGCTGATGGAGGAGTACGGCTTCAGCGGCGTCGAGGGCGTCATCGCGGACGCCGTCTACCGGGGCGACCGCCTCGACGTGGGGATGATGACCGAGATGGCGGACGCGGGCTGGGACATGGCCTCACACCCGTACGTCGGGGAGAAGCTCCTCACGGAGTTCTCCGCGGCGAAGCAGCGGCGCGTCGTCGAGCGGAACAAGCAGTTCCTCGTGGACAAGGGGTTCGAGGAGGGCGCGCGGCACTTCCTCACCCCGAAGAACATGGTCGGGCCGGCGACCATGCGCGTCGCCCGGGACGTCCACGACTCGCTGTACACCTTCGGCGGCATGCCGAACGGACGGCCCGCCACGACGAACTACTACAACAGCCGGATCGCGGCCGCGAACACCGACCGGATCAGGCGGTACGTCGACTACGCGGCCGAGTTCGGCCAGCACCTCGTTCTCAATCACCACGCGATCGGGACGGGGGCGGGCGCGCTCGCCGAGACCGACTTCGCGGCGCTGCTCGAGTACGTCGACGGCGCGGACGTGGACGTCGTGACGTGTTCGGACACACTCGCGCCGCAGGGACAGCATTGACGAGCAACGTGAGCGACTCTCTCCGCGACACCACGAGGGGCACGATGGAACTGTTGACACGAGAAGACGACTGGATCGCCCGGGCCGGGACCGACCGGACCCGAATGCGGATGCGCAAAGAGTTGTTCGGCCTCTTCGGCGACCGGTCGGCTTTCGAACGCCACCGCGAGACGGACGCGTTCGACACCGTCGTCGCCGGCGAGTACCTGACCGTCGGTCTCAGAGACCCCGCGCTCGGCGTGTCCGGCCGTAGCGACGTCTACGAACACGACGCTGGCCACTGCGTGGTCTGGGGTGAGGCGTTCTGTCCAACCGGCGGCGACGACGTCGCCGCCTGGCTCGCCGACGCCTACGCCGAACGCGGCGAGGCGGCGTTCGCCGATCTGAACGGCTCGTATCTCGTCGCGCTCGAACACGGCGAGGAGGCCCTCGTCGCCACCGACCCGATCCGTTCGTGGGAGTGTTTCTACACCGACGCTCCCGGGACCCGCGTCTTCGGCTCGGACCCGACGCCGGTCCAGGAGACCGTCCCGGACCCGGAGGTGCGCCGCACCGCCCTGCTGGAGTTCCTCCACCTCGGGACCGTGCTCGGGGAGAAGACCCTGTTCGAACGGACCCGTCGCGCGCCCTTCGACGGGTACGTCACCCGCGACGGCCACGGGGAGTTTCGCCGCTTCGTCTACGATCCGGCCGAGTTCGACTACGCGGCCGAACTGGCCGACCGCCTCCGCACCGCCATCGACCGTCGGAGCGACTACCCCGGCGAGACCGGGCTCCTCCTCTCGGCCGGCTACGACTCGCGTGTCCTCCTCTCCGAGCTCCCCGCCGTCAGCCGATGTTACACCGTCGGCTCGCCGAACGACCAGGAGGTCGCCGCCGCCCGGCGGGTGGCGGACCAGTACGGCGCCGACCATCGGGTTCTCGAGACCGACGACCGCTACCTGTCGCTCGACCCGTCCAAGAGCCGCTACAGCCAGTCGATCAAGGAGTCCCTGCACGTCCACCACGCCGGCTACACCGACGACATCGAGGTCGACTCGGTGTACCACGGCCTGCTGTACGACACCCTCTTCAAGGGCTTCTTCCTCGAACGCGACGCCGTCGAGATCGCCGGCAAGCGCCTCCCGTGGCGGCGGCTGGCGGCCGACCCGGACCCGTTCGACTCGCTCCTCGACACGCTCGGCTTCTCGGCCCCTGACAGCCGAGACCTCACTCGGTCGGCGACGCGCGTCTTCGAAGACGTCGAGGTCGACGACCCCGCCGCGTTCCTCCGATCGTCGCTGGAGAGCGAACTCGACGCCTGCCGGGACCGGGCGGCGAGCGCCCACAACGCCACCGACCTCCTCGCCATCCGCAACCAGCCGGTGTTGCCCTTCCGGACGCACCTGGCGGACAACTTCCTCGAATCGTTCGTCGCCGTCGACAGCGGCCTCCTCGAGTGGCACCTCCGCACCCCGCCCGAACACCGATCGCCGGACACGTTCCGCGAGGCGATGGAGCGACTCGATCCCGCGATCGACCGCCACAACCCGCCGGACCGCCCCCACGACGCGCCGCTACTCAATTACGCCGAGTCGTTCCTCCGTCGGTTGCTCCCGTTCCTCTCGCCGTTCGAGTCGGCGTGGCCGGACCGCGAGGCGGTCTACGAGCGCTACGACGTGGCCGCCCGCCTGTCCGCTCCGGTGCCAGAGGACCTGTCGGTCCGGCACGCGCTCCGGCTGCACGACGCGCTCACGCAGGCGGCCGCCCACGAGTGCCGCGAACACTGACCGCCCAGCCGCGAAACGGGGCTCCGAGGGACTTACCGCGTGCATAAGGAAGGGCCGGCCGCCGGTACGGGCCGGTACCCGTGAACATCGCCGAACTCGCCCGGAGCGGCTCGGGCCTGTCCTACGCCGTCGCGCGCCGCGCCTACGACGCGTACCTCGGGACCTGGTACACGATCACGTCGCGATACCCCCTCGGGACGAACGTCTACGAGCGCGAGTGGGACGTGCTGCTCGTGCTCGACGCCTGCCGCGTCGACGCGCTCCGCGCGGTCGCCCCGGAGTACGACTTCCTCGACGCCGACCGGATCGAACGGACGGTCTCGGTCGGGAGCCACTCCTTCGAGTGGCTGGCCAAGACCTTCACCGGCGACCGGCGCCGCGAGGTGGCCGACACCGCGTACCTCACCGCGAACACGCACGCGCAGATGCTGTTCGTCGACGGCGACGTCCCGCCCTACGAGCGAGAGGTCCCTGGCCGACCGGCCTGGGACGCGGTCGACGCCGCGGACTTCGGCCGGCTCGACATGGTCTGGCGGGACGGTCACGACGACGACCTCGGCAACGTCCCGCCCAGGCGGGTCACCGACCGACTCGTCGACGTGGCGCGCTCGGAGGACCACGGGCGGGTCATCGCCCACTTCATGCAGCCCCACGCGCCCTACCTCGCCGGCGCGCTCGCCGAGGACCGCGATCCGACCCCTCTCGAACGGTCGCCGCTGGACGCCTTCGCGCGCGGCGACGCCGACCGCGAGACGGTGTGGGAGCTGTACCTCGACAACCTGCGGCTCGTCCTCGACGAGGTCGCCCTGGCGCTGGAGAACCTCGACGCGGAGACCGTCGCGATCACGGCCGACCACGGGGAGGCCATCGGCGAGTGGGGCGACGTCGACCACCGCGAGGCGTTCCTCCACCCGGTCGTGAAGACGGTCCCGTGGATCGAGACGACCGCCACCGACGAGGGCACCTACGAGCCCGAGACGGCGGAGGTGCCGGACGACGACGAGGGAGACGTCGACGTCGAGAAGCGACTCCGCGACCTGGGGTACGTGTGACGCGGCCCCGGTCGGCTCGCGGTGTGACGCGGCCACCGTCGGTTCGCAGTGTGTCGCGACCATGGCCGGTTCGCAGTGTGACGTGACAACGGCCGGTTCGGACCACCTAACCCGGTTGGACGTGCCCTTATCGGACCGATAAGGAAGTGCGGTGGGCGGGTAGTCGACCTCGATGCATATCGGGATGGTTTCGATACCCCTCCAGTCCGGAGGGGCGGAACGGCTCGTCATCGAAGAAGCGAAATACTTCGCCGGGGTCGGACACGAGGTCACGCTCGTCACCGCCGACTACTCCGACTCGTTCCTCGACGAGTTCGACCTTCCCGCGAACGTCTCCGTCCGCACCTACAGCGCGCCGAACACCGCCTCGGGGATCGCCGACTTCGTCACCGAGACCGGCGGTCTCCTCGCGACGGTCCCCGACGTCGACCCGGACGTTCTCTTCACGCACTACCGCAACATCCAGATCTACCTCGTCGAAGCGTTCTCGGATCTGGACGTGCCCTTCACGACCCACGTCCACGGGTCTATCCTCTGGTTTCGCGACAACCCGCGCCTGCTCCCCCACCGCCGCGACGACGGCTTCGACGACCTGATCGACGCCGTGCCCGGCCACTCGGAGTTCCAGTCCGACATCGACGACGCGCTCGTCCCGCGGGGGAAAGCCGAGATCGAGGAGTGGCTCCAGCGCCGGGCGATGGCCGCCTGCGACGTCGTCTTCACCGGGTCGAACCGGGTCGCGGCAGAGCTCGAAGTGCTCTACGACGTCGACCCGGTCGTCGTCCACCCCGGCGTCGCCGACGAGTGGCTGTCCGACCACGACGAGACGCCCCGCGTCGAGCTGATGGACCGCGAACACGTCGTGCTGGCGCTGAGCCGCCTCGACCCGCGCAAGCGTCTGGACCTCCTCCTGCGCGCGTTCGCGCGCCTCCGCGAGCGTCGCGACGACGTCGGCCTCGTGATCGGCGGCACCGGCTCCCACGAGGAGACGCTGCGAGAGATCGTCCGTGACGAGGGCATCGAGGACGACGTCAGGTTCGCCGGCTACATCCCCGACGACGAACTGCCGGCCCACTACAAGTCGGCCGACGCCTTCGCCTGTCCGGCGTGGATGTCCTACGGCCTCGCGCCGCTGGAGGCCTACGGCATGCGGACGAAGCTCGCGCTCTCGGCGGACACGTTCGTGAAGGAGCTGCTGGGCGACCAGCGCGGCGTCGCCGTGGCCGAGCCCCGGACCGAGGCGTGGGTCGACTGCCTCGACGAACTGCTCGACGCCGACGAGACGCCGGGGGCCGACGACGTGTCCGTGGTCCCCACCTGGACGGAGTACTGCGCGGAGAAACACCGCGTCCTGGAGGCCGAGGGGGTGCTGTGATGGGGCGGCGCAACGTCGCGCTCGTCGTCCTCGACACCGTCCGCAAGGACGCCTTCGACCGTCACGCCACCCGCCTGCAGGCACTCGCCGACGTCGACGTGGCCGAGTGCCGCGCGGCCAGCGTCTGGAGCACGCCGAGTCACGCCAGCATGCTCACCGGCGAGTTGCCCCACCGCCACGGCGCCCACACGCACAACGTCGACTTCGCCGGTATCGACCGGGCGGACACGTTCCTCGCCGACCTGCCGGACCACGCCGCGCTCGGCGTCAGCGCGAACGTCCAGGCGAGCTCGGCGTTCGGCTTCGCGGACTGCTTCGACGCGTTCACCGACGTGAACCCCGACGCGCGATTCAGCGAGGGGCTCGACCCGGCGGCGTTCTACCGGTCGGACGACCGCACCGGTGCCGCGCTCTACGCGGGCTTCCTCCAGGCGGCGCTGTCGCACGAGCGCCCGCTGGCGAGCCTCGCGAACGGCGCCCTCGCCCAGATCGACAGCCTGGCAAAGCGGGGTCCGACGCCGGCGCTGTTCGACAACGGCGCCCGCGTCGTCGCGCGGGACGCCAAGCGCGCCGTCGACCGCACCGACGAGCCGTTCGTCCTGTTCGCGAACTTCATGGACGCGCACGTCCCGCTCCGCCCGACCTACGGGTTCGACGGCGACCTCCACGACGCACCACCCCGGTGGCACTCGGCGGAACTGGCCAAGTGGGAGATAAACCTGGACGGGCTCGGACCCGAACACGAGCGCGACCTGCGCCACTACCGCGACCTCTACGGGGCCGCGGTGGACTACCTCGACCGCCGCGTGGCCGACCTCGTGATGGATCTGCGCGCACGGACCGACCGCGAGACCACGGTCGTGATCACCGCCGACCACGGCGAGAACCTGGGCTACCCCGACGAAGACGGACTCGTCGACCACAAGTCCTCAGTGAGCGAGGGCCTGCTGCACGTCCCGCTGTGCGTCGTGAACCCGCCCGACGGCTTCGAGCGAGTCGCGCGCGACGCCGACGGGTACCTCTCGCACCTCGCGCTGGGCGACGTGCTCGCGGCGTTCGCCCGCGACGAGGTGCCCTCGCCGTTCACCGACCGTGCGGTCGCCGAGGTGGTCGGCGTCGGGACGACCGTCGGGCCGCTCGACCAGCCCGGCCGCGAGGAGGAGTACGAACACTGGGACCGACTCATCCGGTGTGCGTACGACGACGGCGAGAAGTACGTCTGGGACTCGCGGGGCGCGAGCGAGCGGTACGCCCTCGACGGCGGCCCCTGCTCGCAGACGCTCCGGAGCGACGACGCCGCCGTCCCCGCGTGGGCGACCGACCGATTCGACGGGACGGCGAGCGAGGCCAAAGCCGCGGCACGGGGCGACGGCGACGACGGCCTCGAATCGACCGTCGACGACGACACCCGCGACCGGCTCGCGGAACTGGGCTACCTCTGAGGAGAACGGGTGATCTCGTGGTCAGCCCCCGTGGCGCGGTACGGTTGCCGTCGCGGATTTGCTGTCCCTGGCATCCTGACGAGCGAAGCGAGTCGGGTCGCAGGAGCGTTTGCGCTGGTGGTGGACTGGACGGGCGAGGCGCGCGTGGCGCGCCTAGTGAGGGACCGAAGGTCCCTCATACCATGCGAACGGGCGGCGAAGCCGCCCGTGAGCAGACGAAGGGAGTGCCACGGCTGGCCGAACGGGGTCCTGTCGAACCGAGTCAGACAGGGCTCGGAAGACGAACCCAGTGAGTCTTCCGGAGAGCGAAGCGAACCGTGAGGCGCGCTCGCGGCGTCGCGAAGTCGTCTGAGCGGGCCACTATCCGCGCGAGTGCTGTGCGGTACGGCTGTCCGAGCGCGGATATCCCGTCTCGGTTCGAGAGAGATCCGCTCTCCCGCCGTCCTGATATCCTGCGTTTTTCTGAGACAGCGACCGTGAGCGGGGCAAATCCCACCGAGCGTCTACGACGGCTGACATCGTATACGCCTCTCAGTCGCCCACCTGCGAGAGCGTCTGGTCGACGAACTCGCGGTCGGCGTCGTCGATGCCGAGGAGCCAGACGACGGCGCCGAACGTGCCGAGGCCCACGAGGCCGCCGAAGAGGATCAGGGGGAGCCCCGAGAGCGGCGGCGCACCGAACAGGCGGACCGCCAGCATGGCGATGGTCGCGTACCCGACGGCCCCGACGGGCTTGAGGTAGCGCCGCGAGTACGGCGTCATCCCCTCGAAGTACCAGACCTGGGCGATGCGGGCGACGTTGACGACGGCGATGGAGATGCCCGTGGCGACCGCCGCGCCGACCATCCCGTAGCGGAGGATGAGCACGTAGTTGAGGACGACGTTGAGGAGCGCGGTGCTCACCTGGTTGACGACGTTGAGGTACTGGTGATCGGTCATCATGAGGACGTAGCCGCTGGGCCCGGCGGCGACGTTGACGACCTTCGCGACCGCGAGGACGACCAGCACCGTGGAACCGGCGGTGAACTCCGGGCCGAACAGCGCGAGGACGGGCGCCCGGAAGACGACGAGCGCCGCGCCGCCGAGCAGGGCGACGCCGAACATCCAGCGGGTGAGGAAGCCGTAGATCGATTCGAGGTCGTCGTAGTTGTCCGCCTCGTAGAGGCGGGAGGCGACGGGTGGAAACACCTGGTTGGTCGCCATCAGCGGGAGCGCCAGCAGCGAGGCCAGCGCGAGCGAGACGTTGTAGATGCCGACGTCCGCGGCGCCGGAGGCGAGCACGCCGAGCATGAGCACGTCGACGTTGCTGTAGACGAGCGAGCCGGCGCGCGAAATCGTCAGCGGGAGCGAGTAGTCGTAGTACTCCGCGGCCACGTCGCGAGTGCCGGCGAGGCGCGGTCGCAGGTCCGTCCGCGCGAACAGCAGCGCGAACGAACCGGCGAAGACGACGACGCCGGCGAGGACGAGCGCGACGACGACGCCGACGAGCGACGCGTCGAGGAGGAACGCCGCCCCGACCGCGACGACCTGCGCGGCCGGCAGCGCCACCTTGTTGACGCCCACCGTGTACTCCAGTTGTTCGAGGCTCCGGAACGTCGCGGTGACGACCCGCCGGAGCGTGTAGAAGGGGAGCACGACCGCGAACACCCGGAGCGCGTCCGGGAACAGCGGTTCGTTGAGCGTGTAGGCGTTGATGGCCGGGGCGGCGACAGCCAGAACCGCGGCGGCGGCGAGGCTGGCGACCAGCGAGGTGACCAGTCCGAGCGTCAGCACCGCGCCCTGGCGCTCGGGGTGATCCTCGAACTTCGGCATGAACCGCAGGACCGCCTTGTCGGCGCCCAGGTCCGCGAGGCCGGCGCCGACGGTGATCAGTTTCTTCGCGAAGACGTACACCCCGTAGGCCACTGCCCCGACGGCGTGGGTGAGCGCGAGCGTGAGCAGGAAGCCGAACGCGCGCGCGACGAGCGTCCCGACGGTGAAGATGGAGCTCCCGCGCAGGATCGAGAGCATCGACGACCCTCGTACGTCCCCGTCGTCGCTCACGCGGGGCCACCTCTACGTCGGACGCGCCCGCGCTCGGCAGTCGACCGGCGGTCGCCCGTCACCGAGGGACCGTCAGCCGTCGGCGGGAGCCCGTCGCCCGCCGCCGGGGGACCGTCGCCTGCCACTGGGGGACCGTCGCCCGCCGCCGGGAGCGCTTCAGGCATAGCCGAGGTGGTCGAGGCGGTCCCGGACGGTGTCGCTCGCCACGTCGTCGGTCTGTTCCGGTGGGTCGGCCGTGACGGTCCGGCGCTCGTCGGCCGGGAGCTCGTGCCACGGCACCTCGACGAGTTCCGGGACGCGGAGGCGGGCGGGGTGACCGTACCGGCGGAACGGGACCGGCCACTGGCGCTCGCCGAAGAGGTTCCCGTGGTCGGCGGTGACGACGGTCTTGCCGTCCAGCGCCGCCGCGAGGTCGGCGACGTGCTCCTGGACGAGGTCGAAGTTCTCCGCGTAGGCCGCCCAGGCGGTCTCCGGCGACACGTCGGGGTCGCCGTCGGCGAGGCGGTCCCAGATGGAGTCGGTCGGTTCGTCGGTCTTGGCCTGCCCGGTGACGTGGCCGGTGACGCCCCCGCTGTCGAGATCGCGTCCGCGCTCCCCGATGAAGGGGTAGTGCGGTTGCATGAAGTGGACGAGGAGGCGCTTCCCGGGATAGCGTTCGCTGGCGGCGCGGGCCGCGTCGGCCACCGCCCCGGGCGGGACCGTCCCCAGGTCGGGATCCCACTCGTCGGCGAAGCAGTCGACCACGCGGTGGAAGACGCCGTCGTCGAGCCGCGTGACGAAGGGGTTCGCGGTGACGTAGACGGCGTCGTGGTGCGTCTCGCCGGCGAAGTTGCGCTCCATGAACTCCAGGCTCTGCGAGCCCGCCGACGTGACCTTCCGCAACTCGCCGGGCAGGTCGTGGCGCTCGGCGAAGAGGTCGTAGCGGCAGGCGTCGAGGACGAAGCAGTTGTCCCAGTCCTCGTCCATGATGGCCACGGCGTCCCCGGGCGGGTGCCGGCGCGCGGCCACGGCCCGGTTGAGCCGCGAACCGAGCGCCTCCGCTTCCGTCCGGAGCCGCCGGGGGTCGCGCACCACCCGGCGCAGATTCGTCAGGTTGTACCGAGACGGCAACATACCCGGCCCTTCGGGACGGGTGCATTTTTCTACGGGCCAGCTAATCGGCGGGCGGCGGCCGTCTGGTCGCGATTCCGTCCCGCCCGCGAGCGGCGGTGGCGTCCGACCGCCGTCCGTCGTTCGCGCCGCAGCGGCCCCGAGGGCGCCGGCGAACGGTTTTGGCATCGCGTAAGGCGCCGAGCAGCGGGGCGCGGAAGCGCGGTGGCGCAAAAGCGCGGCGGCGTGGAAGCGCAGTGACGCGGAAGTACGGCGGCGCGGTGGCGCGGTGACGCGGAAGTACGGCGGCGTGGAAGCGCGGTGACGCGGAAGTACGGCGGCGCGGTGGCGCGGGGGCGCGGGGCCGCTTACTCAGCGCGCATCGCCCAGAGGTCGGAGAAGGTGATCGCCTCGACGCCGTCGGTCTCGACGACGTGGTCGAGGAGTCGCTCGTACTCGCCGGGGTCCATCGTGTTGTCGGTGCCGAAGTGGTGGAAGTTGAGGATGCCGCAGTTACGGTGGGCGGCGGCGCGGTCGACGACGGTCTTCGCGACTGCGAGGTCGTGGCCGATGGTCCGCGGGAGGACCAGCGGGTCGAAGCCGTTGACGCCCGTCGTGTTCACGTCGCCCGCCTGGTTCATCCCGCCCATGTTGAAGTAGCGGTCGGTCACGTCCAGCGACGTGGCGTCGAAGTTGTTGCCGGGGTAGACGACGAAGTCGCTCCCGTCGAAGTCGTTGGCGAGCAGCCAGCGCTTCTTGCGCGCCAGCATCGTGTCGAGTTGCTCCGCCGACACGGTGCTGAACGTCCGTCCGGTGGTCCCGTGGGCGACGACTTCGTCGCCCGCCTCGCTGACCTCGTTGAACTGGTCGCGACGCATGAACGGCCCCTCTCCCACGTGGTCGACCGTCGGCGGCATCGTCACGACGCCGGGCAGGTCGCGTTCGCGATGGAGCGGCGCCGCCTCCTCGGCGTAGGCGCGTCGCCCGTCGTCCCAGCTGAGGACGACGTACCCCTGGTCGGGCTTGGGGTGGGTCCGCACGTCGTCGACCCACACCTCGACGTCGTCGGGGCTCGCGTTGAGCGCGACTAGCTGCACCCGCTCGACGTTCGCGAGGTCGGGGACCTGGTCGCTGGTGGCGTAGACGCCCGGGCAGGTGCGGAACCAGCCCACGTCGGGCGGCTGGTAGGAGAGTTTCCGGAGCGAGAGCGCCGCGTAGTTGCCGTAGCCGTCGACCAGTCTGACGACGAAGGCGATTTCCCGGGGCGTCGTCGACCGGATCCCGACCGAGAGGTCCTTGTCCGAGAGGTCGGTGGGCGAGATCGACTTCGCGATCGAGGCGTTCTCCCCGCCCGGGCCGACCAGTTTGACGCCCCCCGCGTCGGTGATCCCCCGGTCGGAGGCGTGCGCCTCCCCCACGACCGTCCGCCACTCGTCGGGGCCGTCCAGCGGGGCGAGCGACACTCCGGGCTGGCCGTATCGCTCGCGCGACCGGTAGTCCGTCTGGAGCTGTTCGCGCGACGGCGTCGCCGTCGCGGCATCGGTCCCGGTGGTCGTTCCACCCGACCGGGCGGTCGTCGTCGCGGTCGTGGTGCCCGGTTCGGCGGCGTCCGTGCCGCTGGTCGTCGGATCGCTCGAATCGAGCGGTGTATCGCCCGTCGCGTCGCCGCCGCAGCCGGCCAGACCGCTCGCCACGACGGCGCCGCTCGCCCGGAGGAATCGACGTCGGTTCATCGGAGACGCATCACACCGCACGTTCGCACCCCCGTGGTCCTTCTTATGGGGTTGATAGCACGGCCGCCGCGCCGCGGCGACGCCGCTAGGGCAGTGGTAATCCGTGAGAGAGTGCGAATCGAACCGGCGCAGACGGAGACAGCGGGGACGCCGGGACGCGGCCCAGCCGCCCACTCAGAAGAAGGTGTTGCCGACCATCTTGAGGTCGGAACAGCCCTCGTCTTTGACGTCGTCGTCGATCTCGTTGTTCTTGAGATAGACGCGCTCCGTGGTGTCGGTGAGGCGGATACCCTGGCGGTCGTCGGCGGACCGGAACGTCGAGTTCTCCACCCAGGTGTCCGCGGCCGTGTCGATGAGCGGGTGCTGGCGGGCGGTGAAGTCACACGCGTACACCATGCAGTCGTCGCCGAAGTTCTCCAGCGCGCGGCGCTTGGACGAGCCGGTCTGATCCACGTCGACGGCGCGGAACTCGACGTTGTTGCGCTTGTTGTAGATGCCGGCGCGGTTCCACTTGTGGCCGGCCGACCCGGTGACGGTGACCTGCGCGAGCATCGCCGACTCGTCGTCGGTGCCCTCGCCGTCGATGTAGAAGGCGGCGCCGCCAGGGCCGTTGTGCTCGACGCTCGTCTGGTAGACGGTCACGTCACCGGTCCGGGCGGCGACGCAGACCCCGTGGTTGAACACGGGGCTGTCCACGACGACGGTGTTCCCCTTCAGGTAGGCTTTCTCCACGTCCCACTGGACCGAGATCGCGTGGCTGTTGGGCGTGTCCGCGGCGATGCGGACGGAGCAGTCTTTCACGTCGATGTCGTCGGTCTTCTCGACGCGGATGCCGCGCTGGGCCTGGGTCTCCTCCCAGTTCCGGTCGACGACGACGTCGACGCCGATGATCTCGCTGTTCGGACCGCCGACGCGGACGTTCGCGCCGTTGCTGTTCCTGTAGGTGCCGCGCCAGACGCGGATCTGTCCCTTGCTCCCCGCCGCGTAGAGGCCGTTGTCCGGGAACCCGCCGAGTTCGCAGTTGCGGAACGTCATCCGCCCCTCGTTGTAGGTGTTGCAGATGAGACCCGAAGGGCCGCGCCAGAGCTTGTCGTGCGGGGCGTTGGCCGAGTACTCGCCGCCGCCCAGTGCGGTGAACCGCTCGACGACGCCCGTCCCGTCGGGATCGGTGACGACGAACCGGCCCGGTCCCCAGGCGCCGGAGTCGTGTTTGCCCTGGACGTCGACGTCGCGGACCTCCATGCGGTCGGCGACGGCGACGTCGAAGACGCGGGCGCCCGTGTCCTCGGCCGTCTGGTCGACGGCGAAGTTCTCGACGAAGAGGCGGTTCCCGGGGTTGTAGGAGACGCCCAGCCGGAACAGCTTGTGCTTGTCGTCCCCGAAACTGTGGTAGTCGGCCGGCACGAACGTGGCGTCGTTGCCGTACATGCCGAACAGGTCGAAGCCGGTCATCCGGAACTGCCGGTCCACGTAGTAGCGGCCCGGCGGGAAGTACAGCAGCGTCCCCTGCTGGAGTCGGTCGTCGTCCCGCAGTCGCTCCAGGACGTCGACGATGGACTCCGAGCCCGTGTCGTCGGCGCCGGCCTCGACCACGTCGACGACGCGGTCGAACGTCTCGCGCAGTCGCGTCGGAATCGCGTCGGTTCCCGTGTCGGCGCTCGCGACGCCCGACCCGAAGACCAGTCCGCCCGCGGCCGCCGCGCCCGTCTTCAGAACCGCACGTCGAGAGAAACGCCGCCCATCGCGACCGCAGGCCCGCCCGGTTTCGCCGCGTTCGTCCGCATTTCCGTCCGTCTGTGTCATGTGTATCTTCTCAATTCGGATACCCACCCCTGTGGCTACCCCTTCACATGTCCACCGTTTAAGTTCGCGGCGGGGAGAGCGCCTGAAAAGCCCGAACGCCCCCCGGAAACCACCGGTCCGCGGCCCTGTCGTTTCGAAACCTGATATTCAGATGGCGCGGGCGGGTGCCGATCGGGGCCCGACGGGAAGACGGAGAGATGCGTCTACCGGTCACGACGAGAACGCTGCACGCGTGCGGAGGTCTATCGGGCGGCCAGTTCGCAGGGACGAAAACGGCGGAGGAGAGCGGACCCGGCCACGGTCCAGCGAAGGGGAGCGGGTCACCCTCCCGCGAGGACGCGGTCGACGACGACGTCGGTCACGTCCCGCTTGTCCTCCAGGACGCGGGCGCGGCGGCGCTGCCACCGCCCCCCGTCGGTCTCGCCGAGCAGTTCGACCGCGCGGCGGACGCCCTCCTCGTGTCTGTTCGGACCGTTGTACTGGAAGACCAGTCCGTACTCATCGGCCAGTTCTGTCGTGTATCCCAGCCGCAGGGAGTTGACGTAGACGGCGGGCGTCCCGAGGAGCGCGCTCTCGGTCGCGGTCGTCGCGCCCTCGCCGACCGTCAGATCGGCGTGGTAGAGCAGGTCGTGCATCCGCTCGGGCGCCACCGACAGCTCCCGGTCGGCGAGTTCGGGCGGGAGGTCGACCTCGGCGGTGAGCTGGACCGTCGCGCCGGCCGATTCGAGCCGTTCGACCACCTCGGTGAGGTCGTCGAACCCGCCCTGGCCCACGTCGTGCGAGGAGTCCCAGCTGCTGAACCGGCAGACGACGAGCGGGTCGTCGGGGTCCACGCCGGCGTCGTCGAGGACGGTCTCGTCGGGCGTGTACCGCGAGGGGTGCAGGTACGCGAGTTCGTGGTACCCCGGGTAGCGGACGTGCTTGTCGCCCTCGTCTTCCGTGTAACAGTCGGGCGTGCAGACCTCGTCGGCGAAGGGGTAGGCCAGCCGCTTGATCAGCGAAGCGTGCTCGGTGTCGTAGAAGACGACGCTGCGGGCGCCGACCGCGGCGGCGACGTGGGACGCGGCGACGCCGCCGATGGCCGCGATGACGTCGGGGTCGATCTTCCAGGCGCGCGCGAGCAGGCGGCTCTCGTAGGTGAGCTGGACCCGGGCGAGCGACGGGAGCGACGCCGAGGCCCCGGCGAGCATCTCGTAGTCGATGCCGTACGCCGACAGCAGGGCCGCGGTCACCTCGTTCTCCCGGGCGAAGACGTGGACCTCGTGGCCGGCGGTCTCCAGTTCCCGGATGGCGTGTTTGAAGAAGTGGACGTGTCCGGGATGCTGGACGGTGACGACGACCTTCATTCCTCGCTCGGCCCCTCCGCGTCGTCGCGGCGCGACAGGACGACCCACGTCACGACGGTGATGCCGACCAGGGCACCGCGGACGGCGGTCCGCGGGTCGGCGTTCCCCGGGACGAGTGCGCGACCGAGACGCCAGCAGAAGCCGCGAAGCAGCGTCAGCGAGGTCTCGGGCACGAACTCGGCGTAGTCGATCGTGCTCTCCTCGTCGTCGTAGACCGCGGGCATCGCGACGTCAGCCACGGACTTGTCGGCCACCTGCAGTCGGACGAGGAGGTCGTTCGGGTAGTCGTGGCCGTCGGGGAGCGACTCGACATCGACGGCCGCGAGCGCGTCGCCGGAGATTGCGGTGTAGCCGTTCTGCGGGTCCATCACCCCCCAGTAGCCGCTGGCGATCTTGGTGAGGTAGGTCAGCAGCCAGTTACCGAAGCGGCGGAACGGCGGCATCCCGCGGCGGTCCTCGGGGTCGGCCAGGCGGTTCCCCTTGGCGTAGTCGGCCCGCCCGTCGGCGACGGGGTCGACGAGCGCCGACATCAGCTCCGGGTCCATCTGGCCGTCCGCGTCCATCGTCACCGTCACGTCGATGCCCTCGTCGAGCGCGGTGAGATACCCCGTCCGGAGCGCCCCGCCCGCGCCCTGGTTCGCTTCGTGTCTGATCGGCATGATCCGCCCGTCGACGTCGTCACCGTGGGGTCCGGGGCCGCTCGGGACGCGGGCGCGGATCTCCGCCCAGGTATCGTCGGTCGAGGCGTCGTCGACCGCGTAGATGCGGTCGACGAACGGCGGGATCGAGTCGAGTACCTCGCCGACGCGGCCGGCCTCGTTGTACGCGGGGACGACGACGGCGATCGTCGTGTCCGGATACGCCGTGGCGGCGGCCCGGTCCCCGTCCGACGAACCGGTCCGCGGACCGCCCCCGTCCGGCGGATCCGCCGGTCGGACGCGCCGATAGTCCGTCGTGCGGTCGATCGTCGCTGCGTTCGCTGTCAGATCGGTCGTGGTGGCGTGCATGGGAAACCCCTGTGTGGTCTGTCTTCGGATCCGTCGCGTGACGGGGCGAAGCCGAGAGATGCCACGCAGTCTGCGGATTTTATTATTGAGCTGATAATCGACAGCAGGATCGAAACGATCGCAACAGTTCCGAAAATCCACCGCACACAGACCCCACGAACCGCAAATACGCCACACCATCCGATCGATTGTTTCGCGTCTTACCCCCGGAATAAGCGACCACCTATCAGATTTATAATAAAGCCCATCGCCGGCCG
Source organism: Halosimplex amylolyticum (assembly GCF_051414035.1). Taxonomy (NCBI): domain Archaea; kingdom Methanobacteriati; phylum Methanobacteriota; class Halobacteria; order Halobacteriales; family Haloarculaceae; genus Halosimplex; species Halosimplex amylolyticum. Next base: position 317,717 of record NZ_JBLKNW010000002.1, on the reverse strand, counting down.
AGGTCGGACACGGACAGCGAGCGGGCACCCGCTCGCGACGACCACATATGGATCCGAACAGACCCAGCAATCGCGGCGACGAGCAGGCATCGCACGCTCCGGCGGACGGCACGAGCGGAATGACGGCGATCCCGATCGAGGGGGAGTCGACGGCGGCGGACTCGACGGCCGAGCCGGCGACGGTCTGCGTCGTCGGGCTCGGCTACGTGGGCCTCCCGCTGGCCGTCGCGTTCGACGAGGCGGGCCAGACCGTCGTCGGATTCGACGTCGACGACGAGAAGGTCGACGCGCTCGCGGACGGCCGCGATCCGACCGGCGACGTGGACGACGACGCCGTCGCCGACGCCGACGCGGAGTTCACCACCGACCCGTCGCTCATCGAGCACGCCGACTTCGTGATCATCACCGTCCCCACGCCGATAGACGACCTGGAGAACCCGGACCTGGAGTTCGTCCGGGCGGCGGGCGAGACGGTGGGCGAACACATGTCCGAAGACACGACGGTCGTCCTCGAGTCGACCGTCTTCCCGGGCGCGACCGAGACCGTCCTCGTCCCGGAACTGGAGGTGGCCTCGGGGTACACCGCGGGCGAGGAGTTCGACGTGGGGTACTCCCCGGAGCGCGCCTCGCCCGGCGACGAGGGGCGGGGCGTGCGCGACGTGGTCAAGATCGTCGGTGCGGACGACGAGGCGGTGCGCGAGCGCCTCGCGGATCTCTACTCGTCGGTGGTCGACGCCGGCATCTACCGCGCCCCGGACGTCGAGACGGCGGAGACGGCGAAGGTCATCGAGAACGTCCAGCGCGACCTGAACATCGCGCTCGTCAACGAACTCGCCATCGCCTGCGACCACATGGACCTCTCGACCGAGGAGGTGCTCGCGGCCGCGCGGACGAAGTGGAACTTCCACGGCGAGTACTCGCCCGGGCTGGTCGGCGGCCACTGCATCCCCGTCGACCCGCACTACCTCGCCCACCGCTCCGAGCGCGACGGGTTCTCGCCGACCCTCGTCCTCAAGGCGCGCGAGATCAACGAGTACGTCCCCACGCACGTCGCCGAACTGGCCGTCAAGGCCCTCAACGACGCCGGGAACGTGCTCTGTGACAGCTCGGTCCTGCTGCTCGGGCTCTCGTACAAGCCGAACGTCGGCGACATCCGGACCTCCGAGGTCGACGGCGTCGTCGACGAACTGTCCGAGTTCGGGGTCGACGCGGAGGGGTTCGATCCGCACGCGCCGGACGACCGCGCCCGGGAGACCTTCGGGCTGCCCGTCCAGTCCACGTTCAACCCGACCGGGTTCGACGGCCTGGTCGTCACGACGGCCCACGACGAGTTCGAGTCCATCGACTTCCACGGAGTGGCCGACGCGATGGCCGACGACCCGGTGATCGTCGACGTGCCGGGCGCCCTCGACGAGCAGGAGGTCGTCGAGGCCGGCTTCGAGTACCGGCGGCTGTGATCGGTGGCCCGGTCGAACCGACGACGGCCCCGGGGACCGAATGCCGGCCGGTCGAACCCGCCTCGGTCGGCCGGCGGACCGACGCGCCCCCGTCAGACGGCCGTCAGACGTTCGCCGAGTGACCAGGCGGTGACCGGTCACGGCTCCGATCGAAGCGCCACATCGGGCGAGCGAAACCGGTCGGTTCACGATCAAACCGGATTGAATCGAGTTAACCCGGTTTTGGCAGTTTCAGGCCCCGAGGAACGATTTTAGATCGTTTCAAGCGCCGATTTACGACCCTCCATAGCCGCTGCAACAGTCGGCAACGGTCGGGACGAGAGCCCCGTCTTATTAGAATATCTTGGAATGTCCAGACGAAGCCAATGAGCTACTCACTGCAGAAGACCGACGCGACGGCCGCGAACTCGCTCGAGAACGACGAGCCTACCGACGAGGAGCAGGAGACAGCCCCCGACGAGGGGTCCGACCCGCTCGGGAAGAACGAGCTCTTCCACCTGCTGCAGAACGAGCGGCGTCGTGCGGTCATCCGCTACCTCGAGGGGACCGACCAGACCGTCAAGATGCGCGACGTCGCGGAGCAGGTCGCCGCCTGGGAACACGACACGACGGTCCGTGCGCTCACGTCCGACGAGCGCCAGCGCGTCTACATCGCGCTGTACCAGTCTCACCTGGACACCCTCGACGAGGCGGGCGTGATCGACTACAACAAGTCGCGAGGGCTCGTCGACCCGCAGCCGGCGCTCGACGAGGTCGCGTCGTACATCGAGGACCAGCCGGGGACGGACGAAGCGGAGGACGACTCGGTCGACGTCTGGGACCAGGGCTACCTGAGCCTCTCGCTCCTGGGGTCGCTGCTGCTCGTCGGGACCGTGCTCAATGTCACCCCGTTCCAGCTGCTCTCGGGATTCATCGTCGGCGTCATCGTCGTCACGATGGTCTCGCTGCTGACGGTCGCCAAGATCACGACGACCGCGGACACTGACGCCTGACGCTACTGCGACCGAACCCGCCTCGCGTCCGAACGCCCGATCGACGAACTACGACAGCCACGAGCCCCTGCTCACGCGAGGCAGGCGCACGGACACCGAAACACCGTCTGGCGACGCACCGGACCGAAACATACCGGGCGGTGACTTAGTAAAGTAATACGTATACCGGAACGAGTTGTGAAGGCTAACAACACGCAACGAAGCCGTTTGGGAGACGATGGAAATGGGTAGCAGAATACACGCTGGAGCGTTCGAAGCGGCCCGCAAGCTATAGAACATGGCTCGAACACACGTCATCGCCGTGCTGCTGTGCCTCCTCTTCGTCGGCAGTGCCGTTACGCCGCTGGTGGGGGGGACGGTGGCTGAAGGTACCGGAGTGGTCCAGGAGGACTCGGATCGCGGTCACACCGCCGCGGTCGCACCCGCGGGGAGCCCCGCCGCGACCGAGGGCAGCTCCGAGACCGCCTCCGCGAACCTGACGATACGGGACGGGGCCGTCCAGCAGCGGTACGACGACACGACGTACGTCTGGCAGCAGTCGGCGGTGACGCTGGTGGCCGAGACGAACGCGCGCACCCATCGGAGTTTCAGCGTCTGCCTCACCGTCGACGGCGAGAACGTGACCGACGGCTGCCGGTCTCACTCGCTCATCACCGACGACTACACCGTCACCGACGAGTACGCGTTCGACTCCTGGCCGACGAACCGGACCGGGGCGCAGACGGTGACGGTCACCGTCGTGAACGAGACGGGCGGTGCCGTCATCTCGTCCGTCAACCGCTCCATCGTCGTGATCCGCCCCGAGGGCGACTTCGACTCCGACCGCCTGACGAACGAAGAAGAGGTCAAGCACGGCACCGGATTCAACCGGACGGACACCGACAAGGACGGGCTGGAGGACGGGTCAGAGGTCATGGAGTACGGGACGGACCCGCTCAACAACGACACCGACGGCGACGGGCTCACCGACGCGACCGAGGTCAACGGCAAGACGAACGCCACGAACCCCGACACCGACGGCGACGGGCTCGAAGACGGGGCCGAAGTCGACGAGTACGACACCGATCCGATGGACGACGACACCGACGGCGACGGCCTCTCCGACGCAGCCGAGGTCGACGGATCGACCGACCCGACCGAAGCCGACACCGACGGCGACGGCCTCACCGACGAACGCGAGGTCGACGGGCCGACCAACGCGACCGTGCCGGACACCGACGACGACGGCCTCGCCGACGGCGCGGAGGTCCACACCTACGGCACCGATCCGACCGAAGCCGACACCGACGGCGACGGCCTCGCCGACGCGACCGAGGTCTCCATCGGGACGAACCCCACCAGTCCGCTGACCACCGTCTTCATCGTCATCGGCGTGATCGCCGTCCTCGCGGTGCTCCGCCTGATCCAGCGGAAGATGCTCCCGGACGTGTCTTCGATCGGGCGCGAACCCGATCCGCCGGCGAACGACGCTGCCGACGGGGGCGAAACGCTCGACGCGCCCCCGGACCCGGTCCCTCCGCGAATCCTCAGCGACGAGGACCGCGTCCTCCAGTTGCTCCGCGAGGAGAACGGCCGCCTGCCCCAGAACGAGATCACGGAGAAGACCGACTGGTCGAAGTCAAAGGTGAGCCGCCTCCTCTCGAAGATGGAAGACAGCGGCGAGATCGAGAAGATAAACGTCGGCCGCCAGAACATCATCGCGCTCGAGACCGCCGTGCCCGACAGCGCGCGGTCGCCGTTCGAAAACGCCGCGCCCGGGGACGACACCTGACGCGGCGGCCGATCCCGACAGTTGTCCCGAGTTGCGGCCATTACTTCGGCGCTAACCCGATCGTTACTATCTGGATAGTAAACTCCGCTCCGCGAGTGGACGGTGCTATGCAACGAGTACGACGCTCTCGAACCGGCGGACACCCCCGCACCACCGGCCGTTCACGACGCGCGACCGGGCGGCGGTCGTCCCCGCTCCGGGGGGTGTTCGGATAGATGTGCGGCATCATCGCGCGGATCGGCGAGGGAGGAACGGTCGACGACCTCGTCACCGGGCTCGAGAACCTGGAGTACCGCGGGTACGACTCGGCCGGCGTCGCCGTCCAGAACGGCGACGGGATCGCCGTCCGCAAGCGCTCCGGGCAGGTCGACGAGCTCCGCCGTGCGGTCCGGCGACGGCGCCTCCACGGCGAGGTCGGGATCGGCCACACCCGCTGGAGCACCCACGGGCCGCCGACCGACGAGAACGCGCACCCCCACACGGACGAGTCGGGGGAGGTCGCCGTCGTCCACAACGGCGTCATCGAGAACTACGACGACCTCCGCGCGGACCTGCGCGCCGACGGCGTCACGTTCTCCAGCGACACCGACACCGAAGTCGTCCCGCACCTGATCCGGCGCAAGCTGGGCGAGGGGCTCGCGCCCGAGGCGGCGTTCCGCGCGGCCGTCGACGCGCTGGAGGGGAACTACGCGATCGCGGCGCTCGTCGAGGACGACGAGACGCTGTACGCGGCCCGCGACGGGTCCCCGCTCGTGCTCGGCGTCGCCGCCGACGGCTACTACCTCGCCAGCGACGTGCCCGCCTTCGTGGAGTTCACCGACCGGGTGATGTACCTCGAAGACGGCGACGTCGTCGTCGCCCAGCGGGACGAACTGCGCGTGACCGACACCGCGGGGCGGCCGGTCGACCGCGCGGTCGAGGCCGTCGACTGGAGCGCGGACGAGACCGGGCGGGGGGCCTACGACCACTTCATGCTCAAGGAGATCCACACCCAGCCCGGCGCCCTCGCCAACACGATCGAGGGGCGGATCGACGCCGAACGCGGGACGGTCTCCCTCGAGGACTTTCCGCCGGGAGCCTTCGAGGACGTGCGGCGCGTCCAGCTCGTCGGCTGCGGCACCTCCTATCACGCCGCCCTGTTCGGCGAGACCATGCTGAAGCGGGCGGGCGTCAGAGCCGAGGCGATACGGGCCAACGAGTACGGCGTGGCCGCCGGGCCGGCCGACGCGGAGACGCTCGTGGTCGCCGTCACGCAGAGCGGTGAGACGGCCGACACGCTCGCCGCGGTCGAAGACGCGACGGAACGGGGTGCGCGGACGCTCGCGGTGACGAACGTCGTCGGATCGTCGGTGACCCGCGCCGCCGACGACTCGCTGTTCATCCGCGCAGGCCCGGAGATCGGCGTCGCCGCGACGAAGACCTACTCCTCGCAGACGGTCACGCTCGGCTTGCTCGCCCTGCGCCTCGTCGACGACGTCCCGGCGGCCGATCCGCACTTCGACCGCCGCGAGCTGCTCTCGGCGCTCCGCGACCTGCCCGACCAGGTGGAGTCGGTCCTCCAGACGACGGCCGCCGAGTCCCTGGCGCGCACCTACAGCGACCACGACTCGTACTTCTTCATCGGTCGCGGGCAGGCCAACTCGGTCGCCAAGGAGGGCGCGCTGAAGTTCAAGGAGATCACCTACGAGCACGCCGAGGGGTTCGCCGCCGGCGAGCTGAAACACGGCCCGCTCGCGCTCGTGACGCCGAACACGCCCCTGTTCGCCGTCTGTTCCGGCGACGAGGCCCAAGACGAGAAGACGCTCACGAACGCGACCGAGGCGCAGGCCCGCGGCGCGCCCGTCGTCGTCGTCGGCCCGGACCAGTCCGACGACGTCGCCGACGCGCGCCTGCCGGTCCCCGACACCCATCCCGTGTGGGCGACGCTGCTCGCGAACGTCCAGCTCCAGCTCGTCTCCTACCACGCCGCGGTCCAGCTCGACCGCGCCATCGACAAGCCGCGGAACCTGGCCAAGAGCGTGACCGTCGAGTGAGGCGACGGCGCGAGCGGCTTCTCCAAACGCGGCTTCCCAGAGTGTCGGCCTGATTTTCGCCACCGACTGCGCGACCGCCGTCAGCGAGCGCGCGCCCCAGTGACCGCGCGACCATGGACCTGTCGATACTACGAGCGGGGCTAGCGCTCCCGGCCGCTTGCGGGACGCCGGGGACGCTGGCGCTCCCGAGACGGCACGGACGAGAAGTGAGGAGCCGAAGCCGAGGCTGCGGGCGAGTGGCGACGACCAACCGGAAGACCCGGCCGCGCAGCGACCCCGGTCGCGGACTACAGGAAGATGTTCGCGATCGAGGGGAACAGACCGCCGTCGTCGTCGTCGTCCGTCGGCGTTGCGGTTGGCGTCGGCGTCGGCGTCTCGGTGTCGTTCCACGTGTCCGTCGGCGTCGGCGTCTCGGTGTCGTTCCACGTGTCCGTCGCCGTCGGCGTCTCTGTCTCGTTCCACGTGTCCGTCGCCGTCGGCGTCTCTGTCTCGTTCCACGTGTCCGTCGAGGTCGGGGTCGGTGTCTCCGTGTCGTTCCACGTATCCGTCGGCGTCGCCGTCGGCGTTTCAGTCGCACCCCACGTATCAGTCGGCGTCGGTGTGGGCGTCTCGGTGCCGTTCCACGCGTCCGTCGGCGTGGGCGTCTCCGTATCGTCCCATGCGTCCGTCGGCGTGGGCGTCTCCGTATCGTCCCACGCGTCCGTCGGCGTCGGCGTCGCCGTGGCCGTCGCAGTCGGCGTTGGGGTCGGGGTCTGCGTTGGAGTCGGGGACGCCGTCGCGGTCGGCGTCGGAGCGCCAGTCGCCGTGGGCGACGCGTCCGTCGGCGGCGCGGTCGCGGTGGTCGTCCCGGCAGCGCTCGTTCCGGGCGGGTCCGCCGACGCGCTCGTCGTCGAGGGCGGATCGGCCGGCGTCGCCGTCTCGTTCGCGGCGCCGAGTCCGGGGGATCCGCCGACCGTGTCGCCGGCGAGCGCGAACCCGATCCCGGAGAGGAAGAGGAGGACGCCGACGCCGGCGAGGAGGAGCTGGAGTCTGTCGGCGAATCGTGCGCGGCGTTCAGGGCGGTTCGGTCCGCGCCTGACGGCGCCCGCACTGGCGCGCCGGGGTGTCACGGGCCGGCCCCCCGGTGCGGACGGCGTCGGTGGTCGGTTCTGTCCGCTCGGCCGGGACTGACGGGTTCCATGGGTAAGACGCTGTAGCCCGTCCGGACGGTTTATTATCGGCACGGTAAGTCGACCACCGCGACGGGGGCCGGTCGAACGGGCGCGCGACGGCGTTTACCGTCCGCATAATAAACCCACTGGCCGCTGTCCGTCCAGTCGGCCGGTCGGTATCGCAGGCATCCGGCAGGCCGCCCGTGACTCCACCGACCCTCGCCCGCCTTCATTTTTTGCCAGACGGACGAGATATCGGGGCCGTTAATCGCGGCAACGATCGGGACGGTATATACTGGTCGTCGCCCACTGATGGGACATGAGAACGATACACGAACTCCGCGGCTTCCAGCGAGACCTGTTGTTCGTCGTCAGCGGCCTCACCGACCCCAACGGGCAGGATATCATGGCCGAGATGGAACGATCGATCGACGACGAGATCCAGCACGGCCGCCTCTACTCGAACCTGAACGAGCTCGTCGAACTCGAACTCGTCGAGAAGACGGCGAAGAACGGGCGCACGAACCGCTACACGCTCACCGCCGCGGGCTGGCAGGTGCTCGAGTCCAGACACGAGTGGGAGAGCCACTACCTCGAGGCCGGGTCGCCCTGAGCGGAGCGGGGCACCCGGTGACGGTCTCCGATGGCGGGACGGGCGCACGACGGGGGCTGAGGCGGGGCGAGCGAACGACCGGTCGGTGACGACCGCTGCGACGGCGACACAGCTGTTTCTGCGACGGCTTCCGCGGTCGGAACTCCGCGTCAGTGGCGGCGACGCTCCCCGAGTCGCGCGCGAAGAGAACGGGCGCCGACGGCGTCGGCGGCGGCGGTCACTCCAGGTATCCGAGGTCGGCGAGGCGGCCCTCGACGCCGGCTTCGATGTCGTCGCCCGCTCCCTCGTAGGCCGGGTATTTCCTGGGCGGGACGGGATCGGTGACGGGCAGCACGTCGCCGTCCATCCGGTCGCTCGGTTCGATCCCCATGCTCGCGAGGATGGTCGGCGCGACGTCGAACAGGTGCGGGTCGACGGGCGCGGTCTCGTCGATCCCGTCGCCGCAGGCGACGAAGACGCCGTCGCGCTTGTGGTTCCAGCGGGTCTTGCGCTCGCCGAAGGGGTCGCCCGCGAGCTGGTCCGAGAGGAAGTGTTGGAAGTCGTTGGGGACGACGACCACGTCCACCGCCTGTTCGAGTTCGGGCCCGTGGAAGTACTCCTCGCGGGGACCGACCTCCTCGAAGACCGGCTCGCCGCCGGGAGCGGTGACCGACCGGAGCGCCTCGACGAGGTCCGCGCGGACGGCGTCGTACTCCGCGGGCGAGACGACGCCGTCGGGCTCGCGGCCCGCCAGGTTGATGCGGACGCCCAGTTCAGTCCGGGCGCGCAGGTACGCCGTCGACGCCGCGAAGTCCACCTGTTCGGCGGCCGTCCGGGAGACGTTCGCGGAGAGGTGCTGGCTGACGGCGTCCGCGAGGTTGACCCGTTCGAGCGCCGAGCGGACCCGGTCGGCGGTGAGGCCGACGGAGGCCGCGCTCGCGGCGGCCCGCTCGACCAGCGACGGTTCCCACGACTCCGTCGTCTCGCCGTGGCGGAGCCTGTCGCGGATCGGCGACCAGCCGGGCATCCCCTTGCCGCCGCGCGTGCCGACGACGTGGCCCTCCTCGCGGAGGAAGTCGTTGACGCGGAACTGCGGGCGCTCGTAGGGACCCATCCCGTGGTCGCTGGCGAGGAAGACGCGGTCGGGGTCGCAGTCGTCGAGCACTCGACCGATGGCCTCGTCGGTGGCCTCGTACACCCGGCGGACGGCGTCCCAGTTCCCGTCGAACTCGTGGAAGACGGTGTCCGGGCGCTGGAACTGGACGAATCCGAAGTCGGGGTCGTACCGGTCGGCGAGGTAGCGAAAGGCGTCACCCCGCATGTGCACGAGATCGGCGTACTCGCTCGTCTTTTCGTCGACGGTGTAGGAGTCGTCGTCGGTGTGGTACGCGGGGTAGATGCGGTAGTCGCCGATCTCCTCCCGGACGTCCTCCAGGAGGCCGGACGGGTGACAGTCGGGGTCTTCCGGACCCATGAATCCGGGGATCACGGCGCCGTCGATGGCGGGCGGTGGGGCCGTCACCGGCCCGTTGACGACGACGCTGGTCTTGCCGTGCCGGTCGAGCAGTTCCCAGAGCGTGAACTCCCTGACGTCGCTGGCGGTGACGACGCGCCAGTCGTATCCCTCGTAGGTGACGAAGCCGTAGACGCCGTGTTTGCCGGGGTTCACGCCGGTGTACAGCGACGGCCACGCGCTCGGCGTCCACGGGGGGATCTGCGACTCCATCGGCGCGGCGACCCCCTCCGAACAGAGCGACTCGAGGGCCGGGAGACGCCCCTCGTCGAACAGCCGTCGGAAGACCGGCAGACAGCCGGCGTCGATGCCGACGAGGAGCGTGTCCACGTTCGCGCCCGTCACGGTAGATCACCCGAGGGGGGCCGTGGTGACCGCCGACTGGCGCCAATCCGGTCGCTCGAAATCGGTCGGACCGTCAGTGCTCGCAGACTCATGGAACGGCGTTGCGGTGCCGTCCATTTCGTTATGAATCAGGTAAACGACGGCGGAGTGGCCGGCCGGACCGCGCCGCGAGGAACTACTCCGCCGCGGCCGTGTCCGCCGATTCCGTCGCCGTGTCGTCGTCGGCGCCGTCGCCGAATTCGGAGTCGGTCTCGGTGTCCGTACCGGCTTCGGTGTCGTTGCCCGCGTCGGTCTCGGTGTCGTCGCCAACGCCGGCTTCGGTGTCGTTGCCCGCGTCTGACTCGGTGTCCGTCTCGTCGTCCAGCAGGTCTTCCTCGGTGGTCTCGGTCTGCTCCTCGACTGGGTCGTCCTCGTCCGGGCTATCGGTAGTCTCACCGAGCGGGGCGTCCGTCGACGTGCCCGCGTCGAGACCCCCGTCGTCCATCGGCTCTGTGCTCGTGCCCGCTCCCGGGCCCGGGCTCGAACAGCCCGCGAAGACCAGGAGCAGGGCCAGCATCGGAACGAGTAGCAGTTTGGGCTTCATGCGGCGAGTTCGGCTGGCGCCCGTTCGATGATAAACCGGTCCGGTCGTTCCGTTCGTTGCCCGCAATTCCGGCCATTTCCAACGGTCGGAGCGACGTGACCGCGTCACGCCCGACCGCCGGTTTTCCCCTTCGAGAGCCGACGAGTCGCCGACTAGCCCACCGCTAAACGTCTGCCCGTCGCCACCCGTCCCGGCCGGGAACCGTCCCTCCCCGGACTGCGACAGACGCGCGTCAGACAGGGAGTCTCGGGCGGGGTCCCCGAGCGCGTGCGGACGGGCAGCCGACTGAGCAAGTACCGCAAGACCGCGGGTGGTTCGACGGCCGGACCACTGACTCGTCGGTGCGGTCGGACGAACCGAGACGGGGGCGAGAGAGGGGCCGATCCGTTCGGGACGCAGCGGGAGCGCCGGCGCGGTCAGAACGCGCCGAGGTTGTGGGCGACGAGCTTCCCGGTTGCAGTCCGGAGGCGCTGGGAGATGGCGGACGGCGAGACGTCGAACATGCTCGCGAGGTCGTGCTGGGAGATGCCGCGTGGCGTCTCGAAGTAGCCGTGGTCGATGGCCGCGGCCAACAGCTCCCGCTGGTCCTCGCTGAGAACGACGTCGTCCACGTCGTCGACGGTCCCGAGCCGGGAGAGCCGGACGAAGTCGAACGACAGGTCCTCGGCCCGGAACCGGTCGGTCAGCGTCGTCAGCACCGATCGAGCGGAGACGTACGCGCGGACCGACCAGCCGTCGCGGGTGGCGCGGACCTCCCGGACGACGGCGTCGACCGCGTCGAACGCCGGCATGAGTCGCGTCGCGTCGGGGGAGACCGTCACGCGGTAGAGTCGCTCCGTGTCGAAGGCCGCGACCGTGCGGTAGTCGGCGACGGTCGCGTCGTCGTCGAGCGCCGCGTCTAACCCGTCGAGTGCTCCGCCCGAGGCGGTGACGAACACCTCGTCGGTGCCGGTTCCTGCCCAGGAGTGGACGTCGAAGCTGAACGAGACCGGCGGGAGGGAGGTGATCGTCGGCGTCAAAACGAGGTCGGATCGTGAGAGACGGATCTCCGCGTCGATGTCGTACGTATCGGCTCCGCTCCCGTCCGCCGGCGCCGAGCGAGAGGCGGCGACGCCGGGCGGCGTAGAAATCGACGAATCGTCTGCAGCACGCATTGCCGCGTCGTACACCCGACGGGTGGAAGGGTCTGTTCGCTATTATCAGCGGGATCCGCGACCGGCCGGGTGCTAGATGGCTAGTGCGGGCCGCGACGGGGTCGCGTCGACCGGCGTGCAGTCCTGCGAATCCGCCGACTTCTGCCCGGTCACCGGACGGTGGGGCGTCCCACCGGTGCTCACGGCGAGTCGTCGGGCTCGCCGCGCGCGGCGAGCCACGCCGACCGACAGCCCGCGCGACAGAACGGATAGACGCGGTCGCCGTCCGTCGGAACCGCGGCCGAGTGCCAGGCCCCCAGGGCGATTCCCGTCCCGCAGTTCGTACACCGGGTGCGCCGGTGCGAACGCGACGGGTCGGTCGGTCCGCCGGTCGCCGGTCGCCGGGCGGCACCGTCGACCGACGGACAGTCCATAGAGCGTCGTCGGAGTCGACTCACATTCCTCCACTCGTTCACATCTGGCCCGCTTAAGTGAGCGCTCGTGAGACTGTCGGGAGGGCCGACGCATCACGGACGTCCAGATCGGCGAGACGAGCGAGTCGACGGGCACCCGCTTCGCGATCATCGGCGACGAAGAAAGAGGAGTCGACAGCCACGTGGACCGGCCCGAGTCGCTCAGGACTGGCGCGACTCGTCGGCCCGGAACACGTCCGGTTCGGTGCCGTCCGCCGGTTCGGACTGGTAGCGGCCGCTGGATTTGATGATCGAGAGGGCGGTCATGATGTCGGTCCGGGTGAGGAGGCCGACGAACTCGTCGTCGTCCATGACGAGCAGGCGGCCGACGGCGTGTTCGTCGAGTCGCTCCAGCGCCGTCATGACGTCGGCCTCGGGCGTGACGGTGTAGATCTCCGTCGACATGACTTCCCCGACCCGGTAGGCGTCGCGCTCGACCTCGCGGACGGCCCGGGCGTCCTCCAGGGCGACGAGCCCGACGATCTCGCCGTCGCGCTCGACCGGGTACCCCGTGTGGCGCTCGCGGAACATCGTCTCGATCAGGTCCGCGACGGACTGGTCGGCGTCGACGGCCGTGACGCGTTCGGCCGGCGTCATCACGTCCCGCACGGTCACTCCCTCGAAGGCCGCGCGCATCACCGTCTGCTGGGCCTCCGACGCCGCGCCGATGTAGATGAAGAAGGCGATGGCGACCAGGAACAGGCCGCCGCCGCCGAACAGGCCGAACAGGCCGAGGAGGATGGCGAACAGCTTGCCCACCTCGGCGGCGATCTCGGTCGCTCGCGCGTAGGGCCGGGTGCGGTTGAGCAGCGCCCGGAGGACCCTCCCGCCGTCCATCGGGAAGCCCGGGAGCATGTTGAACACCGCGAGGACGACGTTCATCAGCGCGAGGTAGCCGAGGACGAACTTCGTCGCGGCGACGGCGAGCGACCCGCCCGCGGGCACCGCGAGGAAGGCGGCGTAGGAGACCGCGCCGAGCGCCACGCTGACCGTCGGGCCCGCGATGGCGATGGCGAACTCCTGGCGCCAGTCCTCGGGCATCTCCTCCATCTGGGCGATGCCGCCGAAGATCCACAGGGTGATCGACCCGATGGGGAAGCCGTAGCGCATCGCCACGAGCGAGTGGCCGAGTTCGTGGAGGACGACGCCGACGAACAGGCCGAGCGCCGCGACCAGTCCCAGCCCCAGCGAGAGCTCCGTCGACGAGGTGAGCAGATCCACGGGGATCGACGACCCGAACAGGTCGTTGACGAACCCCACGTACCGGCCGAGTTGCGAGCCGATGGCCCAGGCGAACAGCGGCAACACCAGGAGAAAGGTGAGATCGACGTTTATCGGGATCCCGAACGCGCTCCCGATGCGAAATCGTCGCATACCGGATATTGTGCGGGAACGCCCTTAAGCCCGTGTGTGGGTGGGGCACGGTCGGCCGCGGGCACCGGGGTGCGTGCCGGCCGACCCGTCCGGGAGTGACTTCACGGGTCCGTTCGTACGCGCTCGTATGAGCGACACCGACGCGACAGCCGACCCGGAGACACCACTGATTCGCCGCGCCGGAGACGTCGAGTACGAGGCCGTCGACGCCGCCGAGGGCCTCCAGAAGGGCGTGCTCATCGGCGAGGAACACGGCGCGACTAACCTCGCGATCCGACGGTTCACACTCGCTCCGGGCGCCGAGGTGCCGAAACACACCAACGAGATCGAACACGAGCAGTACGTGCTCGCCGGCGAGTACGTGGTCGGGATAGACGGCGAAGAACAGACAGTTCGGGGCGGCGACTCCCTGCACATTCCTGCGGGCGCCGTCCACTGGTACCGCAACGAGGCCGACATCGAGGGCGCGTTCCTCTGTGCCGTTCCCACCGGCGACGACGCGATCGAACTGGTCGAGGAGTAGCGGCGCTCCGGGTGCGCGACGGAGCCGACTCCACGGTCGACGCCGGAATCCCCATGTTCGTCGCGCACCTATCGTCCGCCATGAGCGAACAGGTATCGGAAGACGACGCCACCGAGTCCGTCGCCACCCGTCTCGAGCTCTCCTTCCCGGCCGACATCGGGAAGCACGGGCGCAAGCGGATCAACTCGGACTACTACAAGACGTACCTCAAGAAGGTCCACGACAGCGCCGAAGTCGGCGACGAGTGGGACGAGTTCACCGACGTGGGCTGTTGTGGGAGCAAGATGGACGTGCCGCTGGTCGTCGAGCGCGTGGTGACGGAGTCACCACGACAGGACGAGGTCGGCGACGCCGACCTCGCAGTCGAAGGTGGCGCCCGGATCGATTCCGACACCGAGATCGAGTACACCGAGCGGGAGGCCTGCGGTGTCAACCCCGGCTGGTCGGTCCAGCACGACGAACCCGAGGCGCTGGACGACTGAGCCCGTCCCGGGTCGGCGACCGGCCCGTTCCTGTCCTTCGGTATCGAGGGACGCGACAGTCCGAACCGCTGATATAGTTCGATCACGGAGGGAGGAGTGTGTCACAGCAGGTCGGCGAGGTCGGGACGCTGTTCCTCCACGAGTACGGCGACGACGTGCGGGTCGCCGTCGTCAAGAACGGGGAGCGGCGTCTCCACGCGATACTGGAACTCAAAGAGACCGACGCCGGGCCGCGACCGGCGCGACTCCGCGTGAAACGGGGATCCAGCGAGGAGCCCCGCCCGCCCGACCTGTTCCTCGAACTCGCCCGCAACGCGACGCGGATCCGCATCTCCGAGCAGACCTCGCCGGCGACGCGACAGCGCCTCCAGGACCTCCTCGACGCCTACCAACTGGAGGGGAAGGCGGTGCGGACCTGCCGGTACTGCGCCAGCGAGGGCCACTACTCGCCGGTCACCTCCGAGACGGCCATCGCGGCCGACGACGAGTTCATCTGCGTCGACTGCGCGAAGGCCGAACTCGACCGCGAACTCGCCTACAAGGGCGAACTCACGAGCGGCGCGCGCGACCGGCTCTACGACCTCCTGCTGGAGGTCCAGGACCTCGAACGCGTTTCCAATCTCCTCAAGGGCGACCTCGACCCCGACCTGACGAAGTTCGACGAGATCTCGGCGACCGTCGACGAGGTCGACCCGGTCCGCGTCGATTCACTGAACCTGCACCCGGGGATGCAGGAACACCTCGAATCGCGCTTCGACACGCTCCTGCCCGTCCAGAGCCTCGCCGTCGAGCACGGCGCGACCGAGGGCGAGGACCAGCTGGTCGTCAGCGCGACGGCGACGGGGAAGACGCTCGTCGGGGAGATGGCCGGCATCGACCGCGTGCTCAACGGCGAGGGGAAGATGCTCTTTCTCGTCCCGCTGGTCGCGCTCGCCAACCAGAAACACGAGTCCTTCGAGGAGCGCTACGGCGACATGGTCGACGTGTCCCTGCGCGTGGGCGCGAGCCGCATCAACGACGGCGGCGGCCGCTTCGACCCGGGCGCCGACGTGATCGTCGGTACCTACGAGGGCATCGACCACGCGCTCCGGACCGGGAAGGACCTCGGAAACATCGGGACGGTCGTCATCGACGAGGTCCACACCCTCGGCGAGGACGAACGGGGCCACCGCCTCGACGGCCTCATCTCCCGGCTCAAGTACTACTGCGGCGAACTGTCCGACAACCGGAGCACCCACGGTACCCAGTGGATCTACCTGTCGGCGACGGTCGGCAACCCCCAGGACCTGGCGCGCAAGCTCCGCGCGAAGCTCATCGAGTTCGAGGAGCGGCCGGTGCCCATCGAGCGCCACGTCACCTTCGCCGACGGCCGCGAGAAACGGCAGATCGAGAACAAGCTCGTCAAGCGCGCCTTCGACACGAAGTCGTCGAAGGGGTATCGCGGCCAGACCATCATCTTCACCAACTCCCGGCGGCGCTGTCACGAGATCTCCCGGAAGTTGCAGTACGACTCCGCGCCGTACCACGCCGGGCTGGACCACGGCCGACGGAAGAAAGTCGAGCGGATGTTCGCCGACCAGGACCTGGCCGCGGTCGTCACGACGGCGGCGCTCGCGGCGGGCGTCGACTTCCCGGCCTCGCAGGTGATCTTCGACTCGCTGGCGATGGGCATCGAGTGGCTCACCGTCCAGGAGTTCCACCAGATGCTCGGCCGCGCGGGCCGGCCCGACTACCACGACAAGGGGACCGTCTACGTCCTCGTCGAACCGGACGGTCACTACCACAACAGCCAGGAGATGAGCGAGGACGAGGTGGCGTTCAAGCTCCTCAAGGGCGAGATGGACCCCGTGATCACCCGCTACGACGAGGGCGCCGCCGTCGAGGAGACGCTCGCCAACGTCACCGTCGCCGGGAAGCACGCCAAGCGGCTCAACGACCGGATGATCGGCGAGGTCCCGACCAAGCACGCGCTGGGCAAGCTGCTGGAATACGAGTTCATCGACGGCCTGGATCCGACGCCGCTGGGGCGGGCAGTCACCTCCCACTTCCTCTCGCCCGACGACGCGTTCCTCCTGCTCGACGGGATCCGGAAGGGCCACGACCCCTACGAGATCGTCGCGACGATGGAGCTGCGCGACGAAGAGCGATAGTCGAGACGCCCGTCACCTATTCTCGCTGACCGTATGCGACGCCGGAGTACCACAGCGCGGCCAACCCACCGAGGTACCCGAGCGAGCGGATGGGTCCGACCGACCAGCCCGGTAGCACTCGCTTGAGGGGGTTCGTCTCGCGGTCGTCGACGGCCCGCGGGCGAAGCTGATAGAATTCGCCGTCGTGTTCGAGGTAGGTCCGCGGCAGTTTCTCTGTCGTGGTCCCGGTCCCGTCCTCGATAGCGCTCACGGCCGCCGGCCACTCGTCGGCATCGGTCGCGAGTTCGCGCTGGACGGTTTCGAACGAGACGGGCTCCAGCCCGACGACGACGGTGTGGTTCTCGACGGTCGAGACCGGGCGGTAGTAGCCGTCCGGAACCGCGACGAACTCGTACTCCTCCCCGAGCGGGTCCGAGACGCCCGTCTCGGTATCGAGGGTGATCGTGTCGCCGTCGGCCAGATATCGGGCGACCGCACAGTTGCGGGACTGCAGCGGGTGCCAGTCGCAGTCGGCGAATTCCGGATGGTCCGGTTCGCCCGCGGTCTCTGCTTCGTAGGTGTAGACGCGTTCGGTCGTGTCCGCGGCAGGGACTGCCAGCGGCGTCCCGGCGACGAGGACTACGCCGAGTATCGCGAGTAGCGCCACGCGACGGAGGGGCATCGGTCGACAGTTCAGCTATCCCGGTAAGTGTCTGTTGGTCCCACCGCGGCCGCGGTCCCGATCGCGCGACGCGCCCGGACGACGCAGGCGGTCGGGCGACTCGATCCTCGGCCGCGAGCGGGCCATCGCTTCAGTTATCGTGGTCGGCGGACTGGAAGACGCAATGACCGCCGCGACCGGGTCGGACCCGACCCGAACGATCACCCTGGACGCGCACGTCCACACCGACGCTTCTCACGACTGCTCCGCACCGCCCGAACGGGTCGTCTCCGCCGCCGTCGACGCCGGACTCGACGCGATAGCCGTCACTGACCACGACGCCGTGGACGGTGCCCGACGAGCCGTCTCCGCCGCCGAGGGGGTGGACCTCCTGGTCGTCCCCGGCGTCGAGGTGTCGACCGCCGACGGGCACCTCCTCGCGCTCGGCGTCGACGAGGCGCCCGATCCCGGACTCCCCGTCTCGACGACGACCGAGTGGGTCCGCGAGGCCGGCGGGCTGGCGGTCGTCCCGCACCCCTTCCAGGTCAGCCGCCACGGCGTCCGAGCGGCGGCGCTCGCCGACTGCGACGCCGTCGAGACGCTAAACGCGGTCGCCGTCACCGGCGCCCAGAACCGCCGCGCCCACCGGTTCGCGACAGCCGAGGGGTACCCTTCTGTCGGCGGGAGCGACGCCCACGTGCCCGACCTGATCGGTCGCGCGTTTACGAGCGTCGAACTTCCGGAGGGCGTCGACTGGACGACGATGACGGTCGCCGACGTGGTAGACGGCGTCCGCGCCGGCGACGTGACCGCGCGCGGAACCGTCACCACGCCCGTGGAGTTCGTCCGGACGTACGCGTGGCACGCACACAACGTCGCCGCGAGCGCCGTCCAGTCCGCCGGGACGGCGGCGGCCACGGGCCGGACAGCGGTCGGATCCCGTGTGATGACGGTCGGGTCGCGGGCGGCGACAGTCGGGCGTCTCCCCGACCGCCTCGCGACCGGACCGAGATAGCCGCCGCGAGGGCGGCGATGAGTGACTTTTTTCCCGCCGCCACGAGTCGACTGGGACGTGCCATTCGGGATCACCACGGCGACGGCCTTCGTCTTCCTCGTGATCCTCGTCGCGCTCGTCCTCTTCGCCACCGAGCCCGTTCCGGTCGACATCACGGCCATCGGGATCCTCATCGCCCTGCTCGTCGTGGAGCCGCTGTCAGCGGCCGCGGCGGACGTGGGCCTGATCGCCGACCAGTTGGTCGTGCTAAGCGACCCCGAAGCGGGGCTCTCGGCGACCGACAACGGTCTCTCCGGGTTCGCCAGTTCGGCGACGCTCACGGTGCTGGCGATGTTCATCCTCTCGGACGGCGTCCAGCGGACCGGCGTCGTCCAGATCCTCGGGTCGAAGATCGCGGGGTTCACCCGCGAGAGCGAGGGTCGGCAACTCGGCGCGATCGTCGGCCTCGTCAGTCCCATCTCGGGCTTCATCAACAACACCGCCGCGGTCGCCATCCTCCTGCCGATGGTCACCGATCTGGCCCACGAGGGCAAGACATCGCCGTCGAAGCTCCTCATCCCGCTCTCGTACGCGTCGATGTTCGGTGGCATGCTGACGCTCATCGGCACGTCGACGAACATCCTCGCCTCGGAGCTCTCGGGACGGCTCATCGGTCGCACGTTCACGATGTTCGAGTTCACCCAGCTGGGCATCGTCGTCTCCATCGTCGGCACCGTCTACCTGCTGACGATCGGTCGCTGGCTCACGCCGGCGCGCATCCCGTTCGCCGAGGACCTCACCGCGGAGTTCGAGATGGGCGAGTACCTCACCGAGGTGGTCGTCCGCGAGGACTCGCCGCTCGTGGGCGAGACGGTCAGGGACGCCCTCCGGGAGACCGACTTCGACATCGACCTCGTCCAGCTGATCCGCGGCGACCGCGCGTTCACCGAACCGCTCGACCCCAAGACGATACGGGCGGGCGACGTGTTCGCAGTGCGGACCGACCGCGACACCCTCGTGGCCCTCTCCGATTCCGAGGGGCTGGACCTCCTCCCGGAGGTCGAGGTCGACGAGGACGAACTCGAAGTCGCCAACGAGCGCGACAACCTCGTCGAGGTCGTGATCGCGCCGGGCTCGAGCCTCGTCGGCGAGACGCTCCAGACGACCAACTTCCGCCAGCGCTACGACGCGACCGTCCTCGCGCTGCGGCGCGGCCAGGAGCTGTTCCGCCAGCGCATGGACGAGGTTCGGTTGCGCGTCGGCGACACGCTCCTGATCCAGGGGCCGCCCGACAGCATCGAGCGCCTCAACGTCAACCGCGACTTCATCGTCGCCCAGGAGATCGACCGCCCCGACTACCGCAGTTCGAAGATCCCCGTCGCCGTCGGCATCGTCGCCGCCGTCGTCGGCGTCGCCGCCGTCGGATTGTTGCCCATCGTCGTCGCCGCGCTCGCCGGCGCGCTCGCGATGGTCCTCACTCGCTGTCTCAAGCCCACCGAGATCTACGACGCCGTCCAGTGGGACGTCATCTTTCTGCTGGCCGGCGTCATCCCGCTGGGCATCGCCCTGGAGAACACCGGCGGCGCGGATCTGGTCGCCGACTTCGTCGTCGGGTCGGCCGTCCTCCTCCCGCCGCTGGGCGTGCTCGCCATGCTCTATCTCGTCACCGCGCTCCTGACGAACATCATCAGCAACAACGCCAGCGTCGTGCTCATGGTCCCCGTCGCCGTCGAAGCCGCCCGGCAACTCGGCGTCAACACCTTCTCGTTCATCCTCGCCGTGACCTTCGCCGCCTCGACGGCGTTCATGACCCCCATCGGCTACCAGACGAACCTCTTCGTCTACGGCCCCGGCGGCTACCGCTTCTCCGACTACCTCCGCGTCGGGACGCCCCTCCAGCTGATCTTCGCCGTCGTCACGACCCTCGGCATCGCCTTCTTCTGGGGTCTGTGAAAGCGGTCCACGGGGACCGGTCGGCCCCGACGCGCAACGAAACGCTTTCCACGGTCCCGGCGCAACGTCTTCTCGCGGGACCGTGGGGTAGCTTGGTATCCTTTCGGCCTTGGGTGCCGATAACCTCGGTTCAAATCCGAGCGGTCCCATTTCTATTCAAGCAAACCAGTGAGCCACAGGTGGATGGACCCCACTACGTAAATGCCCTCAACGTTGTGGATTCACAATCAAGCCGTCACACGTCCCAGATCAAATCGGCCGAGGAGCACTCGGCCGCGGGGCGGACAGCGAGGGCGACCGTACCCTTCGGATATCTCTCTGCTCGGGGACCCCCGGGCGCTTTTCCTAACTGGTTTGGCAGGGTTCACTTTACGTGACCCGTGGTAGGGGGCATATGGGCTCCGGACGCGGCGACCACCCGGTGGCGGAGATGGAAGTAGCCGGGGAGCTCGTCGCGGCGGTCGTCGGGGGCGTCGAGAAGTTCTCCACCGACGCTCGCGAACCGGCCAGGAACGCGTTCGGTGACCGCGACCTCGCGACCGCACAGTCGGGCGAGTGGTATCCGCTCTCGGCGTACGTCGACGCGATCGACGCCGTCCACGACTTCGTCGGCGACCACGCGGTCCACGCGCTCGGGCAGCGCATCGCTCGCGCGGTCGCGTTCCCCGCGGACGTCGACGGCGTGCCGGCCGCGCTCGCCGCCCTGGACGAGGTCTATCGCGACCAGCACCGCGGCGGCGACGTCGGCGGCTTCGCGTTCCGGCAGATCGGCGACGAGGACGGCCGCGTCGAGTGTCACACGCCCTATCCATGCGCGTTCGACCGCGGGGTGGTCGAGGGCGTCGCGGTGGCCCACGCCGACGGGTTCGTCTGCGTCTGTGAGGTGGGCGCCTGCCGCTCGGAGGGCGCCGACCGCTGTACCTACGACGTGAGCTGGTGACGGTACCTCGACCGCTCGGCCGCCGGCGTTCACTTTCGCCCCGGTTTGCGAACCTTCTTATCCGAGGGAGGGCTAAACTGGGTTCACCCAATGGCGCGCGCGGAGAACACCGAACTGATAGACGCCTTCGAGGACCTCTACCGGGACTACTACCGCAACGAGATCGGCGACCTCGCGCAGAAGTACCCGACCGAACAGAAGTCTCTCTACCTCGACTGGCAGGACATCTACCGTTTCGATCCCGACCTCGCGGACGACGTGCAGAGCCACCCCGAGGAGCTCCGGGAGTACGCGGAAGAAGCGCTGCGCCTCTACGACCTCCCCGTCGACGTCAAGCTCGGGCAGGCCCACGTCCGGGTCCGCAACCTCCCCGACTCGACCGACATCCGGGAGATCCGCGCCGACCACCGCGGCCAGCTCATCTCCGTCCAGGGCATCGTCCGCAAAGCGACGGACGTCAAGCCCAAGATCACCCAGGCCGCCTTCGAGTGCCAGCGCTGTGGCACCCTCACGCGCATCCCCCAGCAGACCGGCGACTTCCAGGAGCCCCACGAGTGCCAGGGCTGCGAGCGACAGGGCCCGTTCCGCATCAACTTCGACCAGTCGGAGTTCATCGACGCCCAGAAGATCCGCGTCCAGGAGTCCCCCGAGGGCCTGCGCGGCGGCGAGACGCCCCAGAGCATCGACGTCAACATCGAGGACGACATCACCGGCGAAGTGACCGCCGGCGACCACGTCCGCGTCTCGGGCGTCCTCAAACTCGACCAGCAGGGCAGCGACCAGGACCAATCACCGATGTTCGATGTCTACATGGACGGCTTCTCGGTCGAGATCGAGGACGAGCAGTTCGAAGAGATGGACATCACCGAGGAGGACAAACAGGAGATCATCGAACTCTCGGGCAAGGACGACATCTACGAGGAGATGGTCGGCGCCATCGCCCCCTCCATCTACGGCTACGACCGCGAGAAGCTCTCGATGATCCTCCAGCTGTTCTCCGGAGTCACGAAACACCTTCCCGACGAGTCCCGGATCCGCGGCGACCTGCATATGCTCCTGATAGGGGATCCCGGAACTGGCAAATCCCAGATGTTATCATATATACAAAATATCGCACCCCGTTCCGTCTATACATCAGGGAAAGGGAGTTCCAGTGCAGGGCTTACTGCGGCGGCGGTTCGCGACGACTTCGGCGACGGCCAGCAGTGGACTTTAGAGGCTGGTGCGCTCGTTTTAGCCGATCAGGGCATCGCCGCCGTCGACGAGCTGGACAAGATGGCCGCCGACGACCGCTCGGCGATGCACCAGGCGCTCGAACAGCAGGAGATCAGTGTAAGCAAAGCAGGTATTAATGCAACACTTAAATCTCGTTGCTCGTTGCTCGGCGCGGCGAACCCGAAGTACGGTCGTTTCGACCAGTACGAGCCGATCAGCGAGCAGATCGACCTCGAACCAGCGCTCATCTCCCGGTTCGACCTGATCTTCACCGTCACCGACCAGCCCAACGAGGAGAAAGACCGGAACCTGGCGGGGCACATCCTGCGGACCAACTACGCGGGCGAACTCCACACCCACCGCGTCGAGTCGAACACGTCGAACTTCAGCGACGAGGAGGTCGAGAACGTCACCGACGACGTGGCGCCGACCATCGAACCGGAGCTGCTTCGCAAGTACATCGCCTACGCGAAGCGCAACTGCTACCCGACGATGACCGAGGAGGCCCGCGAGGAGATCGAGGACTTCTACGTCGACCTGCGGACCCAGGGCGCCGACGAGGACGCGGCGGTGCCCGTGACGGCACGGAAACTGGAGGCGACGGTGCGGCTGGCCGAGGCGTCGGCGCGCGTCCGGCTCTCGGACAAGGTGACCGCCGAGGACTCCCAGCGGGTCATCGAGATCGTCCGCTCGTGCATGGAAGACGTGGGCGTCGACCCCGAAACCGGCGAACTCGACGCCGACATGATCGAGGCGGGGACGACCAAGAGCCAGCGCGACCGGATCAAGAACATCAAACAGCTCATCGACGACCTCGAAGACGAGTACGACGAGGGCGCGCCGGTCGACGTGGTCATCGACCGCGCCGAGGAGGTCGGCATGGACGAGACGAAGGCCGAACACGAGATTGAGAAGCTCAAACAGAAGGGCGAGGTGTACGAGCCGCAGACCGACTACCTCCGCACGACCTGATCACGACCACGATGGACCGCATCTCCGCCCTGCGCAACGTCGAAGACGCCCTCGGGGAGTTCGAAGACGGCGAGATCGACCTCGCCGCGCTGGAGCGGGAGGTCCGCGGGACGCTCCGGACCTACGCGACGGAGTTCGACGGGGAACTCGCCGCCTACCAGGCCCGCAGTGTGGAGCGGGACGGGCGCACGGGCGGGGAGTCCCACGGCGGCGACGGGGGCGACGCCGACGCCAGCGCTGGCGACACCGACGACGGCGCCCAGCAGGTCGACGGGACGGTCGTCCTCGCGGGGTCGCCACAGGGCGCCCGGGAGCGGGTGCGCGAACTGCTGGACCGCCCGGGAGAGTTCACGGTCGAGCGATACGACGACCCGTAGCGGACGACCAGGTCGGCGAACGGTACCGGCGACCGAGCCCGCGAGTCGTAGCGGACGGAGCCGATCGCCGAGAAATCCGCCATATCCCGGAGCGGAAGGACTTTGGTCGCTCCGCGGGTATATCGAGTGAACTGACCGACCAGTGATGACTGATCTGAGCTCCGAATTGGCCGACGCCCGGAACGTGCTGCTGTGTGCGCCGTCGATGACCGGCGGAGAAGGCGAAGCCTGTACCGACCTGTTGATCCCGTCGGACCCCGGCGGGGCGAACGTCCTGTGGGTCACCTTCCGCGGGGACGCGAGCGACTGCCTCGACCAGTGGGCCGCGGCGACGGACGACGAGCCCGGCCACGCGGCGGTCGTCGTCGTCGGCGAATCCCCGGGGCCGAAACCCGAGGGCGTCACCGTCGAGCACGTCTCCTCGCCGAGCGACCTGACCGGGCTCGGCATCGCGATCGGAGAGTTGCTCTCCGAGTGGGATGGCGCGCCGGTCGTCTGCGTCGACTCGCTGACGGCGATGCTCCAGTACGTCGAAGCGGAGACGGCCTACGAGTTCCTCCACGCGATCACCGGCCAGCTATACGCCGCCGACGCACGGGCGCACTTCCACATCGACCCGAGCGCCCACGACCGGAAGACCGTCGACAGCATCGCCTCGCTGTTCGACGCCGTCGTCGAGTTCGGCGACGGCGAACCGAAGATCCGCAAACGACACCTCCTTCGGTGACAGCCGGCCGGGCGCTCGTTCCGTCTTAGCGACACTTTTATCCCGTCCGGGAGTGCAATCGCCGGCCGTGCTACTGGTGGTGGCCTATTCACGGGCGGCGCGGGGGACGCTCCGGAACGTCTGTCGGACCCACGAAGAGGTCGTCGTCCGGCGGTTCGGGCGCGTCGCGCTGCTCGCGGAGACGGAGTTCGCCGCGTTCCAGGCGCTTCGACTCCGCGAAAAACACGGTGGGGACGTACAGATCGAGCGGACGCGACCGTTCAACGAGTTCGAAGCCCTCGACGACGCCGTGCGGGAGGCCGCGGCCGCCTACGAACGCCGCGAGGAGCCCGCACTCCCGTACGCGACCTTCGCCGACGGGTCCGAGCACCCGGCACCGGAACGGATGCGCGACAGCGAGCTATGAGCGCCGAGGAAGCGCCGATCATCGAGATCCGCGGCGAGCGCGAAGCCGGCCGGGCCGTCGACCTCCGGGGGAGGGGAATCGATCCCGAACGGCTCGCGGCCGCGATCCGCGACGACGCGACGCCGGGTGGCGGCGAATCGGTGGACGACGGGGTGTCGGTCGACGTCGACTGCCCGGCGCCGCGGCCGGTCCACGACCACGTCGGGTGCGTGCGACCGTCGACGACGCTCCGGGTCCGGACGGCGCTGGCGGCGGCGGCCAGGTCGCGGGGCGGGGAGGCGCCCCAGGACGACGAACTCGCCGCCGTCCGGGAGCAACTGGCCGATCTGACAGTGCCGTCGCCGCCGGACCTCCGGACGCCGCGCGAGCGCCTCGCCGGGACCGACGCGGCGGTCGACCGGATCCGCGAACGAGTCGCCGCGCTCCGTGGACGGGTCCAGGCCGGCCGCGAGGCCGGCCGCGACGTGAGCGACCTGGAGGCCGAACTGGCCGAGGCGACGCGGGAACTCTCCGAGCGCGAGACCGAGCGTGCCGCCGCGAAGGAGGCACTGGAGCGGGCCGAGCGACTGGCCCGCGAGAGCCGGGACGCCCGCGAGCGACGCCGGCGACTCGAAGACCGGCACGCGAACCTCGAACGCCGCGCCCGCGCCCACCTCGTCGACCGGATCCGCGGGGAGTACGAGGCCGCCCTCGCGGAGGTGCCGGGGGCGCCCGCGGACGCCTGCGCCAGCGATCCCTTCGAACTCGACGGCGCGACCGCCGTGCTGGCCGTGGGCCGCGTAGCCGCGTTGCGGGCGCCGGTCGTACTGGCCTGCGACCGGTTCGAGACAGTCGACGCGGCCGCCGGGTGGCTCGACGCGCCGGTCGTCAGAGTCTGAACGGGAGCGGGCGGGGACGGTCCAGCGGGGCCGCCGGCGGACGACCGGTCCGCGAATTTAAGTCGGAACGGGCGACCACCCCCTCGCATGGTCACGCTGGACTGGAGTCTCGAACGGAGCGACGGGGTGACGCTGGTCGGCCTCGTCGTCGCGGCGGAGCGGCCGTGCCGAGTGCGGATCGAGAACCGCCTCGAGGGCCCGGTCTGGCCGCCACGGCGCCGCGGCCGGCCCGCCGACGGCTGGGAGGACGGCGTCTTCACGGGCGAGGTGCCCGCCGAGGGCCGATTGACGGTCGGGTACGCGACGCCCGCCTCGCCGGCCGACCCGCCCGCGGAAGTCGTCGAAACCGAACCCGCGAGCGACCGCGAGCGCGAGGGGGTCGACCAGACGGCGCGAGCGAGTCCCGTCCCCGCGGTCGGTTCGACGCCGGCGGACGTCGTCCGCGCGCTGGGCGATCCGGTCGTTCCGCGGGACAGCGTCCCGGTTCCGGAGATTCCCCACGCGGAACCAGAGGGTTCACCGGGAGCGAGCGCGGGAGGCGACCGGTCCGGCCCGTCCGTGCACCGCGAGCGCGTCGACGAGCCGAACGCTGCGAACGAGCGTCCGCGACCCGAAAGTCAGCAGTCGGACCGCGCCGAGACGACCGAGGAGCGCGTCGAGGCCTCGCGACTTGTCGTCCCTAGCGGCGTCCGAGCGTGGCTCGCCGACGTGGAGGCACGTCTCGACGCTGGTGAGCGAGGCGACGAATCGGACCACCAGCCGACGGAATCGACGCTCGCGTCGGCGCGGGCGGTAGACCGGGGGGCGCTCAGACAGGTGCGACGGCGAGCCGACGCGCTGCTCGCGCGGGCCGAGGGGGAGGGGCCCTCTCAGTGCAGTCCCGAGCGGAGGGAGACGGCCGCGACCGGCGGTGACACGGTGGGGCGATGATCGTCGCGGTCGTCGGCGGGAAGGGCGGCGTCGGCAAGTCGACGGTCGCGTACAACCTCGGGGCGCACCTCGGCGGCGTCGTCGTGGACGCCGACCTCGCGATGGCGGACCTGCCCGCCGACCGCGGCCCGGACCTCCACGACGTGCTGGCCGGGCGGGCCGACCCGGCCGAGGCCGTCCGGGAGGGCGGCCCGGTCGCCCTGCTCCCGTGCGGCCGGTCGCTGGCCGGCGCGCGGGCCTGCGATCCGACCGCGCTGGTCGAGACCGTCGAGCGCGTCAGCCACGAGTACGGTCGCGTCGTCGTGGACTGTCCGGCGGGGATGTGCGGCGACGTTGGGCTCGGGCTGCTGGTCGCCGACGCCTGCGTCCTCGTCACCGAACCGGCACCGCCGGCGCTGGGCGACGCGCTCCGGGCGCGAGCGCTCGCCCGCGAACTCGACGCCGGACTGGCGGCCGTGGTGTTGAACCGGGCGAGCGAGGCGTCGCCGACGGACGTGATCGCCCGCGAACTCGGCGGGCCGGTGACGACGATCCCCGAATCCGACGCCGTCGCCGACGCACAGGCCTCGGGCGTCCCGGTCGGTGAGCACGCACCCGACGCACCCGCGACCGCGGCCTTCGCGGACCTGGCAGACGCCGTCGAGCGGGCCTGCCGGTACGCCGGCCCGGTGGGGCAGGCTCCCTAGGGTAGAGCGATCTGCAGTGTGTGACGTCCTCTCAACCGTCGGGACCATCGGGGTCCGTCGAATCTGACGCCCCGGTCACGGGCGACGGCCCGCCGTCAGCCGAGACCAGTTCTCAGGGCTGCATCGCCGAACAGATACTGACAGGTTCGGAGCCCCCGAGCCTGTCGTCAGTCGTCGCTGGCGGTCAGCGCCTGGTAGGTCGCCCGGAGGGTGACTGGCGTCACGTCGGCGACGTCGGCGGCCTCCTGCTGGGTGAGCGGGTACGCGCGCTCGTCGGCCGCGGTGTAGAGACAGCCCGCGGCGACGCCGGCGGGGTTGCGCCCGGTGACGTGGTCCCGTTCGCGGGCCGCTTCGACGAATTCGCGGGCGCGACCCTCGATCCGCTGAGGCAGGTCGAGGTCGCTAGCGAAGCGCGCCAGGTACTCCGCCGGGTCGATGGGACCTGTCGGGAGGCCCAGTTCCCGGTTGAGGGCGTCGTAGGCGGCCGAGAGTTCCGCCTTCGTGGCGCGGGCCTCCCCGACCACCTCGTCGACGGTCCGGGAGACGTCCGCCGTGCGGCAGGTGGCGTACACCGCCGCGGCGGCGAACCCCTCCAGCGAGCGCCCTCGCAGGAGGTCCTCGTCCTGCGCGGACTCGAAGAGGATACAGGAGCGGTCGCGGACGTGGTCCGAGAGCCCGAGAGCACCGACGAGGCGGCGGATCTCCGTGAACCCGTACACCTGGTTGCGCTCGGCCTTCGAGCCGATCTTCGTGCGATTGTGCTGGCGGCGGAGTCGCGCCATCCGCCGGCGCTTGCGGCCCTTGAGGCGGGTCGAGCGGCCGATCTCCGTGGAGAGGCCCCGATCGTGGCGCGAGCGGGTCAGCGGCGCGCCCGTGCGTTCGCGGTTGATTTCGTCGTCGGCGAACGAACGCCACTCCGGGCCGCGGTCGATGTTGTCTTCGGCGACCACGAGGCCGCAGCTCGCGCAGACCGTTTCGCTGTCGTCGCTTCGCAGGCGCCCGTCGCACTCGGGGCACGCAGTGACTGTCGTGCTCATATGCGACGCTTCGCCCGGAACCGGGTTAATAAACGGTGCGATGGCCCCCGGTTTCCAGGCCGTTCGCGGCCGATCCACCGACCGGTTACCGGTAGGTGGGTCGATCCGGCGGCCGCTCGGCGGGCGGGTCCGGGACCGGCGCGGTCACTGTTCGGCGATCCACTCTCTCGCTTCGTCCATGTCGCCGGCCAGCACGTAGGTGAACGGGAGGTCCTGGGCCTGGTCGACGAACTCCTCCATCTCCATCTCCGAGATGACGCTGTCGGAGGTGACGGTCACGCTGTACTCGATACCCTCCTCGATCGTCTCGGGGATCCACTCCTCCTGGAGCCATTCCTTGTCCGCATCGTCGTGTGCTCGGATCCCACTCGTGTCCACGATCTGCTTCGATATGTCGTGCTGCCGGATCACGTCGAGCAGATCGTAACAGCCGTCGCGGAACGCTTCACCGGCCGCGAACTGGTCCCACGTGTGGATTACCGCGCCGATGTCGTCGTCGACCTCGATCGTGTGCGTCTCTGTGTCTACCACTGTCTGTGGCGCCATACGGGTAACTCTCGCATCACCCGTGTTGAATGCTACCGCCCGAGTATCAAAACCGATAGTGTTGTGATTCCCCTACAATACTGTCGGCGCTCATAGATGACGCGTAAACAGACAGTGGTAACTGGTAGTCCGATCGCGAAGACGGCGAGGGCCAGCGCGCGCGACTGGTGGACCGCGCCCGATCGCCCCGGATTTCGGTCAGTCGGATCCGCTCGACGGTCTCGACCGCCCACATTCCGCCGGCGAAGCCGTTCGCGACAGCACCTATCGGTGGGACGACCCTCACCGAAGACGATGACGACCCTCGAACTCCGTCCCGTCGACCGGGACGAAAACCGCGAACGGCTCTTCGAGACGCTCGCCGGCACTGACGCGGGAGAAACGGTCACGATCGTCGCCGACCGTGACGCGGGCGTGCTCTTTCACCACTACCAGATCAAACGAGACCACCGGCTCCGGTGGGAGACCGATCAGCGCGACGACGGGGCGGTCGAGCATCGGGTCACGACGGGCGAACCCGTCGACGAAGACGGACTGACCGACTTCGACGTCCGGGACATGCCGCCGCAGCGACGCCACGAGGTCCTCACGGACACGTTCGATCGCCTCGGGCCCGGCGAGGGGTTCGTGCTGGTCAACGACCACGACCCCAAGCCGCTGTACCACGAGCTCCGCTCGACGCGCGGCGACGGCTTCGAGTGGGAGTACCTGAACCGGGACCCCCAGGAGTGGCGCGTCGAGATCGTCAAGACCGACGAGACCGAGTCGGTCGACGACGACGTCGTCGCGTCGTTCGACGTCCGCGAGATCCCGAAACGGGAGCGCCATCCGACGATCCATCACCGGTACGGCAACGTCGCGGAGGGCGAGACGATGGAGATCGTCGCGCCGCACGAACCCCGGCCGCTGCGCCACGAGTTCCGGCAGCGATACGGGGAGTCGTTCACCTGGGAGGTCGCCGAGCAGGAACCGGGCCGCTGTCGAGTCCGAATCACGAAAGGAGCCGAAGGGAGAGAGGGTGACGAGGGGCCCGCTGGCGTCCCGGAGACGGCGGTGGACAGCGACTCGCTGACCGTGACGGAGGAACTCGACGTGCGGGACCTGCCCCCCGCACAGCGACACGAGCGGATCTTCGACGCCTACGCCGACCTCCGGGCGGGGGAGGGGTTCGTCCTCGTCAACGACCACGACCCGAAACCGCTGTATCACCAGTTCGACGCTGAAGCCGGCGACGAGTTCCGCTGGGAGTACCGCCAGCGGGACCCCGGCGAGTTCAGAGTCCTCGTCGGGAAGGGTGACGTGACGGACAGCGGGACGGGTCGAGACGAGAGCGTCGACGCACCGTTCTGACTGCGGAGGACGGACGCGGTAAGCGGGCGCGGTAGGGGGACGCGGTGGGCGGACGCCATGGGCGGACGCGGTGGGCGGACGCCATGGGCGGACGCGGTGGGCGGACGCCATGGGCGGACGCAGTAGCGGGTGCCAAAGCCGACCGTCCGACGGGGCCGCGCTCACTCGCGACCGATCCGCAGGTAGGTCGCGTACTCGTTCCTGAGGAGTCGTCCGCGCTCGCTCTCGATTGCGAGCAGTTCGTGGGGGGTCTGTTCCGCCAGTCGCGGGTACTCCTGTTTCGCCCGGCGGTCGGTGCTCCGGACCACCAGGACGGCGCCGTCCGACAGGTCTTCGAGCGCCCGCTGCACCCGGGCGATCCCGCTCGCACAGCCGCGACCGCGGTTGTCGACGGTCATGTCCGGCTCGACGTCGGGAGCCGTGTCGGGGACCGCGGGTTCAGTCATCGCTCGTCCCCTCCGGTCCGTCACCGACCGGTTGCCGGTCGTTCGACCGGCTCTGGGCGGCGCCGTCTCCGCCGAGGTCTTCCAGCTCGCAGACGCCTTCGATCGGCGAACAGGCCCGCCACATCGGGCAGAGCGTGAAGATAACCACCAGGAGGCCGACGAACCCGATCTTCGCGAGGACGGCGAGTCCGACGGCGCTGCCCAGGTACGTCGCGACGGTCGTTCCCAGGCCGTCGACGGCCTGGTAGAGGCCGGTCAGAAACAGCGTGGGGATGACGAATCGGACCGCCCAGCGGAACCGTTCGAGCTGTTCGCCCGCGGCGCGGACGACGGGGATCGTCGGGCGCTTCCGGCCCGTCGGAACGGCGACGAAGATGTTCCACACGGCGCCGCCGATCCACGCCGCGAACGCGAGAAGGTGGAGCACGCGGACGCCCGCGGCGACCGGGTCGAGCCCGCGAACCGCGACCTCGGCCACTGCCGTCGCGGCGACGACCGCCAGTGCGAGCGCCAGCGCGACGAGTCCGCCCGGGCTCCGGAACTGGTCCGTTACGCCGACATCCCGGCGGGTCGTCGCGGCCGCGACCGCGAGCCAGACCGCGAGCAGCGCGGCGAACGCGTAGACCGGTGGCGCCCGGCCGAACGCGTCGAGATATGCCCGGAGAACGACGGCCCCACCGGTCGCGAGAACCGCGATCGCACCGACCGCGATGCGGTCGAAGCGGTCGTACATCTCGGCGCAGTAGTCGGCGGCGCCGTCCCCCAGGTCCGCCGGACGGACGAAGACGTGCTTCCAGACGAGCCCGCCGGTGAGGACACCGAGCGCGACGAAGTACGCCCACTTCGCCGCGGTGAGCGCCGCGCTCGCGTCCCCAGCGAGTCGCGTCGTGACCCACGTGCCCACCAGCGACGCCGCCAGGATGACGGTCAGGGCCGCCTTCGGAAGCGCGTATCTGTCGAAGAGCGCGTCCGTCCGATCTGGAGCCGTCCGGGTCTGGGACTCTGACATGGCGAGTGTGTTCCTCGGCGTGTCTTTAGGCCGACCGAAACTAAGTCCGTGGGCGGATATATTCGGCCGAGATCACTCGGCGTCTCGCCCGGAAGCCCCCGGCGTGAAATCGATATCCGTCGACGGACCGATCGCGACGCTCGTCCGAATCGTGGACCGATCCCCGCGCTCTCGGGGCGGGAGGTGACTGACCGGCGATGGCGAACGCCTACGCCGACCGCGAACCGGTCACGAGGCGGGAACACGACCGACCGTGGGTTGCCGACCTCGAAGCGGACGAGCACGCGGCCGATCGGGGGCTGACCGTCGCCGAGGCCGTGGACGCGGTGGAACAGACGCGCGCCGGTCGGTTCGTCGACCTCGTCACGCACGAACAGCACGGGCATCCGTCGTCGTACCTGTACGAGCCGGTCCGGTCCGTCGATCGACCCGTCGACGTCTCGGACGAGGGTCGCTGTTCGTGCGGCGGATACGTCACGCGCGTCGCGGTGCATCCGCGAGCGTAGCTGTCCGGGGGCGATGCAGACTAACTCGTCGGATATCCGCCCGTTCGACCGGGGAGGAAGACGGCAGGAGCGAACGACGACAGGAGTTCGTACTTGCAGGGACCCCGGGGCGGCTCGACGGCGTGGTCGGTCTTTCGACGCGGGACCCGAACATCTCGGGACGCAGGCTTTCCCTCGGCGGCGGCGTAGAGACGCGTGATGGACGAGGCGACGGCAGGTGACCGCGTCCCGGCGACCGTCGAGTGGCGAGCGATAGGGCCCGAGGAGGTGTCCTCGCCGGTCGTCCGGCGGCTCCCGTACCTCGAACTGAAACTCGAACACCCCGCGCTCGAACCGAGCGGGCGCGGCGACCGCTTCTTCCCGGACGCGGTTCCGTACGAACTAGAGGGGACGGCGCGGGCGTTCTACTGGCGGCCGGCGGTGGCGCCGTCGACCGGCGATCCGCGGGACTGGGAACTGGCCTGCGCGACCACGCACGAACTCGCCGGGATCGACGTGCTCCCGGCGGCGTGTCCGGCGCTCGTCACGGAGGGCGCGAGCGGGACGACGGTCGTCGTCGACGGCACCGTCGGCGGCGAGACGACGACCAGTCACGTCCGGTCGTACGCGCCGCCCGACGTCCGGGTCGACACCCGCTCGGACGCGGGGATCGAACTGGTGGTCGCAGGGAGCGAGTTCCGCGTGTCGACCGGCGAGCGGCGCCAGATATCCCTCCCTGAGCAACGCGTCGAACCGGTCGACAGCCGCGACGAACCGGTGACAGTCGCGCCGGAACTCGTCGTCCGCTATCCCGGCCGCCGCGAACTGCATCACCCGGCCGTCGGAGCGACGTATCGGCTGTTCCCGTCGTTCGGCCTCGATCTGGACGCGGTTCCGAACCCGCTTCCGGTCCCGACCGCGGCCGACGAACTCGACGACGCGGCGCTGGCGACGGAACTCGGCGTCGACCTGTCGGACCGGCCGTACCCCGAGCGGGTCCTCTGGCAGGCCTTCGCCTACACGGCGTTCGACCCCCACGCCGAGCGGTCGCCACAGTTGACGCAACTGGCGTCCGGCCACATCGTGCTCCGCACTGGGGCTCTCGAACGGAACTGAGCGGACAGCGACGGTCATCGCCGCCGAACGAACGGCGTTTCGGCCGCGAGCCGCGACCGCGTCAGCGTCCCGCCGACGCCCTTCCTGCCGCCCCGCGAATATCTCCGGCAACAGGTGTACGCCTGCTGCCGACGAACGGACGAGTATGCCGAGTTTTCCATCGCCGTTCGGCGGGGACGACGACGACGCGCTGTTCGAGCGCTACGACGAGTTCGCCCCGGATAGCGCCCCGAGACCGGACAGGTTCCTCGACCGGCACGACGTGCTCGCGGGGAACGACCACGTCGCGTTCCACCGCCTGACTCGCGAACTCTTCGAGGAGCGGAAAGTCTACGACATGACGTTCAACTACAACCTCGCCCGGTTGAACCTGGACACCCGTCACAAGAACGCCGGGTACCGTTACGCCGTCGAGCGCGACGGGGCCGACGACGCCCTCGAAGCCGACGACCTCGACCGCGTTCTCCGCGCGGAGTTCACGCCGACGACACCGTTCTGCCCGCAGACGCACACGCTGACGATCGGGTCCTTCCGCGCCTGGAACGGTCTCACCGACCGTCACGAGTACGACCTCGTCCGCGTCCGGGCGGCCCCGATGCACCACCAGAGCGACGCGATCAACGACCAGCTCGCGGAACTCGAGGAGACGTACGTCGAGACCGGGGACCCATCGGTGGAACCCGAAGACAGCGCCGCGGTGGGCTCCACACCGATGGAGCGAGCGAAACAGAACGAGGGAGCCAGTCGGGGATCCCCGGACGCACCGTTCTGAGCCGGCGCTCCACGACCCGGTTTACGACGAACGTCTCGCTCTCTCCCCATTTCGACCGTCGAACACCGACGAGCAGCGAACATGTTCACGCCAAGACTCTTTTAGGCCGGCCGAAAACATGTCGGACGGAGCGGCCCGGACGTATCCGCGAGGAACGATCGAACGCCGGCCGCTGACTACAATGCCCTACGCGAAACTCACGATAACCATCCCGGAATCGGTCTGGATCAGCGAGGTGTCCCGTGCGTATCCCGAGACGCGGTTTCGCGTGCTCGCGGCCACCGCGAACACGGCGACCGGCGTCGCCCGGATCGAGATCCTCGGTGACGACCCCGGCGCCGTCTGCGAAGAGATGCGGGCGTACGATTCGGTGACCGATCTGACGGTCTTCGAGACGGACTCCGCGACGAGCCGAGTGCAGGTCGAGACGACCGTCCCGCTGTTGCTGACCTCGTTACAGGACTCCGGGGTCCCCATCGAGATGCCCTTCGAGGTCCGGGACGGCGAGGTGACCCTCGAAGTCACCGTCCCGCAGCGGACGCTCACAGATCTCGGGGAGACGCTCGACGAGTTCGGCATCCGGTACGCCGTCGAACGGGTCCAGCAGGACGTCGAGTCGGACCCACTGTTGACCGAGCGCCAGCAGTGGGTGCTCGACGAGGCGATCGGCCGCGGCTACTACGATACGCCGCGACGGACGACCCTCGTCGCACTCGCCGACGATCTGGACATCGCGAAGTCGACGTGCAGCGAGATCCTCCACCGTGCCGAAGGGCAAGTGCTGAAAGCGTACAGGACCGACGGACGCGACGCACATCCCGAAGTCGCAGCGACCTCCGATTGACGGACGGCGCGTTCGGGCCGGCGTCACCCGTCTACTCGCCGCGGATCGCGTCCAGCGGGACCCGTTCGCCGGTCTCCGCGGAGCGGTAGGCCGCGAGGATGACGTCGACGGCCGTGCGGGCCTCTCGACCCGGAACTTCGGGCTCGCGCCCCTCTCGGACGGCGGTCACGAAGTCCTGGACGACGCCGTCGTGGCCCGCGCCGGCGTCGTGCGGGTCGCCGCCGAACTCGCGGCCCTCGGTTTCGGCGTGCCACCTGGACTCTTCGCCGGTGCCGATCCGGACGTCGGTGATCTCGGACTCGGCGAGCGCGATGGTCCCCTCGGTGCCGTTGATCTCGGTGCGGTCGGTGCCGCCCTTGGTGGCCGTGGTGACCGCGACGGTGCCGATGGCGCCGTTCTCGAACCGCAGGACGAGCGCGCCGGTGTCCTCGCACTCCATGTCGCGGTCGAGGGCGTCCAGTTCGGCCTGTACGGACTCGACGCCCCCCATGATCCACTGGAGCGCGTCGAGCGAGTGGATCCCCTGGTTCATGAACGCGCCGCCGTCCATCTCGCGGCTACCCCGCCACTCGGCGGCGTCGTAGTAGAACTGCGGGCGGAACCACTTCACGTGGGTGTCGCCCAGCACCGGTCGCCCGATCTCGCCGTCGTCGACGGCTCGCTTCGCCCGGCGGAGCCCCGGATCGAAGCGCCGCTGGAAGACGCCCGCGAGGGTGACGCCTGCGTCGTCGCAGACGTCGATCATCCGGTTCACGCGCTCGGCGGTCACGTCCAGCGGCTTCTCGCAGAGCACGTGCGCCCCCGCACGGGCGACGTCCGCCGTCACGTCGGCGTGGGTCCCGCTGGGCGTACAGACGCTGACGGCGTCGACGTCGCCGTCGTCGACCATCGTCGCCGGGTCCTCGTACGTCTCGGACACGTCGTGTTCGTCCGCGAACGTCTCGGCGGCCTCGGCGTCGAGGTCGGCACAGGCGACGAGCGTCGCCCCAGTGGCCTCCCGGACGGCCTCCGCGTGTGTGTTCCCGATCCCCGCACACCCCACGATCCCGTATCGCAGTTCCTCGGTCATGCTCACCGGGCGCACGGCCAACGGGAAGTATCTGCCGTCGCCGGAAAGATCGGCTGACAACGCGGAGACGATGCGGTGGTGTCGAACCACCAACACTTAAACCGGAGACGGGCGAAGCGGCTGGCAATGGGGCTGTCGGACATCGCCGCGGGGATCGAGGTGGTCGACGAGCAGCGCGACTCGGGGGTGGCGACGGTCGACCGGACGGCGGACCCGCTCGCCGAGCGACTGGCACCCTTCGCCGACGAACTGCCGTGCACGCCCGAGGAGGCCGCGACGCTCGTCGACGCCTACGCCGAGGGCAAGAGCGTCGGTGCGAGTTCGCGCGTCGCCGGCGTCGCCCCCACAGACGGCGCGAAGACGCTCCACCTGTTCGGCGAGTCGGTGTCGCCCGTCGGGCCGATGGGCCGGGAGATCGTCGGCGACTGGCTCGCCGGGGAGCTGGCCCGGACCGAGGCCGTTGAGCTCGCTGGCGTCTCGGACCAGGCGTTCGCACTGGCGGCGTACGTCGAGACCCACGATCCGATCGAGGGGGCGATGGAAGCCGTCGAGGGAGCCCTCTCTCTGGACGGCGACGGCTCGGTGGCCAAACGCGACGAACTGGGCGAGACGATGGACGGCCTCGGCGAGCCGGGGCGTTTCTGACCGAATGCCGCCGGAGGAAATCGGTCAGAAATAACCGACAATTTCATCTCGACCCGGTCCGAAGCGAGTGCAATGGCACGACTGGAGACCGTCCCCGTCGAGGAACTGGAGGCTGCCCTCGAAGGCGCCGACGGGCGCAAGGAGGTGACGCGGCTGCTGGTGGCGATTATCTACAAGCGAGGGCCCTCCGTGCCGATGATCGCGGAGTGGCTCGACGTCCGCGAACAGACGATCTACCGGTGGTTCGACCGACTGGAGGAGGAACCGATCGACCGGGCGGTCCGGGACCGACAGCGCCCCGGGCGACCGCCCAAACTCGACGCCAGTGACCGCGAGGCGTTCCGCCGGGCCGTCCGGGATCCGCCCAGCGAAGCCGGGTTCGACAGGCCAGCGTGGACCACCGAGCTCGCCCGACGGTTCCTCGAAGACGCGCTCGGGGTCGAGTACTCCCGGCGCCACGTCCGGAGACTGCTGAAAGACGCCGGCCTCCGCCGCCAGACCCGACAGCGGCCGGCCGAGGCCGCCGACCGGGACGAACGCACCGAGTTCTGGGAACCGGTCGACCGGTGAACCGGCTGCCGGAGCGGCACCGTCGCTGGATCCGATCGACCGAGAACACGGGATAGCACCGGGACACCGACCGACTGGACCCGATCGAACACGGGCCCGGGCGGCCGACTGGTCGACCGGCGTGTCCGTGGTCCGCTGGTCGCCCGGGGCAGTGACGGTCCGCTGGTCGCCCGGGGCAGTGACGGTCCGCTGGTCGCCCGGGGCAGTGACGGCCCACTGGTGGGCCGGGGAGCGACGGTCCGCTGATAGGCCGGGGGGCGGCGGCCCGCACACATCTCCGCGACCCGGCCTGCACCGGCCAGATTTTCTATACGGTTACTTCTGTCCGATAATTCTCGCGAGCGGGACGCACAGCCACCAGTGAGCGACGCCTCGTCCCGGAGCCGGACTGGCGAATAACAGACATATGTCTGTAATTCCGGTGGCGCACTATCGGGGCCCGGTCACGCCCGGCCCGTCCTGGTGCGCGTCCGAACGGTTTCGCGAGGCGGGGAGGCGATGGACGGCGTACGGCGGCGAGAGTCGCGGCGGCCACGAGAGGGTCCGTTCCCACCTGTCGAAGGACGTGTCCGTTCGACGGTTGCGGGGGGCCAGGACGGGGCGGGGCGGGGCGGGGCAGGGCGAGGCGGGGCGAGGGCGAGGCGGGGTGGGGTGGGGTGGGGTGGGGCGAGGCGGGCCGGCCAGAGACCAGGGGCAGTACGCCGCTCCGGCGCGGACGGTCGCCGGTCACGGGAATCCCTTGTCGTAGGGTTTGATGCGCGGGGTTTCCCCCTCCACGTCGGCGATGTACGCGAGCAGTCGTTCCCGGAGGTCGTCGGCGACGTTCCGGTAGGACGGGCGGCCGGCGAGATTCACCGACTCCTCGGGGTCGCGCTGCAGGTCGTAGAGGTACCGCTCGACGTACAGGTCGCTCGATCGCTCGCTGCTCCCGCCGCGCCAGCCGGTCATCGAGGGCGCGGCGACGGCGTACTTCCAGCGGTCGGTCCGGAGCGCCCGACCGACCTGCGACTCGCTGATCTGGACGAACGCCTCGCCGTCGGCGTCGGGTTCCTCCCGGCGAACGACCGGGAGGAGACTGTCACCGTG
Source organism: Halosimplex amylolyticum (assembly GCF_051414035.1). NCBI lineage: Archaea > Methanobacteriati > Methanobacteriota > Halobacteria > Halobacteriales > Haloarculaceae > Halosimplex > Halosimplex amylolyticum. Next base: position 279,452 of record NZ_JBLKNW010000002.1, on the reverse strand, counting down.
CATCGCGTCGGGGACGTCGACGCCGGCGGCGTCGAGCAGCGTGGGCGGCAGGTCGACGAGGCTGGTCACCCGCTCGATGGTCCCGCCGTTCCGGAATCCGGGGCCCGAGAGGATCGCGGGCACGCGGACGGCCGATTCGTGCGGCGTCCGCTTGTACTCGCCGGGCCGCGTGCGGAAGTGACAGCCGTGGTCCGCGGTGTAGGCGAAGACCGTGTCCTCGCGGAGCCCGCGCGCGTCGAGGGCGTCGAAGAGGTCGGCGACGCACTCGTCGATCCGTTCGACGATCCCGTAGTAGTCGGGGAGCTCCCGGAACCACTCGCCGGGCCGTCCCTGCAGGTCCGGCGGGACGTAGGGGTGGGTCTCGTGGTGCTCGGCGTAGCCGTCCGGGGCGACGAAGGTCCACAGCTCGTTCTGGTCGTGTGGCTCCAGATACGAGACAACCAGGAAGAACGGCTCCGAGAGCGCCTCGAGCCCCTGGATGGCGAAGTCGGTGAACGCGTCGACGCGGTAGTCGTCGAACTCGACGGCGTTCCCGTCGGCGTCGTAGAGGTGGCCCTCGTTCGGACTGGTCGTGAACTCCGGAACGTCCGCCGCGATCCAGAAGTCGTCGTAGCCACCCCGTTCCTCCGGGGGCACGGGCTCGTCGAACGTGCTGGCGAGGTGCCAGTTACCGACGTAGCCCACGTCGTAGCCCGCCTCCGCGAACCGGTGTGCGAGCGTCAGCTCGTCCGTGGGGAGCGGCGTCGACCCCTGCCAGACGCCGGTCTCGGTGGCGTACTTTCCGGTCTGGAAGGACGCACGAAACGGCGTGCAGAGCGGCTGGGGTGAGATGGCGCGGTCGATCCTCGTCCCCCTCGCCGCGAGCCCGTCGAGCGTCGGCGTCAGGTCCATCGGGTTGCCGTACGCGCCGACCGTGTCCCAGCGCTGCTGGTCGGTCACCACGACCAGCACGTTCGGCGGGGCGGCGTCGTTGTCCATACGTCCCCGCAGTCTCCGGAAGGTCTTGTATGTAGCCCCACGGGAGGGACGCGCCGGTGGCGCTACAGCCGGCTCTCGATCGACGCGGTGGTGCTGCCGACCAGACTGGCGAAGTCCGCCTCGATGGATTTCTCGGTCATCCGGTCGGCCGGTCCGGAGACGGTCACCGCTCCGATCGCGACGCCGTCGTCGACGATGGGGTTCGCGACGCAGTGCTGGCCCGAGCGGTACTCGCCCTTGTCGTTGGCCAGCCGCCGGTCGCGGACCCGGCGGAGTTCCTCGTCCAGTGCCTCGCGGTCGGTGATCGTCGCGTCAGTCATCTCGGGGAGCCCGTGACGCTCGATGATGCGATCGCGTTGCTCCTCCGGCGTGTACGACAGGATCGCTTTCCCGCCGGCGGTCGCGGTCAGGGGCACGCTCTCGCCCTCGCGAATGTCCACGTCGGGCCGGCCCTCGTTGCTGACCCGGTGGACGTAGACGCCGTAGCCGTGTTCCGGGATCATGATGCTCGCCACCTCGCCCGTCGCGTCGGCGAGCTTCTCGAGGGGATCGTAGGCGATCTCGTACAGGTCGAGGTTCAGCCGCGCGTTCGTGCCGAGTCCGAGAAACCGGACGCTGAGGCGGTACTCGTCGCCGTCACGGACCACGTAGTTCACGTCCCGGAGCGTCGAGAGGTGTTTGTGGACGGTCCCCTTCGCCAGGTCGAGCTCCGCGGCCAGGTCGGTCAGCCGAGCGCTCTCGTGGCGGTCGAGCGCCTCCACGATCCGGAAGCTCGTCACCGTCGTCTTCGCCGTCCGCCCGTCGAACGACGACGGCGGGGGGATGGGTGTCTCGTCCATACCTCGATCCTCGGTATCCAGCCCCATAGTTGTTCACATATTATGAACGGCGTCGCGGGAGCGAGCGGCCGCGGCGGCCGAATCGGCCGATTTTCGCCGCCTCACGAACGAGTCGGAACTCGGCGGCGTCTCGTTGTTCATACATCGTGAAGAAAAAGCCGCGTCGATGCCCGGCGTTTCAGTCGTCGGCGGCCGCGGACACGCGGGGTCGCCCGTCGTCGAGATCCGGGAGATACGCCTCGTTCGCCTCGATGAGTTCCTCGGTCATCTCGTGGATCTCGTCGAGCGTACAGGAAGCGGCCGTGAGCGGGTCGAGTTTGAGCGCCTGGTGGATCTTCTGGCGGTCACCTTCCAGCGCACCCTCGACGGCGAGTTCGTACACCGTCGTGTGCTGGCGGTCCAGGGCGGCGACCTCCGAGGGGAGTTCGCCCACCGAGCAGGGGTGGAGACCGGCCCCGTCGGCGAACACCGGGACCTCGACGCACGCGTCCGACGGCAGGTTCTCGATGGCGTCGTCGTGATTCGGGACGTTGAGGTTGAACCGCCGCGGCGTGTCGGTCTCCAGGGAGTGGATGAGCCGCGCGGCGTACTCCTCCGAGCGCTCGACCGCGACTTCGTCGAGGTCGACGGCCATCTCCGGGCTGTCGCGCTCCTCGGAGCGCTCCTTCCAGCCCTCGAGGTACGTCGCCGTCGCCATCCGTTCGGCGTAGTCCGTCCCGGCCAACTCGTCGATGACGTCCTCGTCGGTCCGGAAGTACGGGACGTACTCGCTCATGTGGTGGCTGGACTCCGTCGGGAAGTACCCGAAGTGGCGCATCATCTCGAAGCGGACCGTGTCCTTCCGGTAGGTCTCCTCGTCCTCGTAGGCGGCTTCGAGCGCCGGGTACACCGACTCGCCGTCGTGTTCCGCGGTGAGGAACCACGCCATGTGGTTGATGCCCGCGACCCAGTAGTCCAGTTCCTCCTGCGGGACGTCGACGTACTCCGCGATGGCTTCTGCCGTGTGCGGGACCGAGTGACAGAGGCCGACGACCTCGACGTCGGTCGCCTCGTAGACGGCCTTGCAGACGATGGCCATCGGGTTCGTGTAGTTGAGCAAGAGCGCGTCGGGACACAGCTCCTCCATGTCCGCGGCGATGTCGAGCATCGTCGGGATCGTCCGGAGGCCGCGGAACACGCCGCCGGGACCGGTCGTGTCCCCGATCGCCTGCTCGACGCCGTACTTCTCGGGGATGCGGATCTCGTTCTCGAAGGGCTCGGTGCCGCCGACGTTGATCATGTTGAGGACGTAGTCGGCGTCGTCGAGTGCTTCACGGCGGTCGGTCGTCGCCTCGACGGTGGCGTCGAGCCCCTCGTTCTCGACCATCGCGTCCGCGACCTGGCGCGTCTGTTCCAGTCGGTGTTCGTCGATGTCCATCAGCCGGATACGGCTGTCGGACAGCGTCTCGTAGGAGAGGATGTCGCCGACGAGATTGGTGGCGAACACCATACTACCGGCTCCGATGAACGTAATGGTTGGCACAGGTAGGTATGAAGAACAATACTATATAAATGCTTTCGTGCTTTAAAAATGCCCGTCGATCCGGGCCGGAGAACGCCGGACAACGCGTCTCAAGTCGCGTCAGGGGGACGTATGGTGGGATTCGGGTCGCGAACCCAGGAAAGCTTTAAGTACCTGTATCAGGAGTATCCGGTCATGGGTGACCTCGAGATCGAGAAGCTGCAGAAGGTGTTCCACGACGACGACGGCGACGTCGTCGCCGTGGACGACTTCGACGTCGACGTCGAAGACGGCGAACTGATCGTGCTGGTCGGCCCGTCGGGCTGCGGGAAGTCGACGACGCTCCGGTGCGTGGCCGGGCTCGAATCGCCGACGAGCGGGCAGATCGTCCTCGACGGCGAGGACGTGACCGACAAGAAGCCGAAGGAGCGTGACATGGCCATGGTGTTCCAGTCCTACGCGCTGTACCCGCACATGACCTCGCGGGAGAACATGGCCTTCGGCCTGAAGATGACGACCGACCTCTCGAAGGCGGAGATCAGAGAGCGCATCGACGACACGGCGGAGATGCTGGGCATCCGCGACCTGCTGAACAAGAAACCGGACGCGCTGTCGGGCGGCCAACAGCAGCGCGTCGCGCTCGGGCGGGCCATCGTTCGCGAGCCCGAGGTGTTCCTGATGGACGAGCCGCTGAGCAATCTCGACGCGAAGCTACGGACGCAGATGCGGACGGAACTCCAGTCGCTCCAGCAGGAACTCGGCGTGACGACGCTGTACGTCACCCACGACCAGACCGAGGCGATGACGATGAGCGACCGCATCGCCGTCCTCGACGGCGGCAAACTCCAGCAGATCGGGACGCCCCTGGAGTGCTACCACGAGCCGGCCAACCGGTTCGTCGGCGGGTTCATCGGGTCGCCGTCGATGAACTTCTTCGAGGTCGAACTGGACGAGTCCGGCGAGGCCCCCGCGCTCGTCCACGGCGGCTTCAGGTACGAACTCGACGAGGCGATCCACGCGGACATCCGCGGCCACGGGGACCGCTTCACGCTGGGCATCCGCCCGGAAGACATCGAGGTCGTCGCCCCCGAGGAGCACAACGCCATCTCGACGACGGTCGAGGTGACCGAACCGCTCGGCGAGGTGACCTACGTCTACATCGACATCGACGGCCAGCAGTACACGGCCACGCTAGAAGGCGACCTGGTCATCGACCCCGGACGCACGCTCACGATCCGCTTCCCGAAAGACCGGATCCACGTCTTCGACGGGGACACCGGCGAGGCACTCCGGAACCGCGCGCCCCCGGAAGACGACGAGTTCGAGGCGCTGGTCGGCATCGAAGACGCCGGCGGCGCGGAAGTCGGCGTCGAGTGACCGCGGCACCGCATAATATAATAAATGCGAAGAAAAGTATAAATAGAAATAACTGCACGTGGACGATAGGCGTTAATTATGCACGACTCAGACGCACCAGGGACGACGAGGCGGTCGATAGTCAAGACGCTCGGTATCGGCGCGACGGTGGGACTCGCCGGTTGTAGCGGTGGCGGCGGCGACGGCGGCGACGGCGACGGCGGAAGCAGCGGTGACGGTGGCGACGGCAGTGACGGTGACACCGGGACCACCCAGAACACCGACAAGGCGCTGATGTGGGAGTACGGGTTCCCGAACGAGGAGGGCGCAGAGCCCATCTGGAAGAACGCGTTCACGGAGAACTACGAGGACCGCACCGGCCAGGCGATCGAGATCGGGCGGTTCTCCTACGAGGACATGCGCCAGAAGTTCCTCACCGGCGCTCGAACTGGTGACCCCGACGCCATCGAGGGCGTCCTCAGCCACCTGACGGAGTACGTCAAGGCGGGCCACCTCGAATCGCTCGACGGCTGGGCGGAGGAGCTCGAACACTACGACGGCTTCGTCGAGAGCGCGCTCGACGCCTGCCGGTACAAGGGCAAGCTGTACGGCCTCCCCTACGAGGGCAACGGCCGCGCGTTCATCGTCCGGAAGGACATCCTCGACGAACTCGGCCAGGACATGCCGGAGACGACCCAGGAGATGCACGAGATCGGTCGGATGGTCAACAAGGAGGTCGACGGCGTCACCGGCTTCCACAACTGCACGAAAGACGGCAGCGTCCGGGCCTTCCAGGAGTTCATGAGCAGTGTCTACCAGTTCACCGACAACCTCTACGTCCCTGACGGCGACTCCTGGAAACTCAACATCGAGGCCGAGGCGCTCGGGAAGATCCTCGACGACTACTACTACCAGATCTACGCGGCCGACAACCCTGTCGGCACCCCCGACGACCTCGGGACCGGCTGGCAGACCAACGACCCCGGCTACATCAACGGGAACTACGCGTTCATCGAGTGCGGGACGTGGCTCCGTGGCTGGACGAGCGGGGAGAACATCGACAGCACCGAGGAGGCCGAGGACATCCTCGACAACAAGACCCGCGTCACCCACATCCCGCGCAGTGAGGGCGGCGAGAAGGGGACCTTCCTCGAGATCAAGCCGGTGATGGTCAACAGCCACTCCGACAACAAACAGAAGGGCAAGCAGGCCATCGCCGCCTGGACCGAACCGGACACCCTCGAAGGGATGGCCGAGGACTCGCCCGGCAAGGCGATGACCCCGGTCCACGAGGACATCGAGTCTACTATCGACAACGACGACTGGGCACCGTTCACCGAGGTCTTCAAGACCGGTCGCGCGCTGGCGAAGATCGCCTGGGGCCCGGTCCGACAGGAGTTCTACCCGCTCATGCAGGAAGTCGCCTACGGCCGAACCGACCCCTACGAAGCCGGCGACCAGCTCCACACCGCGCTCAAGGGCCTCGAGAGCGACCTGTAGGCTCACACGACACCCTCGAATCATGGCAACACCCACGAAATCACGAGTCCGCCGCTACGGGACCGAGTTCAAGTCTTTCCTCTCTGAGACGTGGCTCGGGTACGCGTTCGTCATTCCGGCGACGCTCCTGCTCGCGGTCATCATCGCCTACCCGACGCTCCGGGGTATCCAGCTCGCCTTCTATCAGGCGTCGCTCCTCAATCCCGGACAGATGCAGTTCATCGGGCTGGAGAACTTCGCCCGACTGCTGAGAGACACCACGTTCCACGAGGCGTTGTGGCACACCGTCCTGCTGACCGGCCTCGCCGTCTCGCTCCAGTACCTGCTGGGGCTCGGGCTGGCGCTGGTCCTCAAGGAGAAAGTGCCCGGCGCTGGCGTCTTCCGGAGTCTGTCGATGGTGACCTGGGTGATGCCCGTCATCGTGATGGTCATCATCTTCCGTTTCCTGGTCCAGAACGGATTCGGGCCGGTGAACATCATCCTCGGGAACCTGGGGATGGAGACGACCTACTGGTTCGGTGAACCGGGCGTCGCGTTCCCGCTCGTCGTGTTGATGCACGTGTGGCGAAACGTCCCGTTCTACGCCATCGCCTTGCTCGCGGCGATGAAGTCCATCCCCGTCGAGCAGTACGAGGCCGCGCGGCTCGACGGCGCGGGCCCGCTCCAGCGGTTCCGCTACATCACCCTGCCGCAGATCTCGTACGTCTCGATGATCATGATCATCTTGCACGTGACGTTCACGTTCAAGAACTTCGACATCGTGTTCCTGGCGACCGGCGGCGGGCCGCTGGGCAACACCGAGGTGCTTGCGACCTACGTCTACAAGCAGGCGTTCCAGCAGTACGCGCTCGGCTACGGCGCGAGCATCGGCGTCGTGATGCTCGTCATCATGCTGGTGTTCACCGTCGTCTACGTCCACATGGAGGAGACCGACTAATGGCGACCGAAACCGACACTCGAGACCAGACGCGAGACCTGAACTACGCCCAGCGGCTGGACGCGTGGCTGGACGAAGACATGTCGCCCCGGCGTGCGCTCTTCGTGTACCTCGTGCTCGGGCTGTACTTCTCGTTCCTGCTCCTGCCGGTGGTGTACATGGCGCTCGTGTCGTTCACGACCCAGGAGTTCCTGTTCTCGCCGGCGCTCATCCCGTCGCTCGGCGACCTCTCGCTGGACAACTACGCGACGGTGCTGTCGCAGGGCGAGTTCCAGACGTACTTCGTCAACTCGGTGATCGTGTCCACGTCGACGACGCTGACGGTGCTGGTCGTCGGCATCTTCGCGGGCTACTCGATGAGCCGCTTCGAGTACCCCGGTCGCGGGGGGCTGCTGTACGCCTTCCTGTCGACCCAGATGCTGCCGGTCGTGCTCATCCTTATCCCGTTCTACCTGCTCATGTTCAACCTGGGCCTCATCGACTCGCTGCTCGGGATCATCGTCGCCCACTCGGTCATCGGCATCCCGCTGGGGACGTGGCTCCTCAAGGGCTACTTCGACGACATCCCCGAGTCGCTCGACGAGGCCGCCAAGATGGACGGCTGCTCGGAGTTCGACCTGCTGTGGCGCATCCTCGTCCCGCTGGCGATGCCCGGCATCGCCGTCGCGGGGTTCTACACGTTCATCCTCTCGTGGAACGACTTCCTGCTCGTGTCGGTCCTCTCCCAGACGGCGGCCACGCGGACGCTCCCGTTCGGCCTCCAGCTGTTTCAGTCGCAGAACGCCGTCGCCTGGAACCTGCTCATCACCGCCGCGGTCATCACGATGATCCCCGTCATCCTGCTGTTCGCCGTCGCCCAGAAGTGGGTCGTCGAAGGACTCGCCAGCGGCGGCATGAAGGGCACCTGAGCGGCGGGCGTTCTCCGTTTCTCTCTATTGTCCGAGACAAGATAGGTTCCGCGGTGGCCCCGTGACGTTCGATCCGATAGACGTCATATAATTCTGCTTTAACCTGTGCTTTCATACCATATCTTATATATTTTCAACCGCGGCTTCCGCCACGACTGCGCCGGCGGTCGAGGGGCGACAGCAGGAAGTGACGTCTCAGTCCCGGAAGGCCCCCGATTCACGGACTGCTCACCGAGATCGCGTGCCGTCGCCGAACGACGGAGGGATCGCGGGGGTCATTCGCCCCGCGTTCGAACCACAGGGCCGTTGTGATCGGTCGGTCGCTGCTGATCCCCCGGATCTTGCTCCGCACGCGTGCGGTACGTCCGGTCCGGCTGGGCACGGATACCGTCGGGCCGTCTCCACTCGGTCACGAGCGGTCTGCCGACCCGAATTCCCGGATTTAATAAAGATTATATACATTTAAGAAAACAGACTTGATAGCGCTATCGATCGGATATCGCTCCCTCGAATCCGGTCGATCAGACGTGTCGGGAATTCTTCTTAACTGCCGCCAGCGATCGGCAGCGCGAGCCGACCGGCGGCGAAGTGACCGGCGATCGGACTGGATCGAACGCGGCGAGCGATCGCTCGGTCTGCGATCCCGCGGCCGGTTCCGGTGTCGGAACGGAGGGGCGGAGCCGTGTCGGCGAGGCGAACCCGTTCGGGCCGCACAGTGGGGAGAAACCGGCAGGCGCGTCCCACCTCGGTACGCCTTTGGGCGACGAGCGAGAAGGCGCGTGCATGAACCACGACCGGTCACGGGACCTCTACGATCGCGCGCTGTCGGTCATGCCGGGCGGCGTCAACTCCGCCGTGCGGGCGGCCATCGAGCCCTACCCCTTCTTCGTCGAGCGGGGCGACGGCGGCCACGTCGTCGACGCCGACGGCAACCGCTACGTCGACTGGGTGATGGGGCTGGGCCCGCTGCTGTACGGCCACGACCTGCCCCAGCCGGTCGAGTCGGCGATCCAGTCCCGCGTCAGCGAGGGACCGATGTTCGGCGCGCCCACCGAGATCGAGGTCGAACACGCCGAGTTCGTCACTCGGCACGTCCCGAGCGTCGAGATGATCCGCTTCGTCAACTCGGGGACCGAGGCGACCGTCTCGGCCTGTCGGCTCGCCCGCGCCGCGACCGGCCGGGACAAGATCGTCGTCATGCAGGGCGGCTACCACGGCGCCCAGGAGACCACCCTCGTCCAGGGCGAGTACGACGACGTCGAGCCCTCCAGCCCGGGCATCCCCCAGGAGTTCGCCGAACACACGCTCGCGGTGCCGTTCAACGACGAGGAGGCCGCCCACCGGGTCTTCGAGGACCACGGCGACGACGTCGCGGCCGTCCTCGTCGAGCCGATCCTCGCGAACATGGGCGTCGTCGCACCCGTCGACGGCTACCACGAGACGCTGCGCGACCTCACCGAGGACAACGGCGCGCTGCTGGTCTTCGACGAGGTCATCACCGGCTTCCGCGTCGGCGGCCTCCAGTGCGCCCAGGGGAAGTTCGACATCGAACCCGACCTGACGACCTTCGGCAAACTCATCGGGGGCGGGTTCCCCGTCGGCGCCATCGGCGGCCGCTCGGACCTCGTCGAGCAGTTCACCCCCTCGGGCGACGTGTTCCAGGCCGGCACCTTCTCGGGTCACCCCGTCACGATGGCCGCCGGCCTCGAATCACTGCGCTACGCCGCCGAACACGACGTCTACGACCACATCAACGACCTCGGCGAGCAGTTGCGGACCGGTCTGCAGGAGATCGTGCGCGACCAGGCGCCCGAGTACACGGTCGCCGGCACCGAGGGGATCTTCAAGGTGCTGTTCACGCGGGAAGCGCCGGACACCTTCGAGGACCACTGCGAGGGCGGCTGTTCCCAGCGACCCGACTGCCCGCGGTACGACGTCTGCCCGAAGAACGCCGCGGACGTCGCCGCCGGCCAGACCGACCGCTGGCGGCGCGTCTTCTGGCAGGAGATGAAAGAACAGGGTATCTTCCTCTCGCAGAACCAGTTCGAGGCGCAGTTCGTCACCTACGCCCACACGGAGGACGACGTCGAGGAGACGCTCGAAGCGTACAAGACGGCGCTGTGACGACGACGTGACGGCGCTGTGGCGGTGACGTGACGGCGGAGACGCCCTGATTATTCACTCGTCGCGTCGGTGGATGCCGTCGCTGCCCCGGTCGTCTCCGAGTGCTATCAGACCGTGAAATAGGCCACGATCGTTATTACGAGTGGACGCGGTATGGAGAGTAGCATGGACGTCCCGACGGCCTCACCGACCGCGCTTGACGCGCTGTCGGTCTCGGTCCGGCGGGTCGCGCTCGCCGCGCTGCGCGAGCGCGAGAACGCGATCTCGGTCGACGCGCTGGCCTCGGCCGTTGCGAGTCGGCTGTCCCAGTCGGCCGCCGACGGGCACGACGACACCGACGAGGCACTGCGGGCGCTGTATCACGTTCACCTCCCCGTGCTCGGGGAGGCGGGTGCGGTCACGTTCGATCCGGGCTCCGGGCTGGTCGCCGCCGCGAACGAGCCGCCGTTCGACGAGACGTGGGTGGAGCGACTGGTCGCCGACCACCCCGACCCGGCGTACGATCCGGTCCTCGACGCGCTGGCGAGCGGGCGGCGACAGGCCGTCCTCTACGAGCTGTTCACCGGGGGAGTGACGACGCCGGACGCGCTGGCCGCCGCGGTAGCCGCCCACGAGCGCGACGGGGCCGACGTGCCCGAACCCGTCTCACGCGTCGTCAGGCTCTCGCTGGCCCACACGCACCTGCCGGTGCTCGTCGCGGCCGGATTCGTCACCTGCGACCCGGAGGCCGGGACGGTGCGCGCGCGGGAGACGCCCTGGCGGTCGGACCCGTGGGTCCGAGAGAGTCAGATCGGCGAGTGGGCTGCCGTCGAGTGAGCGCGGGCAGGGGACACAGCGCGCACGCGGTCAGCGCGCCACCGCTCCGAACCGGTGCCCCCTCCGCTCCGAACCGGTGCGGCGGCAGGTTTTCACACCGGGGCCGCCCAGAGCTAGTATGAGCGCTCTCGAGGAGAAGCGGATGTACGGCGAGCGCCGCGAGGAGACGGTCGCGTACCTCGCGGCGGGACAGGGGGTGGCCACCGTGCGGATCTCCGGCGACCAGGTCGGCCGGTTCGGTCTCTCGCACCGCTGTCGCGCCCGCGACGTCGCGACGGCCGACGGTGCGGTCCTCGTCGCGACCGACGAAGACGTGCTCGTCGGCCCGGAACCGTTCGAATCGCTCGGGTTCGGTCCGGCGGTCGCGGTCACCGCGGACGACGGTGCCGTCGTCGCCGCCGACGAGGCGGGCCGCGTCTCGCGCTACCGCGACGGCGAGTGGACCGCGCTCGGGGAGGTCGACGACGTCCGCGCGCTGTCGGGCGCGTTCGTCGCCGCCGCCGACGGCGTCTTCCGGATCGACGGCGACGAGCTGGTCGGCGCAGGTCTCGACGACGTGCGCGACGTGGCGAGCGCCGACGGAGCGCCGCTCGCGGCGACTGGCGACGGGCTCTACAGACTGGGCAACGGCTGGCTCCGGGAGTGCGAGGGAGCGTTCACCGCCGTCGCCGCCGAGGACGGACAGGCGCACGCGGCGACCGCCGACGCGCTGTACGCCCGCGGGACGGACACCTGGGAGGCGGTCGACCTGCCCGTGGCGGGGACGGTCGTCGACGTGGCCTACGGGGAGTGCGTCTACGCCGTGACGGAGACGGGGACCGTCCTCGTCGACGCCGATCCGGAGACGACTCCCGATGGCGCCGGCGGCTGGCGAGCGCGGTCGCTCGGCCTGCCCGACGTCACGGCGCTGGCCGTGGCCTGACCGCCGTCCGCGGCGAACGGCCGGGACGCGGCGAACGTCCGGGGCAGCCGTACGGCCGACCGGTCAGTGCCGCTCGCGCGCGAGCGCCGCGTAGGTGAACGCGACCGCGGCCCCGAGCGCGCCGAACCCCGGCCCCGCTCCGCTCGACGGGTCGGATGGCCGGTCGGTCGACGAGGCCGGCGCGGACGCCGCCGACGGGTCGTCGGTCGTTCCGGTGGTGGCGTCCGTCCCGGCAGTCGTCGCCGTCGCTCCCGGTTCGTCCGTCTCCGTCGTCGGCGTCGCCGTTGGCGTCGGCGTGGGGGCGGGGACGTCGAACGTCCCGACGACCCCGGCGTGGTCTGACGGCCATACCGAGACCGAGTCGCCGTCGACCGTCGCCTCGACGCGGTCGGCCCCGTCCTCGCCGAGGCGCTCGACCGCGGTCGCTCGCACCTCGCCGCGCGAGAGGAGGCCGTCGACCCGCTTCGTCAGTCGCGAGTCGCCGGCCCCGACCAGCGACGGCCGACAGCACGTGTTTCCGTCGTCGTCGGGACGGAGCCGGCCATGGACGTCCGTGAGCGAGTCGGTCAGCGCGTCGTACGCGCCGGTCGTCGTCCCCGGGCCGCTGTTGAAGTCGCCGCCGACTACCACCGATCCCTCGGCCGGGAACGCGTCGAGCAGTTCCGTCGCCTGCCGGCGTCGGGCCGCCCCCGACACCGACTCCAGGTGCGTGGAGACGGCGGTGAACGCGGTCTCCTCGGGCCCGACGTCCGCCCGACAGTACCCCCGTCGGAGCGTGACCGTCCGGCCGGTCCCGGGGACGGGGAACGTCAGTCGCTCGTCGTACGTGTCTCCGCCCGCGTTCCGCGCGTCGACGCCCGGGCCGACGAGCACCGCGACCCGGTCGGTCAGGCGAACGGTCTCGGCGCCGGACTCGCTCTCGATCGGGAGTTCGACGTCGGTCGTGACGGTCGAGGCCGCGACCTCGAACGGCCGGCCGCGGCCCTCCAGCGCCGAGCGCACCGAATCGAGCACGTCGGTCACCAGTTCGCCGCCGTCGTCGGCCTCGCCGCCGGAACTGGCCTGGATGCGCGCCGCTTCCTGGAGCGCCACGACGTCGGCGTCTGCGGCGACCAGCGCGTCGGCGATCGCGCCGGCGCGCGCCTCGTAGGGGTGTCGACGGGCGCTGTCGAGCAGTTCCCCGGCCGTTTCGCGCACGTCGTCGGCAGTGCGGGCCTCGAGCAGGCGGAACAGGTCGACGCCGAGCGATACGTTCCAGGTGGCGACCGTCACGGGCCGGGTTTCCGTCACGAGTCGATTCCCGGTCGAGCGCGGTCGCCGGTCGGCGTGCCGACCGGCGAGTCCGGCCGGGAGGCCGGCGACACCCGCGAGCACCGCGCGGCGCGAACACGTCGGGGCGGCGCGATCGGGGGACGCGGAGGGCATCGTTGGCCCCCCTTGCGAGTGCAGGCTCTTGATGATGTCGCGTCGTTCTCAGCGACGACAATCGGGTCGCGTCGGCGTCGTTCCCGCCGCGCTGGCGTCGGGCGGTCCGCGCGGCCCGCCGCTGCAACCGAAACGGTGTTTACCGGCGAAAGCGACCACCCGCACATGATCGTCAGCGGGTCCACGTCACAGGCGTTCGCGGCCGCACTTGCAGAGGCGACGGGCCGGGAACTCGCCGCCGTCGAGTACGACCGCTTCCCCGACGGGGAACTCCAGGCGGCGGTTCCCGGATTCGCGGCCGACGACGCCGTCGTCGTCGGCTCGACCGTCTCCAGCGACGCGCACCTCGAACTGCTCCAGCTCCAGGACGCCGTCCGCGAGGCCGGCGCCGGCGAGGTGACGACCGTCCTCCCGTACATGGGGTACGCTCGCCAGGACCGGGCGTTCACCGCGGGCGAACCCGTCTCGTCCCGCGCGGTCGCCCGCGCCGTCTCGACGGGGACCGACCGCGTCCTCACCGTCAACCCCCACGAGACCGCCGTCTGCGACTTCTTCACCGTTCCGGCGGAGGCCGTCGACGCCGCCGGCCGCCTGGCCGAACCCCTGCCCTCCGACCTCGCGGACCCGCTGTTCCTCTCGCCCGACGAGGGTGCCGTCGACCTCGCGGCGACGACCCGCGACGCCTACGGCCGCGGCGCGACCGACTACTTCGAGAAGGAGCGCGACTACGACACCGGCGAGGTCGAGATCGAACCGAGCGACGCCGTCGTCACCGACCGCGACGTCGTGCTCGTCGACGACATCGTCGCCACCGGGTCGACGATGGCCGAGTCCATCGACGTGCTCACCGACCGCGGCGCCGCCCGCGTGTTCGTCACCTGCGTCCACCCCATGCTGGCCGCGAACGCCCGGACGAAACTCGAACGCGCCGGCATCACCGCCGTCTTCGGCACCGACACCATCGAACGACAGGTCAGCGCCGTCAGCGCCGCCCCGGCCGTCGCCGACCGCCTCTGACGGCGTCACCGTCCCGCCGCTCCTGCCCTGCCCCGCCATTCGGCCGCCCCCGGCCCCGCAGCGCTCGACGGTCGACAGGTGTCAATACCGTAACCTATAAACGACCAGTGAGCGAGATAGCGACTAACACGGACCATGACCGGCAAAACACACGGGCACTCGGGGTCCTCCGAGCCCGCGATCGGCACGCTCGATCCGGATTCGATCGACCGGATCGACGTTCACTTGCAGCGGGCGCTGGGGACGGACGACGCCGACGAGAAGGACTTCCACGTCCGACACGCCAGACAGTTGCTCGAAGCCTGTCGGGAGTAGGCTACGCCGACTCGATCGTGAGCTCGATCCGACCGTCGCCGGTGATCGTTACTTCCGTCCCCGCGTACGGGAACGACACTCGGACGGCCGCCGGGTCGCCAGATCGAACAATCACGTCCAGCGAGTCGGCGTCGATCACGTTCTGCAGCGGCTGAATCGCGGTAACGTTCCGGTTCGTGACGGCCGCGACCGCCTCCGGGACGGCGATGCTCGGCGTGTCCGCACCGCGCCAGTCGTAGTGGTCGAAGACGACAGTCTCCGCCGGCCCATCGCTGTCCCCCTCAGCGTCGTCGGTATCGCCCCCCTCGTTTCGGTCCTTCATGTCTCGATGTCCGGATGACCCCGCCGGATCGTCGGCCAGTTCACAATAATATTTGGACCTAAGCGGTCGCCCCGCATATACCTTGTGACAGAGATATCATTCGTGAAATTAACACTCACACCGCGAAGGGCGGTCGGTCGGCGCACCTGATGGGCGTAGTGCCCGGTAAAGCACAGTGCAGGACCGCCACGGCGTGTTCCTCATGGCTGAAACCTGTATCCGCTCGCTCACGAGCGGTGCATCGCGGCCACTTCGTGGCCGCTCGCTTCAGATAGACTCCCTACGGTCGTCTTTCGACCTTCGCAAATCCTTCGGATTTGCTCACTTCCGAAAGGCTCACTCCGTTCGCCTTTCGGCGTTCGCGGCCACTTCGTGGCCGCTCACTCCCACTGCACGCCGGGGTTCGTAGCACCCACCTTTTTCGCCTCGGGGTCGCTCGCTCCGCTCGCGACCCTCTCGGCCAAAAAGATGGGGCAAAAAACGGCCGCTCACACCGGAAGAGCGAGCACTTCCGAGCCCTCGTTCGCTTCGCTCACGAGGACTCCGTTCGCGGCCGCGGGTAAACCGAGACCACCGCGTCCGCCCTCACTCCCACTGCACGCCAGGGTTCGTGACCGCGCCGTTGGCCGCCGATCCGAAGTCGCGGTGGTACTTGGCCAGGACGCCGTTGTCGTAGGTCGGCTCGGGGTCGTAGTCTTCGAGGCGCTCCTCGATCTCCTCGTCGGTCAGGTCGACCGACAGTTCCAGTTCGTCGACGTCGATGGTGATGGTGTCGCCGTCCTCCAGCGCCGCGATGGGACCGCCGACGAACGCCTCGGGGGCGACGTGCCCGATGGAGAACCCGCGCGTCGCGCCGGAGAAGCGACCGTCGGTGAACAGCGCCACGTCCTCGGCGTGGCCCTGCCCGGCGACGGCGGAGGTGACGCCGAGCATCTCGCGCATGCCGGGACCGCCGCGGGGCCCCTCGTTGCGGATGCCGATGACGTCGCCGGACTCGACGTTGCCCTCCTGGACGTACTTCATCGCCTCGCTCTCCTCGTCGAAGATGCGAACCGGGCCCTCGTGGCGCAGGTGGTCCTCGCCGGTGATCTTGATGACCGCGCCGTCGGGCGCGAGGTTGCCCGTCAGGATGCGGATGGCGCCCTGCTCGTTCTTGGGCTCGTCGACCGTGTAGAGGTAGTCGACGTCCAGGTCCTCGATGGCCGGCGGGTCGTCGGCCTCCAGTTCCTCGCCGATCGTGTTGCCGGTGACCGTGAGGGCGTCGCCGTGGAGCAGGTCGGCCTCGTAGAGCGCGTTCAGCACGACCGGGACGCCGCCGACCTCGTGGAGGTCGTTCATCACGCGCTCGCCGCCGGGCTGCAGGTCGGCGATCTTCGGCGTGCGCTGGCTGATCTCGTTGAAGTCCTCGATGTCGAGGTCGACGTCGGCCTCGGCGGCCATCGCGAGCAGGTGCAGGACGGCGTTGGTCGAGCCGCCGACCGCGACCTGCAGCGCGATGGCGTTCTCGAAGGACTCCCGCGAGAGGAAATCGGAGGGCGAGCGCCGCGCCTCGACGACTTCCGTCGCGAGTTCGCCGGCCTCGCGGGCGACCTCGTAGCGGGCCTCGTCTTCGGCCGGTGGGGAGGCCGACCCGAGCGGCGCGAAGCCCAGCGCCTCGGAGATGGACGCCATCGTGTTGGCGGTGAACATCCCGCCGCAGGAGCCGGCGCCGGGGCAGGCCTGCTGTTCCATCTCGTAGAGTTCGTCCTCGGTCATCTCGCCGTCCGCGACGGCGCCGACGCCCTCGAACATGTTCTGGATAGTGATCTCGCGACCGTCGTGCTCGCCGGGCATGATCGACCCGCCGTAGAGGAAGACGCTCGGCAGGTCCGTCCGGATGGCCGCCATCATCATGCCGGGCATGTTCTTGTCACAGCCACCGATGGTGACGAGGCCGTCCATGCGCTCGCCGAAGGAGACGAGTTCGACGGAGTCGGCGATGAGCTCCCGGGATATCAGGGAGGCCTTCATCCCCTCGGTCCCCATCGAGATGGCGTCGGAGATGGTGATCGTGCCGAACTCGATGGGCATGCCGCCCGATTCGTCGATCCCCTCGTAGGCGGCGTCCGCCACGTCGTCGAGGTGGACGTTACAGGGAGTGATGTCCGCCGCCGGGTTGGCGACCCCGATCATCGGCGAGGACAGGTCCTCGTCGTCGTAGCCCATCGCGCGGAACATCGCCCGGTGGGGCGCCTTGTCGGTCCCCTCCGTGACTTCGCTGCTCGGCAGGTCGTCGGGTTTCTCGCCGGGAGCACCCTCGCGCTCGTCGTCGCGGGGTTCGGGTTCCTGGTGACTCATACCTCAGAGTGGTCGCCTGTGCCCTAAACCGTTTTCTACCGCGTGGTGTCGGGTGTCATCCGACGTCCGAACCGGTTCGGGGCGCGCGCTGGGGTTCCCGCGGCCCGTCCCCGGCCCACGATTCGGACCCCGTACTGGCCCACGATTCGGACCCCGTACTGGCCCACTCTTCGGGCCCCGTGCTGGAACACTCTTGGGCCCCGTGCTGGATCACTCCTCGGACGGCTCGCCCAGTGAAACGGCACAGCGGCGCTCGGCGGGGTCGATCCCGTCGGCGTCGGGAATTCCGTCCGACTGTTCGTCCCGCGCCCCCGTCGCCTCTGTCGATCCTGAGTCCGCGCCCATGTGAATATCCACCACGATCGTCTCACTTAAGGCTTGTTACCGGGTCCCTACCGGACGCACAGCGCCGGTCACGTCCGCGCTGTGTCGCCGTACTGGTCGCCTACGATTCGTCTTGCGCGCGTCTGACGGGTAGTTTTGTAGGTCGCGTGTCAACGGAGATCCATGCCCAGTCTCTCGGAGGCCTACGACCGCGGGGAGTGGACCGGGAGGGACCCGCGGCGCGTGTCCGCCGGCGGGAGCCTGTTCGTCGTCGGCGCGCTGGCCGTCGTGAGCGCCATCTTCGTGCTGACGACGGGGCTGGCGACCGTCTTCGACGCGACTACGACTACCGAGACGCGACGCGTCGCCGGCGTCCTCGCGGGCCTGGGGATCCCCGCGATGTTCCTCGGCGTCGTCGCCGTCCTGCCAGCGAGTCGCCGCGAGCGCCTCGGCGTCCTCGTCGGCGCCGCGCTCAACGTCGCCGGCGTCGGCCTCTTCAACCACGCCTACCCGACCCGGTGGGTCGAGGCCAGCCAGTCGCTCGCGTTCCCGACCGCCATGGTCTACTTCGTCGGCGGCTCGGTCGCGCTGTGGTTCGTCCTCTCGGCCGTCGCCTCGTTCAAGCTCCGCAACAACCCCCAGGGGACCATCCGCCTGGAAGTCACCCGCCAGGGCGAGACCGAGGAGATCCACGTCTCCCGCAGCCAGTACCGCCGCTACAAGCGCGCCGTCCAGGGCGACGACGAGCACAGCGAGGCCGTCGCCGAGGAGTTGCGCGCGCTCCACGAGGACTGAGGAGTTACGTTTCGCGGGTTTCGAGCGAGATCTGTCCTGACGGAGCAGCGACAGCTGGATCGCTTCCGGCGAGCACAGCACGAAAGTCCCGCCCGCACAGAATGACCGGTCAGTAGAAACCGGTCGGGCTTTCGTGCCGTCTCCGATCGCATCGCACTCGAAGCGTTCCGTTCGCGTCCCCGGTGACCGTCGGCTTTATTCGACGGTAGTCACAACAGAGCGCTCGATGACGATCCAGCCCATCCACGCGCGCTATCCGTTCCGGCAGGTCTCCCGTCAGGCGGTCGGCGAGGCCGACGTCGACCTCGCGGCGGTGGTCGCCGAGGAGCCGGAGGTCGTCGCGCGCGGCGTCGAGCGCGTGGTCTGGGCGCTGGAAGACGGCACCGTCGGCGAGGCTCACGACGTCGACAGGATCGAGTTGCTCTCCTATCCGGTCGCGCGCGTCCTCGTCTCGCTCGTCGACGAGCACGTCCTCACGCGCCGGTACGCTCAGGCGGAGGCGGCGACCGCCTACGAGCGGTTCACCGCCGATTTCGCCGACACCGCCGAGCTGAAATACGCCAACACGGACCGGCTCACGCTCCCGGACCTGCTCGCGGAGTTCGACCTCTCGGACGCGGTGCGCGCAGTCGACGGGGCCGTCGGCGACGGGTCGGCCGTCGCCAGCGACGGGCAGTCCCGCGAGTTCCTCGTCGGCGTCGGCACCTACCTCGAACTGGCCTCCGACCAGCGCGGCGACGAGTGGCGACTGGTCAACCGCGCGCTCGCCGACGGCGAGGTGGTCGTCGACGGCGAGGAACTGCTCGTCCTCTGCCGCCAGGCCGTGCGCCGGCGGGTCGACGACGGCCTCCCCCTCTCGGTCCCCGAGGCCATCGAGACCGAGGTCACCGCGGAGGTCGAAGACCTCCGGGAGCGGCTCTCGGAACTCGACCTCACGCGCGACATCGACACCGTCGTGCCCGAGCTGTTCCCGCCCTGCATGAAGTCGCTGCTCGACCGCGTCCAGAAGGGCGAACACCTCGAACACCACTCGCGGTTCGCCATCGCGTCGTTCCTGACGAGCATCGGGATGACGACCGACGAGATCGTCGACATCTTCCAGGTCAATCCCGGCTTCGGCGAGGAAGCGACTCGCTACCAGGTCGACCACATCCGCGGGGCGACCAGCCCCACCGACTACTCGCCGCCGTCGTGTGCGACGATGCAGTCCTACGGCGACTGCGTCAACAAGGACGACATCTGCGAGGACGTCATCGACGAGTCCCACCCGCTGAACTACTACGAACACCGTCTCGACCAGGAGGACGAAGACGAACTGACCGACTGGCGCGACGAACAGGAAGAGGGAGACGGGGGCGAGGACGACGAAGGAGGCGACGGTGGCGCGACCGGTGGAGGGACGGAGAGCACCACCGCGGAGTCCGGGGCGGAACCGGAGGCCGACTCGGGAGCCTGAGCGGTCGACGGCCACAGGCGTCGAGAAGGGACGAACGCGAGACCGGGCGGACGACTACTCTTCGTCGAAGTCGGCGCGGTACATGATCAGGCCGGCGATGGCCATCACGAGGACGAACAGGCCGATGACGCCGACCATCGCCAGGCCGCCGTCGGGCTGGAGAACCGGCGAGGCGGACCCGTTGTTCGTCGCGTTCCCCGGGACGGCGTAGTTCGAACTGACGACGTACGCGGCACCGACGAACACGACGACCGAAACCGCCGACACGGCGAGTTCGGCGGCCAACTTCCGGTCGATTTCCATGACCAAGCGTTTCCCCGGCCCCGGCAAAAGCGCTTCGAAGCCCCGCCTTCCCCCACCGGCGAGTCCGACCGACACCGCTCGACCGCGACTCCCACCGCCAGACGGCGACCGATCGGAGCGCCCGCCGGCGCACGACCCCGACGGACTTAGGTTCGTTCGGCACCTACGTTTCGTGTGGACGCAGTAGCGGAAAACACCAGCGTCCGAGCTCCTATGCCCGAAACACACACCCCTACCCACGCGCGAAAGACCGCACTCGCACCGGACGTTCGGCGGCTCGACGAACGGGCCGCCCGCGCCTGGACCGAGCGCATGGCCGTCCGCCCCCTGGGCGACGGGCGGTACGCCGTCGACAGCCAGAGCGGCGCGACCTACGTCGTCGACCTCCCCGCCCGCAGTTGCACCTGTCCCGACAACCGGATCCGTCACAATCGCTGCAAGCACATCCGCCGCGTCGGCATCGAGATCACGACCCGACGCGTGCCCGCACCCGGAAAGCGCGCCGCGACCTGTGCCGCCTGCGGCATCGACACGTTCGTCCCCGAAGACGACGACGAGCCCCACCTCTGCGGGGCCTGCCGACTGGAGAACGGCGACGTCGTCCGCGACCGCGAGGCCGACGACCGCCTCGTCGTCGTCCGCGTCACGCCCGAGCGCGCCCACGAGGTCGTCATCGATGGCGTCGGCGAGACGGTCGCCGACTACGCGACCAACGCCGGTTACCCCCGCGACGACCTCGTCGTCGAAGTCGTCTACCTGAGCGACCTGGCCCGCTCGCCGTCGCCGCGGCGCTACTCGTTCCCGCGCTCGCGGCTGGAACGGGTCGACGACGCCGAAATCGTGGACCGGGACCTGGGCGACCGGGTCCCGGCGGACGCGGAGTAGCCGCCCTCCGACTCGATCGACGGCACGAGCGGCTTCGCCGAACACTTATCTCCGCCCCGCGGAACGAACGCGCATGAGCGACGGCCGACTCGCGCTGACGTTCGACGACGGCTACGCCACCGACTACGACGAGATCTATCCGGTCCTCGACGACCGCGACGCCCCGGCGTCGCTCGCGATCGTCGCCGACTGGCTCGGCGAGGAGGGACACCTCTCCGTCGACCGACTCCGCGAACTCGTCGACGAGGGCTGGGAGGTCGTGGCCCACGGGCGGAAACACCGCTACATGCAGGCCCACGGCCTCGCCGCGGACGCCGACGCCGGCGACGAGCGCCTCGTCCTCGACAGCGACCACGTCTTCCCGGACGCGGACCACGGGCTCTACCCCGAGGACACCTTCGAAGTGACCGACGGCGACCGGACGGAGACCGTCACGCTCGCCGAGAAAGGGCGAGTCGAGGGCGACGACGCCGGAGGGGACGACGAGGAGGGTGCGAGTGTCGATCCCGGCACCCCGTTCGTTCGGTTCGAGGCCCCGCTCGGGTCGGGCTTCGACGCGGCGGAGGCCGTCTTCCGGCCGTCGCGCGAGCAGATTCGAGACGAAATCGAGGGGTCCAAGCGCGACCTGCAGGAACTGGGGTTCGAGCCGACGACGTTCGCGCTGCCCTACGACGCTGCCGACGCGCGGGTCTGGCGCGTCGTCACCGAGCACTTCGGCGCGCTGGCGGACGCGGCGGTGCGCTCACTGCCGAACCCGCCGGGGCAGTCGCCGCTGGACCTGCAGCGCTACTACCTGGAGACGGACGCGATGCGCATGGTCGAGATCGAGACCTACCTCGATAGCGTGGCCGAGCGCGGCGGGCTGGGCATCCTGGCGGGCCACACCGACTGGGAGACGGTTCCTCCAGGACGCGTCGCCGCGGTCGTCGACGCCGCTCGCGAGCGCGGGATCGAGGTGACGACCGTCCGCGAGGCGGTGGGAACGGCGTCGAACTGACCGCCGCATCGGCCGGCTCGCTACAGCATCTCGGCGGCTTCCTCTCTCGTCAGGTCGCCGCGCTCGAAGGCGGCGAGCACGTCCAGCGTGCCCTGATCGGGGCCGTCGTCGGCCACCTCGTCGAGGGTGACCTTCTCGGAGTGGCCGACGAGTTCGTCGAAGTCGGTGCCGTGGGCGAGCGCGGTCTCTTTCTTGACGCGGTAGTTCCCGCCGTCGGTGACGTGGACGGCCTCGTCGCCGGGGTGGAAGAAGTACCAGTCCTCGCGGTCGTAGCGGACGCCGATGCGGGGTTTCGCGCCGAAGTTCCGGGAGAAAAAGAGGAGTGCCTCGACCTCGGCGCCGTCGAGGTAGATGGGGTCGCCCGACGAGGACTTGGCCTCGATGGCGTAGAAGTCCTCGCCGTCGCCGGCCAGCACGTCGGGGAGTTCGCGCTCGGTGGCGCTCCCGCTGGCGGGGGCGCGCATCACCGCGAAACCGGCCGCGTCGAGTTCGTTGACGAGCTCTCGCTCGCGGCGGTCGCCTTTCGCGTTCGAGTTCGCCATCTGCCGAGTAGTTGCCGGTCGACGGCTAAAGGGTATCGGGACCGGAGCGAAAGTGATCGCCCGACCGCACCGCGAGCGCGACGCGCTGGCCGTCTTTCGTCCCGGTCCTGCCCCCGCGCCGGCGGACCGCTCGCGTCCGGGTCCCCGATCCGCGTCGGGCCCGCGACGGCTGTCGCTGTCATCCTCCGTATCTCCCCCTCCGTATCCCATGCGATTCCGTGGCTGTTCCCCCTGGTCTACCGCGTCTGCGGTGGCGGGGCCGGCCCGTTCGAACACACCGGAGAGTTGTTCCGGCGATCCGTCCGCTTAAGTCCTGACTGGACGTTCGACCAGCTATGACCGGGGAGGATTCCACGCGACAGGCGATCATGGAGGCGACCTTTCGGGCGCTCGCGGCCCACGGGTACGCCGACCTGACGATCCAGGCCATCGCCGACGAGTTCGACAAGAGCAAGTCGCTCATCCACTACCACTTCGACTCCAAGGCCGACCTCATGGTGGCGTTCATGGCCCACCTCCTCGAGGGGTTCATCGACGAGGTCGAGGGCGGCGCGGACGCCGATCCGCGGGACCGCCTCCGCCGGATGGCCGAGATCGTCGTCCACGGGATGGGCGACGAGGAGGCGACCCGGGACTTCCACACCGCGCTGCTCGGGATGCGCGCGCAGGCCCCCTTCGACCCGGACCTGCAGGGCCAACTCGTCGAGAACGACCGGCTCATCCGCGGCGTGATCGCCGACATCGTCCGCGAGGGGATCGAGTCCGGGCAGTTCCGCGACGTCGACCCCGAGCGCTACGCCGCCCTCTTTCGCTCCGCCATCGAGGGCGCCCAGTCCCACGACGTGATCCTCGGCGACGACGCGCCGACCGAGGAGGCGTTCGCCGGCGTCGAATCGTACCTGATCGACGACCTGCTGGTCGCCGGCGAACCGACCGACGCGGAGGCCGCGACGAGCGCGGAGGACGAGCGGTGAGTCGGGGGCGAGTCGGCGTGCGAACGGAACGCACGGTACCCCCGATACTGAAGCGGGCGCACGGGTATAGCAACGACGAACGGACCGGGCCGCCCGCGGACTCCGGTCGGGAGTGACGAGCCATGCACGACGGAGACGAGTCAGACGGGACGGAGCACGAGACCGACGAAGCGGACGCCCAGGACACCGACGAATCGGCTGTCACGAACGCCGGTGAACCGGACGCCCGGGATGCCGACGAACCGGATTCCGACGAACCGGATTCCGACGAACCGGATTCCGACGAACTCGTCGACCAGACCGGGGACAGCGACTACGACCTGACCGAGGGGTCGCTGTTCCGGCCGTTGCTCGCGCTGTCGACGCCGATCGTCCTCACCCAGTTGCTCCAGGTCGTCTACAACCTCGTCGACACCTTCTGGGTCGGCCGCCTCGGCGGCGACGCCGTGAGCGCGCTCTCCTTCTCCTGGCCGCCGGTGTTCGTCCTGATCTCGCTGGGCGGCGGACTGACCCTCGCCGGGAGCGTCCTCGTCGCCCAGCACAAGGGCGCCGACAACGTCGAGCGCGTCAACGAGGTGGCCGGCCAGACGCTGGCGTTCGTGTCCCTCTTCTCGCTCGTCCTGGGCGGGGTCGGATACCTGCTCGCGCCCGCGTTCCTGCGGCTGATCGGCGCCGAGCCCGGAACGACGGTGTTCGCCTACTCGCTCGAGTACATGCGGGTGATCTTCCTGGGCGTCTGGTTCATGTTCGGCTTCTTCGTCTTCCAGTCGCTGCTGCGGGGCTGGGGCGACACCCGCACCCCGATGTACCTGATGGCCGTCAGCGTCGCCGTCAACGTCGTCCTCGACCCCGTCTTCATCTTCGGGTTCGCCGACAACCCCCTGTTCGGCGCCCTCGGCGCGCGGGGACTCGAAGCGAGCCTGCTGGACGCCACCGGCTTCACCGGCCACGGCGTCCGCGGCGCGGCGATGGCGACCATCTTCTCGCGGGCGCTCGCGACCGTCCCCGGCGTCGCCCTGCTGTTCTCGGGTCGCCTGGGCCTGTCGCTGTCGCTCGCGGACCTGCGACTCGAACGCGAGACGGTCCGGAAGATCGTCGAGGTCGGCTACCCCGCGAGCATCGAGCAGAGCTCCGGAGCGCTCTCCTACAGCGCGATGACGGCCATCGTCGCGTTCGTCGGGCCGACCGCCGTCGCCGCGTTCGGGATCTGCGCCCGGCTGACCTCCTTCGTCTTCCTGCCCGCCGTCGGGCTCGGGATGGGCGTCGAGACGGCCGTCGGCCAGAACCTCGGCGCGAAGCGCGCCGACCGCGCCAGGCGGGCGGTCTACCTCGCGCTCGGGATGCTCGCCGCGGCGTACGTCGTCGTCAGCGCCGTCGGCGTGGTCTGGGCCCGCGAGATCGTCGGCGTCTTCATCGTCGGCGCCGAGGCGGGGACCATCGTCGACATCGGCGAGGAGTTCATGCGGATCGTCGCCCCGACGTTCGCCTTCATGGGCGCGTTCCACGTCGTCAAGGGCTGTTTCAACGGCGCTGGCAACACCCGCGCCGCGATGATCATGTCCGTCACGTCGGTGTGGGGACTGCAAGTGATCCCCGCCTACGTCCTCGTGACCGCGTTCGACACGGGCACCACCGGCGTCTGGTGGGCGCTGGCCATCATGCACGTCGGGTCCGCGCTCATCGTCGGGTCGTGGTTCCTCCGGGGCACCTGGACCGACAGCGTCGTCGAGGACGACCCCGTCCCGACACCCGCCGACTGACGCCGCCAGCCGCGGTCGACCCCGACGAATCACGGAACCCGCACCAGAACCATCAGATACTTGTTTGATTGAGTACTCAATCAGCAACATGAGTGATAGTTCGGGCAGCGCGGACGGCGGCGACGACGACGGAGGATCCGACGGAGAGCCGTCGACGGCGGACGAGATCCGGTGGGCCGCCTTCGACGTGCTGGTCGAGCGCGGCTTCGACGACTTCACGACGCAGGCGGTCGCGGACGCGGCCGGCGTGAGCCAGTCGCTGGTCCACCACTACTACGACACCAAGGAGGATCTGGTCTTCTCGATGTTCACGAACGGACTTGACCACCTCACCGACGAGGTCCGCGAGCGCGCCGACAGCGACGACCCCCGGGAGCGACTGCTCGAACTCGCCCGGTACATGCTCAGAGACGTCGAGGGTGACGAGGACGCCGCCGTCGAGTTCTCGCGGATGCTCCTGGAGATCGAGGCCCAGGCCCCCTACGACGACCGCCTGCGCGAGGCCGTCGAATACGACTCCGACTTCCTGGAGGGGTTCGTCGCCGACGCCGTCACGGAGGGGATCGAGTCCGGGCAGTTCCGCGACGTCGACCCCGAACCGTTCGCGGTCACCTTCGTCGCGGCCATCCGCTCTGGGCAGAACCGCCGCGCCATCTTCGCCGACGGCGAGCGCGTCGAACCGGTCCTCGACGGGCTGGAGTCGCTGGTCGAGGACTACCTCGCGGAGGGCGGCGCGTGAACCGGCCGCCGCCCCGGGCCCGGCTCGGCGCGTCATCGGTTGTCACACCACCGGTAGCGATATCCGGCCCCCGCGGACAGATCGCTGTACACGGCGGCGTCTCCCGCTGCGACCCCGCCCAGGTGATCCGACGTGAGTGAGTCCCCCGAGTCCTCCAAATTCGAAGTCCCTGACGGCGTCGGCAACCCGCTCTGGCACCTGGCCCGCCGGTACGCCCGGCCCTACGTGCCCAGATACGTCGTCGCGATCGTCGGGACGGCGCTGGCGCAGGTCCCCCAGCGGGTGCCGGCGCTCGTGGTCGGCGTCGCGCTGGACGCCATCCTCCTGTCGAGCACGCCCTACGCGCTCCCGGGCGTCCCGACCGGGTGGATCCCGGAGACCACGGAGGGCCAGATCACGTTCACCGTCGGCCTGCTCGCGGCGGCGTACCTCCTCGACGGGACGCTGAGCTGGCTCGCCGGGAGGATCGCCGGGACGGCGCGCCTGCGGACGCTCCACGACATCCGCGTCGACGCGTTCGACGCGCTGGTCGGGCGCGACCTGGGTTTCTTCGACGAGCGCCAGACCGGGGACGTGATGAGCGTCCTCAACAACGACGTGAGCAACCTGAACGGCTTCGCCAACAACGCCGTTCAGGGGCTCCGGTTCGTCACGCAGATCGCCGTCGCCTTCGCGTTCATGGCGACGCTGCACCTGCGTCTGGCCGCGCTCCTCCTCGTGATGCCCGTCGGACTCGCCCTGGTCGGCCACTGGTACACGACGCGCGTCGAGACGGTCTACGAACGCGTCCGCGAGAGCGTCGGCCGGGTGAACTCGCGGCTGGAGGACAGCATCGACGGCATCGCGACGGTCAAGAGCTTCGCCCGCGAGGACCGCGAGCGCGACGCGGTCGCATCGGCCTCGCGGGAGTACCGCGACCGCAACTGGTCGGTCATCCGCCTGCGTCTCGCCTTCAACTTCAGCAGCTGGTCGATCGCCTCCTTCTCCTTCGTCGGCCTGTTCGCCATCGGCGCGTACATCAACCTCAACGGCGCGCCGCCCGTCCTCGGCCACTCGCTGACCGCCGGGACGCTCCTGACGTTCCTGCTGTACAGCAAGTCCTTCTACGGCCCGATCCGCCAGCTCATGCTCGACGTGCTCGACAGCTACGAGAACGCGCTGGCCTCCAGCAAGCGGATCGTCTCCGTCCTCGAGACGGACCGCGACGCCACCGAGACCGGCGAGGACCTCGACGTGCGCGAGGGCCGCATCGAGTACGACGACGTGAGTTTCGGCTACGCCGGCAGCGACGAGCGACAACTCACCGACGTGCGCTTCACCGCCGAGCCGGGCTCGCTCGTCGGCATCGTCGGCCCGACCGGCGCGGGCAAGTCGACGATCACCAAGTTGCTGTTCCGGTTCTACGAGCCGGACGACGGGTCCGTCCGCATCGACGGGACGGACGTGGCCGAGGTCTCCCCGCGCAGCCTGCGCGAACACCTCGGCTACGTCTCACAGGACCCGTTCCTGTTCTACGGGACGATCCGCGAGAACATCGCCTACGGGGTGAGCGAGGGCGACCACCGGGAGCCCTCGGAGGGCGAGCGGCGGAGCCGCGAGCACGAGGACCCGACCGACGAGGAGATCGTCGCGGCCGCGAAACTCGCGGGCGCTCACGAGTTCATCCGCGACCTGGACGAGGGTTACGACACGCAAGTCGGTGAGCGCGGCGAGAGCCTCTCGGGCGGCCAGCGCCAGCGCGTCGCCATCGCTCGCGCGCTGTTGCGCGAGCCGGAGATACTCGTCCTCGACGAGGCGACCAGCCACGTCGACAACGAGACCGAACGGCAGATCCAGGAGAGCATCGACGCGCTCGCCGGCCAGCGAACGACGCTCGCCATCGCCCACCGCCTCTCGACGGTGCGGAACGCTGACAAAATCGTCGTCGTCGACGACGGCCGGATCGTCGAGCAGGGAACCCACGAGGAACTCGTCGAGCGGGACGGCCTGTACGCCGACCTCTGGAAGGTGCAGGTCGGCGATGTCGACGCCGTCTCCGAGGCGTTCCTGGAACGGGCGCGGGGCCGCGAGCGGGCCGGCGAGACCGACGCCCCCGAACCGGTCGCCGACGGGGAGGTGTCCCGATGAGTGACAGCGAGGGGGAGGGCGAGCGAAGCGAGTCCTCGGAAGACGCAGCCGATGAAACCGCGAGCCGCGAGCGCGGGCGAATCGCCGCCGCGGCGGACGACGAGCGCTGGCCGCTGCTCTCGCTGCTCCGCGACGGCGGGCGCGGCGACCTGGGCTGGGTGGGACTCGGGGCCGTCTCCTCGGTCTGCGCGCAGTTCATCTCGAACATCGACATGTTCATCATCGGGCTGGCGTTCGACGCGATGTTCAACGACCGGGCGTACGCCCTGCCGCTGGTCCCGACCGGCTGGATCCCGACCGAGCCGACGCCCCAACTCGCGTTCACCGTCGCGCTCCTGTTCGGGTTGAAAGTCGTCGACATGAGCCTGGGCATCCTCGCCGAGTACTCGTTTTTCCTCTTCGCCCAGCGGACGCTCCACCGCGTCCGCGTCGACGCGTTCGACACCGTCCAGCGCCTGGACATGGGCTTTTTCGACACCCAGCAGACCGGCGAGGTGATGAGCGTCCTCAACAACGACGTGAACTCCCTCGAACGGTTCCTGGAAGTCGGCCCGAACCTCGGGGTCGTCTCCGTCTCGATGATCGCGAGTTCGCTCGTCTACATGGCCCTGCTGAACTGGCGCCTGGCGCTCATCTCGCTGGCGGTCGCGCCGGTGCTCATCGCCGTCAATTTCTGGTACGGGGCCCGCCACGAGGCCAGGAACGACGACGTCCGCGAGGAGACGGGCGTCCTCAACGCCCTGCTGGAGACGAACATCAGTGGCATCCAGACGGTGAAGGCGTTCGGCGGCGAGGGGTACGAGACCGACCGCGTGGAGCGCCAGTCGGCCACCCATCGGACCGCGAGCTGGCGCGCCCATCTCGTCGGCGTCCGTCACCAGCCCTCGCTGCGCATGCTCGCCGGCGTCGCGTTCGTCGCGACGCTGTTCGTCGGTACGGAGTGGGCGATCAACGGCCGCTTCTGGTTCCTCCCGGGGACGATCACCGCCGGCGAACTCGTCCCGTTCATGTACTACACGCAGAACCTCGTGCTCCCGGTGCGCTTCGCCGCCTGGGTGACCGGTCTCTACAAGGCCGCGACTTCCTCGGCCAAGCGCATCCTCGGCGTCCAGCGCATCGAACCGCCGCGCGACGACGGCCGAACGGTCCTCGAAGACCCCGAGGGCCGCGTCGAGTACGACGACGTGTCCTTCAGTTACCCGAGCGAGGCGCGAAACGCCTCGAACCAGTCGAGCGGCGAACGGAGTGAGCCGCGAGACGAGGAGACCGACGAGCGCGTGTTGCGGGACGTCGACCTCGACGTCGAACCCGGCGAAACTATCGGCCTCGTCGGCGAGACCGGTGCCGGCAAGTCGACGCTGCTGAAGCTCCTGCAGGCGTACTACGATCCCGACGAGGGCGCGGTCCGCGTCGACGGTCACGACGTTCGAGACCTCACGCGGGAGTCCCTCCGTCGGTCGATCGGCTACGTCGCCCAGGACCCGTTCCTCTTTACGGGAACCATCCGCGAGAACATCGCCTACGGGGTGAGCGAGGGCGAACGGAGTGAGCCCTCGGAGGACGCGAGCGGTGAAACCGCGAGCCGCGAGAGCGACCCCCGGGAGCCCTCGGACGGCGAGCGGCGGAGCCACGAGCCCGACGGGGCCACAGACGCCGAAGTCGAGGCCGCCGCGCGGGCCGCCGGCGCCCACGAGTTCATCAGCGAACTGGACGAGGGGTACGACGCCGAAGTCGGCGAGCGCGGCGTGAAACTCTCGGGAGGGCAGCGCCAGCGGATCGCCATCGCCAGGGTCCTGCTGGCGGACCCCCCGATGCTGGTCTTCGACGAGGCGACCAGCCACGTCGACAACCGGACGGAGGTCCTGATCCAGCGCTCGCTCGCCGAGGTGACCGACGACCGGACCACCTTCGTCGTCGCCCACCGGCTCTCTACAGTCCGAAACGCCGACCGCATCGTCGTCGTCGACGACGGGCAGATCGTCGAGCAGGGCACGCACGACGAGCTGCTCGACCGCGACGGACAGTACGCCGACCTCTGGAAGGTGCAGGTCGGCGCGCTCGGTTCGTGAAGGGCACGTTCCCGCGACCGGCGAAAGTTTATAACCGGATACGAGCCCTACTCGTAGTATGACGATCGTTCGCGACGAGGACGTGCTCGGCGGTGAACCCCGCATCGACGGGACTCGCGTCGGGGTCCGTCACGTCGCCGCGCGGGTGGTCGACGAGAATCGGTCACCAGCGCACACTGCAGATCAGTTCGATCTATCGCTCGCGGAGGTGTACGAGGCGCTGTCGTACTACTACGACAACATCGAAGAGATACGGGAGTTCGAACGCGCGAACGAAGCAGCGTTCGAGCGCCTCGGTGACACCGCACTGAAGCCGAAAGAGCCGGTCGAGTGACGGACCCCGACGTTCTCCTCGACGAGCACGTCGGGCGCGTTTTCGAGCGAGTCCTCGCCGAACGGGGCTACGAGGTCCAACAGGCGAAAGATCGGTTCGGCGAAGAGACAGAGGACCCCACGTTGGTTCGCTGGTGCGGTGAAAACGGCGTCATCCTCGTTACGAACAACGCGAAGGACTTCGAGCCGTTACACGAGGATATCGAACACGCCGGCCTGTTTCTCTACCGCGAGCAATCGCTCCCCGACGACGATCCTGAAGGGCTCGCGCGAGCGGTGGACGAAGTCGTCTCACAATACGGGTATCGCGCGCTCACCGACGAAATCGCCGAACTCGACGAGTGGTACGAGCTGTTCCACGAGTAGAGACTACCGTCAGCGTGCGCTGTCGCGCGTCACGTCGCACGACAGTAGTCGTGCGAGCGGGCCAGGAACGTTCACCGCTCACCATCGACTACAACAGAGACCGCCCGAGAAGAGCCGCTCACTCCTCGACTTCGTCTTCGAGCCAGTCGAACTGCTGTTCGAGTTCGTGACGGCGCTGGCGTTTGATGACGGTCGCGTCGAGGATCTGGCCGACGAGCGCGACATCGAGCGCGAAGTCGGTCGTCGCGGTCACCTCTGACGCCTCGTCGCCCACGGGCGTCACCCGGTACTCGGTGTCCATGACCTCGAAGAAGCCGTCGGCCTGTTCGTAGGCGAGGTCGGCGTCCGTCTCGACGACGCGGAGGTCGAGGGTGACCGTCGCGAGGCCGACCTGGTTCTCGAGGTGCATGTCGGCACCGTCGACGGTCACGTCGGTGAAGCCAGCGGCGAGCATTAACTCCTCCAGGTCGCCCATGGCCGCGCGGACTCGCTCGGGCGGCGCGTCGACTCGTCGAGACACGGTGACCGACTGCATGCGCGACCCCACGCGCCCCAGCCCCGTCAGTGTCACGGAGTGCCGGTTCGGTGGCGGCGTTCGCGGATCCGCCCCATCGAGCAGTCGTACGGGCGGCCGAGCGGGGGGCCGAACGTCTTCGGCACAACGCGCTCGCCCGGCGACCCCCAACTCGGGGTATGGCCAGCGACGAATCAACGGAGGCGACGCGAACGCTCGACGCGCGGGAGATCGAGGGCGAACCGTTCGGCGACATCATGGGCGCGCTCGAATCCCTGCCGGAGGACGGCACGCTCCGCCTGCTGAACAACTTCGAACCGGAACCGCTCTACGGCGTGCTCGCCGAGCGCGGGTTCACCCACGAAACCGAGCACGTAGCCGACGACGAGTGGCTCGTCCGCATCAGCCACGCCGGCGGCGAATGACCGCGAGTGACTGCGCTGACGGACCGCGACCGCTGACGGACCACAATCGCTGACCGCACCCTCGACTGCATTCGCTGATCGCCACCGAACGCCGCTCCCGACCGGGCCGTCCCCCCGCCACACCGCTGCGCAGCGCCCCGAACCAGTTCGGGACGAGGCATAGCCTCGCAGACGCCCAATCGGGGACATGGTCAGCGTTCCATCGCCGTTCGGCGCGGACGAGGACACGTTCGACGCCTACGACGAGTTCGTGCCGGCGCACGTCCCCGCTCCCGGGGAGTTTCTCGACGGACACGACGTGCTCGCGGACCGGCGCCACCTCGCCGTCCACCGGCTCGCGCGCGAGCTGTTCGAGGAGCGGGCGGTGTACGACATGACGTTCGGGTACAACCTCGCGCGGCTGAACTGCGACACCCGACACCCCGACGCGGGCTACCGGTACGCCGTCGAAGACGCCGATCGAGTCGCCGAGGCGGGCGCCACCGACGGTCTGCCAGCGGGTGCCGACGGCCCGCCCGAGGTCGCCGCGGACGCGCGAGTCCTCCGCGCGGAGTTCACGCCGACGACCGCGTTCTGCCCGCAGAGCGACACGCTCACGAAGGGGTCGTTCCGGGCGTGGAACGGGCTCACCGACCGCCACGAGTTCGACCTCGTGCGCGTCCGCGTGGCGCCGATGCACCAGCGGTCTGTGCCGATCAACGCCGCGTTGCGCGAGCTGGAGTCGACGTTCCTGGAGACCGGTGAGATGCCGGCACCGGACGACGGCGGCGGATCGGGGGCCGGTCTCGAGACGGAGATCGACGACGGCCTCCCCGGCGCGCCCGAATCCGACGGGTCGCAGACGCCGTTCTGAGGAGGGTGACGTGGGGGCGGCAACGGCGGGGCGAGTCGCATCCGACACACCGATGGTGCTCTCGTCCCACGTCTCGGGTGAATGACGAAGTCGCGCGACCGCTGGTCGCTGGCGGCGATGGTCTTCGCCGTATTGCTGGCGCAGGTGCTCCTGTACCCCGGCGTCGACCGGCTGGTCGGCGCGCTCGGCGCGACGACGGATCTGGACGCGAGCATGTGGTTCCTCGCGGCGGAGTTCGCGGCGTTCGTCGCCTTCGCCGGTGTCTGGGGAGCCGCGAGCGACCGCGCCGGCCGGCGGACGCCCTTCATCGCCGCCGGCGCTATCGGGGGGAGCGTCGGCTACCTCGCGCTCGCGGTGGTCCCCGGGCTCGCCTCGCTCTCGTTCGGTGCCGTGCTCGCGCTCCGCGCGCTCCAGGGCGCGGTCACCATCGGCGCCTTCTCGCTCGCGATGACGATGCTGATGGATCTCGACGGCGGGCACGGCCGCAACATGGCCGCCGCGGGTGCCGCCATCGGCGGCGGGACTGCACTCGGCGCGCCCATCGGCGGCCAGCTCTACGAGGTCGGCCCGTTCGTCCCGCTCTATCTCGCGAGCGCGCTCCTCGCCGGCGTCGGCCTGCTCGCGCTGGCGGTCGACGACCGGGCGCC
This sequence comes from Halosimplex amylolyticum, assembly GCF_051414035.1. Taxonomy (NCBI): domain Archaea; kingdom Methanobacteriati; phylum Methanobacteriota; class Halobacteria; order Halobacteriales; family Haloarculaceae; genus Halosimplex; species Halosimplex amylolyticum. The sequence goes on along the minus strand of NZ_JBLKNW010000002.1, from coordinate 246,046 downwards.
CTCCGGCGACCGCGACTCGCTCGCTCGCGCGATGGCGGGCGTGCGGCGGACGCCAGCGCTCGGCGTCCCCTACGCGTTCGGGTTTCTCGACCGGCTCACCGCCGGGTTCTTCGCGCTCGTCGGTACGCTGTACTTCCGGACGGCGTTCGACCTCGGCCCGGGCGCGACGGGGCTGATGCTCGCGCTCTTTTTCGCTCCCTTCGCCCTCCTGCAGTACCCCATGGGCATCCTCTCGGACCGGATCGGTCGGACCCTGCCCATCGTCGCCGGGTCGGCGAGCTACGGTCTCGTCGTGATCGCTGTCGGCCGCGCGCCGACGGTCGAGTTGGCCGGCGCGGGGATGCTGGCGGTCGGCGTCCTCGGCGCGCTCATGTCGCCGGCGACGATGGCGCTCGTGACGGATCTCGCCAGCGAGCGCGAGCGGGGTGTGGCCATGGCCGGCTTCAACGTCTTCGGTAGCCTGGGCTTCCTCGCAGGCGTCCTCGTCGGCGGCAGCGTCGCGAGTGCCTACGACTACCCCACCGCCTTCCTCGTCGCCGGCGGCCTGGAGATCATCGTCGCGCTCGTGACCCTGCCGGTCTTCCTGCGATTACGTATCGGCCGGACGGCGACGTTCGCGGAGTGAATCCCGTCGCGCGGGTTCGTCCTCACCCGTCGGCGTCGGGCGTCTCGGGCAATTCCTCGGGCGTTTCCTCGGGCGCTGTCGTCGATTCCAGCGTCTCCAGTCCGTCGACGAGGTCCCGCGCGGCGTCGACCTTCTCGCTCGCGCGCCGCTGGAGGTTGTCGACGTTCGACGGCGTGCTCTCCATCGCGTCGGCGGTAGTCTGTCTGTCGAGGCCGGCGACCTCCCGGAGGAGATACGCCAGCGCCTGGCGTTCCGTCATGAGTCCGTCCGCGAGCGCCTCCGCGGCGGTCTCGGCGGCTCGGACCACCACTTCGGAGTCGGCAGACTGGGTCGTCCAGTCGCCGCAGTTGTAGCAGACGCTCTGGGCCTCGGCCTGCAACAGCGGCACCTCGTGGATCATCCCGAATCCGCAGAACGTACACGTGAACGACCGCTCGACAGTCTCGTCGAGCGCCGTCTCTGCCTCGGATCCCCCCTCTGAGCTCCCTTCACCCTCCGTGTCAGGATCTCCCATTGCATCAGTATTGATGCGACGAAGGGGCTTCAAATTTTGCACCAGATGCGATGCAAGGGATAGATGCTGAGGTACGGCTCTAAATCGGAAACGGTGGTAATAGGGGCCAGCATACCGCGCGAGCGGAGCGAGCGCGGTTTCTTCCGAGCGCGCCGACGGCGCGCTCGGCCTTTTTGCCCCATCTTTTTGCGGTGAGCGGTTCCCGCAGGTCGCCGAAGGCGACCGAGGAAACCCGAGCCGCAAAAAGGTGGTACGCCAGGACTGGGATTTGAACCCAGAATCCCAAAGGGAACACGCTTTCCAGGCGTGCGCCTTACCGTTCGGCCATCCTGGCTCAGTTGGAGATACCGCAGTCGGTCGGTTAAGGGCTTTCGTTCTGCGTCGGCAGTCGGCCCCGGGTGACGTGGGTCAGCCCAGCCGCGCCGACGGCCACCACCAGCGCGACGGCGAACTTCACGCCGATGCCGACCGGCAGATCCGTGAGGAGTTCGTAGCCCTGGACGAGCACCATAAACGAGAGCCCGCCGACGAGACCCCACAGCAGGCTCGATTTCGTCCGTGAGTCGAGCATCGGCTCGTCGGTGGACCGCTCGCGTGGCCCGTCGTCGTCGCTCGGCGCGTCGTCGTCGCTCGGCGCGTCGTCGTCGCTCGGCGCGTCGTCGCCGGCCATCACTTCGTTGCGATGGCCTCGATCTCGACGCCGACGCCCTTCGGGAGTTCGTCGACGCCGACGGCGCTGCGGGCCGGCGGTTCGTCGTCGAAGAAGGTCTCGTAGGTGTCGTTCATCGCGTCGAAGTCGCCGATGTCGTCGAGGTAGACGGTGACCTTCAGCACGTCGTCCATGCTCGCGCCCGCCTCCTCGAGGATGGCCGCGACGTTCTCCAGCGACTGCTGGGTCTGGACGTCGATGTCGGCGTCGTCGAGGAGTTCGCCGTCCGGCGTCAGGGGGATCTGCCCCGCCGTGAACACGAGGTCGTCGGTCTCGGTGGCCTGGCTGTACGCGCCCACCGCCGCGGGCGCCGCGTCGGTGTCGACGATGCGTTTCATACCCGGAGGAGCGCCCGCGACCGGCTTAAAACTCGGTGGCGTCCGGCGAGTGACCGCGCGGTCCCGGCGGCCGCGGACCGAAGCCCCGCGCTCGGGTCAGGTCGGGAGGTAGTAGAACACCATCGCGAGAAAGAGCGGGACGGTCGTCACTGCGGCGTACCAGACCGCCCCCAGGAAGAGGAACAGTCGGGACACCACGGCGTCTTCGACCCAGTCGTAGCCGACGAGCGGGAGCGCGAACGCGGCGACCGCCCAGCAGACGAGCGCGAAGGCGGGATTGCCGAGCATGACGATGCTGGCGACCGCGTCGTCGGTCGGCGCGTTCGTCAGCGTCCCGAACAGGAGAGCGGTGTGGACCGCTCCGACGACGACGAATCCGGCGACGAAGTTGCCCAGCCAGTGGCTCGTCGGCCCCATCTCGAACAGCCGCCGGACGCGCTTCGAGAGCGTGAACGGGAGCCACAGCGCCGCGAGTGCGAGCCCCGGGAGCACCAGCGCGAGCACGAGGATGGCGATGCCGAGGAGCGTCCCCGCCACGTCGCTGCCGACTGACTGTGCTGGCGGGCGGAGAGCGAGCGGGAGGGCCATGCGGACCGATCCGGCGAGGGCCGGAAAGTGTTTTCTCCTGTATCGGTCAGGACCCGGTGCGCTCGCCGGACTGTGCGCTCGTCCGCTGGACGACGGCGTACCCGCCGACGACGAACAGGGCGCCCCACGCCAGAAACGCGAGATCCCAGAGGAGCACGGAACCGGGACCGTCCGGCCAGACGTGGTGGATCGCCAGCAGGTGGTGGTCGACGACGCCCTCGACGACGTTGAACGTCCCCCAGCCGAGGATCGTCGCCCCGAACAGCACCCGCCCCGACGGCGGGACGGCGGGGTCGCGCCACGCCCGCCAGAGGAGCACCACGCCGGCGATGGTGAAGACGTACGTCGCGACGTGGAACAGCCCGTCGGCGAGCACGTTCAGCTGCAGGTCGCCGGCGACGGCCGGGTCGGGATGCGCCGAGAGCATGTGGTGCCACTGGAGGACCTGGTGGAGGACGATGCCGTCGAAGAAACCGCCGAGTCCGAGCCCGAGGACGACGCCGGCCCGGACGAGCGGCGCGATATCGTGCGGGACACCGAGCCAGCTACCCGAACGGTCGGCCATATCTCCGATACGACGAGCGCGAGGAAAAGGGCGCGGCCGGCGCCCGAAACCCGGCCGGCGTAACGGAACTCCGGCCGCCGTGACGGAAATCCGGCGTGTCGCTGGTGTGAACGTCAGGCGGTCAGTTTCGGTTCGAGGTCGCCGCGCTCGTCCAGCTGTTTGAGGATGTCGCTGCCGCCGACGAACTCGCCGTCGACGAACGTTTGCGGGATGGTCTCCCGGCCGCTGTGGCGTTCGAGCGCGACGCGGAACTCGTCGAGCGATTCGAGCGTGTCGACCACCTCGACGTCGTCGCGGTACTGCTTGAGCAGTGTGAGTGCTCGGTCGGAGTAGCCGCACTGGGGCATGATCTCCGTGCCCTTCATGAACAGGACGACCTCGTTGTTCTCGATCGCCTCGTCCACGCGCTCGTCGACCTCGTCCTGGGGAAGGCTCTCGTTGGGATCGAACGTCATACCCGTGTGCTGGCGCCCCTCGTGGATACCTCTTGCGACGACCGTCTCTGAGTCGACCTTTTCGCTGGTGACAGCACGCGGTGAAAGTCCTCGTCCCGCTCGCTAGGAGTCGCGACCACGGCCGACGTTCAGTGTCGAAAGCCCTCGGCCCGCTCGCGGTCGCTGGCCGGGATATCCTCGGTCGCTTCGCTCCCTCGAATAGTGCCCACCCAGCGACTCCCCTGCGGCGCGAGCGCGCCTCGCCCTTTCAGTCCGCCAGGAGGACAGCTATCACACCGCCACAGTAACCGCAAACAGCCTCACGCCTCCCCAACCGACTGCGCTACTCGGCTCGCTTCGCTCGCCTGCGTTGCTCATCCCTCGCACGGCTCCGCCTCGCGGCCCCACTATCGTTCGGCACGCTCGCCAGCGGCCGCCACAACGTTCGTTCAACACATCATCGCACCAGAATAATGTCTTCACCCGAGCACGGCGGCGAACACGCGGTAGAGCCCGAACCCGATGGCGATGGAGGCGACGAGCGTGATGAGCCAGAAGGCGAGGGTGACGCCGATCTTCCGGCGGGAGACGCCCGCCGAGCCACCGGCGAGGCCGCCGCCGATGACGCCGGAGATGATGATGTTGTTGAACGAGATGGGGATGCCCAGGGCGATGGCGACCTGGGCGATGACGAACCCGGGGACGAGCGCGGCGATGGAGCGGCGGATGCCCAGCGAGGCGTACTCCCGGGAGGTCGCCTGGAGGAGTCGCGGCGCGCCCATCCACGCCCCGCCGAGGATCCCGACCGCGCCGATAGCGAGCAGGACGATGCCCGGCAGTCCCAGTTCGGCGCTGTAGAGGTTTTCGAGCGGTCCCGTGGCGAGGCCGACCTGACTCCCGCCGCTGGAGAAGGCGACGACGCTGCCGAGGACGACGAGAAAGGTCCGGATCCCCTTGTCGACCGATTGCTGGGTCCGCCGACGGATGAACTGGAAGCTCAGGACCGCGAGGGCGACCGTCACGACGGCGACCATCGGCTGGACGGTCGTGACGGCGGGCAGGTCGACCAGGTCGGCGGCGAGTCCGGCCAGCGAGTTCTGCGTGGCGTCGGGCCCCGAGGGGATGACGCTCAACTCGACGTTGGCGACGATCGCGCCGACGACTGCCGCCAGGAGGGGGACGCCGACGGTCTCGGGGATGTCGTCGCGGCGGAGGATCGTGGCGGTGAGGTAGGCGAGTCCACCCGAAACGGGGGGGACGAGCACCCAGAACGTGACGATCCGGCGGTACGTGTCGAACGCGGGGTCGCCGCCGAGCGAGAGGCCGACGCCGACCATCGCGCCCGTGGTCGCGAAGGCCGCGGGGACGGGATAGCCCGTGTAGACGCCGAAGGCCATGAACGCGCTGGCGGTCAGCAGGCCGGCGGTGGCGGCCAGCGAGGTGATCGCGACGCCGTCGATCAGGCCCGCCCCGACCGTCTCGGAGATGGCGCCGCCCTGGGTGATCGCACCGAGGGCGGCGAGGATGCCGATGAGGAACGCGGCGCGCATCGTCGAGATGGCGTTGGCGCCGATCGCGGGCGCGAACGGCGGCGAGTTGCTGTTGGCGCCCAGCGCCCACGCGGTCAGCAGGCTCGTGACCGTCGCGAGGACGACCAGCGCCCAGAAACCGACACCCGCCACGCTCACGACCCTCCGTCGGTAGACGATGCAGCCATCGCCGGCACGTTGTGTCGGCGTCCGAATAAACGTTCGCGCCAGCGCACCCCGGCGACGATCGGCATCACCGGGCGGCGACCGCGACACAAGACATATCCGCCGCCGCTCGAAGCACTGGCCATGCGATTTTCCGGCGCGTCCGACTCACCCGTCCGTGAGGTGGAGCGATGATTCCGGACGGACCGCAGACGCTGACTCGCCGGCGACTCCTCGGCGGCGTGGCCGGCGCCGGCGCTGCGGCGCTGGCCGGCTGCGGCGCCTTCGAGCGCGAGGCCGACGACGCGACGACCGCCGTCCCCGACGACCGGGCGCGGGACCTCGCCGAGCGGTTCGCCCCGACGCTGTACTTCGACGAGGGCGAACGGTGGCTCCCGACGGACCCCCGACCCTACGAGCGCGAGCGCGACGGCGAGACGGTCGTCGACGGCTTCGCCGCGTTCGACGGCTACACCGACGCGTTCGACGGTGACTCTCCACCTGAGCCGACCGTGTTCTACAACGCGGTCGCCTACGAGGGCTCGCCCCTGGCGGTCGTCCAGTACTGGTTCTACTCGGCGTTCGACCAGTTCACCACCAACTTCCACTGGCACGACTGGGAGGTACTCCACGTCTTCGTCGACACGGATTCGGGCGACCCACAGCTGTACGTCGCCAGTTCCCACTCCCGGACGGTCCCGAACAACGAGTTCCTCGACCCCGACCCCGGCCGCCGACCGCGGATCCTCTCGGAGCTCGGCTCCCATTCGAGCGCGCTGTCGGTCAACGACGCCGCCGACCGCTTCCAGCGACTCGGGGGCGGCGACCTCCTCGCCGACATCACCAACAGCGCCATCGAGGGCCTCGAAGACGTCGCCGAACTGCCGCTCGCCTACGGCCTGCCGCGCGACGAAGGGGGTCGCCTGCCGTTCGTCGTCCCGGAACTCGACGGCGCACCGGTCTACGAACACGACCGGCTCCCGTCCGTGGCGGAGTCTGACCTCGTGCCGGCGGAGGCGACTGTTCGGTCGTTCGACGCGCTCTCGTCGCCGCCGACCGACCTCCCGGAGCGCTCGACCGGGCTGGTCTTCGACGCGGCGGCCACCGACGCCGACGCCGAGATCGACGCCGACGTGACGTACGACCTCGTACCGACGGCCGACCTCGAACACGTCGCCGACTTCACCGGCCCGCAACTGAGTTTCGAGTTCGCGATCCCGGGCGCGGTCGAAGACGCCGTCGCGAGCCACCTCACGGCGCCGGGAGCGCCGTGGGAACAAGCGCGATACGAGAACCCGGCCGCCGACGTCTCCGACCCGACCCACCGGCGGGCACTCGCCGACCGCTACGACGCCGTCGGCGACCCCGCACCGGTCAACACCGTCCTCGCCCGCGTCGTCGAAGCGGTCCCCTCCCCCGACGCGCCGGAGAACGAAGGCCTGACGACGCGGGAGTCACCGGTCGAAGCGGTCGCGCTGGTCGAGAGCGAGCCCGAGGCCGTCCCGACGTTCGGCGGCATCGCCGTCGCGCAGGACGTCCCCGACGGCGAACACCGCCTGACGGTCAACGGCGCCGGCCTCGCGCCGCACAGCGAGACCGTCGCCGTCGGCGAGGCGGCGACGACCGACGCCTCGGCTGCCGGGACTGAAACGGCCGACGGCACGGCAGCGGCGACCGACGTCGGGACACGAACGCCCGGTGACGGCCCCGTTTCGGGCGTGACGGCCGCCGGCGTCGGCGGCGACGTGTCGCTGGTCGCCCGCGAGGACGCGACGAAACTCGCCGTCGACCCCACCGAGAGCGACGACGACCTGACGGACCTGGCCGTCGAGGACGACTTCGCGGGGCGCCTCTACGACGCGCCGCTGTCCGGCCCGGACGCCGTCTACGTCCACCGCGGCGGCGCCTACACGGCGGAGGTCAGGGACTCGGACGACGAGGTCGGTGCCGAACGCGTCAATCCCGGTACCGAGGAGCGCGTGAGCGTCGACCGCCCGCAAACTGGAAAAGCATCGCTCGCCCGGTATCTCGCCGACGTGGCCGAAGAGACCCGAGCGGCGGTCGCGGCTGAACTCGACGACGAGAGCGACGTTGACGGCGACGCCGGTTCGTCGGGGCAGGGACAGGGCGGCGGCGGAGGTGGTGGCGGCGGGAGCGACGACGACGGCGGACCGGGCAACTCGCTCCGGGGCCTCGTACAGGTACTCGAAGCCATCGCCGCGGCCGCGGAGCGGGCCGCCGAGCGCGCCGAGGCCGGCGACCGCGGGCAGGCCGACGCGAGTATCGACGCCGTGGCTTCGCGGCTGGAACGCGCGACCGAGCGACTGGAGACGGCCCGTTCGGCCCTCCCGCCGGGACTGGCGAACGCGGCCGACAACCGCTTCGAGCAGATCGACCGGCGGTCGAAACAGGCCAAAAACTCCGAGAAGCTCTGATGGGTTTCCCGGGGGAGAGCCGCGTCACTCGGTGTCCGCGTCCGAGTCGCGCTCCTCGTCCTCGCGGCGGACGACGAGCACCGGGCCGACCGTCTCGGTGGCGACGCGGTCGGCCTCGTCGCCGAAGAGGAACGACTTGAGCGACGGCGCGCGCTCACCCATGACGACGGCGTCGTGACCCGCCGCCGCGTCGACGAGCGAGTCGAACGGTGCGCCGGTCGCGTGTACCGTCTCGACGTCGATACCGGCTTCGCGAAGGATCGTCGCACCCTCGTCGAGGACGGTCTGTTCCGCCTCGCCCTCGTCGTCGGACGCGAAGAAGAGCGTCACCTCGATGTCGCGGTCGCCGACCAGTTCGGTGACGAACGCCGTGATGCGGTCGACGGCCACGTCGCCGATCACCGGGACGAGCAGTCGCTCGACTGGCCCGGTCGCGCCGGTGACGGCGAACGCGTCGGCGGCGACCTCTTCGGCGACGCGCTGGATCGACTGCCGCCGGTCGTGCGTGAACACGAGTCGCCGCTCGGCCGCGCCGCCCGCGGCCGCGAACTCCTCGGTCACGTCGTCGAGCGCCTCGTTCGCCCGGTCCTCGTACTGGAGTCGGGCCTGGTCCGGCGGCGTCTGCTCGGGGACGACGTGATAGCCCAGGACCGTCACGTCGACGGTCCCCAGCAGGTCGATCAGCCCCGGTGAGACGGTATCCCCCTCCAGTATCGCCAGCGACACGAGGACGCGAGTCATAGTGCTCCCCGCAGACTAACGTCGCGAGCGTAATAGAAGTACCAGGCCGCGCTGGCGAGCATCACCGCGAGCCCGATGACCTGTGATATCCGTCGCATGAAGCCGATGAGCGCGAAACTCGACAGCGCGCCGAGTATCGGCACGACGGGGTAGCCCGGCACCCGGAAGTCGGGGTCGTACCACTCGGGTTCGTCCCGGCGGAGCATCAGGAGAGCCACGCACATCAGCCCGTAGAGGATGAGGTGCAGGAAGGAGGCGACCTCCGCGAGGACCTCGACCTCCCCGGTCGCGACGAGCACGAGCACCGGTCCGCCGGCAAGGCCCAGCGCGACGTGGGGCGTGCCGTACTTGAGGTTGATACGACTGGCTCCCCGCGGGAGGAGGGCGTCGCGGGAGACGGCGTAGATCGCTCTCGACGTACTCAGGATCGAGGCGTTCGCGCTGGACATCGTCGCGAGCAGGCCGCCGAAGACGATGGCGAGCGCGCCCGCGCCGCCGAGGTAGTGCCGACCCACGTCGACCATCGCCGTCTCGCCGAGTTCGGCGAGGCGGGCGCTCTGGAACGCGCTCGTCGCGACGAACACCGTCACGACGTACAGCACGCCGACGATGACGACCGACCCGACCATCGCCAGCGGGAGGTTCCGCCCCGGCTGCTTCATCTCGCCGGCGACCGTCGCGACCTGTGCGAACCCCAGATAGGAGGTGAACACGAGCGCCGCGGTCGTCAGGACCGACACCGGACCGAACGGCATGAACCGTTCGGGAGCGCTCGCCGTGCCGACCACGCCGAGCGCGTCGAGGCTGCCGTACAGCAGGAACACCGAGAGGATCGAGAGGAGGAGCGCGACGACGCCGTTCTGGAGTTTGGCGGCGTTCTCCGTCCCGGTGACGTTCAGGACGGTGAAGCCGGCGCCGAACAGCAGGGCGATCGGGATGACGAGGCCGGTGCCGACGCTGACCCCGATCTCGGCGAGCGTGTCGACGGCGTAGTAGCCGAAGCCGACGAGGTAGAAGGCGGTCGCGAACACGAGCCCGAACCACAGCGAGAGGCCGACGACCGTCCCGGCGAGCGTCCCGAGGCCCCGGGAGATGAAGTAGTAGCCGCCGCCGCTTTTCGGCATCGCCGTCGCGAGTTCCGAGGTGGGGAGCGCGACGAGCAGCGCGACGACCGCGCCGATGGTGAACGACCCCGCCGCGGCCGGGCCGGCCTCGCCCGCCGCCAGCCCGGGGAAGACGAAGATGCCCGCCCCGATCATCGTCCCGATCCCGATAGCGAGCCCGCCGGTCAGGCCGAGCGTCCGCTCTAGCTCGGCGTCGTCGGTGATCGTCGCCTCGTCGGTTTCGACTGTCTCCTCGACGACCGGCGCCTCGCCCTCGATGTTCGCTCCGCCGGGCGCGTCTGTACTCACGAGACGTACGATCTGTCGCCATCCACCTATGTCCAGCGACGGTTCAGACCCCGATCAGCGACGGCAGCACCGTCAGTACGGGTCGGGGTCGAGCCGTCCCCCGTCGAGTTCGAGCGGCGCGGACGCTCCGACGGTCACGTCGTCGCGCTCGCGCAGTTCCGTCGCCACCGGCTCCGAGACCACGAGCGTATCGGGATCCATCGTGCTCGGGATGCGAGCGACCCGCAGATCGGCCGGGTCGGCGACGCCGGTGGTCGAGCAGGCAAGCACGAGCGCGGTGGCGTCGTCGGGGACGACGAACGGGAGTTTCGCCCGCCGGGGCTCGCCGCTCGTGACGATGTTGACGTACGTGTCTTGGAAGTCCACGTCGGCGACCAGATCGCGGTGGACGAAGTCGGCCAGACCGATCCCGACCGCGTTGCCGTGGGACGGGTCCGTCAGCGACCGGGCGTAGACCCGGGTGATCGACGGTGAGTCCGGTTCGGCCTCGCCGTGGAAGTCGTAGCGACCGAGGACGTTCGTGTCCATCCCCGTCCCGGACTTGTCCTTGCCCATCGCGTCGACGACGAGCAGGTCGAGGTCGTCGACCGGGAGTTCCGCAAGGTGTTCGTGAGCGAGGTCCAGCAGTTCGGGTTCGCGGTCGAGCACGTCCGCGGCGTCGATGCCCTCGACGTGGGCGGCGCGGTGGTCCGCGTTCTCGACGACGGCGATCCCGCCGACGATGGGCGTCTGGGCCCGCAGGATCTCGTAGCGGTCGGCGATCACGTCGGCGAAGTCGGTCGCGATGGCGGCGTTGTGCAGCGACTCGGCGCCGCGGTGTTTGCCGAGGCCGATCACGGCCATCTTCGCGAGACCGCTCTCGACGTCGCCGCGGAAGTCCGTGTGGGGCTTGACGCGGTTGGCGAGCAGGACCGCGTCGGCTTCCAGGGCGTCGCGAGCGGCGTAGACCGGCCGACCGAGGTCGTCCTCGCCGACGGCATCGACGGCCATCGACGAGCGGATCTCGCACCCGAGCGTCTCGGGCGTCACGCCGAGCGCCGCGAGCGTCTCGCGCTGGCCCGCGGCCGTCGCGCCGCCGTGGCTCCCCATCGCCGGGATCACGAACGGGTTGAATCCTCGGTCCCCCAGGCGCTCGACCGCGGCCGCGAGGACTGCGGGCATGTCGTGAATGCCGCGGCTCCCCGCCGTCACCGCGACCGACGCGCCCGCATCGAGGTCGTCGAATCCGTCGATCGCGTCGACGGCCTCGCGCGCGGCCGCGGCCACGTCCTCGACGGATTCGGGGTCTCGCTGCCGGTGGGCGACGGCGAACGCGGGGAGGTCCGCGACGGTGTAGTCGTTGGCACCGGCCAGCGCGTCGGCGTCGGGGAAGTCGACGTTCATGATCTCCTCGGCGGGCTCGAGGTCTGGTCGTCCTCGCGAGCGGCGCGGTTGCGCGCGATCCGCGCCGCGAGGTCGACTGCTTCGACCATGCTCCGCTCGCTGGCGACGCCCTGTCCGGCGATGTCGAAGGCCGTGCCGTGGTCGACGCTGGTGCGAACGATCGGCAGGCCGACGGTGACGTTGACGCCCGAGACGGCGTCGTCGCTGGCGAACCCGAGCATCTTGATCGGGATGTGGCCCTGGTCGTGGTACATCGCGACGACGCAGTCGTACTCGCCGGCCGCCGCCCGCGCGAAGACGGTGTCCGGCGATTCCGGGCCACGAACGTCCAGACCCTCCGCGCGGGCGTCCTCGACGGCGGGTCCGATCTCGCTACCTTCCGTGACGCCGAGGATCCCCCCGTCGCCCGCGTGGGGGTTGAGCCCCGCGACGGCGATGGTCGGGTCCTCGACGCCCAGGTCGCGCATCCCCTCGTGGGTCAGGCCGATCGTCGTGCGGACCCGCCCGGTCGTGACCATGTCGCAGGCCTCCGTCAGCGGGACGTGCGTGCTGACGTGCGTGACGGCGAGGTCGTATCCCGCGTCCTCGTCACCGGAGCCGACGCTGTTTCCGTCGGCAGAGCCGACGCCCTTCCCGTTGGCAGAGCCAACGCCCTCCACGAGCATCATCGCGTAGTCGTCGGTGCCGGTCGCGTCGGCGAGCAGCCCGGTGTGGCCGGCGAACTCGCTGCCGGCGAGTCTCGTCGCCTGCTTGTTGATCGGCGCGGTCGCGATGGCGTCGACATCCCCGGCAGTCGCGAGGTCGATCGCTCGCCGGACGTAGTCGAGGCTCGCCGCGCCGTAGTCCTCGCTGACGACGCCGTACTCGAGCGCGTCCGCGTCGACGTTGTCGAGGTCCAGCACGGGGATCGTCCCGGGTTCGGCGGTCGTCTCGGTCGCCGATTCGACGGCCGCGACCGCGAGGTCGCTGCCGCGCGTCTCGACGGCCGCCCGCAACACGTCGGCGTCGCCGACGACGAGCGGGTCGGCCGCGTCGAGCAACGCCGGATACGCCGCGGCGACGACCTCCGGGCCGACGCCCGCGGGGTCGCCCATCGTCACGGCGACTGTCGGTCGCTCCATGCTACGCACCCAGCGCGTCCAGACAGTTGAGGATGACTCTTTCCCCTCCGAAGCCGCCGGCCTTCGTGACGACTCGGGTCCCCGCCGCCGGCCCGGTGGCGATCCGCCCCTCCGGGACGCCCTCGGCGACCGACTCGCCGGTGAGCGCGAGTTCGTCGGCGCCGAGCGCGTCGAGGACCGCCCCTGCCACGTCGCCGCCGGTGAGGAACAGCACGCCGGGGGCCGCGCCGTCGACGGTCGCCCGCGCGGCCGCGGCGAGGGCGGTCGCGATCCTGTCGGCGGCGACCGCGTCGACGTCCGCAGCCGCTCGCTCGGCCGCGCTCACGTCGTCGGCGCCGGTCGCGGCCGTCACGACGGCTCGGCCGCGTCTGTCGAGGAGCGTGGTGAGGGTCTCAGCGGCCGCTCGCCCGGTCTCCTCCGGGTCTCGGACGGCGGCCGCCGGGTCGAGGCGGACGACCGCGGCCCCGTCGACTGCCGCGAGCTGCGCGAGCGTCCGCTCGTTGACGCTCCCGACGACGCCGAGGACGCCCGATTCGCCGCTCGAATCGGTGCGCGGATCGGCCGCCGCCGCGGCCTCGCCCGGCACCGCGACGTGCGCCGCGAGACCACCGCTCCCGACGAAGAGCACGTCGAGATCCACCGATTCCGCGCCGTCGGCGATCGCCGCGAGTTGGTCGTCGGTGTGCGCGTCGCAGATCGCCAGCGCCGGTCGGTCGTCGGCCGCGAGGGCGGCGAGGCGGTCGGCGACGGTGTCCGCGCCGACCGCGACGGTCGCCGTGTCGACCCGGCCGACCGGATAGGCCGAGGGCGTGAAGAACGCTCGCAGGGCAGACTCGCTCGCGCCGTAGCCCGCCTCGGCCAGGGGCGTCCCGTCGACCAGGTGGCGGCCGTCCTCGGTGGTCCGGCCGGTCGCTGGAAAGGCGGGGGCGACGACGGCCAGATCGGCTCCGGCCGCGGCGACGGCGGCGTCGACTTCGGCGACGACGTTGCCCCGGAGCGTCGAGTCGACCTTCTTGTAGACGAGCCCCGCGGGATGGGTGTCGACTGCGCGGGCGACGGCGGTCGCGGCGACATCGGCGTCGTCGTCGCGGCTGTCCGTGTCGACCACGAGCACGTCGGCAGGGCCAGTGGCGGTGTCGGGTGGGTCGGCGCCGGTCGAGCGGCGGACACGGACGGACCGGCCGCGTTCAGCGAAGCCGTGCCCCGTGTCCATCGCCCCTGTGAGGTCGTCCGCGACGACGAGCGCGTTCGGCATTGACACGGATTCCTCCCGCTCGTATTTAACCGCGTCCGTCGGGGTGGAATCGCTGGCCGCGGAGGGAAACGCGTTGCCCGGTGGCCCAGTCACTGGCCGAACGTCTCGTCGGCGGCCTGTGATTTATTCGCCTGACAGCCCAACAGATCACATGACCGAACCGAACCAGGCAGTCGTCGACAAGGCGGTCCACGAGGGGGAGTCGATGGGCGCGCGCGACCTGGTCGAGTTGATCGAACGCTACGAGGAGGGGCCCGGCGTCGACCCGGAGACTGTGGAGGCCTACGCCGCGGCACTCGAAGCGCGCGACGACTACGCCTTCGACGCGGAGGACTTTCTCGCCCACGTCGACGCGAACACGACCGACGCCGACTGGTGGGAGGGCGGGGTGTACTACGAGATCGGCGACGGCGTCGACGACCGCCGGATCAGCCTGTTCCCGAGGGCGTGGCACGAGCGCCTCGGCGGGTCCACCGACGTGCGCGAGTACGTCGCGTTCATCCTGGACGAGGACCCCGACTACCTCGACGACCTCGCGCTGGGCGGTCCCGGCGGGGGCGTCCCGGAGAAGGCGGTCGTCGAGGCGCTCATGCTCGTCGGCCGGGTCGACCGCCCCGAGGCGAACACGCTCATCAACGAGGCGCGCGAGCGCGGCGACGTCGTCGAGGACGCCGACCAGAATCCGGATGCCGACGTCTATCTCCCCGAGCGCAGGTCGGACGATATGAGCTGATCAGTCGTCCGCGGAGGCGACCGCGTCGGCCCGCCCGTCGCCGTCCTCGCTCGGGTCGTGCCCCAGCGCGTCGAGTCCGCCCACGAAGTACCCGATCATGAAGGTCGCGAGGACGACGACGTGGAGTCCGGCCTGGTCCGCGAACGAGACCTGGACGGCGAAGACGGCCTGGAACGCGACCGCCACGACGAACATCTGCCCCGCGGCGCTCCACTTGTTGTCGCGCCAGCTGCTGGCACCGCCGGTATAGTCGGGGTGGTCGCGCACGAGCCGGCCGGCGACCAGTCCGAGGACGAGCAGGGACATCCCGGCCGCGACAGCGAGCCCGGGGGCAGCGCCGAGCCACCAGAGGCCCCCGCCAGTGACGGCACCGAGGAGCAGCGAGAGGGCGCGATGGCGCGTTGTTCGCGTCATACTCACCGCTACGGTGGGAGGGTAGAAAAGATCAACGTAGCGAACAGTCCCGGGAACCGGCAGACCCGCTGGACGTGCCGAAATTACCCGAGCGAGCGGCTATTCCGGGCATCTGTGCGCGATCTCGGTGGCTCTTCCCCCGAACCAGCACCGCGGCGTCGCTCGCCTCGGCCGACCGGACGGTGAGACTGTTCGGGAGGAGACAGGACAGACTTCTGTCGTACCGAACTGGCCCCACTGGCTTCCCCGGTGAGGCGGGTGAACGCATCCCGCTGGAGGTCGCGCCCAGCGGAGCACGCGCCCAGAAGTAGTTACGTCACTGTCATCACTGGCTCGCTCCCGCCCGTAGGGACCGATTACCCATCCGTTCAGACCCCGTGCCGTCCGAAATACCCGGATCGTCTCCGTCCGTTCGGCCCCCGTCCGGTGTGATACCCCGCCGCACGGGCGTACAGTTATCCACCGCATATCTGGACTAACACCCGAGTTAGTGGGACCTTTTCGATATTCCTCGTATTTTACGGCCAGTCGTCGATGTTCGATCAGTTAATTGCCGGTTACTCCCCACCGGGCGTATGATTTTTCACGGTTAGCGTGTTATGATCACTCGTATGGGGTTCGGGAGCTACGACGAATCAGAACAAGAGAACCAGGAGCTTGACGCCGACCTCGAAGACGAGGACGGAGTCAACACGGCAGAAAACACACACGACGGAGACGTGTCATACGAGTTCGACGCCTCGAACGACGAGCTGTTGGACCGCCTGGAGGACATCAAGGACAACACGTGAAGACAGGGGTCCGCGCCCTCGGCGTCGCCGAATCGTACCGGGGGCAGCACAGCACGCTGGCGGGTGCCGTCGTCCGCGCGAGTCGGGTCGTCGACGGGTTCGCGTTCGACACCTGCGCGGTCGGCGGGACCGACGCCACCGAAACGGTCGCCTCGCTGGTCGATAGCCTCGACCGCGAGGACGTGCAGTACGTGTTTCTCGCGGGCATCGCGCCCGCGTGGTTCAACCTCTTCGACCTGCCGGCGATCCGCGAGCAGGTTGACCGACCGGTTCTCTCGGTCAGTTTCGAGGAGAGCGCGGGCCTGGCGTCCGCGCTCCGCGACGCCTTCGACGGCGACGCCCTGGACGAACGCCTGGCGACCTACCGTCGCCAGCCTGACCGCCGACCCGTGACCGTCGGCGACGAGACGGTGTACGTCCGCGCGGCCGGCCTCGCTGGCGACGATGCCGCCGACGTGGTCCGGGCGTTCACTCCCGAGGGCGGCCGACCGGAACCGCTCCGGGTCGCGCGGCTAGCCGCTCGCGCCGCC
This sequence comes from Halosimplex amylolyticum, assembly GCF_051414035.1. Taxonomy (NCBI): domain Archaea; kingdom Methanobacteriati; phylum Methanobacteriota; class Halobacteria; order Halobacteriales; family Haloarculaceae; genus Halosimplex; species Halosimplex amylolyticum. The sequence goes on along the minus strand of NZ_JBLKNW010000002.1, from coordinate 229,764 downwards.
GACGAACGGTTCGTCGCCGACGAGGCGGACTCGGCGTAACCCGTCGCTCCCGGGCGGGGACCGACCCGGTTATAGGCCTGCCGAGCAGACGGAGTGTCATGAGCGACGGCGTGATGGACGGCCTCGAAGTGACCGCCTGCGAGCGGTGTCCGACGCTCGTCGAGTGTCGGAGTCGCATCGTCAACGGCGTCGGGCCGGCGGACGCCGACCTGCTGTTCGTCGGCGAGGCCCCGGGCCAGTACGAGGACGAACAGGGCGAGCCGTTCGTCGGCCGGAGCGGCGACGTGCTCGACGACGGCCTCCGCGACGCCGGTCTCGACCGCGGCGACGTTCGCATCAGCAACTGCGTCCGCTGTCGTCCGCCCGACAACCGCGACCCGACCGACGAGGAACTCGCGAACTGCCGGGGGTACCTCGAAACCGAGATCGACCGGATCGACCCCGAGGTCGTCGTCACGCTCGGCAAGGTCCCCGCGGAACACCTGCTCGAACGCGACGTCGGCGTCACGAACGAGGCCGGCGACGTGGTCGAGGCCGAGATCGGTGGCGAGCGCCGGCGCGTGCTCGTCTGCGTCCACCCTGCGGCGACGCTGTACGACCCCTCCCAGCGCGACACGTTCGCGTCGACGCTGGAGCGAGCCGCCGAGTTCACCGACGAGACGAGCGGCCAGTCCCGCATCGGCGACTTCTGACCGGCGACGGTTCCGCGATTTTCTTCGGCTGGGTCGGACCCGTCGCGACCCGCAGGCTTCGCCCGGACGGAAAGGGACTTGTCCGCGGTGTTCGTAGTCGCTTCCATGAACACGCGACAGACCGCGGCCGAGGTCGTCGTGGTCGACTACGGGCTGGGGAACCTCCGGAGCGTCACGCGCGGCCTCGAACGCGCGGGCGCGACCGTCGAGCTCAGCGACGACCCCGGTGACTTCGACGGCGTCGACGGGATCGTCCTCCCCGGCGTCGGCGCCTTCTCCGAGGGCATGGACAACGCCGGCCCCTTCCGCGACGCGCTGGTCGAGCAGGCCGCGGCCGGCACCCCCCTCTTCGGCATCTGCCTGGGCATGCAGATGCTGCTCACGACCAGCGAAGAGGCCGAGCGCGAGGGACAGGGCGACGTGGAAGGACTCGACCTGATACCCGGGAAGAACGTCCGCTTCCGCGGCGACCTGAAGGTCCCGCACATGGGCTGGAACGAACTCGACGTCCAGCGTGACCACCCGCTCGTCGACGGCGTGGCGTCGAAGACGCCACGAGAAGACGGAGCCGGGGGCTCCGTCGACGGCCAGTACGCCTACTTCGTCCACTCCTACTACGCCGAACCGGACGACGCCGAGGCGGTCGTGGCGACGACCGACTACGGGACGGACTTCGCCTCGATCGTCGCCAACGAGCGCGGCAACGTCTTCGGCACCCAGTTCCACCCGGAGAAATCGGGCGAGACCGGTCTGCGGATCCTGCGGAACTTCGTCGATATCTGCGTCGAGGGGTAGTCGGCGTGTCACCTCGGCGGTTCGCGGCCGGCGGTGGCTACTTACGGTCGGCCGTCGACGTTCGGACTATGTTTTCCCCCGCAGTCGGCCCCCCGGTGCTGGCGCTCCAGACCGACCTCTCGGCGCTGGCACTGCAAGTCGACCTCTCGACGCTGTTGCTCCAGGTCGACGTGGACGTCGATATCGACCCCGTCGCCAACGTGGTCGGGAGCGCCGTCGGTTCCTTCCTGACGACGCTGATCGTCGGCGCCATCCTCGTCGCCGTCGCCCCCGAGTTCACCGAAGACCGGATGGCCGCGGTTCTGGACGACCCCGTCGGGTCGTTCGTCTACGGATTCCTCGTCCTGATATTCGCCGTACTCGCTATCATCGTCCTCTTTTTCACCCTGATCGGGATTCCGCTCGCGCTCGGTCTCGGGCTACTCACCTACGTCGTCTGGGCCGTCGGTGCCGCCGTCGCCTTCCTCGCCATCGCCGAGCGCATCGTCGGCCGCGACGGCGACGACTGGACGAAGCTCCTCGTCGTCGCCGCCGCGCTCAACGGTGGCCTCGTTCTGACCGGCATCGGCGGCCTCGTCGCCTTCTGCATCGGCGCCGCCGGCTTCGGCGCCGTCCTCGAAGACCGGCTCTGAGGGTCGTCTCCCTCGTCGCTCCTGCCGTGGAACTCCCCGTCAGTCTCCCGCTCCGCCTGGTACGGTGACCGTCGCGACGGTCCCCTCGGTCGTATCGACGGCGAGGGCGCCGCCGAGCGCCGTCGCGCCCCAGTCGGCCACCCAGAGACCCAGCCCCGAGCCGTGTTCGAGCGCCGACTCCGCGCCCGCGGAGAGCACGGCGAGTTCGTGGTCGGGCACGCCCAGCCCGTCGTCGGCGACGACGACCGCGACCTCCCCGTCCCGGCGCTCGGCCGAGAGTTCGACGGTCGGCGCCTCGCCGGCGTGTTCGAGCGCGTTCTCCAGCAGCGCACCGACGACGACCTGCAGGACCGCCGGATCCGTCGTGACCGCCAGGTCGGCCGCGTCGACGGTCACCGTTCCGTCTCCGCGTTCGTCGGCGTGCTCGTCGCGGACGGTCGCGAGCAGGTCCGCGATATCGACTCGCTCCGAGCGCGGGTCGCTGTCGATGACGCGCTCGACCGTTCGGGCTTTCGCCCCGAGCGCCGTCAGCTCCGTGGCTTTCGACGTCGCCCGGTCGAGCATCGACCTGGCCTCCTCGTCGTCGACGCGTTCGGCCGCCGCCTCGGTGAACCCCCGCACGACCGTCATGTCGTTGCGGAGGTTGTGCCGGAGGACGCGGTTGAGGACGTCGAGGCGCTGCTCGCGTCGGCGCTCGTCGGTCACGTCCTGGAAGACGACGGTGTAGCCAACGTGCGTCCCGCCCGCGTCCGAGAGGGACGTCGCCGTCACCGCGAAGACCCGCTGGCGCCCGCCGTCGCGGACCATCACGACGTCGTCCCCGCCGGTCGGATCGACGCTCCCCTCGCCGAGCAGGTCGTCGAGCGGGCGCGTCAGTGCCGCCGCCTTCGTCACGTCGAACACCGTCTCCGCTGCACCGTTGAGCGTGACGATCCGGCGCTGTTCGTCGACGATCACCACCGGTGCGCCGAGGTCGTCGATCGCCGCCCGCTCGCCGGCCCGTCGCGTCGCGGGGTGGAACTCGAACATGTCGCTCCCGACGAACGCGTAGGCGTCGAGCGCGACGTGTGGCAAGAAGGCGGCCGTCGCGAGATTCACCTCGGGGATCGGTCCCGCGCCGTAGAGCCAGCCGAGCACCGCGACCACTGGCGGAATCGTACTCAGCCCCACCGCCACCGCCTCGCGCCGGTACAGCGGCCCGTAGCTGACGACCGTGTCGAACAGCACGAGGCTCCCGACGGTGATCAGCGAGACGCCGACCGTCGCGGCGACGACCGCCCACAGTCGCACGTCGTAGGTCGCCCCCGCCATCCCGGCGACAGGAACCACCGTGAAGTCGGACCAGGCCAGTCCGTGGAGCGGGTTCGTCGCCCCGATCAGCCCGATCACCAGCGGGGTGGCGAGAAATCCCCGCCACCACCGCTCGACGAGGCGCCCGCGGCCGGTGTACGCCAGCGCGAACGCCAGGAAGTAGACCCCCGTCCCCGCCATCGCGGCCCAGGAGACGACTTCCAGGGCCCAGCGCACCGGCTCGGCGAACGTCAGGAGTGCTACCCCGTAGGCGACGCTCCATAGCGTCTGGCAGCCCAGGCTCGCGAGGAACCAGTCCGCGCCGGGCTTGTCGCGGTAGCGCCAGAGGTATCGAACGAGCAGGACTGTCCCGCCCGCGGCGAGCAGCGAGGCCGCCGCCGGCCACGGGACGGGTGCCATGGGTAGTACAGCGAGTACAGCTACTTCGTGATTTGGGTGTCTGGATCCCCGCGGTGTTCGGTTCGTGTGCTCGTTGAGCAGTTGTTTCTGTGGGCTTGGTTATGGAAGGAAGTCGAGTCGGAGCGACCGCAGCCAACAGCAGGCGTTGAAAGCCCTCGGCCCGCTCGGGGGTGCTGTGCGGGATATCCTCGGTCGCTGGCCCTCCCTCGGATAGAGCCCGCGCACCACCCCCGAGCGCGCCTCGCCCTTTCAGTCCACCAGGGACAGCACAGCACCGCACCACACACCTCCCCAGCCGACTGCGGTGCTCACTGCGTTGCGCTCTCTGCTCACGGCGCCTTCGGCGCCGTTCGCATGGTCCGAGGGACCTTCGGTCCCTCGCTACTCGTCCCTCGCACGGTGCCGTCGCGGGATGAAACCCGCGACAGCGCGCGCCACCGCGATCGTTCACTCTATGGACTGTACTGAGCATCCGCCGAGCGAAGCGAGCGCGGTTCACCGGAACCGAGCGAAGCGAGGTTCCGGCCTTTTTCACCCATGTTTTTCGCTGGGGGGTCGCCGGAGGCGACCCCCCAGCGAAAAAGATGGTTTTACATGAAGTCCGCAATCCCGCTCTGCTTGTTGTTGTCGTTCTCGAACACCCGCTTTATCGACCGGTCGAGCACTTCGAGGCGCTGTTTCGTGTAGGTCCGGCAGCCGAACTCCTCGGCGACGCGGGTGGCGGTCTCGATGTACTTGTTGACCGAGCCCTCGTGGACGGTGAGGTTGACGCGGCCGCCGCACTCCCGGCAGTCGCCCGAGAGGGGCATCCGCCGGTACTTCTCGCCGCAGTCCAGACAGCGCACGTCCTGGCGGCTGAAGGCCCGCAGGTTCCCGATAAGGTCTGGCAGGAAGTGGTACTCGATGATCCGCTCGGCCACGTCCGTCTCGTCGACCGCCCGGATCTTCCGCGAGAGCTCGAGCTGGGCGTCCATCTTCTCCTCCATCGACCCGAGGGTCTTGTACGCCGACAGCGCCGGTCCCGCCGCGATGTTCGTCGTGTCGTGGGTGTGGTCGAAGCCCGTGTACTCCTCGTCGGTCCCCAGCGTCGCCTCCGCGATGGTCATGACGTCCTCGACGTCCTCCGGGTCCGCGAGTTCGCGCGTCGCCTCGTAGAACTCCTTCGGGTACTCCCGCATGATGTCGACGTTGTGCGCCTCGTCGTCGATCTCCGCCGGGTCGATCCGCGAGGACATGACCAGCGGCGCGTCCATCTGCCCCCCGCGCTGGTCGGGCAGGAACTGTTTCGAGAAGTTGAGCAGTCCGTCCATGAGAAGCATCACGCAGTCCTCGTCACCGTCGCATTGGCCGACAAACAGGTCTTCAGCAACTAGCGTGTTAGTGTCCTCGACTGTCAGTGAGTACAGATGTGACGTTTCGCTCTCGACAATATCGATAGACTCGATTTGGTCTAGCCAGATATCTCCGCCATCTCCACAGAGCCGCTGAGTTCGGACTTCGATCGAATCGACCGACTCCTGCAACGTTTCGCTTTTTCGCGGGAGATGGAACCCAATTTCGTTCGCAAATCGAACGGCGTTCTCTGACGTTACCTTGAGGACCCACGACTCGAACGTCTTCGGTTCGTCGTAGAACTCGGCGATGGCCCCGGTTTCCGGTGTCCGCGTTTCTCGATAGGCCTTCGTGACGACCCCGAACCGTTTCAACGCGGCGATGAGGTCGGATTTTAACTCGTCGCTCACGGTATGGGCCCGCACCTCGATACGGGAACTGGACACACTCCCGTCACCGCTGAAGTATGCCGCGAGGAACGATCGAAGAGTGTCTCTCGGACCAGCGAGCACTGAATCCGGGATTCGTTTCGTTTCCGCTCGGCAGCCGGTGTCCAGAATCTCGTCGAACAGAGCGGTCACCAATCTGCTCGAAACCGTTATTTTCCACTCGTTCTCTTCGAATCCATCGATACCGAGCGAACTGTGGAAGGTCTCGATAATCTGATCACGTGCGACCTGATCCGGAATGCAAATCGTCGTCTGATAGAAATTTGCCTCGCTCTGACGCGTGAACCCCTCCGCAGCGTAGTATCCGAGGACAGTGGCGAACTTGTCGTCGACCGTGAGGTTTCGTTCTACAGTGGCGGTGTCTCGACGCAGTGAAAGCACGATATCGTCGGGGAGTACTTCGGCCGGAGACTGCTCGAAGAGTTCATCGAAAACAGCGACCGGAACGCTGTCCCGGTTTACCCAGTTGTAGACGGTGGAGTCGCTCAGTCCCAACTGTTCGGTAGTGGGCTTGAGATAGTACTCACCGGGCGTCGCTTCGTCGAACAGCGATTTGATCCGGTCCGATCCCAGTCCGCGGACCACGAGGTCATCGTTCGGAATCGCGTCGGATTCACAGAACTCTTTCAAGAGATCGATCTGTTCTTGATGTCCATCGACCTGAACCGACTTCGGCATCGGGAGATCGTCGCCTACTTCGAGATCGCGAGCGGATAGCCGCTCGATCTCTCCGTCCCACCGACGCATCGAGTGTTCGGGAGACACAGTGAGTGTTCGACCCGTCTTCGTCTCGATCTCGAGTAGGTGATCAGTCGACGGATGCTTCGACACCGCTTTGACCGGTTTCTGGGTCGGTTCACCGTCTTCCGTTACGGATGGGACTGAGAGATTACCGGGTAGTTCCTGAACGAGCGCTCCGAAATCGTCTTTATCCGGGTTCTCCAGACGGGTTTCGACTAACTGCTCGATGGTCTCGTGGTGCCATTCGCCCACCTCGTCCTCGTACCAGACCTTGGTATCCGGATGGAAGCAATTCCTCCTCTTCGCGGCGTGGAAATAGGGGTGAGCGTAGCCAACTGCTGCTGTCGTGAAGCCGACAATTCTGCCGACGGTCGCGGCGCTCGTGTGGGGTGCCATCCCGAAGACCAACTCCCCGACGAGGTCGTCGCGCTCTTCGAGGTTGTAGAACGGGTCGAGGCCGTAGTAGGATTCCAGCAGGTCGTCGACGAAGTCGGCGGTCTTGAGCATGTGCTCGGCGGCGCCCTCCGAGAGGACGACGTCCTGGACGTTGAGTTCGACCAGCTGGTCGTCGTGCTGGAGCGGCTGGCCGTGGATGTCCTCCTCGTAGCCCAGCGCGCGGAACGCGTCGGCGGTCACGTCGAGTTCGGAGGGGCGGACGGCCGTGACGGGCAGGTCGGTCATGTCGTAGCGGACGGTGCCGTCCTTGAACGCGGAGACGCCGTGTTTCGCGCGGAGGATACCCTTCTCCATCGGTTCGGGCGTCTTCTTCTCCGAGGAGAGGCCCTTGACGGCCTTGAGCGCGTCGTAGGCGGTGGGTCGTTCGTTGAGGTTCGCCAGCGCGTCCTTGAACTCGCTGTTGACGTCGACGACCTCGGTCTGGGTGGGGCGCGCGAGCGTCTCGCAGCGCGAACACTCCGCGCGGCCGGACTCGTCGACCGCGACCTCGGTGTCGCAGTCGGGGCAGACGTAGACGGCCTCGCAGACGCCGCCGCAGTCGGGACAGCGGGGTTTGTACGTCCGCGTCCCGCAGTCGGTGCACTCCTGGCGACCGACCTCGACCTCGACCTTGCCCTGGGTGTCGTCGTAGCTGTCGCCGGCCACCGCCGCGTCACCGACTTTCCGCTGGGAACCGCCGGCCTCGCCGATGGGGAACAGGGTGTGGACCGCCGGCGAGAGGTCGCGGCTCTCGGACTTCTCCGGGCGACCCATCCGGTTGCCGATGCGCGTCGGGGCGCGCTCGCGGACCGGGAAGGGGGCGATCTCGTTGACGGCCTCGATGGCGTTGGCACCGTCCTCCGTGGATGCCGCCGACGAGTCGAGTTGCGCGTCGCTCGCCTCGCCTCCGCCGTAGGTGCGTGCACGCTCCGAGAGGTCGGCGGGCGTCCACTCGCGCTCCAGCGAGTCGGAAAAGCCGAGGGTACGGACGAGCGGGCGCCAGTCCGGGATCACGAGCGTCTCGTCGGTCTGGGTGTGCTCGACGAGGAGGTGTTCGACCGCCTCGCTGACGGGCGGCGAGCGCGGGAGGACGAGGTCGCCAGCGGCCGCGGCACCGGCGTCGCGGTCGTGGCCGTCGGTCGCGGCGTCGTGCTGAGTGGTCATGGAGCGGTCGCCGTCGCCGTCCCTGTCGTCTGGGTCCTGCGCCACGGCTCGCGGGTCGCTACGCTCCCCGCTCGCTTTCGAGGCGCTTCGCGCCTCGCTCGCCCCATCAGTCTGCGCGATCCGTCCCTGATCCACGGCGTCAGCCAGCGCGCACACCTCGTCGACGCTCAGGTCGTGCCAGCAGTAGGTGTATTTGGGGTGCAACGGCGCGTCGTACTCGTCCGCCCAGTCGAGCGCTTCCTGGGCGCTGGGGTTCGACAGGTCCACGTCCGTCGAGTCGCGCATGGCCTGCACGTCCGCGCCGGCCTCGTCGAACTCCTGGGCCCACCACTCGACCGTGTAGGAGGCGGGCGCGAGCGGGTGGTTGTTCTCGACGAACTCGCCGTAGTTGACGAGGTACTCCCCGAGGTCGATCACCTTCTCGACGCCGTTGCGGACTTCCAGCGCGTCCTCGGGGTCGTCGATGCGCCGGACCTCGCCGTTGGCGAGGCGGACGGTCGGTCCCTCGATGGAGTCGACGGGGACGACGCCCGCGGCCTTGCCCGGCCGCTCGGTCTTGATCTGGGTCCCCGTCGCGAGGAAGTCGTCGACGAGGTGCATCGTCGCGGGATGGACGCCGGCGGTCGCGTTCCCGTGGTTGCGTGCACGGCCGTAGCGCAGGCGGAAGCCGCCCGCTTCGCTCGGGTGCGAGAAGACCGGGCGGCCGGCGATGAGGTCCCGCAGGAACTTCTTCGAGGGGTCGAGGCGGGGCGGGCCGGCCGCTTCCTCGCTCTCGTCGCCGTCGTCCGCTTCGGCGTCGTCTGCTTCCGCGTCTTCTTCCTCTCCGTCGGCCTCGGCGTCGTCGCCCTCCTCCTTGCCGATGGTGCCGTCGATGAGGTCCTGGAGCCACGGCCAGTCGACCTCGTCGAGATTGCGGGTGTATCGCTGGATCTTCGGGGCCTTCAGGGCGATCCCCTCGGCCATGACGAGACACATCCCGCCGCGGGCGGAGTTCGAGTCGATGCGTTCGAGGTCTCGATACCCCGAAACCTCCTCGTCGCCGGTCGCCTCGCCGTCGAGCATGATCGGCATGTGCTCGGCGATGAACTTGCTCTCCTTCTCCTTGGGCGTGTACTGCAGCCCCGTCTCCTTGTCGTAGAGGTCGATCTCCTCGGCGTAGCGGCCGATCTCGTCGTCGCGGGCCTTGTACTGGTCGATGCCGAGCATCGCGCGGGCGTAGTCGGCGACGAGCACGGACAGGGCCTGCGCGGTCCCGCCCGCCGAACGGATCGGGCCCGCGTAGTAGACGTTGACGAACTCCGTCCCGTCGTCGTTCTCGAGGATTTCGACGCGGTCGATCCCCTCGATGGGGGCGGCGACGACGCCCTCGGTGAGCAGGGCGACCGCGGTGCGAACCGCGCCCTCGACCTTCCCGGCGCGGGTGTCGTAGTCGCCCACCTCGCCGTCGACGAAGTCCGAGACGAGTTCGAGCGCCGCTTCCTCGCGGCTCATCTCGCCTTCGAGTTCGCGGACGCGTTCGGCCACGCCGTCGATGCCGAGGATGTTCTCGACGCGGTCGGCCATGTCGCGGGCGACGGGGATCTCCACGCTGTCGGTGGGGTCGCCGCCGCGCTCGCGGGCCGCCTCGGCCACCTCGAAGGCGTCGTCGAGGCCCGACTCCAGTCGTTCGAAGTAGCGCTCGTCCTCGGGTTTCATCGTCGCGCTCCCATCACAGCGGCCACAGGTCGAGCGCGGTCTCCTCGTCGTACTCCCGCTCCAGCGGGACGTCGAACTCGCGGACGTACAGCTCGCCGGCGAAGACGGTGGCGCTGTCGAGGTGGCCCGCCAGCGTCGTCCCGTCCTCCCGGGAGAGGACGGCGTGGGTGTGCGCGAACGGTTCGCCGTCGAGTTCGGAGACGTTGCCGACGCAGGCGGCCATCTCCAGCGGTTCGTCGAACCGCTCAGGGTAGTACTCCTCGTCGTCCTGGTCGTAGTAGAGGATCTCCGCGTCCTGCACCGCGCCGAGGCCGAAGAAGAACGCGGCGTCGACCCCTTCGTCGGCGGCGAAGGCCTCGATCTGCGCGCGCCAGTCCGCGCCGTGTTCGAGGCGAGCGACGAACTCGCGAGCGCCTTCGAGTTCCAGGTAATCCATACCCACTACAGCGAGTGGCTCGACAAAAAACGTTTCCGACCCGGCGACATCCGGTGCGTGCCCGCGCGCGGTCCGTCGAGGGCCAGTGACTCCGCCGCATTTCCGCGATGGTCGGGCTTGAAGACGGTGGCAGTCGAACCCGCCTGCATGGATCTCGACCTGACAGGCGAGACGGCACTGGTGACCGGCGGCGGCCGCGGCAACGGCCGCGCCATCGCGCTCGAACTCGCCTCCCACGGCGCCGACGTCGTCGTCAACGACCTCGACGAGGACGTGGCGAACGACACCGCCGCCACTATCCGCGACCGCGACGACGACAGCGACGCCGTCGGCCTCGCCGCGGACGTGACCGACGAGGCCGAAGTCGAGGCCATGGTCGAGCACGGCGTCGAGGAACTGGGCAGCATCGACATCCTCGTCAACAACGCTGGCGTCGGCAACGCCGGGCCGTTCCTCGACGAGGACTACGACTCCGACTTCCGCCTCAACATCGAAGTCCACCTCTTCGGGTCGATCAACTGCACGCGCGCCGTCGTCGACGGGATGGTCGAGCGCGGCTACGGCAAGGTCGTCAACATCACCTCCATCCACACCAAGAACGCCGTCGGCCAGTCCCCGCAGTACGACGTCGGCAAGTGGAGCCTCCTCGGCCTCACCAAGAGCCTCGCGCTCGAACTCGGCCGCGAGGGCATCCGCGTCAACGCCGTCGCCCCCGGGTGGGTCAACACCCGCATGACCGACGGCTTCTCCGACGCCGTCACCGAACAGATCAAGGACCTGAACCCGCTGGGCTACTTCGCCGAACCCGAGGACATCGCCAACGGCGTCACGTTCCTCGCTTCCCCCGCCGCCGACTACGTCAACGGCCACGAACTCCGCGTCGACGGCGGCCAGGTCCCCATCCCCGACTGGCGACTCGACAACCGGTAATCGAACCGAGAGAGGGTTTTCCGCGGATTTCGGCGACTGAATTCGATTCTGGCGCGCGCTGTCGTCTCGGAATCGCTCGCGATTCCGAGGGCCGTCAGAGCTGTGCTCTGACGTTGGCGAGTTTTATCTCGCGACAGCAGTCGCGCGAGGGATGAGAAGCACACCGAGCGGAGCCTGCGGAGCGAGGGAGCATCGCAGTCGGTTGGGGAGGCGTGTGGCGCGGTGCTGTGCGATGCGGTTCCTGGCGTCCTGCCGAGCGGAGCGAGGCAGGGCTCAGGAGAGCTTGCTCTCCTGGCGGACTGAAAGGGCGAGGGTCGGTCGGGCGGTCTGCGCGGGCCCTATCCGAGCGTAGCGAGGATATCCCGCACAGACCGCCCGAGCGGCCCGAGGGCTTTCGACGCCGAGTGTTGCCTGCGGTCGCAACTCCTAGCGAGCGCGTCGAGGGCTTTCGACGCGTGCCGTCAGTTACCGGAAGAGCCACTCCTGCCGAGGGGAGAACGCGACGTACTCACTCGGCGTCGACAGAGAAGACCTCGACGACGTTGCCCTCGGTGTCGCGGAAGTGGAAGCCCCGGTAGCCGTCGACGTCGAAGAGGCCGTCCGAGACGATCTCGGGGGCGAGATCCGCGATCCGGTCGTACGCCGCATCGACGTCCGCGGCCTCGAAGTTCGGGACGCAGTTGTCGCCGAACTCGAACTCGTGGCCGTCGGCGCCGGCGTTGTAGAGGCCGAAGTCGGCGCCGTCGAACTCGAAGATCGAGAACCGCTCCTCGGCCTGCTCGGGGGCCATCTCGAAGACGTCCTCGTAGAACGCGAGCGCCCGGTCCATGTCCTCGACGCCGACGTAGACGGTACTCAACTCCATCCTACCACCACCGGGCCCCGTGCCACCACCGAGTTCCGTGCTACCGCGGATGCGTGCCGTATCGAAACCATCACACCACTGAGTCGACACGACGGCGCATAAACGTCCGCCGCGGAGCGAAACTGTCCGGCCCTCGCGAGTTCGACACGAAACAGAGGGGGTTACTCCCGGACGGCGACGAACCGCAATCGCCGGTAATCGGCCGTCCAGACGCCCTCTTCGCCCGCATCCGGGTCGAACAGCTCGTCGCGAACCCGCGCTTCCACAGCGTCGACGACATCGGCTTTCTCGCCGTCGTCCAGGTCGGCGAACAGCGAGTCGCCGAAGACGTCGAGCCAGCGCGCCAGCCCCTCGGCCCCGCCCTCCAGTTCCGTCGGGCGGTCGAACAGGCGGGCCAGTCGCACCTCGAAGCCGGCCGACTCCAGCACCGCGGCGTGCTCACCGACGGTCGGGAAGTGCCACGGGTTGGTCGCGTCGTACCCGCGCGCCCGGAGTTCGGCCAGCGTCGCGTCGACGACGGTGGCGACGTTCCCGGCCCCACCCATCTCGGCGACGAACCGGCCGCCGGGGACCAGCAGTTCGCGCACGCGCTCGGCCACCGAGGGCTGGTCCGCGCCGGGGATCCAGTGCAGCGCGGCGTTCGAGAACACAGCGTCGAACCGCTCGTCTGCGGGGGCGTACTCCCGGGCGTCGGCGACTTCGAACCGCTGATCGTGGTAGGTCGCTCGCGCCCGCTCGACCATCTCCGCGGACTGGTCGACGCCGACGACAGAACCGGACTCGCCCACCGCGTCGGCGATCGCGGCGGTCAGGTGACCGGTGCCACAGCCCAGGTCGAGGACCCGCTCGCCGGGGGACGGATCCAGCAGGTCGACGACGGACCCGCCGTACTCGTGGACGAAGCCGGTGTCGCGGTCGTACGCGTCGGGGTCCCAGTCGTTGGCGGTGCCAGTGGCCGAGTCGTCGGGCGTGTCAGGGGCCGCGTCCTCGGGAGTGTCAGGGGCCGAGTCGTCGGGGGTGCCAGAGGCCGCGTCCGCGGGAGTGTCAGCGTCGGAGGGGTCGTCTGCCATACCGTGACTGCGGGGGCCGGTCCCCTGAACGTTCTCCCGACGCGACAGCGACTCACACGCGGGCGAGCCGCCGACCCGCCCCGTCACGGATCGGTCCCGTCAACGGCTCCATCGCCACCGTGACCGACCGGCCCCGTCAACGGCCCCATCACCACCGTGGCCGACAGGCGCCGTCAGTCGGCCGTCGCCTCGACTTCGGCGGCGCTCTCCTCGAAGAGCTGGCGGAGGAGTCGCTGCTGGCCGAGACGGAGGTGGCGGTTGACGGTGGGCTGGCTGACGTCGAGCATGTCGGCGACGTCCTCGCCAGTCGAGGTGCGGGGCCACTCGAAGAAGCCGGCGAAGTAGGCGGTCCGGAGCACCTCTAGCTGGCGGTCGGTCAGCGCGTCGAACAGCGTGGTCGCGAGCGTCCCGCCGGTCTCGTCGCCGCGCTCGACGGTCCGCCGGCTCGCGAGGTCGACGCTCGGGTGCGTCTCCGCGAGCATCTCGACGAACTCCCGCACGTCCGTCGCGGTCGGCACGTCGACGACCGCCTCGATACCTGCGGCGGTCGCACGGATGGACTGCGGGCCGGCGCCGTGGCGGACGAACCGCGAGGGGAGGCTGTCGGCGTCGACGGTCAGTTCGAACAGCGAACTGCCGCCGTCGCCGTCACCGGCGTCCGCGTCGTCACCGTCGCTCACGACGCGATACGCCGAGACCGACACGAGGTCCTCGAGCACCTCCGCGACGCGCGCCGACGGCGCGCCCGAGGCGGTGACGAAGAGTCCGGCCTCCGAGTCCGAGTGAGTCGCCAGGCCGGCGAACTCGATCGTACAGTCGGCCGCGGCGGCCAGGCGGCCGAGTACGTCGTCCTCGGCGTCGAAGTCGAGCGTGAGTTCGATCCGCTGGTCGGTGTGGAGCGCGCGCTGGGTCTCGACGGCGTTTATCGAGTGGGCGACGCTCTCGCCGAGTTCGGCGAACACTTCGCGTTCGAGGTCGCCGAAGGCGTCCGGGTCCGTGGCGTAGACCGTGAGCACGCCGTAGAAGTACTCCTCGAAGGCGACCGGGACGCTCAGAACCGACTGGAACCCTTCCGAGAGCGCGGTCTGGCGCCAGTCCTCGCGCTTGAGGTCGTCGACGACGTTGCGGACGACCGTCGGCGACTCCGAGACGGCCGTCGCGACGGCGGGTTCGACGGCGTCGCCACCGGTCGCCAGCGACACCCCGTCCAGGTAGTCGGCGCCGTCGCCGGCCCAGGCGCTCGGTTCGACGCGTTCGTCCGCGGCGTCGAGCGACCCGATCCAGGCGAAGGCGACGTCGTCGCTCTCGACGAGGCGGTCGCAGACGGCCGACTCGATCGCCTCGCGTGACTCCGCCTGGATGAGCGACTGGTCGATCCGCCGGATCAGGTCGGTGATCTGGATCTGCCGGCGGAGGCGGCGATTGCGCGCCTCCAGTTCCGCGTCGCGCTCGCGGAGCGTCTCCTCGCTCGCCAGGCGGTCGAACGCCGCCTCCGTCGTCGCGACGAGCGTCTCGGCCAGCCGCCGGGTCGCCGGGTCGACCGCCCGGTCTCGCGTCGCGACGACGAACACGCCGTGGTCGCCGATGGGAACCAGCAGCCCGCCGCTGACCTCCGGCCCGAACACGCTGGACTGGGCGGCGGTCTGCGTGTCGTCGAACACCGTCGGCGTCCCCGTCACGTAGGTGTTCCACAGCAGCGAGTCGCCCGCGCCGGCTCCCACCGGTTGGGCGTCGCACAGCGCCTCAAACCCCTCGGAACAGGCGAGCGCGTCGAGCTGGTTTGACGTGTCGTCGAGCAGGTAGACGGCGACGCCCGCCACGTCCAGCACCGCGTGGGCCGTGTCGACGACCAGCTCCGCCGTCTCGACGTCGTCCTCGACCCCGAGCAGCCCCCGCGTCGCCTCGTGGAGCGACTCGAGGGCGAGCTCGCGCTCTTTCTGCTCGGTGATGTCCTGGATCGACCCCCGGACGCGGACGACCTCGCCGTCCTCGGTGACCGGGTCGCCGATGGCGCGGACCCAGCGGACCGTCTCCTCGGTGGGCTGGAGGCGCACTTCCATGTCGTAGCTCTGACCGAGGCCGATGGCGTCCTGGAAGTACCGGCGGATCTGCGGCCGGTCGTCGGGGTGATAGAACTCGACGGCCCGCTCCAGGTCAATCTCCGTGTCCGGCGAGACGCCGTGGAGCCGATAGAGCTCGTCGGTCCAGGTCATCTCGTCCTCCGGACCGGTGAGGTCGAGTTCCCACCCGCCGACGCCGGCGATGCGCCCGGCCTGCTGGAGGAGGTCCTTCGTCCGTTCGAGCTCGCGCTCGCGCTCGACGCGCTCCGTGACGTCCTGGAGCGACCCCCGGAGCTCGATCCGCCGGCCGTCGTCGGCCTCCGTCCCGTCGCTGGGGGACCGGGGCAGCTCCTCCTCGACGACCGGCTCGCAGATCGAGTGGACCCACCGCTCGCTCCCGTCGTCCCTGATCACCCTGTACTCCACGTCCCAGGGTTCGCCGCTCGTTCGCGCGGCCTCGATGCGTTCGCGGTGGGCCTCGCGGTCGTCGGGGTGGACGAGTTCGAGCATCTTCTCGGCCAGCGGTCCCTCGTCGCGGGAGACGCCGAGGATCTCGTAGACGTTGTCGGTCCAGCGGATCTCGTCCCGACCGTCGCTCGAGACGACGCTCGTCCAGCCGCCGACGTTCGCCATCTGTTCGGCGCGGGCGAGGAGGTCCGTCGTCCGTTCGAGTTCGCGTTCGCGCTCCTTGCGCTCGGTGACGTCGTTCTGGACGGCCACGAACCGGTCGACGGTGCCGTTCTCGTCCGTCACCGGGGCGATCGTCTGTTCGGCGTAGTACAGCTCGCCGTTCTTGCGGCGGTCGACGATCTCCTCGTCCCACACCTCGCCGGCGCGGATCGTCTCCCAGAGGGCGTCGTAGTAGTCTTCGCTGTGTTCACCCGAGTGGAGGATGGTCGGCGTCTCCCCGACGGCCTCCGCGGCGCTGTAGCCCGTCGTCTCCTCGAACGCCGGGTTGACGTAGGTGATCTCCCGGTCCGCGTCGGTCATGTAGATGGAGTGTCCCGACGCCTCCACCGCGCGTTTGAAGCGAGCCAGCTCCCGCTCGCGCTCCTTGCGCTCGGTGATGTCGCGAACCACGCAGATCTGTCTGCCGTCGTCGAGGACTGTCAGCGACAGCTCCTGGGGGAACCGTTCGCCGTCGGCCTGTTTGCCGACGGCCTCGCCACGCCAGTCGCCCTCGTTCGCGAGCGCCGGGAGGGCCTCTGACGCGAGTCGGTCGCGCTCGGCCCCGTCGTAACACATCTCCCACGTCTCGCCCAGGAACGCGGCCGGGTCGTCGTAGCCGTAGACGTCGGCGTGCGCCTGGTTGACGAACTCGTAGACGCCGTCCTCGTCGAGGATCGCCATCCCGTCGCTGGCCTGTTCTATCGCCGCCGACCGCGCCACCAGTTCGCGCTCGCGCTCCTTGCGCTCGGTGATGTCCTCGATGTAGCCGACGATCTCGGTCACCTCGCCGTCCTCGTTCCGGATCGGTCCCGTCGACAGCGAGATGTCGATCACCTCGCCGTCCTTGCGGACTCGCTGGACCTCCACGCCCGAGACGGACTCGCCGTCGAGCACCCGCTGGCGGACCTCGTTTTCGCTCTCCTCCTCGGGCACCGCGGGGTACGGCTCCCAGAGTATCTCCTCCTCTGACCAGCCGAGGATGTCCTCCATCGCGTCGTTCCACAGCGTGATGCGCCCGTCTGGGTCGGTCGCGACGACCCCGACAGGCGAGGTGTCGATGAACTTCTGCAGGCGCTCCTTGGTCGTGCGCAGCTCCCGCTCGCGGGCCCTCCGGACGGAGACGTCGCGGCCGATCCCCACGAGCACGTGGTCGCCGTCCGGGTTCTCCAGTCTGGAGGCGACGAACTCGTACGGGATCCGCTGGCCGTCCTTGGTCAGGACGGGCGCCTCGACCCGTCCGTCCTCGCCCGTTGTGAAGACCGTCGCGATGGCCTCGGCGATCTGCCCGTGTTCGCTCTCCGGGAAGAAGTCCGTCCCGTGCATCGACTCGATCTCCGCGTCGGTGTAGCCGGTCACCTCGCAGAAGCTCTCGTTCCACCGCTTGATCTGGCCCGCGTCGTCGAACACGTAGAACACGTCGTCGATCGCGTCGAGGATGTCCTCGGTGTACTCCCGGTACTCCTCGAGACGCTGCTCGCGCTCGCGTAACGCTTGCTGGGCGGCCCTGCGGTCCGAGACGTCGCGTCCGATCCCGACGACGACGGGGTCGCCGTCGGGGTTCGCTATCCGCGAGGCGACGAACTCGAAGGGGATCTGCTCGCCGTCGGCGGTCAAAAACGGCACCTCGACGACCGTGTCGCCGGTCTCGAGCGCCGTCTCGATGGCCGCGGCGACCTGCGCGCGGTCGCCCTCGGCGAAGAAGTCGGTCGCGTGCATCGACGCGATCGCCTCCTCGTCGTAGCCGGTCACCGCCGACAGCGTCCCGTTCCACCGCTGGAGGTCCCCCTCGGCGTCGAGCACGTAGAACACGTCGTCGACCGCGTCGAGGATCGCCTCGGTGTACTCCCGGTACTCGTCGAGGCGCTCCTCGCGCTCGCGGAGTTCCCGCTCGGTGGCCTTCCGATCGGTGATGTCCCGGCTGATTCCCATGAGACCGACGATCTCGCCATCCTGGTCGCGATAGGGGTACTTGTGGTCCAGGAACACCCGCTCGTCCCCGTCGATGGGCCGGATCACCTCCCGGGTGACGGACTCGCCGCCCTCGACGACGCGCTCGTCGTCCCCCCGGATGTCTTCGACCGTCGCTTCGTCGAAGAAGGCCTCGTCGGTCCTGCCGACCACGTCCTCCGGTTCGAGACCGAACGACGCCGCGACGGCATCGTTCACGAACTGGTAGCGCCCCTCGCTGTCTTTGATGTAGATCGGGTCCTCCGTGTTCTCGACGACGGCCTCCAGCTTTCGCTCGCGCTCCTTGCGCTCGGTGATGTCCCGGGCGATCCCGACGATGACCCGTTCGCCGTCGGGAGTCTCCATGGGCGAGGCGACGATCTCGTACGGGATCCGCTCGCCGTCCCTGGTCTGGAGTCGCCCTTCGAGCGGGACGCCCGCGAGGTCGTCGATGTGCTCGATCCCCTCCCGGACCGCCTGCCGGTCCCCCTCGACGATGAAATCCGTCGCGTGCATCGACTCGAACTCGTCGTCGTCGTAGCCGGTCACCTCCACCAGCGTCTCGTTCCACCGCTGGAGGTTCCCCTCGGCGTCGAGCACGTAGAACACGTCGTCGATCGAATCGAGGAGGTCGTCCGTGTACGCCCGGTACTGTTCGAGTTCTTGCTGGCGACGCTTTCGCTCCGTAATCTGCCGGGAGACGCCGATCAGCCCACGGATCTCGCCGTCCGCGCCCCGCCAGGGCACTTTCGTCGTGAGGTTCCACTCGTCGGCGTGGTCGACGTACTCCTCCCTGTTGACGATCGGCTCGCCCGTCTCGATGACCTGCAGGTCGTCCTCGTAGGACTGCTCGGCGAACTCGGCGTCGAACACTTCCGGGTCTGTCTTCCCGAGGACCTCGGTCGTTGTCAGGTCGGAACCGGACTCTTCGGCGAACGCGGTGCTGTAGCGGACGTGTCGGGCCTCGCGGTCCTTGACGTAGATGTGCATCGGCAACTGCTCGAAGATCGCGTCGAGCAGCGACCCGCGCCGCTCCAGTTCCGCCTCGCGCTCGACGCGCTCGGTCACGTCCTCCTGGAACCCGACGAAGTGGGTCACCTCCCCAGAATCGTCAGCGACCGGCGCCAGCCGAACCCGGTTCCAGAACTCCGTGCCGTCCTTCCGGTAGTTTCGCAGTTCGACCGTCGTCTCCTCCTCGGCCTCGACGGCCCGGCGCATCTCCGCGACCGGTTCGTCCGCGGTCCCTTCGCCCTGCAGGAACCGACAGTTCTCGCCGAGACACTCGGACTCCTCGTAGCCGGTCAGCTCCTCGAAGCGCTCGTTGACGGCGACCAGCGGACAGTCCTCCGCGGTGGCGTCGGCGACGGTGATCCCGACCGGCGCCGAGTCGATGACCCGTTCCCGGAGGTCACGCTCGCGCTCGCACTCGCGCAGGTCGTCCGCCAGTCCCGCGACCGCCTCGGTCAGCTCGCCGAGCTGGCCCTCCCGGTCGGTCTCGAAGGTCACGTCTTCCCCCGCGCGGACGCGCTCTACCTCGTCCGTCAGCGCCGCGATGGCGTCGTCGCCGTCGCTCGACGCCGCCAGCCCCACGACGCCCGCGGCGAGCAGTCCCGCGAGGGCTCCCGGCCCGCCGCGCGGTGCCGACGGTCCGTGCGCGGCGAGCACGGCCAGCACCCCGATGCCGAACGCGAGCGCCACCAGCGCCAGTGCGACGCGCTGTCCCCCGGTGGTGCGTCCGTTCGCCCCCGTCGCTTCGGTCACCGTGTGACTCGGATCTGTGTCGACGCCTCGCTCCAGACGGTCCCCCGTGTCCCCGGCGCCCCGGCCGACGACAGCGCCGCGGATCGAACCAGCGTCCATTGGTAGCGTTTGATAGCACTCGCAATTAACCGTTACTTCCAGAATACGTGAGAGATCGCTCCCAGTTGCGTTCCGGCGCCCGTCCGCGCCCTCGCGCCGGACGGGTATCGACCCCCGTCCGCTCGACAGCCCGCGCCTACTGTCGGTAACGGAGCGCTATAGCCGGCCGTCTCGCCGCCGAATTCGGACGAGCGAGCAACGCGCGTCTTCGGTCCAGGTTGGGAGTGGGGTTATACATATTGCCCCCCGGATCGGGGCCGCGTTATTCACGTAGCGGTCAGACCGATACCGGTTGTCGACGGAGGAAGAGACATAATGGACGGCATGGCAGTTCACGACGCCGGCGATCAGATCAGCCTCGAAGTCATCGAGACGATAGCGAACGTTACGGATGCGGACCCGTTGACGATGGAGCCGCCGTTGTACGACGTGGTCGACACGGACGCGCTCGATTCGCTCTACCAGAACGGCGCCGAGGCGTCCGTCGAGTTCGAGTACAACGGGTACACGATCGCCATCGACGGCGACAGGACGGTCACGGTCGACGGGGAGGGCGCCTGACGATGGCGACGCACACCACCGAGACCACCGACGAGGCGATCCGCGAGACCTACGAGGAGTACGACGTCGGCGACACCCGCCTGGCCATGATCGCCGACCCCGAGAACGAACACGCCTGGATCCAGTCCGACCAGACCGAGCCAATCGAGCAATGAGGGACACGGGGAGGGCGTACAGTGAGCGGCCACTCGACCGCGGCCGGCGAGCCACGCACTCGCGCGCGCCACGCGGTGGAGATGGGTCCCTCTCCCGGTCCACGCCGCTCGACCGACCGGGATCGCAACACAGTGGAAGTGGATGATGATGACCGATCACGTCGACACTACCGTCTCGACGCAGTCGACCGTCGAAGAGACGATCGACGTCCTCTGTGTCGACGACGACCGCGACTACCTCGAACTGATAGAGGAGCACCTCTCCAGAAACGAGGACTTCGCAGTCCGCACCGAGACCACCCCGTCCGCCGCGCTCGACGCACTGGACGAGGTCGACTGCGTGGTGAGCGACTACGACATGCCGGGGATGGACGGCCTCGACCTGCACGCGAAGGTGCGCGAGCGCTCGGCCACGCTCCCGTTCGTACTCTTCACCGGGTCGGCCCGAGCGGAGATCGCCGAGCAGTTCCCCGACGACATCTGGACCGAGTTCCTCCGGAAGGACGACCCGAAGGCCACGATGCCCATCCTCGCCGGCCGGGTGCGCCGCCTCGTCGACCACCACCGCACGCTTCGCCAGGCCAATCGGAGCCTCACTGCCATCGAAGCCACCGGCGACGGCATCGCTGTCGTCGCTCCCGACGGGACGTTCACCTTCGTCAACCGCGTCTTCGCCAGCCGCTTCGGCGCCGACCCCGAGGACCTGGCGGGCCAACCCTGGCAGACGTGCTTCCCCGACAACGAGGTCGAACGCCTCGAATCGACCGCCATCGAGACCGTCCGCGACGACTGGCAGTGGACCGGCGGCTGTCGCTACCTGACAGACGGCGGCAGCGAGTTCACTGCGCAGACCCGCGTCGCCGGCCTCGACGACGGCAGCCTCGTCTTCTGCCTCACCGACTCCGACGAGTAGGCGACGGGTCTCGACCGATTTCTCTCTCCACACGAGCGCCCTCCCCGTTCGTATCTGGGTCTTCGCTCGCTCGAACGTGATTCGTGCGAGCGAAGCGAGCAAACATCACACTACGCCGCTCGCGGGTCACTTCGTTCCCCGTTCGCGTTTCGGAGATTCTCACTCGCTTCGCTCACGGGTCACTCCGTTCCCCGTTCGCATCGAGGCGCTCGTTTACACTCGCGCCTCGCATCGGTCGACCTCCCTACCGCTCGCGGGTCGTTTCACTCCCCGCTCGCGTATCGGTGGTTCTCGGTCGCTTCGCTCCCTCGAACCACCCTACGTCCCGTGCTGCCACGACCCCATATACTCTTCCTGGGTCTCGGTCAACTCGTCGAACTCGACGCCTTCGGCCGCCAGCTTGATCTCCGCGACTTCCTCGTCGAGCACGTCCGGCACGTCGTGGACGCCGGCCTCGTACTCGTCGCCGGACTCCACCAGTTCCCGCACGCAGACCGCCTGCACGCCGAAGCTCTGGTCCATCACCTCGACCGGGTGGCCCAGCGCGATGGGCGTCGCGAGGTTCACCAGCCGACCCTCGGCGAGGACGTTCAGTCGGCGACCGTCCTCCATCTCGTAGGCCTGCACGCCGTCACGGGCCTCGTAGGAGTCCACGGCCAGGTCCGAGAGCGCGTCGAGGTCGATCTCCACGTCGAAGTGACCCGCGTTGGCGAGCAGCACGCCGTCGCCCATCTGCTCGAAGTGGTCCTCAACGATGACGTCGCGGTTGCCCGTCGTCGTGATGAACACGTCACCGACTTCGGCGGCCTCGTC
This sequence comes from Halosimplex amylolyticum, assembly GCF_051414035.1. Classification (NCBI taxonomy): domain Archaea; kingdom Methanobacteriati; phylum Methanobacteriota; class Halobacteria; order Halobacteriales; family Haloarculaceae; genus Halosimplex; species Halosimplex amylolyticum. Next base: position 207,840 of record NZ_JBLKNW010000002.1, on the reverse strand, counting down.
CATCGGCATCACGTCGTAGCCTTCCATGTGCGCTTCGAGCGCGCGGCGGGGCTCGACCTCGGTGACGACGACGTTCGCGTTCTGGCCGCTGGCTTTCATCGCGACGCCCTTGCCGCAGTGGCCGTAGCCGGCGACGACGACGGTCTTGCCGGCCCACGAGAGGTTCGTGGTCATCGCGATGGAGGCGAGCGAGGACTCGCCGGTGCCGTGGACGTTGTCGAACAGGCGCTTCATCGGCGTGTCGTTGACGGCGAACATCGGGTAGGCGAGTTCGCCGTCGGCGTCCATCGCGCGGAGGCGGTGGACCCCGGTCGTCGTCTCCTCGCACCCGCCGACGATGGAGTCGATGAGTTCGGGGTAGTCCTCGTGGATGGCGGCGACGAGGTCCATCCCGTCGTCGACGGTGATGGTCGGTTCGTGCTGGATGACCGCCTCGATGGCGGCGTAGTACTCCTCGTCGTCGACCTCGCGCTCGGCGTAGGAGGTGACGCCCTCCACCGCGTCTAACGCCGTGCTCACGTCGTCGTGGGTCGAGAGGGGGTTACAGCCGGTGATGGCGACCTCCGCGCCGCCCGCGGCGAGCAGTTCGGCGAGGATCGCGGTCTTGGCCTCGACGTGCATCGCCATGCCGACGACCTCGCCCGCGAAGGGCTGGTTCGCCTCGAAGTCCTCGCGCAGCGACTCGCAGATCGGCATGTGCTGGCTCGCCCACTCCATCTTTCGGCGGCCGGACTCGCGGGCCGCCTCCGGGTCGTCGACGCGCTCCGTGATCGGGTCAGTCATAGCCCAACGATAGACCAGCGCCGGGAAAACCCCACCGGATCCGGTGCTCGACACGTCCGCTGGCACAGCCGGTGTGGCCGACTGTGTGGCGCGCGCTGTCGTCTCGGAATCGCTTGCGATTCCGATGGGCCGTCAGAGCTTGCTCTGACGTTGGCGGCCTCCGTGCCGCGACGGAATTGCGCGAGGTCTGCTCACGGGCGCGAAGCGCCCGTTCGCACGGCCCGAGGGACCTTCGGTCCCTCGCTGTCTTCGTGAACGGAGTGAACGAAGGCTCGGAAGACGAGCGGAGCGAGTCTTCCGGTGGATGACCGAGGGAGCGCAGCGACCGAGGGAATCGGCTGGGGAGGCGTGAGGCGCGGTGCTGTGCGATGCGGTCCTGGTGTCCTGGCGAGCGAAGCGAGCCAGGGCTCAGGAGACGAGCAAAGCGAGTCTCCTGGTGGACTGAAAGGGCGAGGGTCGGGGGGGGGGGGGGGGGGGGGGGGCGTGAGGCGCGGTGTTGTGCGGTGTGGTCCTGCTGTCCTGGTGGACTGAAAGGGCGAGGGTCGGTCGGGCGGTCTGCGCGGGCCCTATCCGAGGGAGCGCAAGCGACCGAGGATATCCCGCACAGACCGCCCGAGCGTCCCGAGGGCTTTCGAGGCTGGGTGTTGCCTGCGGTCGCAACTCCAGGCGAGCGGGCCGAGGGGTTTCATCGCTTGCCGGTCCCGGCGAGAGCAGATTTTGCCAGCGAGCGGGCCGAGGGCGTTCACCGCCTGCTGTCGACTGCTGTCCCGACTGCTAGCGAGCGGGCCAGAACGATCACATCGCCGCCACGAACCGCAAGAAGGCACTGGTGTGCTACTGATCGTCAGACGTGCGTCGGGTGCCCGTCTGCCCGGTCTTTTTGCACGCGTGTCACCTCTGTTCGAAAGCATGGCCGCAAACGCCGACGCACCCAATCAGGGGGAAGTCCCATGCACCGACCGCCAGTCGGCGGGCGAGTCGTGCGTAGCACCGGCACCGGCGATCGAGGCGACCGACAGCGCCGTCGATCACACGCCGGAGACGCTGTATCTGGTACGGATCGCGATGCTCGAAGCGAGAGTCGAGACGCTCGAAGCGGACCTCGAATCGAAGGAGCGCGACCTCCAGCACGTCGTCGACCGCTACGAACACGTTCTCCAGGAACGTGACGCCTGCCGCGACGAACCACTCGTGTCCGACGAGTTCGACACAGTCCACCCGGACGCGGACGAAGCCGCCCACCGGAGCGAACGGGTCGACCGAGAGCCGACCGAACGAGACCGCCCGTCCGACCGTTCGACCGGCCCGCTCGACCGACTCCGGGCACTGCTCAGCTAGTCGCTGCCCAGCTAGTCGCGGCCGTCGCACGTGGGGAGGAGAACTCCGTTTTCGATACTACAAAAGAACCCCAGAACTGCCCTTACTGCCCGTTGAGCTGGATCTGCGTGATATCGATGACGCGCTCGTCGCCGAGCAGGCGCTCGACCGTCTCCTCGGGGACGGGGTCGTCGAGGTTGTAGACGGTGAGCGCCTCGCCGCCGATGGTCTCGCGGCCGTTGAACATGCCGGCGATGTTGACGTCGGCCTCGCCGAGGACGGTGCCGATGAAGCCGATGACGCCGGGGACGTCCTCGTTGCGGGCGACGAGCATGTGGCCGTGCGGGACGGCGTCGACGCGGTAGCCGTCGATGCGAACGATGCGGGCGTCGTCGCCGGCGAACTGCGTCCCGGAGACGCTGACCTCCTGGTCGCCGTCGGAGACGGTGACGGTGATGAGGCTCTGGAAATCCTCGGCGGAGCTGGTCTTGGACTCGGTGACGTCGATGCCGCGCTCCTCGGCGATGCGCTCGGCGTTGACGGCGTTGACCTGCGTCTCGACGGCGCGCTCGAAGACGCCCTTGAGGGCCGTCGCGGTCACGATTTCGGTGTCGTGGTCGGCGATGTCACCGGCGTAGGAGACCTCGACGTCGGAGACGTGGCCGCCGAACAGCTGGACAGCGATGGTACCGGCCGTGTCGGCCAGGTCGAGGTACGGCTCGACGGCGGGGAACGCGCTCTCGTCCATCGAGGGGGCGTTCAGCGCGTTGATCACGGGCTCGCCGTTGAACGCGGCGACGATCTGGTCGGCGGTGGAGGTGGCGACGTGCTCCTGGGCGGCCTCCGTCGAGGCGCCGAGGTGGGGCGTGACGACCACGTCGTCCACGTCCAGCAGCGGGTTGTCGGGGTCGACGGGTTCGTCGGCGAAGACGTCGATGGCGGCGCCCTTGAGGATGCCGTCTTCGACGGCCTCGGCGAGGGCGGGCTCGTCGATGATCCCGCCGCGGGCGCAGTTGACGACGTAGCCGTCCTCGAGCTGGGCGATCTCTTCCTCGCCGATCATGTTCTCGGTCTCGTCGGTCAGCGGCGTGTGGATGGTGATGAAATCGGCTCGTTCGAGGCACTCGTCCAGCGAGTCGACAAGTTCCGCGCCGAAGCGTTCGGCGCGCTCCTCGCTGATGTAGGGGTCGTAGGTGACGAGATCCATGCCGAGCGCGTCCAGGCGGCGGGCGACCTCCTGGCCGACGCGGCCGAAGCCGACGACGCCGAGGGTCTTCTCGTTGAGTTCGGTCCCGAGGAAGTCGCCTTTCGCCCACTCGCCGTCGCGCAGGCGGTTGTGCGCCTGCGGGATGGAGCGAGCGGTGGCGAAGGCCATCGCGACGGAGTGTTCGGCGGCGGCGCGAACGTTGCCCTGGGGAGCGTTGGCGACGATGACGCCGTGGTCGGTGGCGGCCTCGATGTCGATGTTGTCGACGCCGATGCCGGCGCGGCCGACGATCTGGAGGTTCGGCGCGGCGGCGAACACCTCGGCGGTGACCTCCGTCCCCGAGCGCACGACCAGCGCGTCGGCGTCCTCCACGGCGGCGAGGAGCGCGTCGCCCTCGACGTCGTAGGCTGTCTCGACCTCGTGGCCCGCCTCGCGGAATCTGTCCAGACCCGCGTCGGCGATCGGGTCCGTGACGAGTACCTTCATGGGCGTGGGATCCCCGCCAGCCGGTATAACGCTTGTTTTCTCCGGACGCCGGCGAGGACACTATCGACACTGTCGACACAGTCTACGCGGAAACTGTCGCTCGGGAAGTGTAAGCATTGGCGACTGTCGTCAGTCACGTCGGTGAGACTCGCGAGCAAACGAACGAGCGAGCGAAACGGCAGTCAGGAGACGACGGAGAGCTTACCGCCACTCCGGAAGGGTGGCGGCGTCGGCGAGCGGCGCTGTGAGATACGCGTCGTCACAGCTGATATCGGCGATTACGAGCGTTTCGGTGGGACCGTCCTCCACCGAGGCCATGACCTCGGCGTTCGCTTCCACCTCGGCTTCAGCGACCATATCCGGCGCCATGTGTGACAACATGTAGCAACCACCTATAAACCTGCCGGAACGATTCTCACAAGTTGAAAAACTGGTGTCAGACGCGCGTCAGCCCCACGGATGACGCACCCGATCGAGCGGTATTGATACTGGACAATTATGATCGTCTTTTCGGCAGCGCTCGTGCGAATCCGGAGGGGTGGGAGCCAGTGACCCGTCGCCCCACGGCGGCGCGACTCAGTCAACCATCGACGAGCCGATCGCCGCGATACGGTCGGCGTCCGCCGAGACGGCGCCGCCGTGATAGCAGAGCACGCGCTCGACGTCCAGCGCGGCCAGCCGGGCGACCGACTGACCCGCTTCGGCCAGGTCGAGCGTGAAACGTTCGCTGGGCCCCTGTAACTCGCCGTCGGCGGCCGTCAGCGCGTCGCCCGCGAGCAACAGTCGCTGCTCGGGGAGGTACAGCGACACGTGTCCAGGCGCGTGACCGGGGGTGTATACGACCCGCATCGGCCCCGCGGCGGTCCGGAACAGTTCCTCGCCCACCAGTTCCACGTCGACCGGGACCGGCGGGTAGCGCTCGCCCTCGGCCTTGATCGGGTCCTCGCGCCCGTCGACGTAGGGTGCACACCCCTCGTGGGCGAAGACGACTGCGCCCGTCTCCTCGTGGACTGTCGCGAGCGCGCCCGCGTGGTCACCGTCCTGGTGGGTGAGCACGACGGCCCACACGTCCGCCCACTCGAACCCCGCCTCGGCGAGTTCGGCCGCGAGCGCGTCGGCTTGCCCGGGAAGACCGACGTCGATCACCAGCAGGCCGCGATCGGTCTCGACGGCCGCCGGGTGGAACGCCCGCTCGCCGTCGTCGGTCTCGATCGTCTCCGTCAGGGCGTAGACCCCCTCGGTGAGTCGTTCCATACGTCGTCCTTGGGACGATTCCACAAAGAATCATGAGGGACGCGTCAGTCCGGCCACGTATGGACGACGCCGCCCTCCGGGAACGACTCGGCCGCATCGAGCGCAGGCAGACCCTCGTCCTCGCCCTGCTCGTTCCGCCGTACCTCCTCGGCGCCGCCGAGCTGTTCGGCTACTGGGTCACCACCGTCGCCGCGACCGTGCTCGCACTCGTCGGCTTCGCGCTCGTCGTGGTCCGCCGCAGGCGGCGCCCGGCGACGACCGAGTAGCGCTCCAGCACCCGCTCGGAGAGCACACTGGCGCCCGCTCAGAGAGTACGCTGGCACCCGCCCAGAGAGTACGCTGGCACCCGCCCAGAGCGTACGCCACTCACTCGCCGCCGGAGAGAACCGACGAATCTTAGGGACCGTCCTCGTAGATCCGGGCATGCGGTACGTCACACTGGTGGTGGCCCCGGAGGAGGGGCAGGGCTTCCACCCGGTCGGCGAGCGCATCGCTCGCGACCCCGACGTAACCGGCGAGGCGATCCACCGGATGGACGACCTCGGGGACGGGACGGTGACACTGCTGACCGAGATCTCGGGCGACGCCGACCGCTATCGCCAGATCCTCGCCGACTCCCCGGAGGTCCACGAGTTCACGGTCGCCGACGGCGACGACGACCGCGCGTGGGGCTACTCCCGCGTCGAGACGAACGACCTCGTCGAGTACATGCTCGAACGCGACCGCGAACTCGAACTCGTCCGCGACATGCCCATCGAGATCACCGAGGACGGCGGCCAGCGGGTCACCCTCGTCGGTACCGAGGAGGCGTTCGCTCGCGCCGCCCAGTTCGACGAACCCGATGAGTACGACGTCGAGATCGAGAAGACCGGCGACTACCACCCCGAGGGCGGTCGCCTCCTCGACGCACTCACCTCGCGCCAGCAGGAAGTTCTCGAGGCCGCGGTCGCCGTCGGCTACTACGAAACCCCGCGACAGGCCACCCACGAGGACGTCGCCGACGTCGTCGACTGCTCGCCCGCCACCGTCGGCGAACACCTCCAGAAGATAGAGCGCGCCGTCTTCGGTGCGCTAGTGGGGTAGGATCGGCCGCCGTTGGAGGGCACGACAACAGTCTTATGCCGTTGGAGGTGGTAACAACAGCCGATGGACGGGGACGACTCGGCCACGCTCCTCATCCGAGAGCGGGAGAACTTCGACGAACGGTACGCGGAAGTCGAGGCGTGGAACGTCCCCGAATCCGATCGCTACCCGGACGGAGTGAAGTACAGCTTCCAATACGGTGAATTCGACGGAGACACGATAGTCAGGTACGACAACTTCCCGGACCATCCCGATGCGCCACATCACCACAGACACGGGGAGGACGGGAACGTCGACGGCGTCGAATTCGACGGCGTCGCTGCCCTGTATCGGCGGTTCAAATCCGAGGTGAACGACCATGGTCACGACTGGAACTGACCCGGGCACCGAGCCAGAACGCGTCCTGCACATCCGCTTCGAGCGGAGCAACAGCGACCGCATCGAAGAGACGCTCCGCGCGATAGACGACGGCGAGGAACCGGAGCCGTACTTCGAAGTCACCTTCCACGACTCCGACCAGTTACATCAGGTGACGCGGCCGAAGAATCTGGAGTTACTTCGAGTCATCGCCCGCGAAGAACCGACCGGGATCCGCGAGACCTCCCGCCTCGTCGGGCGCGACGTTCGACAGGTCCACCGGAACCTGACGGAACTGGAGACCCTCGGCCTGATCGACTTCGAGGCCGACGGACAGTCGAAACGACCCACCGTGTGGTACGACGCGATCGAGGTCGATCTCCCGTTGCTCGACTTCGACGGCGAATCCGACACCGCAGACGCGTAAGGCGCCCTTTTCGGCCGGGGTTTGACGCCGCTCACTCCTCGAAGCCGTCCTCGCGGGTCACTGCGCTCCCCGCTCGGAAGAAGTGGCTCTCATTTCGGTCGAGCCACTCACTCCTCGAATCCGTCTTCGAACCGGAACGTCCCGTCTCGCTGCACGACCTCGCCGTCGACTTCGATGAACGACTCGTCGCTCATGTCGACGATCATGTCGACGTGGACGGCGGAGTCGTTCTGCTCGTTGCCCTCGCCGACGGTGTCCTCGTAGGCGCGGCCGACCGCCATGTGGACGGTGTCGCCCATCTTCTCGTCGAACAGCATGTTGTAGGTGAACCGGTCGATGGCGCGGTTCATCCCAATGCCAAGCTCGCCCAGGCGGTTCGACCCGTCGTCGGTCTCCAGCACGTTCCGCAGCACTTCCTCGTTCTTGCCGGCGGCGTAGTCGACGACCTCGCCGCCCTCGAACGTACACTGCACGTCGGTGACTTCCCGACCCTGGTGGTAGAGCGGCTTGTCGAAGTACACCTCGCCCTCGACGCTGTCGGGGACGGGCGCGGTGAACACCTCGCCACCGGGGAGGTTGCGCTCGCCGTAGTCGTTGAGCGTCGGGTTGCCGGCCACGCTCATCGTCACGTCGGTCGAGTCGCCGGAGACGATGCGCACCTCGTCGGCGTCGTCCAGAATCGAGACCATGTTCTCCTGGAACTCCCGCTGTTCGTCCCAGTCGCGGATGATCGCGTCCCAGACGAAGTTCTCGTAGCCCTCGGTGCTCATCTGGCCGAGCTGGGCGTTGGCGGGCGCGGGGTACTGCGTGAGACACCACCGCTTCGAGAGGCGCTCGTTCAGCAGGGGCTGCTGGGCGGCCGCGTACGCCGTCGACACCTCGGGGTCGACGTCGCTGGTCTGGGTGACGTTGTCGCTGCCCCGGATCACGATGTAGACGTCCATCTCCTCGTAGAGCGCCATCTGGTGTTCCGGGAGGTCGAAGTCGCCGTCGTGGTTGCGCTGGAACGCCCGCTGGAAGCGCTTGCCCATGCGGTCCTGGACGACCAGCGGCAGGGCGTCGCGGTCGGCGATGACCTCGTGGAGCGCGGTCACCAGGTCCTCGGCCTCGGGGTGGGCGTCGATGACGACCTGGTCGCCCGCCTGCAGGTCGACGGAGTGGTCACAGATTATCTCGGCGTGTTCGCGAACGCGCGGGTCCATGCCCAACTCCTCGGACGGAACGGTGAAACCGGTTTCGCGTCGAGGCGAGGCGGATAGGTCCTTGGTCGTCACTCCCCCGTCGCTCGCCACCGCTCGGCGAGGTCGACGACGTACTCCGCGTACTCCGCTTTCGCTCGCTCCCACTCCGCGCCGCCGACCTCGCAGGCCGCTTCGAAGTCGTCGAGACGCTCGGCGCCGTGGCCCGACGCGAGACACATCGCCTGAAAGACGGGCGACCCCGCCGGGTCGCCGCCCTCGTCGCCGTCGATCCGCTCGCGGATCGTCTCCGGCGACATGTCGAGGGAGATCCCCGACCCGGGGATAGACTTCGCCATCTTCGGTGCGCCGTCGAATCCCGGGATCATCCGTGTGTAGATGCCGGCGACGCGGCCCTCGACCGGTGCGGCGTCGCGGAACTGTCGGGCCATGCGGGTCAGGTGGTGCTCGTCGATACCGAACGCGAGGACCAACTGCTCGTACTCGCCGGCGTACAGCGGGTGGAGGAAGTCGACGCCGTGGAGGACGGCGCTGTGAGTGCGGGCCGCCTCCGAGGTCGGTCCCGAGTGTTCGACGGTCCGCTCGCCGCCGACCGCCTCGTAGGCGTCGCTGACGGCCCGCTCCCACGCCGTCGGCGAACGGTCTGCGTCCTCGCCATCCGTCCACGAGTCCGGGTCGTAGTACGGCGCCAGCAACTGGGCCGTGTGCATCACGTCGCGTGCTTCCGACTGGGTACGGAGCCGTCCGCGATCCGGGTCGAACCCCAGATCGCGAACGAACTCGCGGTAGCGCTCCGCGAGCGACTGTACCCGCTCCAGCGGCGCGCCGTCGTGGTACGGTTCGAGGTCGGCGATCACGAACTGGACGTCGAGACCGGCCCGCTGGAGTTCGAGGGCAGTCAGGATCTGGCCGACAGTTCCCAGGTGTGGGGGACCGCTCATCCCGACGCCCGTCGTGACGAGCGTTCGCCGGTCGGCGGCGCGGTCGAACACGCCGGGGTCGTCCACGGCCGCGAAGCGCCGCCGCTGTGCCGACGGGACCGGGCCGACGTCCCCCGTGACCGGTTCGTACCCGTTCCGTTCGCGCACGAGTTCGTAGTGGTCGGTCAGTCGAGTCACGCTCGAAACTCATACGCCAGGAGTAAAATGCTAATTTGTGACTAGGTATCGTATGACAATGATCGGGGGAAAGCGCCGGGACGTCGGCATCTGGGGATCTTCGCGGCCATAACCCGAACCTACCCCCGGATTGAGAGTCTATAACGAAATAGCGAAACCACCCTACCCGGATAGCGTGCTATGACGGACCGACCACTGCGGAACACGAGACGGACGTTCCTCGCGACGAGCGCATTGGGGGCCCTCGCGGGGATCGCAACGTCTGGGAGCGCCGGTGAAACGGCTGCAACGGCGCCCGACCCGGAGTTCACGATCGATTGCTCCGTGGTACGGGTCGACGACTGGGACACCGCGACGGGCGCTCGGGCCGTCTTCGGCGACGGCAGTTTCGTCTCGATCGGACAGGGGACGCCGGACCGCTTCGGCGCGCCCGGCCGCGTCGTCGAGTCGGTCACGTTCACCGACCCGAACGGAAACGATCGGACGTTCTCGAACGATCCGACCGGCTGTGATCCGGGAGCGAAGGCGATCACGTTCACCGACTCGCGCGTGACCGTCCGGGGGACGGAGTTCACGGACGTCGACGCCACGCCGGACAGCCTCATCTCGACCGTCGACCTCCACCTCGTGGACGGCACCACCGAGAACGTCTACCACTACGATGGCCCGCCGACCGACGTCCCCGGCGTCTATCGCGGGACGGGGGACAACGAGGGAAAAGTCATCGAGGCCTTCGAGATCTCCTACGACCTCAACTACACCACTCACTACGTGCGCAACCCCGCGGCCGACAAGTACCTCCTCGGCAAGGAGAGCTGCCAGGACCGCTGTATCGAGATCGTGGGCGCGACCGACGGCGCCGTGGACTACGAGTTCACCGTCGACGGGCCCGTGCGCGCGGTCACACTCTCTGACCGGCGGGGCGCCACCCCCGGCGGCAACGACGCGATCAGCGACAACGGCGACGGGACGTGGACGGCCACCGGGTCGACCGGCAACCCGGGCTACAGCGACGTCTACGCCGTCGACGGGGCAGTCACGTCGTTCACCCAGACCGGCGGGCCCGGCGACTACGTGCTCCGGGAGTCCGAGTGGCGGATCCTGGAGGACACCTCGCCCTCCACCGACCTCCTGGCGGTCGTCGCCACCGAGTCCGGCGAGGTCGACTACGAGTTCACCGTCGACGGGGTCGCCCGGCCGATCACCAACGCCGGCGACAAGCGCTCCGCCGCGGGGAACGACAGCGTCACCGACAACGGCGACGGGACCGTCACCGTGGACGGCTTCACCGGGAACGCCGGCTACGGCGACACCTACGCGGTCACCGGCGACGTGACCGACTTCCAGCGGACCGGCGGCGACGCCGACTTCCGCATCGACTACAACGGGACGGAGGTCTCGCCGACCGACCTCGTCGACCAGTACTGAACGGTCGGTCTGTTCCACCGCCTCCCGGTGGTGGTCGCGTCGAGCCACCTATTTCCCTGGCGAGCGCGAACCGGAGGGCATGATCGACTTGCGCAGCGACACCGTCACGAGACCCGACGACGCGATGCGGGCGGCCGCCCGGGACGCGGAGGTCGGCGACGACGTCTACGGCGAGGACCCGACCGTCAACGAACTCGAAGCCCGCGTCGCCGACGTGCTCGGGACCGAGGACGCGCTTTTGATCCCCTCGGGGACGATGGGCAACCAGGTCGCCGTCCGGACGCACACCGACCGCGGCGAAGAAGCGATCCTCGAACGCGAGAGCCACGTCTACAAGTGGGAACTCGGCGGCGTCGCCCAGCACTCCGGCGTCCAGGCCCGCCCCGTCGACGGCGACGAACGCGGCGTCGTCACCCCCGAACAGGTCCGGGACGCCTACGTCGCAGCGGACGGCCACCGGGCCGGCACGGGCCTGCTCGCGCTGGAGAACACGCACAACAGCAAGGGCGGCACCGCCATCGCGCCCGAACGGATCGACGCCGCGGCCGCCGCCGCCCGCGAGCGTGGCGTCCCCGTCCACCTCGACGGCGCGCGCCTGTTCAACGCCGCCGCCGCGCTGGAGGTCCCCGCCGAGCGATTCACCCGCGAGGTGGACTCGGTGATGGTCTGTCTCTCGAAGGGGCTCGGCGCGCCCGTCGGATCGGTGCTGGCGGGGAGCGAGGCGTTCGTCGAGCGCGCCCATCGCGTCCGCAAGCTCATGGGCGGCGGGATGCGCCAGGCCGGGATCCTCGCCGCACCCGGCCTGCTCGCGCTGGACAACCGCGACCGCCTCGCCGAGGACCACGAACGGGCGCGACGGCTCGCCGCCGGCCTCGACGACATCAAGGGGGTCGAGGCGCCCGAACCGGAGACGAACATCGTCGTCGCGGGGACGGACCAGCCGGCCGACGACGTGGTCGCCGCCTGCGAGGGCGAAGGCGTCGGCTGCGTCGCCTTCGGCGAACATCGCGTGCGCTTCTGTACGCACTGGGACGTGGACGACGAAGATATCGACCGCGCGCTCGAAGGGATCGAGCGAGCGATCGCCTGAGCGGCGAGCGGAACGAACCGGTCGGTCCCGGCCGCTACAGGCGGCGGGCCGTCACTGGCGGCCCTGGTTCATGCCTTCCTTGAAGCCCTGTGCGGTCCGGCGGAGGAACAGGTACACGAGGAAGACGAACCCGAGGAGGATGACGACGATGGCGACGAGGACCGGATCCTCGAAGAACCCGGAGATCAGATCACCGATCTGCATGCCCCCGGCTACCGCCCCGCCGGGCAAAGAGGTTTCGGCACGGCCGCTCCCGTCCGCCGACCGGCGAACCGCCGTCCCGTCGGGGGATCTACCCGTTCCGTCGATAGCTGTGCCCGTTCCCTCGGCGGATGCATCTGCTCCGTCGGGGCTCGCTGCTCGGGCAGCGGCCGCACCCGCGCCGTCCCGCGGTGACGGTCGCGCCCGGCGGCGACGAACCCGCCAATCGGGTGATAAGACTGATACCCCAGCAGTGCAAAGCGCGATGTGAGATGTCGCTGCTGCCCTCCAAACCCGACACCACCGCCGCGGACGACGCGGAGCCGCGGGTGGTCGGCGTCGAGAGCGACGACGCCGACGACCTCCTCTCTGCGCTCTCCTCCGGGACCGCCCGCCGGCTCCTGGGCGAACTCCACGAGGACCCCGCCCCGCCGGCCGAACTCGCCGAGCGAGTCGACACCTCGCTCCAGAACGCACAGTACCACCTCGAGAACCTCGAAGAGGCCGGCGCCGTCGAAGTCGTCGACACCGCCTACTCCCAGAAGGGTCGGGAGATGGACGTCTACGCGCCCGCCGACCAGCCGCTGGTCATCTTCGCCGGCGACCAGGAGAAGTCGACCAGCATCCGCACGGCCCTCTCGCGACTCCTCGGCGCCGTCGGCCTGCTCGCCGTCGTCAGCCTCGTCGTGCAGGCGCTGGCCGGCGGGTCCGTCCTGCCCTCGTTCGCCAGCGGCGACGGCGCCGCCGAGAGCGAGGGCGCGGCGGCCGCGGCTCACACCCCGACGCCGGTCCCCGACGCCGGCGCCATGGAGGCGGCGACCGGCGCCGCGGGCGGCCTCCCGCCCGGCGCGTTCTTCTTCCTGGGGGGTGCCGCCGTCCTCGCCGGCGGATTCGTGGTGTGGTACCTCACTAACTGAAATCCGCCTTTGAGTTTTCGCCGTCTACTTTTCCGTCCCGTCCGAAGCAACGAATGCGCGCCGCCCCGCTTCGGCCCCCGTCACTCCCGCCCGGTGGCGGGCAGGTCGAACTCGCTGAAGACCTCCCCGTCCGGCGCCACGAGCCGGCCTTCCCGCCCCTCCTCGGCCGGTTCGAGTTCCGCGTGCGCCGGGCGGTACCAGCGCGGGTCGGCGTGACTCCCCGGATTCAGGATCGCCACCGCCCCCGTTTCCCGCCACCCTGGCTCGTGGGAGTGCCCGACCACGACGACGTCCGCTCGCTCCTGCCGCCCGAGGAACGACAGCGCGGTGTCGTCGTGGTCGTGGCCGTGAACGACGACGAACCGAAGCCCTGCACGCTCCACCGTCCGCGTCGGTTCCAGCCGCCCGCGGATCCCCGCTTCGTCGTTGTTCCCGTACACCGCCACGAACGCGCCGTCGCCGTCCGCGTCGGCGCCCGCCTCCGACTCGAACGCCTCGAGCACCGTCTCCGTCGTGAAGTCGCCGGCGTGGATCACCAGTTCCGCCTCGCGGACCGCTTCCAGCGTCCGTCCCTCGAGTCGGTGTCCGTCGGTGCCGTGGGTGTCCGAGACGACAGTGATCACGGCCGGAAGGCGGGCGTCGACGGACAAAAACGCCGCGAGTCTAACCCAAGCGTTTTGCCCGGTCCGGTTGACTCAACAGGAAATGGCAGGTAGCAGAGGCGTCGTGATCGCGGCGTTGTTCGCGAACGCTGCGATCGCGATTCTGAAGTTCATCGGGTTCCTGTTGACCGCGAGTCCATCGATGCTCTCGGAGACGTATCACTCCATCTCCGACACGGGCAACCAGGTGTTCCTGCTGATCGGCCTCCGCTTTGGCAGCCGCGAGGCCGACCGGCAACACCCATTCGGCTACGGGAAGGCGCAGTTTTTCTACGCCTTTCTCGTCTCCGTGTTCCTCTTCGGCATCGCGGGCTGGGAGTCGCTGAAACACGGGTACCACGTCCTCACGCACGGGGGCACCGAGGCCGGCGGGGCCATCGAGTTCCTCGGGTTCAGCTACGAACCCGCGTTCGGGTTCGACCTGTTCTACGTCAACGCCGCGGTCCTGCTCGCGGCCATCGTCTTCGAGTCCTGGGCGTTCAAGAAGGCCTGGGCCGAGATGCGCCGACAGATGGCCGAGAACGACTGGGGCGGGATCCGGGAGGCGTTCCGCAAGACCAGCGACGTGACCACGCTCACGGCGCTGACCGAGGACACCATCGCGCTGCTGGGGCTGGTCGTCGCGCTCCTCGGGATCACCCTCGCGCGAGTGTTCGACGAGCCGTTGTTCGACGCCGCCGGCGCACTGGTCATCGGGGGGATGCTGATGGTGTTCGCCGTCGCGCTCGCCTGGGAGAACAAGCGGCTCATCCTCGGCGAGAGCCTCCCGCAGGACGAGGAACGCAAGCTCAGGGCGATCGTCACGGACCGCGAGGAGGTCGACCGCATCGTCGACTTCCGGACCGTCTACTTCGGCCCCGAGCGCATCGTCGTCTCCGCGGACGTGGAGTTCGCACCCGGGTTCCAGGGGGGAGACCTCGACGCCATCATCACCGAGATCGAGGAGGAGATGAAGGCGACGAACGGGAGCGTCCGCACGGTCTACATCGAACCCGAGGTGTAGCGCTCGGCGGGCGGCCCGTCCGGTGCGGGGCCCCGGACCACTTTCGCCGCGATGGGGCTAGGGCTTTTATTCGGGCGCGCAAACAGCTATCTACAGTGGCGAGCGCGTCAGACCCACCGGACTATCTCCGCTTTTTCCCGTACGACGAGCCCTACGACCACCAGACCGAGGCGATGGGCAGTATCTACGACGCGCTGGAGGACGCCCGGAACGTCCTCTTCGAGGGGGCGACCGGCACCGGCAAGACGCTCTCCGCGCTCGCGCCCGCCCTCGAATACGCCCGCGAGACGAGCAAGACCGTGGTCATCACGACGAACGTCCACCAGCAGATGCGCCAGTTCGTCCGCGAGGCCGCCGCGATCACCGACCAGGAGCCGATCCGCGCGGTCGTCTTCCAGGGCAAGGCCTCGATGTGCCACATCGACGTCGGCTACGAGGAGTGTCAGGCGCTGCGCGACACGACGCGCGAACTCGTCGACGCCGAGGAGAACAGGGCAGAACTCGAAGCCCAGCAGCGCGCGCTCCTCGAAGAGAGTCAGGACGGCAGCGCCGAGGCCGCCGACGCCCGCGGGGCGGTGATGGACGAACTCGAATCCGTCGAGGAGGAGATCGGCCAGATCCGCGAAGATCGCAACGTCTGCGACCACTACTACCGCAACCTGACCGCCAACACCGACGAGTTCTACGGCTGGCTGTTCGACGGCGTCCGCACGCCCGAAGACGTCTACGACTACGCCGACCGCGAGGGGCTCTGTGGCTACGAACTCCTCAAGGAGGGCATGGACGGCGTCGATCTGGTCGTCTGCAACTACCACCACCTGCTCGACCCGATGATCCGCGAGCAGTTCTTCCGGTGGCTGGGACGGGACCCCGAGGACGTCATCGCCGTCTTCGACGAGGCCCACAACGTCGAGGACGCCGCCCGCGACCACGCCCGCCGCACCCTCACCGAGACGACCCTCGACCAGGCCGTCGACGAGCTGGAGACGACCGAGGACCCCCGCGCAGACGCCGCGCTGAACGTCCTCACCACCTTCCGCGACGCGCTGGTCGATGCCTACCAGGAGGCCTTCTCCTTCGGCGAGCGCGAGGGCGTCGACGAGCACTGGTACGATCTGTCCATCGACAACGACGACGCCCGCGACGACCTGACGCTCGCCTTTCTGCAGCACTACTCCGGCCCGGGGTTCCGGACGGAACTCGATCGGACGCTCGACCTCGGGCGGGAACTCGACCAGCGCTACGAGGAGGCCTACAAGAACGGCGAGACGACCTCCCGCCAGGAGTGCCAGACGCTCCAGGCCGCCTCCTTCGTCGAGGACTGGCTCGACGAGTCCGCCGCCGAGGGCCAGTACCCAGTGGTGAGCGTCAGGCGTGCGGAAGAGGGAGGCCCCCACGAGGCCGGCGAGATCTACGGCCGCGCGGAGCTGTACACCTGCATCCCGAGTTCGGTCACCGCGGAGCTGTTCGGCGACCTCTACGCGGGCGTCCTGATGAGCGCGACCCTGCGGCCGTTCGACGTGACCGAGGACGTCCTCGGGCTGGACGAGCCGGAGACGCTCGCCTACGGGCCGCAGTTCCCCGAGGAGCGCCGCCGCACCTACGCCGTCGACGGTCCCGCCCTCTTCGCCAGCAAGCGCGACGACATGGAGGTGCAGTCGACCGTCGCCGAGGTGCTGGAAGACGCCGCCCGCATCACGCCCGGCAACACGCTCGCCTTCTTCCCGAGTTACAGCGAGGCCGAGCGCTACCACCAGCGAGTCGACGCCGGCGGGGCGACGTACCTCGACCGCCCGGGCACCTCCGCGAAGGACCTCCGCGAGGCGTTCACCAGCGACGACGGCGCCGTCCTCTTCACGTCGCTGTGGGGCACCCTCGCGGAGGGGGTCAGCTTCGACGGCGACGACGCCCGCACCGTCGTCGTCGTCGGCGTCCCTTACCCGCACCTCGACGACCGCATGGACGCCGTCCAGGAAGCCTACGACGCCGCCTTCGGCGAGGACGACGAACAGGGCCGCGGCGGCGCGAGCGGCCGCACGAACGACGACGAGGGGGCGGGCTGGCGCTACGCGGTCGAGATCCCGACCGTCCGGAAGACCCGCCAGGCGCTCGGCCGCGTCGTCCGCTCGCCCGAGGACTTCGGCGCCCGCATCCTCCTGGACAGGCGCTACACCGAGCGCTCGGAGGTCGAGATGCGCGACTACTCGGTCCGGGGCACCTTCCCCCCGGAGGACCGCCGCGAGATGGTCGATATCGACCCCGAGAAGCTGAAGTTCGCGCTCCTGAACTTCTACCAAGATGTCGACGGCTACGACGGCGACCCACCGCGCCCGTAAGGCCGCTCACCGGACGCGAACGCAGTGAGCGTCCGGCCTTTCGTCCACGTCTTTCGACGAGTGGGTCGCGGAGCGACCCCGAGGAGAAAAAGGTGGTCTCACCTGGACGTCGACGGCTACGACGGCGACCCGCCGCAGCCGTGAGTAGCGACGATTCCGTCGACGTATGCGAACGGGGTCCTGTCGAACGCAGTGAGACAGGGCTCGGAAGACGGACGGAGTGAGTCTTCCGGTGAGTCGTCCGTAAGGGCGTATTACCGCGGTTGAACCTGCAAGGAGTGGATGCGAGTACGTGCGGGCTGGGCGCGACCTGTTCGTCGAGTTATCCCCCGATTCCGGGGACGTAAGCGGGTTCCACCCCAATCGAGCGTATGGTACTCGACACACACGAGTCGGAGACCGAACGCCACGGTAACTTCCTCGTCGCGGGGGTCGGCCACCGCGGCACCGAGGTCGACGAGGCCGCCCTGTGGGCCTCGCTCGACGACTACGCCGAGGACCTCGAGGAACACGCTGTCGGTACCGACCACTACGCGGTCATGTTCGACGTCGACGCCGACAGCGGCGAGTTCACCTACGTCGCCGGCCGGGAGGTCGACTCCGCCGACGATCTCTCGCCGGAACTGACCGTCGTCGAGATCCCCCAGGCCACCTACGCCGTCCTGCGTCCCGAGTACGAGACCGTCGACGAGATGGTCCTCACCATCCACGAGGAAGACCTCGACTACGACGACGAGGACGTCCACACCCCCATTTTCGAACGCTACGAAACCCGCCACGACCCCTCGACCGTCTCCGACCGGGAGATCTACGTCCCGGTCCGCGACGACTGACTCTCTCCGTCCCGGTCCGCGACGACTGACCCCGTCGCAGCGCCGGCCGCGGTCCCTGTTCCCGCGCCTCCAGCGATGCGTCCGTTCCACCCGAAACCGGGGGGTTTGAATCCCCCCGTATCGAACGGGTGAGCCATGACCGTAGTCGCGTTCGACTTCGACGGGACCCTCTCGGACTCGGAGATGACCGTCCTCCTCGGCCGCCAGAACGGCACCGCCGAGGACATGGCCCAGATCACCGAGCGGGCGATGAACGACGAGATAGAGTACGCCGAGAGCCTCCGCCAGCGCTGCGCGCTACTGGAGGATCTGCCGGACGAGGACGCACAGGCCGCCTTCGACCAGGTCGAACTTCGTCCCGGTGCGGCGGACGTGATCGCCGCGCTCCGAGAGGCCGGCGTCTTCGTGGCCATCCTCACCGGGGGATTCGAACGCGGCGTCGCCGCTGCACTCGAAAAAGAGGGCGTCGAGGTCGACGCCATCGTCGCCAATCGACTTCCCGTCGCCGACGGGAAGAGCGAGGCGCGGAGCGCCTCGGAAGACACGAGCGGGCAGCGCTCGCGAGTGCTGACCGGCGCGGTCGACGGCCCGCTCATCGAGGGGACCAAAGACGACGCGCTCGAAGTTCTCACGGCCGCCGTCGGCGAGGACCGGGCGGACACCATCGCCGTCGGCGACGGCGCCAACGACCTCCCGATGCTGTCGGTCGCCGGCCTCGCCGTCGGTTTCGACCCGAAGCCGGCCGTCGCGCCGGCCTGTGACACCATCGTCGAGACGATGGCCGATCTGCAGGACGTCCTCGAAGGCGAAGACGTCCTGGACTAAACGAACTCGACGCCGCGGAACTCGAACCGCGCCCCACCGAGCGGACGGTGGTCACCGGGGGCGTCGTCCGGCCCGGGGAAGCCGTCGTCGTCGCCGACGGTGACGCGCCAGCCGTGGGCCTCCGCGATGACCTGCACGATGGCGAGTCCGAACCCGGTCCCGTCGTCGGAGGTCGTGTAGCCCGACTCGAACACTTTCTCGCGCTCGTCGTCGGGGATGCCCGGGCCGTCGTCCGCGACGTAGAAACCCGACCAGTCGCCGAGCGGGCCGATCCTGACCGTGACGTCGTCGCCGCCGTGGAGGACCGCGTTCCGGAAGAGGTTCTCGAGGAGTTGTCGGAGTCGCGCCGAGTCTGCCTCCAGCGTGAGGTCGTAGTCGAACGTCAGCGTTCCCGCGTCGCCGGTGGCGGTCGCCCAGCAGTCCGTGGCGACCGACTCCAGGGAGACCGCGTCGGGGTCCTCGACCCACTGGCCGTGGCGGACCAGTTCGAGCAGTTCTTCCAGCAGCGCGGCCATCCGGTCGAGCGCGTCGGCGGCTGCGTCGAGGTTGTCGCTCTCGTACTTCTCGTTCGCCAGGCCCAGGTGGCCCGACGCGACCTGGAGCGGGTTGCGGATGTCGTGAGAGATGACGCTCGCGACGGTCCGCAGTCGTTCGTTCTGGCGTTCGAGCTGTCGTTCCTGGCGCTTCCACTCGCTCAGGTCGTGCGTGAGGCCGATCAGCCCGCGGATCTCGCCCGTCTCGTCGCGCCACGGCACCTTCGACGTGACGAAGAAGTAGTTCCACTCCGGGTCCGTGCTCACTTTGTCGATGATCGCCTCGCCTTCCTCGATGACGCGCATGTCGTCCTCGTAGCTCTCGCGTCCATCCTCGCCCCAGATATCCAGGTCGGTCTCGCCGACGTAGTCCCGTGCCTCCGGGTTGTAATCGCTCACTCGCACGTGTCGTCCCTCCTCGTCCTTGATGTAGAGGTAGACGGGGATCGATTCGAAGACGGTGTCGAGGATGTTGCTCTCGCGTTCGAGGAGCGTGCGCTCGGTGACGTCCCGGACGGTCAGCAACGCGTGGGGCTCGCCGGCCACCGCAACCGGTTTCGCGGTCACTTCCACGGCGACTTCTCTCGCCTCGGCGACGTCGACGGACAGCGCGCCGTCGTCGCCGTCCGGCATCACCGGTGCGCCCCCGCTGCCCGGTAGCCCCCCGTCGAAGACCGAACCCCCGTCGGCGTCGCGCTCGATCACCCGCTCGAACGTCGTCGGTTCCGCGAGCGCGTCGACCCACTCGGCCCCCGACGCGGCGTCGACCAGCGGCGTCTCGCCGATCCCGGTGCCGACGAGCGACGTCTCACCGACGCCGAGCGTCGTCTCGACCGCTTCGTTGGCGAACACTATCCGTCCATCATCGTCGCAGGCCACGATCCCCGCGTCGACAGACGAGACGAGCGTCTCGAAAAACGCCTGGTTGGCAGTCGTTCCCGGCTCGAGGCCGTCGTCCATGCGATACCCCCAACCGATGCACTTGATCTATAAAAGTCGGTCGGGGAATCGGAGTGAGCCGGCGCGCTACTGCGTCGCGGTCTCGATGGCCTGGTCGAGGTCGGCGACGATGTCGTCGACGGATTCGACGCCGACCGACAGGCGGACCATGTCGTCGGTGACGCCGGCGGCTGCCTTCTCGTCGTCGCTTAGCTGCTGGTGCGTGGTCGACGCGGGGTGGATGATCAGCGTCTTCGCGTCGCCGACGTTCGCGAGCAGGGAGGCGATCTCCGTCGACTCGACCGTCGAACGGGCGGCGTCGTAGCCGGCCTCCAGGCCGAAGGTTATCATGCCGCCGTAGCCGCCGTCGAGGTACTCGCTTGCCTCGTCGTGGGTCTCGTGGTCGTCGAGGCCGGGGTAGGTGACCCACGAGACCTCGGGGTGGTCGGCGAGGTGTTCGGCGACGGTCTGGGCGTTCTCGCAGTGGCGGTCCATCCGCATCGGGAGCGACTCGAGACCCTGCATGGTCGTCCACGAGTCGAAGGGCGACTGCTGGCTCCCCAGGTCGCGCAGGCCGCGGGCGACCGCGGCGTAGGTGAACGCGGCGTCGCCGAAGCGCTCGCGGAAGTTGACGCCGTGGTAGGCGGGGTTCGGCTCCGCGATCTCCGGGAACTTGTCGGCGTGCTCGTCCCAGGGGAACGAGCCGCCGTCGACGAGTACGCCGCCGACGGTCGTGCCGTGGCCGTGGATCCACTTCGTCGTCGAGTTCCACACCAGGTCCGCGCCGTGGTCGAGCGGCTGGCAGAGGTGCGGCGTCGCGAACGTGTTGTCGACGAACAGCGGCACGCCGTGGTCGTGGGCGATGTCGGCGATGCGTTCGATATCCGGCGTCACGAGCGCCGGGTTGCCGATGGTCTCGAAGTGGACGTAGGCGGTGTCGTCGTCGATGGCGTCCGCGTAGGCCTCGTAATCGAGCGTGTCGACGAAGCGCGCCTCGACGCCCATCCGCGGCGCGGTGTGGGTGTAGTAGGTGTAGGTGCCGCCGTACAGCGACGAGGCGGTGACGATATTGTCGCCGACGTCCGCGAGCATGAACGTCGCGAGATTCAGCGCCGCCATCCCGGACGAGGTGGCGACGGCGGCGACGCCGTTCTCCAGCGCCGCGATCCGCTCTTCGAGCATCGCGTTCGTCGGATTCATCAGCCGCGAGTAGATGTGGCCCGGCTTCTCGAGAGCGAACTGCGCGGCGGCGTCGTCGGCGTCCTCGAAGACGTACGACGTCGTCTGATAGATCGGCGGCGCGCGAGCGCCGGTGGCCGCGTCCGGTTCTTCCTGCCCTACGTGTAGTGCCTCGGTCGCCGGATCCCAGTCGTCGGACATACGACGAGCAGAGGGACGCTACACACATAAGTTCCCTCAAGCGGGCCAATACCGCCCGCTGTCGCCGATTCCGGCAGGATTTCGTGCCCATCCGAACCGGTTCGCTGTCCCGTCGAAGCGATCCCGGCCGTCTCGGTTGCACCTGAAAGGAAGGGGTCTCTCGAAATCGGCGTCTGACGCACGTCTGACGCGTCTTCATACGGGTCCAGTTCGTCGGACTCACCCAATGAGTCGCACCGGAATCGGCAGTCGACTGGTCGCGACCGTCAGCGCGGAGGTGCTCCGGGTGGTCGGCCTGCTCACGGCCCTGCTGTCCGCCGGCGTCGCGGGAGTAAGCGTCTCCACCGAGTACGGCCTCGCCGTCACCGCCGAGGCCGGGAGCCAGACGGCTGCGTCCGTGGCCGACGTGAGCACCGTCGGCGCGCTCGTCGAGTTCGCCGCCGCCCACCCCGCCTACCCGGCCGCAGTGCTGGTCGGGGTCGTGCTGGTCGTCGCCGGCGACGAAACACCTGTTCTCGGGAGCTAGCGATGTCACGTCGTGGGGCACCGTCGCGCCGTCGCTCACGAACGTTCGATAGATCGGCCGTTTCGAATCGTGTCTGACGTAGATTTATGCGGTCGTGCCGTCTGGACACGCTCGATGGCGCGACTCGGCGGCGAACCCGGTACGGGAACGATTCTCGACGGGCAGACGCTCCGGATCGCCGGGCTGGTGGCGGTCTGGTGCGTGGTGGCCGTCACCGCCGCGAGCATCACCACACCACACGGGCTCTCTGTCCCAGGTCAGTCGGGGGCGAACACTATGACTGTCGCCGCCGACGTCGACACCGTTGTCGCACTCGTCGAGTTCGCCGCCGCGCATCCCGCGTATCCGACCGTCGCGCTGATCGGGCTCGTCCTCGTCGTCGCCGGCGAGGAGACGCCGCTGCTGGGCTGATCGGTCACGAAACGTCGCAGGCTGGTCGACCGGACGGTTCGACCCGAAACCGGGGGTTCGGGCGCCCGCGTTGCGCCCGTTCGCCCGCTGTCACCTAATTCGAGGTGGAGGCCCCACCCTCAAGGAGCACCGGGCTTTCGGCCCTGGCGGAAGCACAAGCGGTAGGGTGGGGAGGAAACCGACCTGGTACTAATCAGCCGCCAGACTAGTGGCTGCTAACTCCCAGCTATTAAGTAACTACAAGCATACATGTGAAGATATCGTGAAGTACCGTCGTACCGCCGTTATCAAGCTCGACACGCCCGAAGGCGCGGATACACACCTGCGGGAGACTGTCGAGCAATTCAAATACTGTGCCAACACCGCGAGCGAGTGGTGCTGGCACGGCGACGACGGCTACCACGTCACATCGAAAGCCAAGGCCGACGATGCGCTGTACGACCAACTCCGCCAGGACACGGAGCTGACCGCGAATCTCGTCCAGAAAGGGATTCGCCAAGCTGTCGAAGCCGTCAAAAGTGGCGTCGAACGGCTCAAAATCGGCCAAGAGACGTCCCGTCCAACGTTCACGGCTGGTACCGCCGTCTACGACAAGCGAAGCGCCACGTTCCACCGTGACCATGTTTCGCTTTCGACACCGGACGGGCGTATCGAGTGCGACTACATTCTGCCCGACGATGCCGAGACACCGCCGACGAAGTACGTCGCGGACGAGGACTACGAGTTTCGGCGGGCAACACTGCATCGACGCGACGGCGACTGGTATCTCCATGCGTCGATGCTCAAAGAGGACGACGACACCGACTCCACGACCGGGCACAGAACAGTCCTCGGTGTGGACCTCGGTGTGAATCAACTCGCGGTCGCTTCGACCGGGCGGTTCTGGTCGGCAGACGAGTTTAACCACTGGAAACGAGAGTACGAGAATCGGCGTGGCGACCTCCAACAGTGCGGGACACGAGCCGCCCACGATGCGATCGCGGGTGTCGAACGCAAGGAGGACGGACGCTTCGAGATGTTCCTGCATCGTGTCGCCAACGAGATCGTCGCCGAAGCCGCCGAACACGACTGTTCGCATATCGTGTTCGAGGACTTGACCGACATTCGTGAAAACGTCCCACAGGCGTCGTGGCACCATCTCTGGGCGTTCCGTCGTCTCTACGAGTACGTCGCCTACAAAGCCAGAGAGCAGGGCATCGAAGCCGTCCAAGTAGATCCACGGAACACCTCGAAGCGATGTTCGACCTGTGGGTTTACCCACGACGACAACCGCAACGGCGAGGACTTCGAGTGTCAGGACTGTGGCTACCGGAACCACGCCGACTACAACGCTTCCAAGAACATCGGCCTTCAGTATCTCCGGCGTCGGCAAAACGCAGACGACGGAGGCGCACCCGTAGACGTGCGCTTGAATCGCGGGACGCTGAACGTGAGTGGAGAGTGCAATCTTCCCGCCTCAACCGAGGCGTAGAACGGGAGTCCATGCGAAAGCCCTCCCCTCAACGAGCGAGTGGGGCCATTGCCCCCGAGCGAAGTAGGGAAGGGTAGTTTACTCGAAGTCGTGGATCCGCAGGTCGAGCGTGTCGAGCGAGACGATGGGCGCGAAAGCCACGTCGGGGTCGATGTTCATGCGCTCCTGGAAGTCCGTCTGGGCCTGCCAGCAGCCCGAGTTGATCGTCAGGACGTTGTGGTACTTGCCGTAGCCGAGTTTGTGGACGTGTCCGGCGTGGAAGACGTCCGGGACCGTCTCCATGACGAGGTGGTCCTCTTTCTCGGGCGCCAACCGTGTCTGGCCGCCGAACTGCGGCGCGACGTGGCGCTTCTTGAGGAGCTGGTACATCGGCTTGTGCGGCTCGTCGTAGGTGGCCTTCTCGTCCGGGAGCTCGGCGATGACCTCGTCGAGGGAGACGCCGTGGTACATCAGCACGTCGACGCCTTCGACGGTGACGGTAGAGGGGTTGCCCGAGATGCGGGCGTCGTGGGCGCTCATAATCGACCGCAGTTCCTCGTCGAACGCCGGCTGCGGTTCGGCGAGGCGGACGGCGTCGTGGTTGCCGGGGATCATGACGATCTCCACGTCGCCCGGGACTTCCTTGAGGAGTTCACTGAACTCCTCGTACTGCTCGTAGATGTCGATGATGTCGAGTTCCTCGTCCTGCCCCGGGTAGACGCCGACGCCCTCGACCATGTCGCCCGCGATGAGGAGGTACTCCAGTCGGTCGGCGTCGGCGGTGTGCAGCCAGTCGGTGAACCGATGCCAGGCGTCGGCCTCGAACTCCTGGCTGCCGACGTGGACGTCGCTGATGAGCGCGGCCTCGACCTCGCGGTCCGCGGTCGACGGATCGTGGGTGCGCGGGATCTCCGGGAAGTACAGCGAGTCGACGAAGAGGATGCCCCCGTCGTCGGCGAGCGTCCCGTCCACGGCGATCACCTCGTCCAGGAGGAGTTCGTTGACCAGATCGGCGATGTCGCGGTCTTTCATCACCAGGCAGGGGAAGGTCCCGTTCGTATCCTCGAGTTCGACCAGCCAGTGCCCGCTGGCGGTCGACCGGATGTCCGAGACCATCCCGACCATGGCGGCCTCGCTCCCGCCGGGCATCGACTCGATAGCGTCGGTCGGCCGGTGGTTGACCCGACCGCGAAGTTGCTTCGAGAGCTTCTCGTAGCGGTCGCGAAACACCGCGACGAAGTCCGAGTACTCCCCGGTCCCCGTGCTCGAGATGTCACCCTCGACGTCGATCGACTGCTTGTCTGGATCCGCCGGCGTCCGTCCGCCCTCCGGTGATCGTTCCGCTCCCGTCGCCCGTTCCTCGTTCACGTCCGCCGCAGCAGTCGAAGCGTCCCCCTCGCTCGCTTCCCCGCTCGCGTCGTCGTCGACCCCCTTCGTTTCGAGTGGAGCGTCGGTACCCGCTTCCGTCAGTTCGGAACTGGTCTCTCCAGTCGAAACAGAGGGGTTGTCCGAACGCGCGGAGTCGTCGGTTCCGGCGGGCGCGTCGACGGCGACGTCGCCGACGGACTCGCCGGACCGTGATCGGGTTTCGACGGCGTCTTTGACGTGTTCGGCGGTGAGTTTGACCGCCTCGTCGGGGACCGTTTCGAGTGTACGTTCGAGGGCGCTGACGGGGTCCGGCGCGGCGGCGATCAGGGTGACCGCCTCGGGGTCGGCGTTGTATCCGCGCCTGGCGAGTTCGTTGGCGACGTGGACCGGCGTCTCGAGCGGCACAGTCGATGATCGGAGGCGGTCCGCAAAAGCGTAGCGAACCGGCAAGCGAGTGGTCCGCAATCTGCCAGTCACGAACGCGTGGCGCCGGTGCGGCGAAATCTGACGCGATTCCGTCGCCGTCGGCCGATGCCTCGCGACCCCGGTCAGAACATTCAAACGGCCACTGCACGAACGGACAGTCAATGAGTCCGCCCCGCGACGGCGAAGATTCCCCCGGCGACGGGCCCGACGACAACCATTCTCAAGACGTCCCTCCCTCCGACCACGACGACACGAACCGCGTCTCTCCCGCCGACGGCGACGATACGAACCGCCCCACTCCTATCGGAGATGATTCGACGCGGGGCGACGGTCCCCTGGACCCCGACAATTCGGCGACCGCCAGAGCCGACGAGAACCCTCCCAGAGAGCCCGACGGAGACGGCGGCGTCGCCCCCAACGGCTCGGGTCGATCAGTCGACGCGCCGGCGGCCAGGCGGGCCGAGCCGGACCGGGAAGGGGACGGTAGCGCGCTACAGACGTTCGTCGTCGACGTGCTGAGCAGCGCCATCGCGGTGTTGCTGGTCGGCGTGCTCCTGTTCGCGGTCAGCGGCGTCTGGCCGCCGATGGTCGCGGTCGAGAGCCCGAGCATGACGCCGCACATGAAGACCGGCGACCTGGTCTTCGTCATGGAGGAACAGCGCTTCCCGGGCGACGGCGCCATCGCGGGAACCGGCGTCGTCACCGCCCAGACGGGCGAACGGACGGAGTATCGGAAGTTCGCGAAGACCGGCGACGTGATCGTCTACGAACCCGACGGCCGGCAGGACAGGACCCCGATCATCCACCGGGCGATGTTCTGGGTCAACGAGAGCGAGAACTGGTACGAGAAGGCGGACAAACAGTCGATCGGTCGCTACAGCGAGTGCGGGGAGACCACCGACGAGGCGCTGCCGAACTGCCCGGCCCCCCACGCCGGGTTCGTCACGAAGGGCGACGCCAACGGCGTCTACGACCAGGCACAGGGGCTGAGCAGTCCCGTCAAGCCCGCCTGGGTCGTCGGGACCGCCGAAGTCCGGATCCCGAAACTCGGCTGTATCCGTCTGCGCTCGGAAGGCTGTACGAACGGGATGCTCGGGTTCTCCGGTCCGAGCGCCAGCGCCACCACGTTCGAGCGTTCCTGTCTCTGTAACCGGACTGTCGAACGAGCGGCACCCTGACTCCCGGACGGTCGGTATCCTGATTCCCGGATGTGCGACGTACAGAAATCGCGATCCGCGGGTTCGGAACGGCCGCCGCAGGTGGATTACTCGTTGTCGAAGCGCGTCTGGACGAACGGTTGCGTGTCCTCGATCTCCGAGAGGCGCGAGTCCGACATGAGGACGGCTTCCGTCTCGTCGATGGGGACGGAGAGTGAGATCTCCTTGGTGCGCCCGTAGCGGCCCTTGCTGACGACGACGGCGTTGACGATACCCAGCATGTCGAGTTCGGAGATGAGGTCGGTGACGCGGCGCTGGGTGAGCGTGTCGACGTCGATCTCCTCGCAGAGCCGCTGGTAGACGTTGTACACCTCGCCGGTGTTGATGTTGTGAACGCCGTTTTTCTCCAGCATGATGATCGAGAAGAGGACGAGCTTCGACTGGGTGGGGAGCGTGCGGACGACCTCGACGACGCGGTCGAGTTCGATCTTCTCCTGGGCCTTCCTGACGTGGGCCTCGTTGACGTTGTCGGTCTGGTCGCGCTCGGCGAGTTCGCCGGCCGTCCTGAGCAGGTCGAGCGCGCGGCGGGCGTCGCCGTGTTCCTGCGCGGCGAAGGCCGCACAGAGCGGGATCACGTCGTCGGTGAGTGCGTGACCTTCGAACGCGACTTCCGCGCGGTGTTCGAGGATGTCGCGCAGCTGGTTGGCGTCGTACGGGGGGAAGACGATCTCCTCCTCGCCGAGGCTCGATTTGACGCGCGGGTCCAGGAAGTCGGTGAACTTCAGGTCGTTCGAGATGCCCATGATCGACACGCGGGAGCGTTCGAGCTCGGAGTTCATCCGCGAGAGATTGTAGAGGGTGTCGTCGCCGCTCTTCTCGACGAGCTTGTCGATCTCGTCGAGCATGATGACGACGACGCGTTCGTGGTAGTCGACCGCGTCGAAGAACGTGCTGTACACCCGGTCCGTCGGCCACCCGGTCATGGGGACGTGTTCGAACGATTCGCGGTCTTCCCGGAGGGTATCGATCCGGTCTTCGACGGCAGCGAGCGAGTCGTACTCCGTCTCGGCGAGGACGTGTTCGTTCTCGCGCGCACGCTCGCGTAGGTCGCCGAGTTCCCCGAGTTCCTCGTCGATGACCGCCTCGTTCTTCTCGATGAACTTGTTTGCGAGCTGTGCGAGAACGCGGTACTGCGTGTCCGTCACCTCGCAGTTGATGTACTCCACCTCGCAGGGGACCTCGTACTTCTGGGAGGTCGACTCGAGTTCCGTGCTGACGAACTTGGCACTGGCGGTCTTGCCCGTCCCCGTCTTCCCGTAGATGAGGATGTTCGACGGGGAGTCCCCGCGCAGCGCGGTCACGAGGATCGTCGCCATGTTGTTGATCTGCTCCTCGCGATGTGGCAGCTTCCGGGGGGTGTACGAC
The DNA here is from genome assembly GCF_051414035.1 of Halosimplex amylolyticum. Lineage (NCBI taxonomy): Archaea > Methanobacteriati > Methanobacteriota > Halobacteria > Halobacteriales > Haloarculaceae > Halosimplex > Halosimplex amylolyticum. The sequence continues at coordinate 179,699 of NZ_JBLKNW010000002.1, read as the reverse complement.
GGGCGCAGCACCTCCTTGTTCTCGAAGATCGGATCGCCCGCGAGGAGGTCGTCGAATAGCCCCTGTGAGGCCTCTTCGGGGTCCTCGGAGGCGACGTCGTCGAGCATCACATCGTCGAGAACAGACGACTCGCCGTCCGTCTCGTCGGCGACGGGAGCCGAATCGACGTCGACGGTCGGCGACGAGTTCCCCGAACCGCGTACCGTCGCGGACGGATCGATCCCGTCGTTCGTCCGCTCGGCGGCCGTACTGGCGGAACCTCCGTCCTCGGCGTCACTGCCGTCGTCGAGATCCGGTTCGCTCGTGTCAGCAGTTCCCCCGGGCGGTGAGCTCTCGTCAGACTCCACAGCGTCCTCGGTCGCGGAAGACTCGCCGGGAGAGGGGGACCCGTGGGAACCGTCGGCCGCGACTTCGTCTGCCGTCGGCTCGACGGGATTTTCCGCCGAACGGTCGTCGCCGTCAGTTCGCGACTCTGCCCCGTCGGATGGCGCCTGTACCTGTTCCTCCTCGTTGCCCACTCCATCCACGCGGTCGGGTGAATCGAGCGTCGTGTCCTGATCGTTGTCGTCGCCGTCCATTATTCTGTGATTGCTCCGATTCCGAACCCCTCTATTTCGTCTGGAAACCCGGTTCCGCGCCCTCGGAACTCCACTTACACCGAGTAATACGCCGCCATCTCCCGATTTCGGGTGTGACGGCGTGTCCAGTTGAACCACAAGAACCCGTGGTTGATACGATATTAAATATTTCGGTGAGTACCGCCGTCGGGTACTTCTCAGACCGTTCGATTCGGGAGTTAGAAGTCCCACAGGTAGATTTTTCTGATTTTTCGGCGTCAGGTCATTCGGCCGAGTTCGCGAAATCCGTCTCCTCGTTCCCGACGTTCCGATCGACCTGTCGCCGTTCGAGATATTCTAGCCGGATCCCCCCCACCCCATCGTTTCGGGTGGAGCGAGCGAAGAGAGGGTGGGGGGTGAGCGGGACTTGGATGAGTGCCTCTAGAGAGAAAGATTTACTACCTAGTCACTAAAACCAAATCCGCACTAGTAGGAAAACAATTTTTCATCGGGTTTTGTTTCTAGGACTAGGGTGGTAATGCGTGTCAGTAATCGTTGTATGTCTAGAAGACATCGGTATGGCTTCGAAAATCACTCGTGAACATCTCGGTGTGAACTGTCTATCCTGCTCGAGGGTGTACTCCGTCAGACGTCGCCCGGGGCTGTCCACGCTTCCACCTGAAACGAGGGGGTGGGGGTGTTGCCCATCCCGCTTTCCCAGTCGTCAGTCACTCCGGATTCGTCCCGAACGCCGGTACCGACATCCGTTCCCCCTCCGTTTCAGGTCCGGGTCCTTCGACCGACTCGGGAACGCTCCGTTGTACCATCGTTCAACTCGATCTTTCACCGATTCCTCACAACACACTCCGTACTCCCTCGCATCGAGAGCTCCCGCAACGCACTCCGTCGCTTCTCTCGCAACTTCTTCCCGCCACTCGGTCGCTCAGTGATGGGTCACCACACTGATACCACTATCGGCATCACTCGTGAGACGCCGCATCGGCCGCCGAACCGGCCGAATTCCGCGGTTTACTTCGTATAATTTATGTTTGTCTGACGTAGGCTTAAGTAAGTCGGCACGGCTTATTCGCTCAGATGCGTCCCTGTGGCGCAGGAGGATAGGATGGGACTGTTCACAGAACTCAAAGACAGCATCTCGCGGGCAGCATCGACGCTGTTCTCCGAGGAAGACCCGAAACGTATCGGTATTTACGGCCCGCCGAACGCGGGGAAGACGACGCTCGCGAACCGCATCGCGCGCGACTGGACTGGCGACGCGGTCGGTCCCGAGAGTCACGTTCCCCACGAGACGCGACGCGCGCGCCGGAAAGAGAACGTCGAGATCGAACGCGACGGCAAGACGGTGACCATCGACATCGTCGACACGCCCGGCGTGACGACGAAAGTCGACTACACCGAATTTCTCGAACACGACATGGAGAAAGACGACGCCGTCCGTCGCTCTCGTGAGGCCACCGAGGGCGTCGCCGAAGCGATGCACTGGCTTCGCGAGGACGTCGACGGCGTCATCTACGTGCTCGACTCGACCGAGGATCCGTTCACGCAGGTCAACACGATGCTCATCGGGATCATCGAGAGCCAGGACCTGCCCGTGCTGATCCTCGCGAACAAGATCGACCTAGAGGAGTCGAGCGTCCAGCGGATCCGCAACGCGTTCCCGCAACACGAGACGACGGAGCTGTCGGCGCTCGAAGGAGACAACATGGACGAAGTGTACGACCAGATAGCGGAGTACTTCGGGTGACAACCATGGCAGAAGCAAGACATCCCGAAGACGAAGACGGTGTGCAGATAGACCTGATCAGTGCCGAGCGGATGGACGGAAAGACGACGATGGAGAAGATCCGGATGATCCTGGACGGCGTCCGGGACAACAACATCGTCATCCTCGAAGCCGGCCTGACGCCCGACGAGGAGTCGCGGCTCATCGAGGTCACGATGACCGAGATCAGCCCCGACGAGTTCAACGGCATCGAGATCGAGACCTACCCCAAATCCAAGGCCGACGATTCGAGTCTCCTCGGCCGACTCATGGGCAAAGAGGAGACGAAGAAACTCACCGTGATCGGCCCGGCCAACCAGATCGAGACGCTCCACAAGGACGAGACCCTCATCAGCGCACTCGTCTCGCGGAAATAGCCAGGTATGCCCCATCAGTGTACGAACTGCGACCGGACGTTCGCCGACGGCTCCAAGGAGATGCTGTCGGGCTGTCCGGAGTGTGGCGGCACGAAGTTCCAGTTCCGGCCGGACGGCTTCGGCGGGCCGGACTCGACCAGCGACGGCGCAGACGCGACCACGGGCCCGGAGCCGACCGAGAACGCCGAGTCGCCGCCGGACCCGACCGAGCGACCCGGCGAGTCGATGACGCGGACTGTCGGCAACGCCGCCGCGACGGTTCGAGACCTGGTCAGCGGCTCCGCCGGGAGTGACGCGACACAGGCCAAACCGCCCGCCGACGCCCAGTCGACGGCCGAATCTGCACCCGCTCCGGATTCCTCGACGGCGGCATCCGCGACGGAGACGTCGGCGGACGCGGCCGCGACGGAGTCCACGACGTCGTCGAACGGCGGACTGGACGACGACATCATCGTCGCCGAGTCCGAACCCATCGAGGGCGAGGACACCGCCCAGGCGGACGCCCGGAGTCAGCTGGTCGAACCGGACGAGATCCCCGATTCCGAGGGGTTCGATCCCGCCAGCCTGGACGAATCGGACGCGCCGCCGGACGCCGATGGCGGTGTCGACGTCATCGAGGTCGGTGAGGACGGCGACGGAACTGCGTCCGAACCGACCGAGGAACCGGGCGCGGAGTCCGCTCCCGATCGGACGGTGGCGGACGAACCCGACGCCGAACGGGCCGACCGGCCGGACCTCGCGGAACTCCGCGAGGAACTCAACGACCAGTTCGAGAGCATCCGCGTCGTCGAACCCGGCCAGTACGAACTCAACCTGATGGAGCTCTACGACCGCGAGGAGTACATCATCGCGCTCCAGGAAGACGGCCGCTACAGCATCCAGGTGCCCGAAACCTGGCGCCAGGCCGACGCCTGACTCTCTCCTGGGCCCCATCCTCCTGCGTTTCGTCCTTTCACATCGCTGTCCGTCGACGTGAACCCGTTCGTCCGGCAACGGGTGGCAACATTCGCCACTGCCCACTTGATTTAACACGATCTTTTTGTCGATACCGGACTCACGGTCGCGTATGGCACAGCAGGCGCCACACCCGGCGGAGGGATCGCTGTCCACGGAGACGGACTGGGGGTTCCAGTTCGTCGACGGCGAGTGGATCGAACGGGGGGATCGCGAGGGGATGGACGTGTTCGATCCGTCCACGCGAGAGCGAATCGCGACCGTCCCCGCGGGGACGACTGGGGACGTCGACGCGGCCTACGACGCGGCGGCGTCGGCACAGCCCGAGTGGGAGGACACGCCGCCCCACCGGCGGGCGTCGGTGATCCGGTCGTTCGTGGATGCGCTCGACGACCACTTCGGGGAGTTACAGTCCTTGCTCACGGCGGAGTCGGGCAGCTGCGCGACCAAAGCCAAGTTCGAGGTGATGACGGCGAAGGGGGTCGCCCAGGAGGCCGCCGGCTTCCCGACTCGCGTCTCGGGTGAGTACAGGAACTCGCTCATCCCGGGGAAAGACAACCAGGTCAAGCGGGTCCCCGCGGGGGTGGTCACCGTCATCACGCCGTGGAACTTCCCGCTCAGCCTCACCGCCCGTGCGATGGTCCCCGCGCTCGCGCTCGGCAACGCCGTCGTCCTGAAACCAGCGCCCAACACCCCGATTTCGGGTGGACTCGCCGTCGCCCGCCTCTTCGAGGAAGCGGGGCTCGAACCGGGCCTGCTCAACGTCGTCACGGGTCGAGACGAGGAGGTGGGGGACGCGATTTCGGGACACAGCGGCGCCGACGTCGTCGCGTTCACGGGATCGACCGAAGTCGGCAGACGCGTCGGGAAACGCGCCGTCGACTCGCTGGCGTTCCCTGCACTCGAACTCGGGGGGAACGCGCCGTTCGTCGTCCTCGACGACGCCGACCTCGACGCGGCGGTCGACGCCGCGGTCTACGGAACGGTCTACCACAGCGGGCAGGCCTGTATCTCGATCAACCGGCACCTCGTCCACGCGTCGCTCGCCGACGAGTACGTCGACCGGCTCGCCGAGCGACTCGCGGGCGTCCCCGCGGGGAGCGCCCACGACGAGGGAACGGTCGTCGGCCCGCTGGTCGACGAACGCCAGCGTGACAGCGTCCTCGAATACGTCGGCGACACCGTGGACGCCGGCGCTGCACTCGAAACGGGGGGCGAGACGGTCCCGATCGACGGCGTCGACGACTCCCTCGTGGTCGCGCCGACGGTGCTCTCGGAGGTGACCAACGACATGGCGGCGGCATGCAACGAGCACTTCGGTCCCGTTGCCCCCGTTATCACGTTCGCGGACGACGACGAGGCCGTCGAGATCGCCAACGACACCGAGTACGGGCTCGCGGCGGCGGTGTTCGGCGGGGACCTCGGTCGCGCCGAGACCGTTGGGGACGCCATCGACGCGGGGATGGTCCACGTCAACGACCAGCCGATCAACGAGGAACCGCACGTCCCGTTCGGCGGACGGAAGGCCTCGGGCATCGGTCGCTACAACGGCGAGGAGGTCGTCCGCGAGTTCACTGAACCGAAGTGGGTGTCCGTCCAGCGGAAACCCAGGCGGTACCCGTTCTGAACGCGCGGGGGTGCACTGCCATTCCGAACCTGTACCGGCGCAATCGTGCGGTTTCCGGTGCAGGCACAATCGTTATACTCTCGGCCGTCGATACTCGTCTCAACGGAGTGTTTCCAGTGCACCGACAGCGATCACACCTCGAAGAGTGGGCGTCTCTGCTCGACGAGCGCGTGTCGGAAGAGGCCCTCGACGAGGGGCCGGGACGCGACAGCTCCGCCGACTGGTCGGAGCCACGACAGGGCGGTTGAGACGCGCCAGCGAATCCGTCGTCGACGTCCCGGAGGGCACCCGCTAGCAGGAATCGAACCGCGATAGACTCGTCAGTCCTCGCTCGTCATCTGCTCGTACTGGTCGGAGAGCTTCTCGGCCGCCTCGTCCATGAGCTCGTGCTCGTAGTCCGAGAGCTCCCACTCGACGACTTCCTCGACGCCGTTCGACCCGAGTTTGACGGGGACGCCGAAGGCGGTGTCCTCGTAGCCGAACTCGCCGTCGAGGACGACCGAACCGGGGAGGACTTCGCCGGTGTCGCGCAGGATGGCCTCGACCATGTGCGCGACGCCGGTGGCGGGTCCCCACTCGGTGGCGCCCTTGCGTTCGATGACGTTCATCGCCGACTCCTGGAGGTCTTCGAGGATCTCCTCGCGCTCGTCGGCGGAGAACTCGGGGTCGCGGCCGTCGACGCGGACCTTCGAGAAGACCGGGACCTGCGCGTCGCCGTGTTCGCCCAGAATGGTGGCCTCGACGTTGCCGACCTGCGTGTCGAAGCGCTCGGAGAGGACGTAGCGGAACCGCGCCGAGTCCAGGCGGCCGCCGAACCCGACCACCTGCTGGCGGTCGCGGTCGCCGGTCTCGTAGAGGTGGCGGTTGAGGAGGTCGACCGGGTTCGACGTCGTCACGGTCACGTAGTCGTCGTTGTGCTCGGCGAGCGACGAACCGATGTCGTCCATGATCGGTGCGTTGTCGCCCGCGAGGTCGATCCGCGTCTGGCCGGGCTGGCGGGGGATGCCCGCCGTGATGACGACGACGTCCGAGCCTGCGGTGTCCTCGTAGGTGCCCTGCCGAACGGTCGTGTTGGCGTCGTACGCTACCCCGTGGTTGGCGTCGGCGGCCTGTCCGATGGTCACGTCTTCCTGGTCCGGGATGTCGACGAACACGAGGTCGTCGACGATGTCCCGAAGCGCCAGGTTGTACCCCGCTGCTGCCCCGACGGTGCCGGCGGCACCGACGATGCTAACTTTCGTCATACCACGTGAAACTGTCCCACGTTCAGGGGGTAAATCTGTCGAAACCCGCCCGAGAGGGCCGTCATTCGTCCATTCTGTGTTCGACAAACGTCGATTGCAGGGGCCGCTTCCGTCCGGCCGCCGTGGCGACGGCCTTTTTGGCGGTCGCTGGTATCCTTGGGGTATGAGCGACTTCGACAAGGAAGCCGAGCGCGAGCGGCTCCGGGAGAAGTACGAGCGCGACCAGCAGAAACGGGAAGCCAGCGAGCGGATGAGCGACCTCCTGTTGAAGGGCGCGACGATGACGAACTCCCACTGCGGGAACTGCGGCGACCCGATCTTCCGCTACGACGGCGACGAGTTCTGTCCCACCTGCCAGCAGGTCGTGACGAACGACGAGGCCGTCGAGGAAGCAGCCGAGACCGACCAGCAGGGCGACGGTGTGAAATCCGACGCGGGCCAGACCGGAGACGAGGAGAGCGCGACCGCCGACGAGAACGGCGACGCGCCGGACCACATCGAGATCAAACAGCCCGACGGCCCCGCCGTCCGCACCGGCGCGGACCAGGCCGCTGCCGACCAGGCCAGTGAATCAGAACCGGGCTCGCCCGAGGCAGACGCCAACTCGGCCGAAGCGAACCCCGCGGACGCGACAGACGCGAACGCTACCGACGTGAGCGCTACCGACGCGAACGCCGTCGCGAGCAGCGAGTCACAGTCGACGCCGTCGGGGCAGAGCGTCGGCTCACCGCCGAACCGGCAGCCGCCGACCAGCAGCTACTCAGAGGCTGACCAGTCGGCTGCCGCCGGCGACGCGAACGACGACTTCGCCGCGGCGCGCGCGTCGCTGGTCCGGACGCTCCGGAAACACGCCGAGCGCGCGGAGAACTGCGACGACCCCCGGCGCGCTCGCGACCACCTCACGGCGGCGCGCGAAGCGGCCGAGGCGCTATCGGCGCTGTCCGGTTCGTACTGACGCGAAAAGCCGCAATACTGCCCCGCCCCCCGTCTGCGATTCTACCTGTCGAGCGCGTCGAGCGCCGCGTCCAGTGCTTCGTCCGGATCCGGACATTCCTGGAGCGTCTCGCCGCCCTCCGTGTAGACGAGACGCGGGTACGTCGAGCGCGTGTCGAGGACGCCGATCCCCGGCAGCGTGTCGGTGCCCGTCTCGACGTCCGCGAACGCGTCGAAGCGCGGCGTCCCGTCCGTCATCGCGGGGGCCGCCCCGGCGTCGGCGTCCGGGGTAGCGGCCAGTTCCGCGGAGTCGGCGAGCACCGGGTACGTCAGGTCGTAGCGACGACGCCAGTACGTCGCCCGGTCCTCGGTGTCGGGGAGCGCGCCGACGACGGCCACGTCCTCGGCCGCGAAGGACTCGAACGCGTCGCTGTACGCTACCGCCCGGTCGCGGGACACCTGGCAGTAGTGGTCTCGGAGGAGGAGCACGACTACGGCGTCGAACTCGGCCGCGAGATCGTCGCTCGCGACCGTGTCCGGCCCCGGCCCCCCGTTCGGCAACTCGAACCTGACAATCCAGTGCATGCCGTCGCTCATCTATGGCCCCCTGTCGTCGGTCCCCAACGGACCCGGGGGTATTCGTTGTTCCGATCGGTCAGAATCTCCACTCGAAACGAAGGGGTTGGCCACGGGGGGTGGACCGGCGAATCCAGCGGGCCCGGCCCCGCCGAACCGCGGGGATCAGCCGTCGTAGTCGCTGCCGACGACTTCGCGGAACCGTTCGGCGGTCACCTCGCCGACGCCGTCGGCGGCCTGCAGGTCTTCGACGTCGGCGGTCATCACCGCTTCGACGCTGCCGAACTCGGCGAGCAGCGACTCGGCGGTGACCGGCCCGACCTCCGCGACGCTCGCGACGACGTACGCCTGCTGTTCGGCGAGCGTCTTCGAACTCTTCTCCCCGTGGACGCTGACCGTCCGGTCTTCGGTCTCCTGCTCGCGCGTCGCGATCACCCGGAGCAACTCTGTCGTCTCGTCCTCGTCGGTCGTCCGGAGGACGCTCGCGCCGAAGTCGACGGCGAGCGAGGCGAGCGCGCCGCGGACGGCGTTCGGGTGGACGTTCCGCTCGCCGTAGAGGTCCTCGCCCTCGATGACGACGACCGGTCGGGCGTAGTACCGGGTCGCGTCTTTCACCTGCTCGAACATCGAGCGCTCGTCGCCGCCGGTGAGCGTGTCCATGAAGTCCGCGACGGTCTTGCGCTCGACGACCACCCGGTCCGAGAGGACGTAGTCGCCGACGGCCAGCGTCTCCAGGCGCGTCTCGATGGCCTCCTCCCGCGAGAGGTCCTTCGCGATGGAGGCGTCGAGTTCCCGCTGGTCGACGACGATCTCGACCGACTCCTCGTCGTCCGCGCTCGCGGTCGCGATCTCCCCGTCGGGGTCGTCGCGGTCGGCCGAGTCTGCGGCGTCGCGGTCGGAGTCGCCTTCCTCGGCGCTGGACTCGCTCCCTTCGCCACCCGCGAACGCGTCGAGCCCCGCCTGTCCGTCGCCCTCGGCTGATTGCGAAGTAGTTGCGGACTCGTCGCCGTCACCCTCGGTTTCGTCTCGATCGCTCGCCCGTTCGCTCTCAGATGCCGCAGCATCTTCAGCCTCCGTTGCGGCTTCGCCCCCCGTTTCGTGTGGAACGCTGTCGTCGCCATCATCGCCGTCGACGGCTTCGCCCGGACCGGTCTCGCCGCCGTCGAACTCGTCCATCGCGGTCTGGCTGCTCAGTTCGCTCTCGATCTCGCCGGTGATCGCCTTGAGCGACCGCAACTCGTCTTTCATCCGCTTCTGGTCGTTGCGGGCCTTCCAGAAGTACGCCTCGTCGCGGGTGTCCTCGGCGAGCAGGACCGACACCGCGCCCTCGGTCTGGCGGCCGGTCCGGCCCTTGCGCTGGATGGCCCGGATCGCGGTCGGGACGGGTTCGTAAAACAGCACGAGGTCGACCTCGGGCACGTCCAGCCCCTCCTCGGCCACTGACGTCGACACGAGTACCTCGAATTCGCCGGCGCGGAACTCGTCGAGGGTCTCCTGTTGCTGGGTCTGGGTCATCCCGTCGCTGCCGTCGGTGTCGGACTGTCCGACGAACTTCCGGGCCGTGAAGTGCTCGTTGAGGAAGTCCGTCAGCGTCTCGGCGGTGTCGCGGGACTCGGTGAAGACGATGACGCGCTCGCCGTTCTCGATGCCGAGCGTCTGGGCGATGAGCATGCGCGTCCGGCGGAACTTCGGGTGGAGGTCGTCGTAGTCCTCCGCGCGGCGGATCGCTTCCCGCACTTTGGGTTCGGAGATCATCCGCTGGTCGGCCTTCGAGGCGCCCGACGAGCGGGCGGCCTGTTTCTGCCGCTCGAAGTACCGCCGGAGGCTCTCGACGCTCTGGGTCTCGGCGTAGGTCACGGCGGTCCGCAGTTTTCGAACCTCGGCGAGCAGGCTCATGCCCTCGTAGCCCTCCGACTGGTCGTTGTTCATCAGCTCGCGGAGCTTGCCCTGGATCTTCTGGATTTCCCGCTCGGAGACGTCGGCCTTGCTCGTGTTCGTCACGCCCAGCTCCCTGAGCTTCGCGAGGCGGTCCTCGATGACCTCGTTGATCGCGTCGCGGATCTCGATCACGGTCTCCGGGAGTTCGATGCGCTCCCAGTCGACGCTGGTCTCGTGGGTGTAGGCGTCCACGTCGGCGTCCTCCTCGGTCATCACCTCGACCTGGCGGAGGCCGAGGTTGTGACACACTTCGAGGATGGCCTCCTCGTCGTCGCCGGGGGAAGCGCTCATCCCGGTCGCGAGCGGGTCGCGGGCCTGTTCGTGATAGCGCTCGGCGATGTAGTTGTACGCGTAGTCGCCGGTCGCGCGGTGGCACTCGTCGAAGGTGCAGTGGACGACGTCGGTGAGGTCGATCCGCGACCCCACCAGGTCGTTCTCGACGACCTCGGGCGTCGCGACGACGATGCGCGCGCCGGACCACAGCTCCGCGCGGTCGTCGGGGCGGGTGTCGCCGGTGTAGACGACGATCTCGTCGTCGTGGACCTCCAGCGCCTCGCGGTAGAAGTCGGCGTGTTGCTGGACGAGGGGTTTCGTCGGGGCGAGCAGCAGGGACTTGTTGACAACGTCGCCGGCCAGCCGCTGGGCGGTGACGAGCAGGCTCACCGTCGTCTTGCCCAGGCCGGTCGGGAGACAGACCAGCGTGTGCGTGCGCAACGCGGCGTCGGCGAGTTCGCGCTGATACCTGCGGTCCTCCAGGAAGCCGTCGACCAGGAGCGGCCCCGTCACGCCCTCCCCCTCGTCGGTCGTCGCCATTACGTTCCGGTTGGCCGTGCCGGTGGATAAGGCTTCAGGTAGCGCGGTGGAAGTGAAAAACCAGCGGCTGCGGGACGCTTGCCACGCCGCTGTCGCCCCTCGTCAGGGCAGGTGGACGAGTTGCAGGCCGTCCTCGCCGTCTTCGAGGCGGGCGTTGGGGAGCGTGCAGGGCCACTCGTCGTAGTCGACGGGGAGGTCGCTCTCTCCGGCCTGCCAGCGCTGGTAGTCGACGTCCTCCCAGTTGACGTCGTACTCCGCGTGGTCGCCCCAGCCCAGTCCGTCCCAGGTGTTCTCGTCTATCTCCGGCGACGGTTTCAGGAACAGTTCGCCGCGCTCGTCGTCGTAATCGACGACCGATCCCACCGGTTTGCCGCGGTCGTAGACGCGCTCGCCGATGTAGTCGTCCCAGTCGGGCGCTTCGAGCATGGGCGCGCTAGTCGCGTTCGAGCCATGAACGTCTGGCCTGCCGTGGCAAGTTCCGTTCTCTCCCCTCGACCGCCGCATCGCCCCGCCGGATTCGCCTGTTACCGTCCGCCGTCACGTGCCGACGGACGCCCGAACGGGAGGTCTCGAACCGCTCGACGCGGCGCGTCGTGACGGGTCCCGGTGGAGTGATCGAGACAGCCGCAGATCCGTGGGCCGCCGGCAATTTATGCCGCAGCCGGGCGAAGGTACGGTATGACCGTCTACGAGACGGAGGTCCCGGGGGTCGGCCGGAAGTTCGAACTGGAGATAGACGACGACCGGCGCCTCGTCGTCGTCATCCACCACGACGGCAAGCGCGAAGTGTACCTCCGGCCGTCGCCGGAGGCCGACAGCGAGCGGCTGTTCACGCTGTCCGGCGACGAGGCGCGCAAGCTCGGGTCGATCCTGGATGGCGCGTACTTCCAGCCCGTCGAACTCGACGACGCGCAGGTCCCGCTGGGCGAGGCCATCATGGAGTGGCACACCGTCGGGGCGGACGCGGACATCGTCGGCGCGACGCTCGAAGAGTGCGCCGTCCGCCAGCGGACCGGCACCTCCCTCATCGCGATCCAGCGCGGCGGTGACACCATCCCGAACCCGCCGGCGGATACGGTGATCGAACCCGGCGACACGGTCGTCGCGCTCGGGACGCGCGAGGAGCACGGCGACCTCGCGGCGCTGCTCGCGGCCGAGGAATGAGCGCGCCGCTGGTCGAGGTCGCGATCGCGCTCGGCGCGCTCGCCGTCGCCGGCTACGTCGCCTCGCGGGTCTCCCTGTCGGTGATCCCCGCGTACATCGTCGCCGGGATCGTCGTCGGGCCCAACGCTCCGACGTCGCTGTTCGGCGTGTCGCTGACGCTCGTGCCGGAGACGGAGTTCGTCGACGTGCTCGCCGACCTGGGGGTGATCCTCCTGCTCTTCTTCCTCGGGCTGGAGTTCAGCGTCGGCGGGCTGTTCGCCGACGGCCGGCGCATCGCGGCCGCGGGGACCGTCGACTTCGTCCTGAACTTCGGGGCCGGCGTCGCGCTGGGGCTCGCCTTCGGTCGCACGCCCCTGGAGACGCTCTTTCTCGCCGGCGTCGTCTACATCTCCTCGTCGGCGATCGTGACCAAGTCGCTCATCGAACAGGGGTGGATCGCCAACCCTGAGAGCGTGCCGATCCTCGGGACGCTGGTCTTCGAGGACCTGTTGATCGCGGTCTACCTCGCCCTGCTGGCGGCGCTGGTCGCCGGCGGGGAGAGCCCCGCCGCCGTCGCGCTCGACGTGGGGGTGGCCTTCGCCTTCCTGCTCGTTCTCGCCGCGGTGGCGTGGGCGGGGACCGCCCCGCTTGAGGCGGCGTTCGACGTCGACGCGGAGGAGCAGTTTGTCCTCGCCGTACTCGCGGCGACGACGATCACGGGCGCCGCCGCGCTCGCGGTCGGCCTGAGCGAGGCCGTCGCGGCGTTCTTCGTCGGGACGGCGTTCAGCGGGACCGAGCACGTCGAGCGCATCGAGCGGTCGCTCGGGACCGTTCGCGACGTCTTCGCGGCGTTCTTCTTCTTCGCCATCGGGCTGACGATCGACGTCACCGTCCTCGCGACCGTCGCCGGCCTGCTGACTGTCGCGGTCGCGGTCACGACGGCGACGAAACTCGTCAGCGGAACCATCTCGGGCCGGATCTACGGCCTCGGCGCGGTCCGGTCGATCCGGACCGGTATCGGCCTGGTGCCGCGGGGGGAGTTCTCGCTGGTCGTCGCCGCGCTCGCACTCGAAGCCGGCGGCCCCGTCGCCGCCGTCGTCCCGCCGTTCGCGGTGGGCTACGTCCTCGTCATGAGCGTCCTCGGGACGGCCATGATCCAGTACTCCGCCCCGCTGACCCGCGCGCTGGCGCCGCTGGTCCAGACGGAGGAGTGATCGGCCGGCACGGGGGGGTCCGGTTCGACCGGGAAGTGAGACGGTCGGCCGCTCAGACCGGGCTGGCGGGCAGGTACTGTACGGCGAGGAACATCGCGACGGCGCCGGCGACGGGGATGGTGAGGTTGTCGTCGATGACGTAGCCGCGGACGACGGGCTTGATCCCGTCGGCGACGGTGGCGGCGGCGCCCCCGAGCACGGCGGCCGTCGGCGGGACGAACGGGACGGCCAGCAGCGTCGCGACGGCGAACGTGACCAGCAGCACGGAGACGTCCTTGGCGGTCCGGAGTTCGCCGGAACCGAGCAGGCCGCTGACGGGGTCGGCGATGGTGAGCATCAACAGTGCGGGCACCGCGATGGCAGGCTCGAAGACGAGCGCGACGACGGTCATCCCGAAGACGGCGAGGAAGTAACCGGCGAGGTTGTCCTGCTCGTACTCGCGGGTGAGCTTCTCGTAGATCCGCCAGTCGAGGCCGACGACCAGGCGGATCACTTCGAGGACGAACGCCACCATGAGGCCGGCGACCAGCAGGACCTGGATGTGCCGCCAGGTGATCTCGGTGACGAGCAGATACGACAGCGGCACCGCTGTCCCGCTGGCGTGCACCAGTCGTCGGGCGATTTCGTCGTGCATTGAACTGATTCCGTCGCGATCTCGGTGCCGTGGGCCCGGCCGGGCGGGCCTACAGCTCCGCGAACGTCAGGTCGCCGTCCCGCAGGGCTTCGAGCGTCTCGGGCAACTCCTCGATCGGCAGCCGGCGCTGGGCGGTCGTGTCGCGCTCGCGCACGGTGACGGTCCCGGGCTCGCCTTCGTCTTCGTCGCGCGCCTCGCCGATGGTCGCGTAGTCGACGGTGACGCAGAACGGGGTGCCGACCTCGTCCTGCCGGCGGTAGCGCCGGCCGATAGCGCCGGAGTCGTCGTAGGCGACCGAGAGGCCCTGCTCGCGCAGGTCGGCCGCGACCTCGCGGGCGCGCTCGCCCAGGCCGTCGCGGTCCATGAGCGGGAAGACGCCGACCGTCGTCGGCGCCACGTCGGCCGGGAGTTCGAGGAACGTCCGCTCCTCGCCGTCGATCTCGTCCTGCCGATAACAGTGGTCGAGGACGGTGTACAGCGCGCGGTCGATGCCGAGCGACGGCTCGACGACGTGCGGGATAACGTGCTCGCCGGACTCCGTGACTTCCTCGACGGCGAAGCCGGTCTGCCCCACGGGCACCTCGTGCGTCTCGCCGTCGATCTCGACGGCGACGGTGCCGTCACCTTCGGGGTCGTCCGCGGCGTCGCGGAACGCGTCGGGGTCGGACTCGGCGAGGACCGCCAGCGCGTCGGCGACGTCGCCGGCGGCGCCGCCGAACTCCGGCCCGAGGAAGCTCATGTCGGGGTCGACCGTCGGGCGCTCGACGGTGACGGGCTCGTCGTACTGGCGGAAGACGGTGTAGTCCTCGTCGGAGTACTCGTCGTGTTTCGAGAGGTCGTAGTCCGAGCGGTAGGCGAAGCCGGCGAGTTCGATCCAGTCACCGTCGACCTCGGCCTCGGCGTCCCAGCAGTCCGCGGCGTAGTGGGCGCGCTCGCCGGAGAGGTGCTGGCGGAAGCGAAACCGCGACATGTCGACGCCGATGGACTCGTACCACTCGGCGGCCACGCCGAGGTAGTAGGCGATCCACGGGTCCGCGACGAGGCCGCGCTCGTGGGCCTCGCCGACGGTGATCTCCAGGGGTTCGCCCTCCTCGTCCTCCTGCTGGTCGACGCCGTAGAAGGGGGCGACGACGTCCTCGACGCTCGCGAGGTCCGGCCCCTCGCCGTCCTCGGGGTCGACGAACAGTTCGAGTTCGGCCTGCGTGAACTCGCGCACGCGCAGGAGCGACTTCCGGGGGCTGATCTCGTTGCGGTAGGCGCGGCCGATCTGGGTGACGCCGAAGGGAAGCTGATTGCGGGCGTACTCCTTGAGCTGCGGGAACTCGACGAAGATGCCCTGGGCGGTCTCGGGGCGGAGATAGCCCGGCGAGGACGAACCGGGGCCGATGTTCGTCTCGAACATGAGGTTGAAGTCCTCGATGGCCTGACCGGCCAGACCGGTGCCGCACGTCGGACAGACGAGTTCGTACTCTTCGATGATCTCGCCGACGCGCTCGGGGCCCAGCCCCTCCGCTTCCTCGTAGTCGGTGTTGTCCTCGACGACGTGGTCGGCGCGGTGGGACTCGCCGCACTCGGGGCACTCGACGAGCATGTCGTCGAAGCCGTCGAGGTGGCCCGACGCCTCGAAGACGGGCTCGGGCATGATCGTCGGCGCGTCGATCTCCACGTTGCCCTCGCGGACGGTGAACCGGTCGCGCCAGGAGTGCTCGATGTTGTCCTTCAGGCTCGCGCCCTGGGGACCGAAGGTGTAGAAACCGGAGACGCCGCCGTAGGCGCCCGCGCTCTGCAGAAAGAAGCCGCGGCGCTTGGCGAGTTCGGTGAGGTCGGGACCGCGGTCCGCGCCCTCGCTCATCGAAGCGCCTCCAGCAGGTCCATGTCCCGGACGATGCCCTCGAGTTCGTCGCCCGAGACCAGCGGGATCTGCTCGATGTCGTGCTCGATCATCAGCTGGGCGGCGTCCTGGGCGGTGCGCCGGCCGCTGATGGTGACGAGATCGGTGGTCATGAACTCGGAGACGGGGCCGGCCGGGATCTCGACGTTCCGGGTGGGCATGTAGCGGCTACCGACGGCCTTGACGCTCTCCCACTTCCAGTCGTCGTCGTCGGCGGCGAGGCTGTCGCCGGTCTCCTCCTCGCCCTCGACGACGCGGGCGACGTCGATGATGTCGACCTCGGTGATCATCCCGCTGGTCTCGCCGACCTCGTCTAGCGCGACGCCGTAGGGGGCGTTCGCGTGCGAGAGCTCCCGCTCGGCGACCGGGAGCGGCGTCCCCTCGTAGACGCAGTTCACGTCGCGGCCGGCGAGTTCATCGACGGTGACGTCGCCGTTCACGTCGCCGGTGGCGATGGCCCGGACCACGTCGGTGATGGTGACGATGCCTTCGAGGCGGCCGTCGACGACCGGGACCCGTCGGGAGTTCTCGTCGAGCATCAGCCCCGCGAGCTCCTCGAGCGTCGCGTCGGCGGTGGTCGTGGGGACTTCCTCGACGAGCATGGCGAGCTGGTCCTCGTCGGGCTCGTCGATGAGCGCGTCCCGGGAGACGAGGCCGCGGAACTCCTCGCCCTCGTCGCCCTCGGTGACGACGGGGACCGAGGAGAAAGCCCGCTCCTGGAGGTACTCGAGGACGTCGTCTCTGGTGCCGGGTAGCTCGACCGTGACGAGGTCCTCGCGGGGCGTCATTACGTCTGCGACGTTCATAGTACAGCGTACTCCCAGTCCCAAATACTAAGACCTTACACTTCCCCGCTCGCGGGACCGATTCACTCCCGGGTCCAGCAAGCGGCCGGGCCCGTCCTCACTCTTCGGTCGCGAGGGCGATCGGGTCGTGCTCGCAGACGGTTTCCAGCACGACGTTCGTCGAGACGGCCTCGACCCGCGAGTGGGTGAGAACGTCCTTGATCTGGGCGTTCAGGGCGTCAGTGTCCTCGAACTTGCCGATGGCGACGACGTCGTCGCCGCCGGTGACCTCGTAGACGCCGATCATGTGACCTGTCTCGCGGAGGTCGTCGACGACCGCCCCGAGTCCGTCGCCGGCGACGTCGAGCCGGAAGACGGCTGTCACTGCGAACCCGAAGGCCTCGTAGTCGACTTCGGCCCGGTAGCCGTCGATGATTCCGGCGTCTTCGAGCGCCCGGATGCGCTTCGTGGCGGTCGCCGTGGCGATGCCGACGGACTCGGCGAGTTCGTTCGCGCTCGCTCGACCGTCGGCGAGGAGCCCGTCGACCAGCTGCCTGTCGATGTCGTCGATGTCGCTCATTGGTCGCGTTCGTCCTGAGAGAGCGGGGGCACGGGGACCTCAGACCGCGTCGCGCCCGGTCTTGCCGGTGCGGATCTGGGTCGCGCTCTCGACGGGCAGGACGAACACCTTGCCGTCGCCCTTCTCGCCAGTGTTGGCGCCCTCGACGATGGCGTCGACGACGTCCTGTGCGGGGATGTCCGCGACGACGCACTCGATTTTGACCTTCTGGTGCAGGTCGACGACGTACTCCTCGCCGCGCCACTGGCCTTTCTTCGCCGGCTGGGAGCCGCGGCCGGAGACGTTCGTCACCGTCAGCGACGGCGCGCCGATCTCCGCGAGCGCCTGTTTCACGTCGCCCAGCTTGTCCGGGCGCACCATCGCGACGACCATCTTGATCTCTCCGTCGTTCGGTTCTCCTCCGTCCGTGCGGATCTCGTGTTCGGTCTCGTTCATGTCGTAGCCTCCGTCCGTGCGGATCACCTCGTCACCGCGCTGCTCGACACCGCCGTCGGTCCGAATTTCGTGGTCGCTCTCCGAAACCCCTCCGTCCGTTCGCACCGTCCCTCCGTCCGTGACCGCCGCGCCCTCGTCGCCGAACTCGGGGTAGGTCTCGACGCCGTGCTCGCTGACGTCGAGGCCGTCCTGCTCGTGGCCGCGGCTGACGCGAGCCTGACCGAGGGCCTTGAAGGCGCCCCAGATGAGGCCCGTCGTGACGATGGTCCAGCCGGCGATGATGGCGACGCCCGCGAACTGGGCCAGCAACATCTCGACTCTGGTCACGCCAGCGTCGGCGAGGTAGCTCGGTGCGACGACGACCGGGAGCAGCAGCGTCCCGAGGACGCCGGCCGACCCGTGGACGGGGAAGACCGCACAGACGTCGTCGATGTTCAGGCGCTTCTCGACGAACGCGAAGACGACGGGCAGCTGCGCGCCGGAGAGGCCGCCGACGAGGAACGCGCCCCACCACGACGACGCGTGGGGGATGGCGGTGATGCCGACGAGCCCGGCGAGCAGTCCGTTCGCGACGTACAGGGTGTCGACCTTGCCGGTCTTGGCCCACGCGACGGCGCCGGCGCCCATCGCGCCGCAGGCCATCGCGATCGTCGTGTTCATCGCGACGCGACCGAGCTGCTCGCTGAGGAAGGCGCCTTCGGGGCTGAAGATGGCAGAGGTGCCGACGTTGAAGCCGTACCAGCCGAACGCGAGCATCAGCGTCCCGAGCACGGCGAAGGTCATCGAGTGGCCCGGGATGACGTTCGCCGTGCCGTCGTCGTTGAAGCGGCCGATGCGCGGGCCGAGCACCCACGCCGCCGTCAGGCCGGCGATGCCGCCCATCGCGTGGACGACCGTCCCGCCAGCGAAGTCGTCGAACGGCGCGCCGATGGCGGAGCCGACCGCGCCGTCGATGCCGAGCAAGCCGGCGTCGTACCAGGCCATGCCGGAGACGACGGGGTAGATGACCGCCGCCAGCAGGAACGTGTACCCGACGTACGCGCGGAGCTTCGCCCGACCGGCGACGGCGCCGGAGACGATGGTCGCCGCCGTCATCGCGAAGACGGCGCCGTAGAGCCAGCCGATCCAGTCGGCCGCGCTCTCGGCGGCGAACGCCGGCGAGAAGCCCGCCCCCCCGACGAGGCTATCGACGCCCGCGCCGATCAGGAAGAAGACCGTCACCCCGATGCTCCAGGTCAGCAGGTTCTTCGTCAGCTGGTTCGAGACGTTCTTCGAGCGGACCTGCCCCGCCTCCAGCATGGCGAAGCCGGCGTGCATGAAGAAGATCAGGAACGTGACCACCAGTACCCAGGTGGTGTTTATCGCGTCGAGCACCGTCTGCGTCTCGGTCTGCAACGGAGTGAGTCCGATCATGATGTGGTTTCGTTTGGAATTGGGCCTGGATGCTGCGTTATTGTCCATCCGTGGCCGTGTTATCGCTTCGTTTGTAACGGAAGCGTACGGAGAAACTGTGCGGAATCACATCGTATAAGCGTTTGCTTTACAATAACGGAAATTTCAGGAAATATGTAGACGCTCGTCAAAATTACGGTAGAATATTACGTGTTAAAGGTTGTAATTCGTACAGAATTGACTGTCGGTCCACGCCGGATCTGGACGGTCGTCAACCACCAGAGCCGGCAAAAACCGCGAAATCCGGCGTTCACGCTCTCGCGCGGTAGTCGTGACGATCCGATCGGAGTCGGACGAAAAAGTGATCAGGTGCAGCCTCGACGGCTACTCGGCGACGGCGGTATCGCTCGGATATCGGCGAGAACAGGACCGCCCGGTTACCCGGCGAGAACAGGACCGCCCGGTTACCCGGCGAGAACAAGACCGCCCGGCTACTCGGCGGCGGGGGTGCCCGGCTACCCGGCGGCGGGGGTGCCCGGCTACCCGGCGGCGGGGGTGCCCGGCTACTCGGGGTCGGCGGGGCTGACCGGCGGCGGGTCGTGTTCACACACCGTTTCGAGCGCGATGCTCGTCCGGGCCGAGCGGACCTCGGGGTGGGTGAGCAGGTCCTTGATCTGGGCGTTCAGGGCGTCGGTGTCCTCGAACTTGCCGATGGCGACGACGTCGTCGTTCCCGGTGACCTCGTAGACGCCGGTCATGTGACCGGTCGCCCGGAGGTCCGCGACGACCGCTTCGAGGCCCGAGCCGGCCACGTCGAGCCGGAACACGGCTGTCACCTCGTAGCCGAAGGCCTCGTAGTCGATCTCGGGCTGGTAGCCGTCGACGACGTCGGACTCTTCCAGGCGCTGGAGGCGCTTGGTCGCTGTCGCCGTCGCGACGCCGACGGATTCGGCGAGTTCGCTCGCACTCGCCCGGCCGTCGGCCAGCAGGGCGTCGAGGATCCGCCGGTCCGTGTCGTCGATGTCCGTGGACATCGACCGTCAGACCGCTTCCGGCCCCGACTCCTCCGTCCGGACCTGTACCGCGTCCTCGACGGGGAGGACGAATATCTTCCCGTCGCCGGGCTCGCCCGTCTGGGCGGCGTCGGCGATGGCGTCGACGACGTCCTGTGCGGGGATGTCCGCGACGACGCACTCGACTTTGACCTTCTGGTGCAGGTCGACGACGTACTCCTCGCCGCGCCACTGGCCCGTCTTCGCCGGCTGGGAGCCACGACCGGAGACGTTCGTCACTGTCAGCGACGGTGCGCCGGCCTCGGCCAGCGCCTGCTTCACGTCGCCCAGCTTGTCCGGACGGACGACCGCGACGACCATCTTGATGTCGTCGTCACTCATCGGTCTCACCCCCGTCGACTGCGGCGGACGCGTCGACTGCGGCGTCGTCCGCGACGCCGCCGTCAGAGTGGAGCTCTGACGAGGTGTCGTTCGTGTCGCTCGCGAAACCGCCGTCGGTGCGGACCTCACCGCCGTCCGCACTCACAGTCGGTCCCTCCCGGCTGCCGCCGGCGACGAACTCGGGGTACGTCGAGACGCCGTGTTCGCTCTCGTCGAGGCCGATCTCTTCCTCTTCGGTGGAGACGCGCAGCCCGAAGAGGACGTCCGCGATCTTGAACGCGACCGCGGTCGCCAGGACCGTCCAGAGCGCGATGACGGCGACGCCGGCGACCTGCATGATCAGCTGGTCGACGCCGAGGAACGTCCAGGGGTCACCGAGGATAGCGACCCCACCGCTGTCGGCCGCGAGCACCGGGATCAGGATCGTGCCGATCGCGCCCGCGCTCCCGTGGACCGCGAAGACGCCGCAGACGTCGTCGATCTTCAGCGAGTCGACGACCCAGCGGTAGGTCGGCAACACCAGCGCGCCGGCGAGCGCGCCCAGCAGGAGTCCGCCCCACCAGGTGACGTGCGGCACGGCGCCGGTGACGGCGACGAGGCCCGCCAGCAGGCCGTTGGCCGCCCACAGCGGGTCCGGCTTGCCCTGCCAGGCCGAGGAGACGAGCATCGCCGCGACGCCGCCGGCGCCCATCCCCAGCGTCGTGTTCAGGACGACGCGACCGAGCGCACCGCCCATGAAGACGCCTTCAGAGGTGAGCACCGTCGCCTGCGTGCCGACGTTGAAGCCGTACCAGCCGAACGCGAGGAACAGCGTTCCGAGCACGGCGAGCAGCATCGAGTGGCCCGGGATGGGCTGGCTGTCGCCGTTCGCGTCGAAGCGGCCCGTGCGGGCGCCGACCATCTTCGCGCCCACGAGGCCGGCGACGCCGCCGACCATGTGAACGACCGTCGCGCCGGCGAAGTCGAGGTAGCCGACGCCGATGACGTCCGCGAGGTACCCGGGCGTGTCACCGCCCGCGAGCAGGCCGCCGCCCCACGTCAGGCCGGTCACGACCGGGTAGATGACGGCGGTCATCGCCGCGGCGACGAAGACGTACGCCCTGTAGTCCATCCGTTCGGCGACGGCGCCGGAGACGATAGTCGCCGCGGTCATCGCGAAGACGGCGCCGAAGAACCAGTCGATCCAGCCGGTGCCGCTCTCGCCGGGCGCGGACATGTACGCGAACGCACCCGTGAGGTCGAACGCCGCACCCGACGTCAACTGGGCGACGAGCGCGCTGACGCCCGCCCCGACGAGGAAGAAGACGAGCACGCCCAGCGTCCAGTCGGTCATGTTCTTCATCAGGACGTTCCCGACGTTCTTCGCCCGGACCTGCCCGCTCTCCAGCAGCGCGAACCCCGGCTGCATGAAGAAGATCAGGAAACACACGACCAGAATCCAGACGTAGTTCACGCTGTTCGAGACCGGCCCGGGCCCCAGCTGCAGGGCCGCGTCGACCGCCGGCGCCAGCAGTGCGCCCGCCATCAGCGGGTCACCCCCGACCGGTCCGAACGGCCCGTTCTATCTTGGCGATCGTCTACCTTTTCACCGAATCCCACTACGTTCGTAGCTAACATCTCGGTTGGACCTCATGGAACCTCACTACATAAGGCTATGTTTGAAAAAGTAGGAATATGGGGGGCATAATGAGACGCGCGTCAGAACTATCCCATGATATTATGGATAATAGGTTGTCGTCCGTCCAGATAGCGGACGAACGTCCGGTTCGAATTTGACGTTTGTCGACCGGGACTGGACGGATCTGGCGGGATCGGTCCCGCTTTCGCTCGCGCGCGCCGGGCGGTTCGGATCGGGCACGTGGTTGCGCTGGCCCGCCCGCTTCAGAGCCGCTCGGCCACGTCTTCGGCGAAGTACGTGATGACGATGTCCGCCCCCGCGCGCTTGATCGACAGCAACGACTCGTGGGCGACCGCCTCCAGGTCCAGCCACCCCTTCTCGGCGGCCGCGTGGAGCATCGCGTACTCGCCGGAGACGTTGTAGGCGGCGACGGGGTGGTCGAACGACTCGCGCACGTCGGCGACCACGTCGAGGTACGGGAGCGCGGGTTTGACCATCAGGACGTCCGCGCCCTCCTCGACGTCCAGCGCGACCTCGCGCATCGCCTCGCGGCTGTTCGCGGGGTCCATCTGGTAGTGGCGGCGGTCGCCGAACGCCGGCGCGCCGTCGGCGGCGTCGCGGAACGGCCCGTAGAACGCCGACTCGTACTTGGCGGCGTAGCTCATGATCGGCGTCGACTCGTGGCCTCGCTCGTCCAGCGCCTCGCGAATCGCCCCGACCATCCCGTCGGTCATGCTGGAGGGCGCGATCATGTCCGCCCCGGCGTCGGCGTGCGAGACGGCCGTCTCCGCCAGCAGTTCGAGCGTCCGATCGTTTTCGACGGTCAGGTGAGGCTCCTCGCGGGCCTGATCCTCGACGATGCCACAGTGCCCGTGCTCGGTGTACTCGCAGAGGCAGACGTCGGTGACGACGTACGCGTCGGTCTCGTCGGTGATCGCCCGGACGGCCCGCTGGACGACGCCGTCCTCGGCCCACGCCCGCGACCCCTCGGCGTCTTTCGACGCCGGGATCCCGAAGACGATGACGGCCTCGACGCCGGTCTCCCGGACTTCGCGGACGCGCTCGACGGCCCCGTCGACGGGCACCCGCTCGTGGCCGGGCATCGACTCGATCGGGACGCGCTCGTCGGTCGTCGCGTCGACGAACACCGGCGCGACCAGGTCCGACGCCGACAGGTCCGTCTCGCGAACCAGCGGTCGGACGCCGTCGCTCCGGAGCCGACGCGGGCGGCGTGTGAGATCCATACCCCGTTGTCGTCGCCTCTCGGTAATGAGACCACCGCCTCGGCCATACCGTCCCCGCGCTCTCCTACTCGAACCGCTCGGGCGTGATGCGCGACAGGCGCATCGCGTTGCCGGTGACACCGAGGCTCATCCCCATGTCGCCGACGACCACCGCGACGGCGACGGAGACGAGGCCGATGGGCACGCCGACGGCGAGCAGGGCCTTCACCCCGAGACTGGCCACGATGTTCTGGCGGATGACGCCGTTTGCCTCGTGGGACAGCGCGTACAGGTACGGGAGCTTCCCGACGTCGTCGCCCATCAGGGCGATGTCGGCCGTTTCGAGGGCCGTATCGGTTCCGGCCGCCCCCATCGCGACGCCCACGTCGGCCGTCGCGAGCGCGGGCGCGTCGTTGATCCCGTCGCCGACCATCGCCACGCTGCCGTACGCCGCCTGCAGCGACTCGACGGCCGCGACCTTCTCGTCGGGGAGGAGTTCGGCGCGGTAGTCGTCGACGCCGACCTGCTCGGCGATGGCGCGCGCGGTGCCCTCGTTGTCGCCGGTCAGCATCACGACGCGTTCGACGCCCAGTTCGTGCAGGCGCGCGACGGCGCGCTTCGACGCGGGCCGAACCTCGTCGGCGATGGCGACGACGCCCAGCAGGCGCGTCTCCGTCCCGACGACGACGACCGTCTTGCCCTCCCGTTCCAGCGAGGCGAGCGTGTCGGCGGGGAAGCGCCCGTCGCGTTCGGGTTCCTCGGTGACCGTACCGCCGTCGGTCGCGCCGGGGCCGCTCTCGACGTCGAACCCCAGTTCCGCGAACAGCGCGGGCTTGCCCGCGTAGTACGTCTCGCCCTCGAAATCGGCGCGGACGCCCTTCCCGGTCAGGCTCTCGAACCCGTCGGGGTCGGGCAGGTCGTCCACGCCGTCGGCGGCTGCGCGCGCCAGGATCGCGCCGGCGATCGGGTGTTCGCTCCGCCGCTCGATCCCGGCCGCGTACCGGAGCACGTCGGCCTCGGTGGTCTCGCCGGCCGGAACGACGTCGGTGACGGCGAGTTCGCCCTTCGTGAGCGTCCCCGTCTTGTCGAGGGCGACGGCGTCGACCTCGCCCATCGCCTCGAGGTAGTTGCCTCCCTTGATGAGGACGCCGTTCTTCGCGGCGCTGGTGATGCCCGACACGACGGAGACCGGGGTCGAGATGACGAACGCGCAGGGACAGGCGATCACGAGCAGGGTGAGCCCGCGGATGAACCACGTCTCCCAGTCACCGGCGAAGACGAGCGTCTGCCCCGCGAGTCCGACGGTGATCGCCTCGTCGATCAGGAGCGGCGGAATCGCCGCCGTCAGGATCGCCAGCACGACGACCGCGGGCGTGTAGTAGCCCGCGAAGCGGTCGACGAACTGCTCGGTCTCGGTCTGTTTCGCCTGCGCGCCCTGGACCATCTCGATGATCCGCGAGAGCGTCGAGTCCGACGCCAGGGAGGTGACCTCGACTTCGAGGTACCCCTCCTCGTTTATCGCGCCGGCGTACACCTCGTCGCCGGCGGTCTTGTCGACGGGGACGCTCTCGCCGGTGATCGGCGACTGGTCGACCGCGCTCTCGCCCTCGACGACGGTCCCGTCGAGCGGAATCTTCTCGCCCGGGCGGACGACGACGACCTCGCCCACGTCGACGTCGCCGGCCGGAACGGTCACCTCCTCGTCGTCGCGGCTCGCGGGTCGCTCGCGCTCCCCGCTCGATCGTTCGGAGGCCTCGCTCCCGTCGGTCGCTGCGGCCTCCCGCCGGACAGTCGCCTCGTCGGGCGACAGCTCCATCAGTTCCCGCAGCGAGTCGCGGGCCCGGTCCATCGCGTACTCTTCGAGCAGTTCGGCGACGCTGAAGAGGACGGCCAGCGTCGCCGCCTCGACGAAGTAGCCGATGCCGGTCGCGGCGACGATCGCCGTCCCCATCAGCAGGTCGATGTCGAGGCTCAGGTTCTTCGCCGAGTAGTACCCGCTCCGGACGACCGGCGCGCCGCTGACGGCGACGGCACCGAGGAACAGCACGTCCGCGACCGTCAGCGGGACGTCGAGGACGCTCGCGACCGCGACGTTCTGTCCCGTGAGGACGAACTCGACGAGGAGCCCGAGCGCGACCAGCACCGCGCCGATCCACGTCTTGATCGCCCGCGGACTCGTCCAGATCTCCGTCGGCGGGGCGACCTCGACGCCGCCGGCGTCGTTCGATCCGTCCCCGTCGCCCGCTTCGGCCTCGTCGTTGACGACCTCGTAGCCCGCGCCTTTCACGGCGGCCACCACGTCGGCTCTGGAGGCCCGCTCGGCGTCGTAGGTGACAGTCGCCGTCCCCGTCGTCGGCCGCAGGTCGGTCTCGACGACGCCGTCGATCCGCCCGAGACTCTTGTCCACCTTCCCCGCACACGAGGGGCAGTCCATCTCCGGCACGGAGAGCCGGGCGGTCAGCTCCTCTGACTGTCCTCCCGGGCCGCCCCCCGTTCCGCCTGCGTTCTCGGTCATTACTACCGGCTAGGTGCCGGAGCCGGATACGCGTTTATCGGAATATTCCAACTGCTTCGTTGGAGTATTCCAACCGACACGGAGCAGGGCCCATCAGAGTCGCGTCGACGGGGACGCAGTCGAGCGCGATTCGGCCACCCGTCGCTCGGCCAGGTGGGCCTCGGCGCGTCGAAGTCGGTAGGTGAGCGTGGATCGGGGGACGCCGAGCGTCTCGGCGAGGTCGCCGACGTCGACCTCGCGGGGCGTCTCGTAGTAGCCGTGTTCGACCGCCGCGCGGAGTGCTTGGTCCTGTTCGGGCGGCAGGTCGCCCTCGTCGCGGGGCGCATCGCTCGGCGACGCCGCCTCGGTCAGTCGTTCGACCTCGAGGTCGGCGCACTCCCCGACGTTCTCCTCGATGGCGTCGAAGAAGGCCCGCACGTCCCCGTCGCCGGCGTGGACGATCCGCCACGTGTACTGGCGCGCTTCGTTGCGGGTCTCGAAGAGGAGGCCGTCGCCGAGGAAGTCGAGGGCGATGTGGGGGACGGAGGCGCAGGCGGGCGCCCGCTCCCAGTAGGAGTAGAGGACGAGCGTGTCGTCGGCGCTGTCGAGGACCTGCGTCTCCTGTCTGGCGCCGCAGTCCTCGGTCGCGAGGCAGTCCGCGTAGTAGTCGGCGGTCAGGAAGGCGTCCTCGACGGCGGCGAGGGCCTCGGCCGGCCCCGTGACGTGGTCGACCCGCCAGAGGCTCTCGGCGGTGGCGTGCAGCGAGAGCGAGCGGATCCGCGCCTGGGGATGGGCGGCGAGGGCGTCGGCGACCTCGTTGCACCCGGGCTCGTAATCGAGCGAGAACACGAGTTCGCGCATACCACCACGTAGCGGGCAAAGCCGTAAAAACCGTGCCGTGCGACCGTCGGCCGCGCCCCACGCGCTCTCCCCCGCGGACGCGGAGTAGCGGAAGACATTTGGCCCGCACGCTCCGACCCGTCAGACGAATGGCGTCGCTGGAATCGGCCGACCGGTCCCGACTGCGCGGGTTCGCCGAGGACTACGGCCTGATACTCGTCGCCGCGTTCTTCTTCGCACTCGCCATCGCCGGCGTGGTGCTGTTCGTCTTCGGCGACGAGGAGTTCGCCCAGCGGCTCATCGACGACTACGGCCTCCCAGCCCTGCTCCCGATCTTCGTCCTCGAGGGCGCGATGCTCCTGTACTTCGCGCCCAGCGAGGCGCTCGTCCCCGGCGCCATCGAGTTCCTCGCGACCGAGCCCTCGGGGTACGAGTGGGCCACGATCGCCCTCATCATGGTCGTCGCGACGGTCGGCGCGACGCTCGGCCAGGTCTCGTTGTTCCTGCTCGCCAAGCGCGGCGGCCGCGAGTGGCTGCTCCAGAAGCCGTGGTTCCGCATCGAGGAGTCCAAGCTCGACCGCTTCGACCGCTGGTTCGACCGCTGGGGCAAGTGGGCGGTGCTCGCCAGCAACGCGCTCCTGTTCACCCGGGGGATGCTCACCGTCCCCGCCGGCGTCGCCGAGATGGACGTGCGCGAGTTCGCCGCCCTCTCGGCGGTCGGCACGGTCGTCTTCGAGGCGTGGCTCGCGGTGGCGTATCACTACGCCGTCTCGCTCGGCCTCCTGAACTTCTTCTGAGCGGTCGCGGGAACGGCTCTCAGGCCACCCCAACGCTTTCGCCCCGGCCGCGCGACTCGCCGCGTATGCCCGGTCCCGTCTTCCTCCGCGGCGACGGCGTCACGCTCCGCCCCGTCGAGGAGTCCGACTACGAGTTCTTCCGCCGCCACGCGAACCACCCCGACGTTCGGCCCGGCTTCGGCGGCGGCGCGCCGGCCACGGCCGACGATATCGCCGACCGGATCGAAGCGATGCAGGACGACGACGACAGCGAGACGTTCCTCGTCTGCGCCGCCGACGGAGACGACTCGGCGTCCGTCCAGCGAGTCGGCGAGGCGTTCTGTTTCGACCTCTACGAGCAACGCGGGAGCGTCGAGATCGGCTACTGGATCGCGCCCGACCACCAGGGCAACGGCTACGCGACCGCGGCGGCCGAGCGACTGGTCGAGTACTGCTTCGCCGAGCGGCGCCTCCACAAGGTCGACGCGCGCGTCCTGGCGTTCAACGACGGGTCGCGGCGCGTCCTGGAGAAAGTGGGATTCGAGTCCGAGGGTCGACGACGCGACGAGTACTACGTCGACGGGGAGTACGTCGACGCCGAACTGTACGGTCTCGTCGCCGACGAGTGGGGCGGTCCGGACGCGGCACGCGTCGACGGGGGCGACCGCTGATGCCCGGTCCGGTCTTCCTGCGGGGCGACCGCGTCACGCTCAGGCCGCCGGAGGAGGAAGACCTCGACTTCCTCCAGCGGACTCACAACGATCCCGCCGTTCGGCAGTCGATGCCGCGGGTCCACCCACAGGACCGCGAGGCGACCCGCGAAGAGTACGTCGAGGGAGACGACGAGACGGTCGGGCTGCTGATCTGTGACGGCGTCGGCGACGACGGTGAAAGAGGAGAGGAAGAGGCAGCGGCAGATCCCGAACGCCTCGGCTTCTGCGCGTTGTTCCGTATGGACGCGGACTCCGGCCGCGCCGAGGTCGGCGCGTGGCTGGCGCCCGACGCCGAGGGGCAGGGGTACGCCACGGAGGCCCTCTCGCTCCTGATCGACTACGCCTTCGACGAGCGGCGACTCCACCGGCTGAACGCGGGCCGGTTGGCGACCAACGACCGGTCGGCCGCGCTCCTGGAGCGGCTGGGATTCACCGAAGAGGGGCGGCGAGAAGACTTCTATTTCGTCGGCGGTGAGTACGTCGACCGCGTCGAGTACGGCCTGCTGGCGTCCGACTGGGACGGCGCGTAGCGGCGACGTCGCCGGCTGGCGAACTGCTCGTTCTCGGCCAGTGCGCTCAGCCGTCGGCGTCGGCTTCGGGGTCGGTGGCCGCTTCGGGGTCGGCGACCTGGTCGTCCACCCACTCGACGGCTCGCTCGACGGTCGCGGGGTCGGTGCCGGTGACCTTCACCCGTCCCGGTTTCCCGCGGCGGGCCGGGTAGCTGCCGACGGCCACGTCGAAGCGCTCGCGAGCGCCGTCGAGCACGTCCTTCAGTGCGCCCTCGGGCGTCGCCGTCTCGACCGACGCGGAGACGGCGTCGCCCCCGAACTCGTCGGCCACCGAATCGAACATCACCCGCAACTCCTCGGGGAACCCCGGGAAGACGTAGACGTTCTCGACCACGCAGCCCGGGTTGAAGCTCTCGGCCGTCTGCAGGGCGCGAGCGCCCTCCGGGAGCGCCGCCGTCTCGTCCAGGTCGAGGTCGAAGTCGTGGGCCTCGTAGTACTCGGGGTCCTCCTCGCGGAACTGGCGGGCCTTCTCGGCGATCCGGTCGCGCACCTCCGGCTGGACTTCCAGATCACGGTCGAAGGCGTCCGCGACGGCCTCGATCGTCACGTCGTCGGGGGTGTCGCCCAGTCCGCCGGTGACGATCACGGCGTCGAAGGCGTCGGCGTACTCGCGAACTCGCCGGGCGATCAGGGCGCGGTCGTCGGGGATGGTGAGCATCCGGGTGACGGTGGCGCCGCGTTCGGCGAGCTGGCGCGCCAGCCAGGTCGCGTTCGTGTTCTCGGTGTCGCCCGCGAGCAGTTCGTCGCCGACCGTGACGAGCGCGACTTGCATGGACGAACGCAGGGAGTAGAGCGGGTAAACGGTGTCGGGTCTCCGACGATCTTCAGTTCGTCTGAGATTTGCAAGGTGGCCGACAACGACGGGGCATTAACCATGAAGAATATGGAAGATATCGAAGATTATTAATTCGATACTTGGTCAATTGACTCCGTGTCTCAAATAAAACCTCTGTTCCTAGCAATACTCTTGGTAGTTGTGGCAAGTACAGCCGTTGTTCAGCCCGTGACGGCCGATGACGATTACGCGGATCGCTGTGACGATGGCGATATTGTTCGAGGCGGGACGTTCGAGGGGAACATCGGGACGCCAGACGACCGAGACGCTCTACGCGTCAGATTGAACGAGGGCGACTACGTGAACATACGCGTTCTCGTGCCGAAACAGGAGGATAGATTCCACGTGAGTATCGATGGCTTACACGAAAGTATATCTGAGACGAAGAACGCGAAACCGAACGCCAGGAATATCGCTCTCAACGGGTTCAACAGCGGAGTCGTCGGTTCTGCAAAGATATTCGCTGAAGAAGATGGCGTCCTCTGTCTCGGCATGTACGAGTTCGACGAGGAAGATGCCGAGTTCCCCTACTCCTGGAATCTGTCGATTGGGGTCAACAGCGACGCACCCGCGCTGGTCGAGTCAACTCCGACACCGTCACCGACAGCGACACCGACTGACACTCCGACGGTAACAGCGACCGAAACGCCGACGACGACGCCCACTGAGACACCGACGACAGCTCAAAACAGGGACACTGAGACGAGCGAGGGTATACAGGACAGCGATGGCGACGGAGTGATAGACGCTGAAGACTACGCTCCGCGAGATCCCGAAGTTCAGGAGAAAAGTGACATACAGGCCACCGCAACGGGGTCAGGACCGGGATTCGGAGCTGGGATAACGCTCGTCGCTCTACTCGGTGCAGCACTCGTGAGCTTGCGTCGGCGCTGAGGGTATCAGGTGTCCTCGGGGCCCAGGTAGTACTGCCAGGCCACGACGGGCACCAGTCGTCGCTGATCCAGAAAGTCACAGCAGGCGAGTTCCGCTGCTCGGTACGGTCACTGTACTGAACACCGCCGGCCCGGCGACGGTTCAACCGAGATAGTGAGCGACACTCGCCCATGGCGTCGGTCCCCGTCGACGAACGGACGAAAGCACGAATCGGCGAGTCCGCGCTCGTCGAGCGGATGGTCGAACGGGAGTTCGAGTCCCGGGTGTCCCTGGTCGAGTCTGCCGACGATTCCGTCTATGTCGTCGGCGGCCGGGTCGTTGCGAAACGACTCGACCCCGGGACGGTCGCCGCCGAATGACGTTCCCGCAGTGTGCTCAATCGTCGGCCGCCGTCTCCGCGGCACCGGCTTCGTCGGCGGCCACGCCGGCGTTCTCCCGGACCTCGACGGCCTCGATCAGCAACTCGGCCACGTCGACGACCTCGATGTCGTCCTCGAAACCGCCGGTCTTGCGGCCGTCCTCGAACATCGTGGTACACATCGGGCAGGCGACGACGAACTTCTCGACCCGCCCGCCGGCGCTCGTGTCTTCGAGCGCCTCGCGCAGCCGTTCCTCGCTGGGTTTCGGGTCGTCGTCGAACTCCATCCACAGGCCGCCCCCGCCCCCGCCGCAGCAGAAGGAGTCGTCGCGGTTGCGGGGCATCTCGGCGAGTTCGCAGCCGGTCGCGCGGACGAGGTCCCGGGGCGCCTCGTACTCGCCGTTGTACCGACCGAGGTGACAGGGGTCGTGGTAGGTGACGGTGTAGTCGAGTTCGTCGCCGCGGAGACCGAGCCGGCCGTCGGTCACGAGGTCCTCGACGACCTGCGTCCAGTGGAAGACGGGGGCGCCGTCCCAGGACTCCTCGGGCACCTCCATCATCGGGTCGTCGGCGTACTCCGCGAAGTCGACCTCGGGGTACTCGTTTTCGAAGGTGTTGAAGGCGTGGGGGTCGGTGCAGACGATCTTCTCGAAGTCGCAGTCTTCGAAGGCGTCGACGAGCGTCGCGGCCTGCTCGATGAAGAGGAACTCCTCGCCGACGCGGCGCACGTCGTTGCCGTCGTACACCTCGTCGTCGTAGAGGATGCCGTAGTCCACGTCGGCCTCCTCGAACAGTCGAGCGAGCGAGCGGGCGACTTTCTTGTTGCGGTCGTCGAAGCTCGGGTAGTCGCCGACGTACCAGAGGTACTCGACTGATCGCTCGCGGGCGTCCGCGAGCTCGGCGTCCAGCGGGTCGGCCCAGTCGGCGCGGTTGCGCTGGGACTCGCCGAAGGTGTTGCCCTGCTGCATGACGTTCTGGAAGGTGTCCTGGACGTTGCGGTCGAGGTCGCCCTGGTCGACGAGCTGGCGATTCATCCGGGTAAAGGAGTTCAGGTGTTCGATCTCGACGGGGCAGGCGTCCATACAGGCCATGCAGGCCATGCACGACTCCATCGTCTCGGCGGCGATCACCGAGGTACCCCCGTCGGTGACGATGGGGATCTCCTCCGCGCCGGCGTCGCGGGCCTCCCGGTAGTTCTTGAGGTCGAGGATGACGTCGCGCGGGTCGAGCGGGCGGCCGGAGGCCTTGGCCGGGCAGGCCGCGGAACAGCGGCCGCACTTGGTGCAGGCGTCCTGGTCGAGCAGTTCCTTCCAGCTGAAGTCGTCGATGGACTCGGCGTTGGTGGCCTCCAGGTCGGCGGGGACGCCCGGCAGGCGCTTGCCCGCGTCCTCGTCGTGCGTGACGACGTTGGCGTACGAGGAGAGCATGTGGAAGGGCTTGCCCATCGGGATCGCGGCGATAAAGGCGAGCGCGAGGATCGAGTGGCTCCACCAGACGATCGGGTACGTCGCTTCGGCCATCGCCGGGGTCATCCCCGCGCCGTCGAGGGCGACGGCGGTCGCCCAGCCGACGAAGCTCACCGTCTCGAAGTCCGGGTAGCCCTGCCCGAGGATGCGGAAGCCCTCGGTGAGGTAGCCGCCGACGCCCAGCAGGAACAGCGCCCAGACGAACAGATCGTCCTCGGCGCTGGTGTGGCGGCCCCAGAGGCGGCCCTGGCGCGCGGCGTAGCGACGGTAGAGGAGCACGCCGAGGCCGACGACGAACAGCAGCCCCATCGCGTCGACGACGAACGAGTAGGAGAGGTAGAAGTCGCCGACGAAAAAGGAGTCGCCGGTCAGCGGCTGGTAGAAGTCCATGTCGATGCCGAGGATCGTCGTCGCGATGAGCAGGGTGAGAAACCCCCAGAGGACGAATGCGTGGGCGAAGCCCGCGACCACGTCGCGGTCGCGCAGCGTCCGGTTCGAGAGGACGGTCCCGGCGGCGCCGACGATCCGTCCGGGCAGGTCGTCGAGTCGGGGGAAGGGGTCCTCGTCGCCCTCGGCGTAGCGGGCGACGCGGCGGTAGGCGCCGAGCAGGAAGACGACGATGGCGAGGGCGGCGAGATAGTAGAAGGCCGCCTTCCCGACCGGACCGATCCCCCAGAACGTGGGGCGCGTCGGCGCGCCCGACTGGAGCAAGAGCATACTAGATGGCGGGCAACCGCCCGCTTAAAGCTTGCTACGAATTCACACGACAACAGTTCACAATCGTTGCGGAGTTTGTCGATTTCGCGCTGGGCCGGGGCCGCGCTGTGGCGCTGGTCGGGCGCCCGACGGCGTCGATCCGCGGCGTGCGCGAGGGGGTCGTCCGGCCGCAGGTGTCAACAATTATTTATGTGTACGGTCCCGGATTCATGGTCGGGGATGGACGACAAGACCGAAGAACTGCGGGACATCTTCATGGACGTCTCCGACGAGGGGACCGTCACGGAGAGCCAGGAAGAGCAGCGGGGCTCTATCGCGAAGACGGACGACGAGGAGGCGATCCGGGAGCGCCTGCGGGGGGTAATCGAGGCGCTCGCCGGCCGCTACGACTTCGCGACCGATCTCGAGACGGCGACCTACGTCCGGCTCGTGCGCGCGTTCTACGACGACGAGTCCGACGAGGCGATCGCCGACGCACTGGAGATTTCCGAGGACGAGGTGTTCCGCGCACGCATGGACCTGCACCTGCTCCGGGGGGACGACACCGACGCGCCGTTCGACGTCTGCGAGTTGCGACGGCGCCGCGACGCGAGCGACGAGACGCTCGCCGCGGAGTTCGGCGTCGACGAAACGACGGTCCGCCACTACCGGCACGTCGTCGCCGCCCAGGACGCCGCCCGGGCCGCGAACCACCGCTATCAGACCGAATTCGACGAGATCCTCACCGACGCCGCCCTCTCCGGCCACTTCACCGACCAGATCACGGAGGACGGCCTCGACGAGGCCGCCGAGGACATCGAAACCGACGTCTCGTTCTGACCAGCGGCGCTCCGTTTTTTGCGCGAGCGACTGCCGCAGTCGGGGAGCGTTGGGGCTGGCGAGCATTTATGACCGAAAGCGCGGCCACGCCGTCGTATGCACACGTTTCGCGACCTGGCGACGGCGGCGTACTGCCCGCGGAAGCTCTACTACCGCCACCGCGACCCCGCGGCCGACGACGACGTCCCCCAGGAAGTTCGCGCGCGCCGGGACCTGGCCTTCCGCTACCGGGAACTGCTGGAGTCGGACCCCGAGATCCAGGCCGCACCGATCGAGGTGACGCCGACGCAGTACCGCTCGCGGCTGGGCCGCTTGCAGGCGACGCTCGACGCGTGGGACGACCTGGTCGACCCCGCCGGTCGAGAGGTCGTGCTGGAGGGCCGGGAGTGTCGCGGCGTCGCACACAAGGTGCTGGAGGGACCGCCCCGGCCGTCGCTGGTGTTCGCCGGCGCTCCGCCCGAGCAGGGCGTCTGGGAGCCACAGACCGCCCGGCTCGTCGCCGCGGCGAAGGCGCTCGCCTGGGAACGCGAGACGACCGTCGAGACCGCCTTCGCCGAGTACCCCGCCTACGGCGTCGTCCGCGAGGTGCCCCTGACCACCCGTCGGAAGGCGACGTACCGGTCGGCGGTCCGGACGGCCGACGCCATCGACGGCCCGCCCTCCCGCACGTCGAACCGCCAGAAGTGCTCGCCCTGCGAGTACCAGGGCCAGTGCGGCGTCGTCACTCGATCGTTGAAATCGATGCTCTAGCGACCCGCCGTTCGCTCGATCCGGTCGGGGCCAGTCGACAGCGGTGGTCGCTCGTCGTCGACGACGCGATCCGACGAGCGCAGGAGCGAGGGACGGTCGATCGTCCGCGCGTTTTCGGCCAAGGGTTATCCGTATTCAAGGCGTATGATATATCATGGATAATAATGGCTAAATCTACCAGGCCGGTCCCGAACCTCGGGTCGTTTCTGAGTCTCGGCTCCTTGCTGCTAGTCGCGGGCGTTCTCGCTCACGCGCTCTACGGCCTGAACGGGGACTGGCCGGTCGGCCTCGACGGGAGGGTCGGCACGCTCTTCCTCGTCGTCGGGACTGTCTTCGTGGGAATTTCGCTGGTGGCCCAACTCCGCACCCACCGAGCGGCGAGGGAGTAGGCCGACGCGTTCGAGGGCGAACCGACGCAGTTCGTCCACGGCTGGAGGGGCTGAACGGCCGCTCCGCTCGCGATGGAGATCGCCACCCGGAGCCGTTCCTGACGCTCGGTACAGCGTCTGTCTCAGCGGACTTCTGCGCACTGTTCGAGACCCCGACGTGTGCCCCGGGGCTGAACAGACGACTCCCGATCGCTCCCGAAGCCCGCGGGATCACCGAGCGAGGGCGGATCACTCGTGCCTGTCGAGCCACGATTCGATCTCCGCGCTCATCGCGCCGCGGCGATGGATTTCCCCCGTCTCGACGTCCACGACGGTGCTTTCCATCCCGTCGGTCCGACCGCCGTCGAGCACGACGCCTACCGCCTCGCGGACCTCGTCGCTCAGCTCGGCGACCTCGCGAACGCTCCCGGTCCCACTGAGATTCGCGCTCGTGGCCGTCACGGGCGCGTCACTCGCGTCGAGCAGTTCGAGCGCCAACTCGTGGTCCGGCACCCGAACCCCCACGCGGTCGCGTCCGGCCGTGAGAACGTCGGGTACGACTTCCCGTCGCTCGACGACGACGGTGACCGGCCCGGGCAGAAACTCCCGCATGAACGCCAGTTCGCGCTCTGTGGGCTCGGTGTACTCCCGCGCGCGCTCGACGCTCGGGACGCCGAGCGAGACGGGCTTGTCCCGCGCCCGGCCTTTCACGGCGAACACCCGCTCGACGGCGTCGGCGTCGACGGCGTTCGCGCCGAGCCCGTAGACCGTCTCCGTCGGGTAGACGACCAGCTCGCCGTCTTCGATCGCCCGCGCCGCCCGCGCCACGTCGTTCATATCCGAGGATCCGACGCTGGGCGGGAAAAGCGTGACGCGACGGGCGTCTCTCGGGCCCCGACCCCCGTTCGCGCTCAGTCGTCGGCTTCCGCGGTCTCCGCTCGCGGGATCGTCACGTCGGGCAGGTTCGCCTCGATCTGCTCGCGTCGGTCCTCGAACTTCCCGGGGAGGACGAGCCGGCCGCCAAGTTCGTCGAGCGGTTCGTCGCTGTCGTAGCCCGGACCGTTCGTCGCGAGTTCGAAGAGGATGCCGCCGTGCTCCCGGAAGTACACCGACCGGAACCAGTGGCGGTCGATCTGCGTCGTCGGGTTCAACCCCTCCGAACGGGCGACCTTGCGGATCGCCTCCTGGTCCGCGTCGGTCGGCGTCTGGAACGCGACGTGGTGGACCGTGCCCCGTCCCTGTCGCCCGCTCTGGACGGTCGGTAACACGTCGACGTACTTCCCGACCGACCCCGGCGCGGCGAACCGCGTCCGCTGGTCGCCCGGCGTGTCGCCCTCGGCCTCCTCGGTACC
The DNA here is from genome assembly GCF_051414035.1 of Halosimplex amylolyticum. Classification (NCBI taxonomy): domain Archaea; kingdom Methanobacteriati; phylum Methanobacteriota; class Halobacteria; order Halobacteriales; family Haloarculaceae; genus Halosimplex; species Halosimplex amylolyticum. The sequence continues at coordinate 143,637 of NZ_JBLKNW010000002.1, read as the reverse complement.
GACCTCCTCGAAGCCCATCCGCCGGAGCAGCCCCTCGGTGGGCTCGGGGTCGACGAGCCAGAGCGTCACCGAGTGGAACCCGCGGATCGCCGCGTCTTCGGGCACGAACTCCGTCCACGGGACGGTCGGGTCGTCCTCGGGAATGTCGACTTCGACCAGTTCCACCGGGAGCCCGTCGGGGTCGCGGAACGGCAGTACGGTCTCACCGAATCGCTCGACGCGGTCGTCGTAGTCGACGCCGTAGTCGTCGAACCGATCCTCCCAGTAGTCGAGGCTCCCCTGGGGGACGCGGAACGCCGTGCGGGAGACCTGTCCGGAGCCGACCTTCCCCTGTCCGGTCTGTTCGCCCCAGGGGAAGAACGTCATGCTCGTCCCCGGGTTCCCCTCCGCGTCCGCGAAGAAGAAGTGGTAGGTGCTCGGGTCGTCCTGGTTGATCGACCGCTTGACGAGTCGCAGCCCCAGCGTCTCGACCCAGAAGTCGAGGTTCTGCTGCGGGTCGCTCGCGATACAGGTCACGTGGTGGATGCCCGGCGTCCGTGTGTCGTCTGTCATTGGAACTCTGTATGCGCTGGTCGTACTTCAGTAGGCGCTGACATCAGTGTAACCGGGTTTGTGGGGTGTGAGTGCCCAGCTCGAAAGCCCTCGACCCGCTCGCTAGCAGTTGATTCCGGCAGTGGAGACAGTAAGCGATGAAAGCCCTCGACCCGCTCGCGGCCGCCGAGCGGGATATCCTCACTCCGTTCGGATAGTGCCCGCTCAGGCGACTCCGTTCGCTTCGCTCACCGCGAGCAGGCCTCGCCCTTTCAGTCCACCAGGAAAACGGCCACACCACCGCACAGCACCGCACCACACACCTCCCCAACCGACTGCGGTGCTCGCTCCGCTGCGCTCCTCATCCCTCGCGCGGCTCCGTCGTGGCACGGAGGCCGCAACAGCGCGCGCCACCGCCTAGCAAGGCACAGAATAGCCGAAACGACCCCGCAAGTCACAGTTCTTCGATCGCCTCGCCGACTTCGTCGTAATCGGGGAAGTCGGGCCACTGGGACGCGACCCAGGCGTACTGGACGACCCGTTTCTCGTCGAGGGCGAAAACGGCGGGGCGGGGCTCCTCGATGCCGGCCATGCCGTCCAGGTCGTTGACGATGTCGAACTGCTCGGCGACGTCGTTTCCGGGGTCCGAGTAGAGACGCGCGTCGACCCCTCGTGACTCCAGCAGGTCGGCGTGCTCGTACGGCGAGGAGATGGACAGGCCCACGATCTCGCAGTTGTCGCGGTCGAGCCACCCGCGGTCACGGATCTCGTTCCAGATGTACGTCGCTGGGAACGCGCCGTCCATCGGGTGGAAGACGAGGACGACGGGCCCTTCGTCGGTCAGTGCCGAGAGGGAGACGTCCTCCCAGTACTCCTCGTTGACGAGCGGGCGCTCGAAGTCGGGGACGCGGTCGCCCTCCTCGGGGTGGTCGGTCTCGGGGAGGTCGACGATGTCGAAGTCGAGGTCCATCAGGCACCCCCCATCCCGCGCTCGCCGTAGGTGGCGTCGAGGTACGCGACGATGTTGGCGCTCTCGGACATCGTGACGCCGGTGGACTCGTCGACGATGGCGGGCACGGTGCGCTTGCCCGTGAGTCGCTGGACCACGTCGCGGTCGCTGTGCATCGGTTCGACGAACCGCGAGCGGTAGTCCAGGTCGTACTCCTGAAGCTTCCTGGTCACCCGCTCGCAGAACGGACAGGCCTGCAACCGGTAGAACGTGATGGCTGGCTCGGTCATTCCGACGGGAGATAGGGCCAACGGCCGGGTAAGCGCTTCGCCGCCGCCGACCCCGATCTTTAAGGGCGAACGGGCGACCAGCCCGGCGCGTGACCGACCACCGCCCGTCCGGCGCCGACCGGCCGTCCGCCTCCGGCCCCGGCCGGCCGACCGGCGACCGGTCCCAGATCGACGACCCTCGAACGCCGGATCGAGCGACGAGTCCGGTCGTCGGCGTGGTCGTCCTCGTCGGGGTGACGGCGCTGCTGGCGTCGGTCTCGCTGGCCGTCGTCGGTCTCGACCACGCTCGTCCCGAGGCCGCGCCGCAGGTCCACCTGAGCGCGGAGCTGTCGGCGACGGACGGCTGGCCCGACGGTCAGCGGCTCCGGATCGTTCACGAGGCGGGCGAGACGCTCGCCGTGGAGGACCTGGCGCTGGTCGTCGAACTGGCGCGGACGGGCGAGCGCGCGAGGCTCCGCGGGTTCCCGACGCGACGGCTCACGGACGAACACGTCGACGGCGCGGCCCTGTTCGACCGGACGTACGCCGGCGTCGACGGCGAACTGGACGCCGCCCACGGCGACGGTCGCTGGGAGAGCGGCGAGGCCGCGTCGGTCCGGATCGCACAGCACGAGCACGACGTGCGTCCGGGTGACGGCGCGGAGGTCCGCGTCGTCCACCGGCCGAGCGGCGCGACCCTGGCGCGCGTCGAGGTGGTCGCCTCGTGACCGGACCGGGGTTCGATCGGCAGTCGCAGTGGTGGTCGAGGTCAGCCTGCTCGGGCAGAATACCGATCGAGACCGGCGTGAGCGGCCGTGCTGTCGGGTGGAACGGGGGGTCCGGTATGACAAGCCTTAATTCCGCCCCACGACAAGTCTCGGCGTCGATGGGTATACCCGCAGTGGCGTGGCCAGACGTGGCGCTCGCCGCACAGCAGACGATCGACGTCTACGGATACGTCGTCCCGAAGAGCGCTATCGCGACAGCCGGAGTGCTCCTGATCGTCGTCCTGATCGGACTCTCGGCGTTTTTCTCCTCGTCGGAGATCGCGATGTTCTCGCTCCCGGCGCACAGAGTCGAGGCGCTCGTCGAGGACGGGCGCCGGGGCGCGAACACGCTCAAAGGGCTCAAAGACGACCCACACCGCCTGCTGATCACCATCCTCGTCGGGAACAACCTCGTCAACATCGCGATGTCCTCGATCGCGACGGGACTGTTCGGCCTCTACATGAGCCAGGGACAGGCGGTCCTCGCGGCCACGTTCGGGATCACGGCCATCGTGCTCCTGTTCGGCGAGAGCGCGCCAAAGTCCTACGCCGTCGAGAACAGCGAGTCGTGGTCGCTACGGATCTCCCGGCCACTGAAACTCGCCGAGTACGTCCTGATGCCGCTGATCGTCTTCTTCGACTACCTCACCCGGATCGTCAACAAGGTGACTGGCGGCCGCTCGGCCATCGAGGAGTCCTACGTCACCCGCGAGGAGATCCGCGAGATGATCGAGACGGGCGAGCGCGAGGGCGTGCTCGACGAGGAGGAGCGCGAGATGCTCCAGCGCACCCTGCGGTTCAACAATACCATCGCCAAGGAGGTGATGACGCCGCGGCTGGACATGGACGCCATCTCGACGGACGCCTCCATCTCCGAGGCCATCGAGCAGTGCATCCACAGCGGCCACGCGCGCCTGCCCGTCTACGAGGGGAGCCTGGACAACGTCATCGGCGTCGTCCACATCCGCGAACTCGTCCGCGACCAGAACTACGGCGAGACCGAGGACGGCGACCTCGAACTCGAAGACCTCATCGAACCGACCCTGCACGTCCCCGAGTCGAAGAACGTCGACGACCTGCTCACCGAGATGCGCAACGAGCGCCTGCACATGGTCATCGTCATCGACGAGTTCGGGACGACCGAGGGGCTCGTGACGATGGAGGACCTCACCGAGGAGATCGTCGGCGAGATCCTCGAAGGCGGCGAGGAAGAGCCGATCGACTACGTCGGCGACGACACCGTCGTCGTCAAAGGCGAAGTCAACATCGAGGAGGTCAACGAGGCGCTGGACATCGACATCCCGGAGGGCGAGGAGTTCGAGACCATCGCCGGGTTCATCTTCAACCTCGCTGGCCGCCTCGTCGAGGAGGGCGAAGTGATCGACTACGACGGCGTCGAGATAACCGTCGAAGGCGTCGAGAACACCCGGATCATGAAAGCCCGCGTCACCCGGACCGAGAACTACGATCCCGACGACACTCCGGACGAAGAAGAAGTCGAAGCCGACACCGGCGAAGTCCAGCCCGAGTGACCGCCCCGCCGCCGCCCCGCCGCTGCCCCGCTGTTCTCGTCACTGCCGTTCGACCGACCGAGACCGATCGTTCGTCGCGTTCCGCTCGCCCGAAGGCTACCGTTTCGACTGGAGAGACGTCATCAGACGGCGGTGGACGGTCTCTACCGGAGTAAATCGCTCGACTTCGGCGACCCGCTGGTCCCGGAGAACTGCGGTCACGAGTCGATGTCTGCGCGACCGCTCGTGGCGCTCAGGAGTCGGTCGCGGAGGCCGTCGCCGTCTTCGACGGGGACGCGCACGTCGAAGGAGGCCCGCTCGGCGTAGTCGGCGTCGAACTCGACGCCGGTGCTCTCCAGGATGCCCCGGACGGTGCCCGAGTCGTCGTAGTCGACGGCGACCGAGAACGTCTCGTGGGGCCGTTCGGTCGTCGTGCCGGCGGCGTCGAGGCCGTCTTTGACCGCTCTCGAATACGCGCGAGCCAACCCGCCGACGCCGAGGTTCGTCCCGCCGTAGTAGCGGGTGACGACGGCGACGACGTTCTCGACCTCCTCCTGCTGGAGGACGTTCAGTGCGGGGTCGCCGGCCGACCCGGAGGGCTCGCCGTCGTCGCTGGCCCACTCCCGGAAGGGGTCGGCCCGGACGCGGTAGGCGGGGACGTTGTGGGTCGCGTCGGCGTACTCCTGGCGGACGTCTTCGACGAAATCCTCGGCCTCCTCGACCGTCCGAGCGGAGGCGACGTGGCCGACGAACGCCGAGCCGCGCACCTCGAAGCGGGCCTCCCCGCGGCCGTCGACGGTCCGGTAGGCCTCGTCGGTCGTGCCGGGCGCGTCTGTCACGTCTCGGCGTTCGGGCGGCCCGGTCTTAGCTCTCACCGTCGCGGGGCGGGTCGGTCCCGCCGCCGTCCGTCTCGGCCGCTCCGCTCCCGTCGACTTCTCTGCCGCGGGCCCACGTCATGTCGAGGTGTCCCTGGACTTCCTCGCCGCCGAGTTTCTCCGGGCGGTCCGGGGCCGAGACGTTCGTCTCGTACTCCTCGGGCGGCGGGAGCGTCACCTCGTCGTCGCCGACGCGGACCGTGAGCGACCGGCCGGCCGCGAGGCCGTCGTCGATGGTCTCGAGTTCCTCGGCGAAGGGGGCGCGCTCTTTGGCCTCGCGGTCTTCGCCCCACCCCGCTTCGGAGCGGTCGGCCGACCGGCCCGCGAGGACGGCGTTGAACGCCGCGCCGATCAGGATGACGAAGCCGCTGAAGTACAGCCACGTCACGAGCAGGAGGATCGTTCCGACGATCCCGTAGCGCTCGCCGACGCTCGCGACGGCGACGTAGTACCGGAAGAGGTACTCCAGGAGCGTCCAGCCGACGGCCGCCAGCACCGTCCCCGGGACGACCTCCCGGACGGTGACGTCCTCGTCGGGGAAGAGGTAAAACAGCGGGAGGAAGACGATCACGAGGCTGGCCGTCGAGACGACCCGGTCGAGGAACCCGCCGACCGCCCCGCCGTCGAACGAGACGACCGACCCGATCGCGGCGGCGACGAGGAGGCCGACGCCGACGGCGCCGAGTGCGACGCCGGCGTCCCTGAACGAGTCGACGATCCCCTTCGGGTCGTCGAGGTCGTAGATGCTGGAGAAGGCGGCGTCGAGGCTCCGGAAGATCTTGATCGCTCCCCAGAGGAGCACGCCGACGCCCAGCACCGAGAGGCTGGTGTGCTCGGTCGCCTCGGTGACGGTCTCGGTCAGCAGGCCGCTGGCGTTCGGCGAGAGGTAGGTCCCCATCGCCCGCAGCGCGTCGACCGCCGCCGCCTGGTCCTCGATCCGGGAGATCAACAGGAGGATGACGAGCATGAACGGCAGCAAAGAGACGAACGCGTGGTACGCGATGCTCCCCGCCATGAACGTCAGGCGTTCCTCGCGGGCCTCCCGGGCGACGGCACGAACGAGCGCCCCGGCGCGTCGGAGCCTCGACATGCGTGCGCTACGGGCCGCAGCCGGAAAACCGGGTCGCCGACGGACGCAGGGTGGCCCTCAGCGCAACTCGATCTTGTGGACGAACGCCATCCCGCGGATCTCGTTCAGGAGGTCGCCCGGGAGCTCGCCGTCGGTGATGACGTAGAGCTTCGGTTCGTCGGTGAACTCGGGGTCCTCGCTGATCGTCTGGCGGATGGAGATGTCCCGATCGGCGATGGCGCCCGTGACGGTCGAGACGATGCCCGACTCCTCGGCGTCGCGGACGGTGATCGCCAGCGCCGTCAGGTCGAGGACCGGCGCGAGATCCATCAGGCTCGGGATCGCGGAGATATTCTGGAAGATCCGGCGGAGCTGGTCGTCGGCGAGGATGGCGTCGGTGGTGGCGTCGACGACCCGGCGGTCGACGTCCACCTCGCGGGCGATGCCGGTGTTGGGGATCTCGATGCCGCCGGAGACGACCCGTCCCTCGTCGTTGACGGAGAAGCCGCGTTCGAGGATGAGCCGGATGACGGCCTGCTGGCTGGGCGAGTCGGCGAACTTCTCCATGATCGCGTCGAAGGTCGCCGTCTCGGCGTCCACCTCGTTCACACCCCCGCCCACCTCGTCTGCGCCTTTGCCGGCGTCGCCGTTTCCGACGCCGTCGCGCTCGTCGTCGCTCATTATAGCTCGCCTTTCGTGCTCGCCACGTCGCTGCGGCGCTCGTCGATCCGCGTGGCGTCGTCGAGCGCGCGGGCCAGGCACTTGAACAGCGCCTCGACCTCGTGGTGGGCGTTCTCGCCCTCGACGCCGGCGTGGAGCGTGAGCCCGGCGTTCATCGCCAGCGAGCGCAGGAAGTGCTGGGCCATGTGGCTGGTCATCTCCCCGACGGCGTCCTGCGAGAACTCGCCGTCGAAGTCGAAGTACGGGCGCCCACTCACGTCGACGACGACGCCCGCGACGGCCTCGTCGAGGGGGACCTTCCGGTCGGCGAAGCGGCGGATGCCGCGCTTCTCGCCGAGTGCCTCGGTGAACGCTTCGCCGAGGCTGATCGCCACGTCCTCGACGGTGTGGTGGTCGTCGACCTCCAGGTCGCCGTCGCACTGGACGGTGAGGTCGAACAGGCCGTGCGTGGCGAACGACCCGAGCATGTGGTCGAGAAACCCGATCCCCGTGTCGACGGTGGCGTCGCCGTCGCCGTCGACGTCGAGGGTCACCTCTATCGCCGTCTCGGCGGTCTCGCGGGTCACCGCCGCCGTCCGCTGAGTCATGTCACGACCAAGCGCGCCCGCCTATTTGGCCGTTGTGTTCGTTCGAGCCGCGGTCACAGGCGCGTGGAACGCTCGGCGTCCGCCGCCCGACGGCGGTGCGTCAGTCGAGCGTCAGACGCGCGTCTGCCCGGGCTTTACGTCCGGTTGCATCGATGACACGAGTATGGACCGTCACTGGACGCTCGACCTCGTGGCGCTGTCGGGCATCGCGGCCGGATTCGTCCTCTTCGCGGCCGGCGACGCAGCGCCACTCGCGGGCGTGGTCGCCGCGGCCAGCGCGTACGCGCTCGTCCTCCCCGAGTTCGTCGCGTCCAGCCGACGGACCAGTCCCCGCTGACCCCTCCCGGTCCGGACGCGACTGCGGTCCCGCTGGCCCCGGCGGTAGCGGATTCTTCCGTCCTCCCGCTCGTCGTGAGGACTCCGCCCTCAGTCGTCGACGGCCGCCGTCCCGCCCGCCTCGCGGGCGTCCCGTCGCCCTTCCGCGATCCGCGCGACGGTGACCACCGTCAGCGCGGCCACGACGGGGGCGAGGAGCAGGCGCATGGCCGTCGCCGCGCCCGCGTCGCCGACGACGAAGCCCATGAGCGCGGGCACGCCGCCGACCGAGACGGCGGACACCGCCGACGCGAGCGCGTTGACCGGGCCGCTGTACTCGGGCGCGGCGTCGGTCGCGTAGGCCATCATCGTCGGGAACACGCCCGAGACGAGCAGGCCGATGGCGACCACCCCGGCGAGCACCCACAGGCCGTCGGCGACGAAGAACGTATAGGCGAACGCCGGAACGAGCAGACCGAGGACGCCCACGAGCAGGGTCAGCGGCCCGAGCCGGTCGCTGAGGGCGCCGCAGGCGAACCGCCCGGGGACGTAGGCGACGAGCATCGCCGTCAGGGTCGCCTCCGCCCACCCCGCGGGGAGTTCGGCCCGCGCGTAGTAGGGGAGCCAGGTGAACAGGCCGCCCTCGACGCCGGTCACGAAAAAGAGCATGGCGAGCAGCGCCAGCACCTCGGGCCGGCGGACCAACTCGGCGAGGTCCTCGCGCGTCAGCGGTTCCTCGCTCGACTCGACCGTGGGCGCGCGGAGCGATCGGAACACGAGCGCGAGCGCGAGTACGCCGACCCCGAGCGCGCCGTAGACGAACCGCCACGACCCCGCTCGCAGCGCGAGCACGACCGCCAGCGGGCCGAGAGCGGCGCCGACCGCCCAGGTCCCGTCGTAGAGGTTGTAGACGCGTCCGCGAACGCTCGGGTAATAGTGACTCAGGAGCGGTCTATCGAGCGCGCGGAAGAGCCCGACCGCCGCGCCCTGCACGGTGAGCGCACCGAGGAACACGGTAAACGACGGGGCCAGCCCCATCGCGAGGAGCGCGGTGCCGGTCACGAACGCGCCGAGGGCGATGAGCCGCCGCACGTCGACGCGCCCCGCGCTCGACCCGACGACGAGGATGACCAGCAGGTAGCCGACGGTCCCCGCCGGCGCGACGAGCCCGAGCTGCCACTCGGGCACGGTGAAATACCCCTCCAGCGTCGGGAGCACGGCGCCGCGGGCCTGCATCACGGCGCCCGTGAACGCCATCGTCAGGAAGATCGCGACCGTCCACAACCGGCGGTTCCTCGGGTCGGCGGCGTCGTCGGAGCCCGTCGCCTCGGCGGGGCTGGCGGCCTCCTCACTCACCGGCCGCCCTCCCGCCGCGCCCCGCGGGACGGCTCGCCGGCGCTCGGCCCCCGATCCGCTCGCTCGTCTCGCACATACGGAGGAGTACCGAGTGCCGTCGGAAAACGCTTTTGTAGATAGTCAAAGAACCTGTTCCAATGAGCGAGTCGCGGATCAGGGAGCACCTGGGGGCGTTCGGGCTCTCGGCGACGGAGGTCGAGACGTACCTGGCGGTCGCCCGCCGCGGGGAGGCGACGACGGGGGACGTGGCGGCCGCGGCGGACGTCTCGCAGGGGTACGTCTACGAGGTGGCGGAGACGCTGGTCGACCGGGGGCTGGTGACCGTCGACGAGAGCGCCAGCCCGACGGTCCTGCGGGCGCGGCCGTCGGCCGAGGCCGTCGCGGACCTGTCGACGCGCGTCTCCGACCTGCAGGCGGCTATCGACGACATCTACAGCGAGCCGGCGGCGACCGACGTGGGGTTCGAGGTGGTGCGCTCGCGCCGGACCGTCGAGCGCCGCGCGGAGCGCTTCCTCGACGACGCGGTCCACGAGGCGTTCGTCGTCGTCCCGGCCACCACCTTCGCCGACCTGCGTGAGGCGATGGCCGCCGCCGTCGACCGCGGCGTCTTCGTCTACTGCATGCTGGTCGCGCCCGACACCGGCGTCGTCGCCGACGCCGTCGACGACTTCGGCACCTACGCCCACGTCGTCCGTACCTGGGAGGCCCGCCCGCAGGTGATCGTCCTCCGGGACGCCCGCGCGGGGATCGTCGGCTCACACGGCGTCCTCACCGGTCGCCACGGCGACGAGTACGCCGTCTCGTTCGGCCAGCCGGAGGTCGCCAACGGCTTCTACGGCAACACGGTCAGCAACGTCTGGCCGATGGGCGAGGCGCGCCACGTCACCGAACCGCCGGAACTCCCGGCCACGTTCGAGTACTTCCGCAACGGCGTCACCACCGCCGCCCAGCACCTGGCGGCCGACCGCGACCTCGTCGCCGACGTGACCGTCGCCGACACGGGATCCGACCACGAACTCGACCTGGACGGCGTCCCCGTCCGCGAGGCGAAACAGAGCCTCGTCCCGCCGGTCACGAGCGACTTCCCGGTGGAGAACGCGCTCGTCGTCGAGACGGAGAGCGGCCCCGCCAGCATCGGCGGCGACTCCCCCGGCTTCGACCCCTACTTCGAGGACTTCGCCGCTCGCCGCGTCACGCTGCGGGACGCCTGACGGCCGGTGGGGTCAGTCGCTCGTCTCGGCGAGACCGGCGTCTTCCCGGGCGTCCGCACTGCCACTCCCACTCCCGGCTCCGTCCCCGCCCGCATCGCCGTCGCCCGGGAGCTTCGCGAGCCGGTCGAGACCGAGCGTCGCCAGGAAGCAGACGCTCCCGACGTAGAGGAGCGACTGCGGGTCCGTCACGAGGCGGCCCACGATGCTGTTCCCGTATCCCAGTACGGTCCCGAGAAACCCGAGCGTCGACGTCGTCCATCCCAGTCCGGTGATCCCGGCGAGTTGCTCCGCGGTGTCGGCGTTCGTCGGTAGCGACGGCTTCCAGCTCATTGCGCTACCATTCCCACAGTCTTCAATAATAGCTCGTCTTTCGTGAGTAATCGTGGTGTAAACGTGGTTAACGCGGTAGAGAAGAGGAGTATGTGTGTCGAAGTGACTTGAAATAACAACCTACCGATCCTGGTCTGGTCCCTACTGGTACGTAACCTGCCTGAAAAACGCCCTTCGACGTCGGAAAGTGGGTGGTATTCCGGTCGTCCCCGGACCGCTCACACCGCGTCGATCGCGTCTTCGAGCGTGAACGCGCCCTCGTACAGGGCGCTCCCGACGACCACGGCGCTCGCACCGGCGGCTTCCAGCGCGCGCACGTCGTCCAGGGTGGCGACGCCGCCGCTGGCGACGACAGGGACGTCTACGGCGTCGACCACGCGTTCGACGGGCTCGGTCCGCACGCCCTCCAGTTGGCCCTCCACGTCCACGTCGGTGAAGAGGATCCCTCCGGCGCCCAGGTCCTCGTAGCGGGCGGCGGCCTCGGCGGGGTCGAGGCCCGTCCCCTCGGTCCACCCGGAGACGACGACCTCGCCGCCTTTCGCGTCGAGGCTCACGAGGACGCTGCCGGGGTACTCGTCGCTGATCGCGGCGACGATCTCGGGGTTCTCGACCGCGGCGGTGCCGAGGATGACGCGGTCGACGCCCGCCTCGAGGAGCGCGGTGGCATCGTCGACGGTGCGGATGCCGCCGCCGAGTTGCGTCTCGACGTCGACGGCGTCGACGACGGCCTCGATGGCGGCGGCGTTGGCCCGCTCGCCCTCGAAGGCGCCGTCGAGGTCGACGAGGTGGAGCGTCCGCGCGCCCTGGTCGACCCACCGCTCGGCGGCCGCGACGGGGTCGCCGTACTCCTTCCCGGTGCCGCGCTCGCCGCCGACCAGCTGGACGACCTGCCCGTCCTGCACGTCGACGGCGGGCACGACCTCGAACTCGGGGAACATATCCGTCGATGGGCGAGCGCGGACGTAAAGCGTATCGGTCGAGGGAGCCCGCCGAATCGCCCGACGGCAGTATCACGTGCGAAAATTCGGTGGGTACCGTTAAGGGCGCGACCGGGGAACGCCAACGTACATATTCGGTCACCCACTTATGAGAGACTACGATGACGAATTCGGTCGTGGCGGACTGAACTCCGAACTCGATCTCGGCACGCTCGTACGGGATATCGGCCTCGACGAGGCGGAGATCGCGTGGCGAAAGGAGTTCGTCGGCTTCGACGAAGACGACGCAGAGCGGCTGTCGGCGCTCGAACCGCTGTTCGCCGACCACGCCGACCAGATCGCGGAGGACTTCTACGACAACCTCACGAGTCACGAGGAGACCACCGACGTGTTCGGCCGCTCGCCGAAGACCGTCGAACAGCTCAAGCGCACGCAGTCGGCGTACTTCGCGACCCTCGCGGCCGGGGAGTACGACGAGGAGTACTTCGCCGACCGCGCACGCATCGGCAAGCTCCACGACGTGCTGGAGATGCCGATGAAACACTACATCGGGCAGTACGGCGTCTACTACGACCTCGTTCTCGACTTGCTCCGCGAGCGCCTCCGGGAGAACCTCGTCGACGCGCTCCGCGCGGAACTCGCCGACGCCGCGGCCGACGGCGGTGTCGCGCCCGCTGGCTCCGCCAGTTCCGGGATCGAGCCGTCCGGGGACGGCCCGGACGTCGACATGGAGGCGGTCGAGCGGGTCGTCGAGTCGGAGGTGGATGCGGGGATGGACGAGGTGCTGTCGGTGTTGCGGGTGATCAACCTCGACATGCAGGTGGTCGCGGACACCTACATCCACTCGTACAACGAGCGTCTCGAAACCGAGGTCGAGCGGCGCGAGGAACTCGCGTCGGAGCGCGAGCGCCTCCAGGCACAAGTCCAGGAGGACATCGAGGCCCCGGTCAACCAGTTGCTCGACGCGTCGGAGGACATCGCCGACAGCGCCGGCGAGATGTCCGAACTGACGGACGAACAGGTCGAGCGCGTCGACGGGATTTCGGGCGAGGTCTCGCGGATGAGCGCGACGATCGAGGAGGTCGCGGCGACCGCCGACGAGGTCGAGACCACGAGCCGGCGGGCGCGGTCGCTGGCCGAAGAGGGTCGCGGCGAGGCCGACGGGGCGGTCGACGTGATGGCCACCGTCGGCGAGGCGGTCGACGAGGTGGCCGACGACGTGGAGGGCCTGCAGACCCGCATCGTCGAGATCGACGAGATCGTCGAGATGATCAACGACATCGCGGACCAGACGAACATCCTCGCGCTGAACGCGTCGATCGAGGCCGCCCGCGCGGGCGAAGCGGGGTCGGGCTTCGCCGTCGTCGCCGACGAGGTGAAGTCGCTCGCGACGGAGTCCCAGGAGCGGGCCGGCGAGATCGAGGGGATGGTCGACGAGATCCAGCACGACGCCGACGAGACGGTCGCGAACCTCGCGACGACGACCGAGCGGGTCGACGAGGGGATCGACCGCGTCGAGACGGCGATGGCCAATCTCGACGACATCGTCGACGCCGTCGCCGAGGCCGCACAGGGGGTCGCGGAGGTCGCTGACGCGACCGACGACCAGGCGGCCAGCGCCGAAGAGGTCGCGAGCATGCTCGACGACCTCGTCGACCGGGCGGAGGAGGTCTCCGACGAGGTCGCGGACGTGGCCGCCGCCAGCGAACAGCAGGTCGAGATGGTCCGCGAGATCGATCGGACGGTCGACCGCCTCGGCGTCGACCGGACCGACGCGGCGTAGCCGATCGACCGGACCGACGCGGCGTAGCCGATCGACCGTTCCATCACATTTTACTCGCCGTCGGTCGAGGGAATCGGCATGGTCTCTCTGTTGCTCGTCGTCGGGGTCGCCGTCGCGGTCTTCGTCGGCTTCAACATCGGTGGTTCGTCGACGGGGGTCGCGTTCGGCCCGGCCGTCGGGAGCGACACGATCTCGAAGGTCGTCGCCGCGGGACTGATGACCGTCTTCGCACTGCTCGGCGGCTGGACCGTCGGCCGGGAAGTCGTCGAGACGCTGGGCAGCGACATCGTCACGACGACGTTCACCCTGGAGATCAGCATCGGCGTCCTCTTTTTCATCGGGCTGGCGCTGTTCCTCTCGAACATCGCCGGGGTCCCGGCCTCGACGTCGATGACTGCCGTCGGGTCGATGGCCGGGCTCGGGCTGGCCCGCGGGACGCTCAACTGGGCGGAGATGGGCCAGATCGTCACGTGGTGGCTCGTCTCGCCCGTCCTCGCGTTCTGGGTCAGCGCCGTCGTCGGCCGCTACTACTACCCGCGGCTGGTCGAGTGGTTCGCGGTCACCCAGACCGAGGGGTCGCTGGTCGTCCTCGACCGCTCGGGGGCGCTCCCGCGACCGGAACTCGGGCCGAACACGACCGGACGGGAACTCGTCGGCACCCTCTCGGTCGTCGGAATCGGCTGTTACATGGCGTTCTCGGCGGGCGCGTCGAACGTCGCCAACGCCGTCGCGCCGCTGGTCGGCAGCGAGTCGCTGGGGATGGACACCGCGATCCTGCTGGGCGGGGGCGCCATCGGCCTGGGCGCGTTCACCATCGCGCGGCGGACGATGGACACCGTGGGCAACGACCTCACCGAACTGCCGTTGCTGGCGGCGCTGGTCGTCGCCGCCGTCAGTTCGACCATCGTCACCGGCCTCTCGGCGCTCGGCGTCCCGGCGAGTTTCGTCATCATCGCGACGATGAGCATCGTCGGCCTGGGCTGGGGCCGCGCGACCCGGACGGTCACGCTCTCGGACGCCCGGCGGGGCGACGCCCCGGAGGTGTCCGTCGGCGCGCTGGCCGCCGACGCGCCGGACGCCCCGACCGTCGGCGGCGAGGGCGGGACGCCCGAGAGCAGCGAGTCCCAGCCGATCGGCGACGAGGAGAGTGAGGACATCCCGCGGGCGGCGGACCTGTTCGAACCGGAGACGACCGCGCGGGTCATCTTCCTCCAGAACGTCGTCCCGGGCATCGCGACGGTCGCGTCGTACCTGCTGTTCCGGTTCGTCCCGCTGTGAGCCGCGTCGCTCGCGGCGGGCCGAACGTGTGCGGACGTACGTCCACTGATCGGACCGTTTGCTCGGCAATATCTGCCATCGCACGGTCGAGACGGTAGCGGAAACAGCAAGGTCTAACAGTCAGGAAGGCGAACATCGCAGGTGATGCCCACCGTAGAGTACCTGAATTACGAAGTACTGGATGACCAGGGTTGGGATATGTACGACGAGGAGACCTTCGAGAAGGCCGCCGACGCCGGCCTCGACGACGAGGACTACGGCACGCTGGAGGTCAACGAAGGGGAGTACATCCTCGAGGCCGCCGAGGCCCAGGGCTACGACTGGCCCTTCTCGTGTCGCGCTGGTGCCTGCGCCAACTGCGCAGCCATCGTCGTCGAGGGCGAGATCGACATGGACATGCAGCAGATCCTCTCCGACGAAGAGGTCGAGGACAAGAACGTCCGCCTGACCTGCATCGGCAGCGCCGCCGAGGACGAGGTCAAGATCGTCTACAACGCAAAGCACCTCGACTACCTGCAGAACCGCGTCATATAAGCGTCTCGCGACGCACACGTACTATTCAACTATCGGGACCCGCCCGATTTTCGACGCCGACTCCGTGAGCGACGGCACCGACTGCGGGGGGAGATCGCCAGTCGGGTCCGCGCTCGGTCGTCTCCAAGCCAGTCCGCGGTCGGCGGTCTCCCAGCCAGTCCGCGACCGCTCCGTCCGTCGACGCCCGCGCCGAAACCACTAACTGACTCCATCGCGCTCATCCGGTCGTGATCGAGTGGCTGGCGACGTTCCTGACGAGTTCGCCGAAGCCGGACCTGCTGCGCCTGGTCGCCGTCCCCGTCTTCGCCTGGGCCGCCTACCGCGACGTCCGCACTCGCCGGGTGCCCAACCGAACGTGGCTCCCGCTCGCCCTCCTCGGGATCGCGCTGCTCGCGTGGGACATCTACCGCGCCTCCACGGGGGCCATGATTGGCGGCCTCGCCGAGCGCGAGCGCTTCTACCTCCGCGTGGCGCTCTCGCTCGGGATGGTCGGATCGCTCGGCTACCTCTTCTACTGGTTCGGCGGCTTCGGCGGCGCCGACGCGAAGGCGCTGATCGTCCTCGCCGTGCTCTTCCCGACCTTCCCCGCGTACATGTTCCCGAACACGGCGCTGCCGCTGACGCGCACCACCGTCGGCGTCTTCTCGCTGACGATCCTCTCGAACACGGTACTGGTCGGCGCGGTCTACCCCCTGTTCGTCACGCTCCGTAACGCCCTCTCGGGCCACCGCGCGCCGATCATGTTCATCGGCAAGCCGATCCGGGCCGCCGACGCCGTCAGGGAGTACGGCTCGCTCCTCCAGACCCCCGAGGGGTTCTCCCGCGGCGGCCTCGACCTCGACGCCCTCCGGATGTACCTGCGCTGGCGCGGGGTCACGCTCGCGGCGGTCCGCGAGGACCCCGAACGCTATCGCGACCCCACCAGTCTCCCCGACGACCCCGCCCCGCCCGGTGACGGGTCGATCCCCGACGGCGGCGACGTAGTCGGGCCCGAGACGACGGACGCGACGGCCTCCGGTGGCGACGAGGCCGCTCGCGCCGCCGACTCCACCGTCGCCGACCCCGCTGATCACGCCACCGACGCCGAAGCGGCCGGTGCGGACGCCGACGGATACGACGACCCGTGGGGCGCCGAGGCGTTCCTCGACGACATCGAGGGGTCGGCCTACGGGACGACCGCCGAGGGGCTGCGCGAGGGCCTGAACGTGCTCGCCGCCGAGGACGTGGTCTGGATCTCCCCCGGAATGCCGTTCATCGTCCCGATGTTCGTCGCACTGGTCGTCAGCCTCGTCTACGGCGACCTGTTCTTCGAACTCGTCACCCTGCTCGTCTGAGCGCTCCGTCCCACTCTGGCGTCGCTACGGCTCGGCGGGCTCGACCCGGTCGTAGGCGGGGCCGATGGCGAAGATAGAGACGAGCCAGCCGACGGCGACGGCGATGTACGCGAGCAGAGGAGTCCGCTGAAACCCGGGCGCGTTCGTCACGACCAGCAGCGCGAACGCGCCGACGAGGAGTCCGACCGCGACGACCGTGTTGCCGGCGTTCCAGAGGAGAAACGCCTGCATCGCCCGGCCCTCCTCGCGCCAGGCGGCGACGAACTGCCGGATCCGGTAGCCGATCATCGAACGTGGGTTGTGCGCCGCAGGGCATAAGTGTGGGCGGCCCGCGCAGTCCCGGGAGGCGACCAGCGTGTGGTTCCGGGAGGCGGCCAGCGCGCAGTCCCGGGAGGCGGCCCGTCCCGGGGAGCCGGACGACCGAGCGCGACAAAAGACCTATTCGCCGGTCGCTCCCAGTTGCGATATGACCGACGAAGTGGACCTGGCGTTCGGCGAATCAGAGCGCATCCCCGCCGTCGCCCAGGACGCCGACTCCGGCGAGGTGTTGATGCTCGCGTACGTCACGAGCGAGGCCGTCGAGCGCACCCGCGAGACCGGCCTGGCCCACTACTACTCGCGCAGCCGCGAGGAGCTCTGGCAGAAGGGCGCGAGTAGCGGCCACGTCCAGGAGGTCGAGGAGATCCGCGTCGACTGCGACGGCGACGCCCTCCTCTATCTCGTCGACCAGGAGGGCGGGGCCTGCCACACCGGCTACGAGTCGTGTTTCTACCGCACCATCGACGGCGAGACCGTCGGCGAGCGGGTGTTCGACCCCGACGAGGTCTACGAGTAACAGGATGAGCGACGCCGCCTTCGACCCCGCGACCGACGACCCCCGCGCCGCCGCGGACGCCCTCGTCGCCGACCTCGCCGCGGCCAGCGAAGCCCTCGAACGCGCCCGCGACCGCGTCGACGCCGTCGGCGAGTCGGAACTGCAGGCCGTCGCCGACGTCTACGACGAACTCACGACGCTGTTCGAGCGCTACGAGGAGGAGGTGACCGGCGACGGCGACTTCAAGACGTTCATCGAGTTCCAGAGCCAGATCGCCGCCGTCACCGAGGAACTCCCCGAGGACGTCCGCCACCGGGACGTGTTCGAACGCGTCGACGACCTCCTCCAGCAGCGACGGCTCACCGAGTCGGACTGGCGGAAGGTCCGCTCGGCGCTCGACCCCGTCCGCGACGACGTGGCGCGCATCGAGGACCGCCGCGAAGCCCGCGAACGGTACGCGGACGTCCGATTCACCGTCGAGCGCCGCATCGACGCGATCGAAGACCAGATCGCGGACCTCGAATCCCTCCGGCGCCTCGGCGACGCGGACCTGGACGCGCCGACCGACCGACTGCGCGATCCAATCGAGACGTACAACGACCGCGTGACCGACGCCTTCGCCGCGTTCCGGAGATCCGCCAGTGCCCGCGAACTCCTCGCGTTCGTCGCGAAGACCCGGTCGTACCCGCTCGTCGGCTTCGAGTCGCCGCCCGACGACCTGCGGGAGTACGTCGAGACGCACGAGGCCGGCACGGAGCCGATGGGGCAACTGCTGGAGTACGCCGACTACTCGAAGTCCAAGCTCGACCACTACGTGAACGACCCCGAGGCGCTGAAGCGCAACGTCTCGACGCGGCGGACGTACCTTCGCCGCCTCGGCCCGGAGCCGTTGACTGTGGACTGGCCCCCGCCGGAGGCGGAGACGCTCCGGTTCCGGGCGCGAGAGCTGACGAGCGTCGTCGCCCGGTTCGCCGACGACGTGGAGGACGGCGAAGACGCGCTCGTCGCGTTGCGGCGAGTGCGCGACCTGCCCCGTGAGACGGACTACGAGCGGCTCCGCGACAGCGCACAGGCACGGGCGCAGCTCGGGCCCGACGAGCGCGAGCGCCTGGCCAGCGGCGAGGTCGACGAGGAACTGACGGCCTGTCGCGACGCGAAAGAGCGGCTGGAGGACGCGCTGGAGGAGTACCCCGCGCTGTAGTCTGGATTTCCTGCGGATCGAAGACCGCGACCGCCCCGCCTGCACAGAACCGCTGATCAGCCGAAACGGCCGGGGCTTTCACGCTGTTGTACACTCCGTTCTCGCAGGCGGTCGCAGTAGCAACCCGGCTAACGCGACCGACCGAGACTACTCCTCGCGTTCCTCGGGCGTGTAGGTCTCGACCTCCAGCGCGTGGATGTCGGTGGTCATGCGGTCGCCGAGGGCGTCGTAGACCAGCTGGTGACGGTCGACGAGCGACTCGTCGGCGAAGGCGGGCGAGACGACGGTTGCGGCGAGGTGGTCGTCGTCGTCGGCGCCGCGGGCGCGGGTGACGGTCGCCTCCGAGTCCGGGATGGACTCCTCGATGAGGGCTTCGATGTCGTCGAAGTTCATGCCCGGAGCGAGGCGGGCGAGCGGAAAAACGCTTGCCACTGGCGACACGGGCGTTCGGGGTGAGGCCGGGATCACGGGGGATTCATACGCCCGCGGCGTCTCCCTCCGACCGGCGGCGATGACGATTAGTTACCCCTCCGAGCCCCTTGTGACGACACGGGACTCCGAGCCGCCTCGATTCCGGCCGACGAGCGGTGACTGACGGTTCTCGCGGTCGGACGACGGCGGACCGAACGTGTTTGGGACGACGTTCTTGAAGACGGCGTGATACGTGCCGATAGATGACTCGTTCACCCGGAGGACAGTTCGGGGACACCGACACCGCGATCACCGGGCAGATGGTTCCCTGTCCGGACTGCGGGCGGGCGACGGGCGTTCCGGTTCCGAACGGGTGCACGCTCGTCGACGCCGACGAAGCGGCCGAGGCCTCGTCGACGACGAAGTGCCCGACCTGTGACGCGCGGTTCGAGGTCGGCTACCGGTTCGACGCCGACGACTGAGGTCCGGCCGACGGGGTCGAGTCAGACGAGCACGTCGACGTCGTAGCCCTCGGACCGTAACGCGTCGAGCAGTTCCTCGGCGTGGTCGGGGCCGCGGGTCTCCAGGTCGAGTTCGACCTCGGCGGCGTTCATAGCGACGTCCTTGCCGGCGCGGTCGTGCTCGATGGCGTGGATGTTGGCGCGCGAGTCGCTGATGATCTCGACGAGGCGTTCGAGTTCGCCCGGGCGGTCCTTGAGCGTCGTGCGAAGGCGGAGGTAGCGCCCGGTCTCGACGAGGCCGCGCATGATGACCGTCGTGAGGACGTTCAGGTCGATGTTGCCGCCGCAGAGGCAGGGGACGATCACCTCGTCGTCGTCGTAGTCGAATCGGCCTTCGAGGAGCGCGGCCAGCGGGACGGCGCCGGCGCCCTCGACGAGGGTCTTGCCGCGTTCGAGCAGGGTCGTCAGCGCGACGGCGATCTCGTCGTCGCTGACGGTGACGACCTCGTCGACGCGCTCCCGGATCACGTCGAACGTCTGCGTGCCGACCTTTCGGGTGGCGATGCCGTCGGCGATGGTGTCGACGCTGTCGCGCTCGACGATCTGGCCTTTCTGGAGGGAGTCGGCGACGCTGGAGGCGCCCTCTGCCTGGACGCCGACGACCCGTGCCTCGGGATTTTTCGCCTTGACGGCGGTGGCGATGCCGCTGATGAGGCCGCCGCCGCCGATGGGGACGGCCACCGTCTCGACCTCGGGGAGGTCTTCGAGGATTTCGAGGCCGATGGTGCCCTGGCCGGCCATCACCATCGGGTCGTCGAAGGCGTGGACGTAGACCCGCCCCTCGTCGCGTTCGATCTCGTGGGCCTTCTCGGCGGCCTCGTCGTAGTCGGCGCCGTGGAGGACGACCTCGGCGCCGTAGTTGCGGGTGGCCTTGACCTTCGAGACGGGGGCGTGCTCGGGCATGACGATCTTCGAGTCGACGCCGATTCGCGTGGCGGCGAGCGCGACGCCCTGGGCGTGGTTGCCGGCGGAGGCGGTGACGACGCCCGACGCCTGTTCCGCGTCGGAGAGCGTCGCGATCTTGTTGGTGGCGCCGCGGATCTTGAACGAGCCCGTCCGCTGGAACGTCTCCAGTTTCAGGTGCACGTCGGCGCCCGTCATCGCCGAGAAGGTGTGCGAGTAGTCGATCGGCGTGTGTCGAGCAGTCTCGGCGACTCGCTCGCGCGCGTCCAACACGTCCGCGAGTTCGATCATACCGGTGCTACCGCTCGACGGGAGTTAGAGGTAGGGGAAGATGGCGTGTGACGACAGGGAGTGCACGTGGCTACCACTTGAACCCGAGCCAACCGGAGTGAAAGTGAAATCGAGGGACGGCGCGGTCAGGACGCCGACGGATGTCCGGAGAGGAACGGATCGATGCGGACGCCTTCCTCGGGGAGCGGCAGGTCGAAGGGAAGCGGGCCCGAGAAGTCCCCGCCGAACGGGCGAAACTCGGCCAGTGCGGCGGCGGTGCCCGACAGCGTCTCGGCGTCGGCGGGCGTCGAGACGACCATGACGGCCCAGCGGGAGCCGTACTCGACGCCGCCGGGGCGCTCGTACACCCAGTAGGGGTCCGGTCGATAGTGGTTCATGGCCCTGACGGCGGTGACGGGCGTCGTGAAGGTGACGACCTTCTCGGCGCCGCCCAGCGAGATCTTGCCGGTCGACAGGCTCAGGTCGGGTGCCAGCCAGTACTTGTTGGACACCGTCTTCTGGCCCGCCGGGTCGAGGATCGGACTCTGATCTGGCGCGAGACCGAGAGCGGTCGCGTTCGGCGTGGCCAGGTCGAACTGAACCTCGACGCTCCGGAACTCCCGGAACGACGGCGGTCGCTCGATGGTGAACGGGACTCCGAGGATGTAGTAGTCGAAGCGCGGGTCGGACATGAACGCGAACTGCCGCGGGTCGAGCGCCTCGACGTGGGCGTGACCGAAGTTGATCCGGCCCGAGGGACGCGGCGACGGCGGGCTGGCCGGCGTCGGCCGTACCCGCCTGCCGCCGTGCTCCGGAGCCTGTGCTCCGGTCGTCGTCCTCGCGCCGACCGTCTCGACGTCTTCGCTCGCCGCCCAGTCGGCTGCCTCGACCGGCGTCTGCCAGCCCGTCCCGACCTGGGGCACCTCGACCGTCTCGAAGACGAGGCTGCTGACGGCCGCCTCGGCCGCGATCGGGGCGCCCCCGAAGGTCGTCTCGTCGTGACCCGGAGAGACCAGCCGTCGGGCACCGTACCCGCTCGCGGCCGCTGTACTCGAATCGACCGGACTCGACGCGCTCGCCGGGGCGGTCGATTGCTGTTGTTGCTCAGTCATCTCAACGGAAAGAGACGAACACGTGACGAATCAACCTCCGCGTTGCGATCGCAGGGACCGACTCACCCGAGCGTCACGGTCACGTCGCCGGCCACGTACGACCTGACCCGCTCGGCGAACGGTCCCTCGCCCGGCCACTCGACAGGTGCGTCGAGTCGCTGGGGGTCGCCGACGTAGGTCTCGACGGGACGGTCAGAGTCTGAGGGGGTCTCGTCGCCGTCCCCGTCCGCCAGCGGGACGGTCACTCGAACGTACAGCCCGCTCTCGACGCCTTCGTAGCGGTCGAGCGCCGCTCGGTCGTCGGTCCGGAGAACGCGGCCCCCCACGCTCCCACCGGGCGCGAGCGTCGGGTACTCGCCGTCGACGCGGTGGAGGCCGTCGAGGACGGCCGGCGCGCGGTAGGTGAAGTCGTCCAGCACCGCCTTCGCTCGCGCCGGATCGGTGAGCGTCCCGTAGACGAAGACGTCCATACGTGAGTCGACGGTCGGCCAGCGGTATCGGCGTTGGGGCTCTCGCGCCGTCCCCGGTCGAGGGGCCATCGGTAGCTTCAATCCCGGCGAGTCCGGATGCGGGAGCAATGTCGACGGCGAGCGTGCGGGAGCGCGGGCTATCGGTCTGGCGGCGAGTGCTCTCGCTGTCGTGGCCGATGATGATCCAGCACGTCTTCCGGACGCTCATGCGGACGACCGACGTGATCGTCACCGGCCTGTTCTCGCCGGCGGCGGTCGCGGCGGTCGGCCTCGCGGACCTGTACGCCCGCTTTCCGCTCCGGATCGGCCTCGGCCTGGGGAGCGGCGCCATCGCGCTCTCCAGCCAGGACACGGGCGGCGAGGCCATCGAGAACCGCGACCAGGCGGTCACGCAGGCGGTCCTCCTCGGCCTGCTCTCGGGGATCCCGTTCGTCGCCTTTGGCTTCCTGTTCGGGCAGCAGGCCATCGCGCTGCTGGGCGCGCCCGACGACGTCGCCGAGATGGGCGGGACGTACCTCGCCGTCGTCTTCGCGAGCGCACCGGCGCGACACGTCGCGCTGGTCAGCGCCCGCGCGCTGCAGGGCACCGGCGACACGCGGACGCCGATGTACGTCGACGTGACCTCCTCGATCCTCAACATCGCCGGTTCGCTCGTGCTCGGGCTCGGACTGTTCGGCGCGCCCAGGCTGGCGATCGTCGGCGTCGGCATCGCGACGGCGGTCGGGAACTGCTTCACCGCCGGCGTGCTCACCCTCGCCATCTGGAGTTCGAAGACCGAGGCGTCGTTCGCGCGCCCGCGGGACCTGGTCATCGCGAAGCAACTGCTCGCGGTGAGCGCGCCCCGCATCGGCGAGGGGCTGGTGACGACGCTGGCGGAGTTCCCGTTCAACGCGCTCCTCCTCACGTTCGGGACGGACGTGAACGCCGCCTACCAGATCGGCCGACGGATGTACCAGCAGGTCACGTCGCCGCTGGGTCGGGCGTATCACACCGCCGCGAGCGTGGTCGTCGGGCAGTCGCTCGGCGACGGCGACGTGCCGATGGCCCGCTTCCAGGGGTGGGCGACCACGGCGCTCGCCGTGCTGACGATGGGCGTCATCGGCGTCGTGCTCTTTTTCGGCGCCGACTGGTTCGTCGCCTTCTTCACGAGCGACCCGTCGACCGCCGGGTACGCGACCGGGTTCGCCCGCGCCTACGCCGTCGCCGCGCCGGCCATCGGCGCGTACCTGGCGCTCTCGGGGTCGCTCCAGGGCGGCAGCGACACCCGGACGCCGTTCGTCGCGCGGACGACCGGCCTGTTCGGGTTCCTGCTCGGGTTCGGCTACCTGACGAGCGTCGTCCTCGCGTGGGGTGTAGTCGGCATCTACGCGGGCATCGCGCTCCAGCAGTTCTGGGCGCTCGCGGTCGTCGGGTGGGGATTCGCCCGCGGCGACTGGGCGGCGAAGGCCGCGGCGATGATGGACGAACGCGGGAGCGCCGGCGAGCGCGACGGGGAGTCCGACGCCGACCCGGACCTCACGGATTGAGCGCGGGGTCCGGCGGACGACGCGGAGACACCGTTCGTTATTGTCCGCCCGTCCGAACCGAGGGTATGGAACTCGTCTCGGTCGCGGCCGTCGCCGAGAACGGCGTCATCGGACGGCACGACGAGGTCCCCTGGGACCTCCCGGAAGACAAGAAGCAGTACCGCGAGCGCGTCGCCGGCCACCCCACCGTCTTCGGCCGGCGCACCTACGAGATGTTCGCGGATCCGCCGGGGTCGGCCCAGATCGTCCTCAGCCGCTCTCCGCGGGAGTACGACCGCGAGACCGCCTCTCACGCCTCCGACGTCGCGGAGACGGTCGAGATCGCCGAGTCGCTCGGTACCGACCGCGCCTTCGTCCTCGGCGGCGGCGCCATCTACGACCTCTTCCAGCCTCACCTCGACCGCATGGTCCTGACGCGCGTCCCCGGCGAGTACGAGGGCGACACGTTCTATCCGGAGTTCGACGAGGACGAGTGGCTGCTCGTCGAGACCGAGGCCTACGAGAACTTCACCGTCGAGACGTGGGAGCGGCGGGACGAGCGGAGCGAGTAGGACCGCCCAGCATCCGCGCCGAGCGAAGCGAGGCGCGGTTCAACGCGGCGAGTGCGCGAAGCACACGAGCCGCGCTTTTTCACCCATGTTTTTGGTCGGGGGGTCGCGCGACGCGCGACCCCCCGACGAAAAAGATGGCTCAGTAACTATCCACGTCGGTCCCGACCGAACAGACGTACTCGCCGGTGGCGACCTGCGGGAGGCGCCGGGCGCGCCAGAAGACGCCGCTGGAGTCGGCGGTGACGGTCTCCTTGACGCCGCCGAAGGTGTCGGTGACCTCGAAGAGCACGTCGCCGCGGGAGACGCGCTCGCCGAGGCCGGCGCGGAGCGAGACGAGGCCGCCGGCGGGGGCGCCGTACTGCTCGAAGCCGTTGGCGCGGGTCTGGGGGTTCAGGTCGACCTGGCCGTCGGTGAAGCCGTAGTACGAGAGGACGTTGAACACGCCCTCGACGCCGGTCTGGATGGACTGCTCGTCCCAGCCCACACAACCCCCGAGTTCGGGGTCGATGGTGGGGACGCCCTCGTCGGGGGCGGCGCGGGCGAGCTGGCCGTCGGGGCCCTTCTGGTCGAGGACGTAGCCGCAGTCGAACACCTTCGCGAGTTCGAGGCAGGCGTCGTGGAGGCGGTGGCGGGGGCCACAGCGGACGCGACACTCGTCGATCATGCGGGAGGTCGACCCCTGGTGGAGGTCGAGGATGAGGTCGGCGCGGCGGGCGGCCTGGAAGGTGGCGGCGGCGATGCGTTCGGTGGAGGTGCCCGTCTCGTCGCCGGGGTAGGTGCGGTTGGTCTTCGTGTCGTCGATGGGGTTGCGGTGTTCGGCGACCTGGAAAGCGTGGTAGTTGACGATGCCGACGACGAGGATCGTCCCCGCGATCTCCTGCGGATCGAGTTGCGGGACGACCCGCTGGACGACGCCGACGCCGTTGAGTTCGTCGCCGTCGCTCGCAGCCTGCATGTAGAGGGTATCGCCGTCAGCGGCGCCGTTGATGACCGCCACCGGGAGGCCCACCTGCGTCCCGTCGCGCGTCTCGCCGACCGGCAGACGGCCCGTGTCCAGCTCCCCGGGCGCCGCCTGGGCCGTACCGAGCGTCGTCATTATCACAACTGCAGAACCCGCGTCTCTTTAGCGATTCGGTGTGTCCCAGTTTCCGGGCAGTCGACGGTCGCCGCCCGACGACTACCGTCTTGCTCCGACCGTCGACCCACGGCAACCACCATCCCACGACGGCCGTCGACCCACGACGACCGTCGCAGACACCGATCGACGCGTCTTTGCCGGTCCTGACCGAAGCGCCTCCATGGCCGGCCAGCGACCGGACGGCGGTGAGTCGACGCCGGGCGGGGACCGGAACGCCGAGCAACCCGAGAGCGGTCGCGCGGCCTTCGTCGCCGCGCTTCGCGTCCGGCGCAACGCAAGGTGGGGCCTCGCCGTCGGCGTCGCCGTCGCGCTCGCCGCGTTCGTCCTCTTCGTGGCCCTCCCCGGCGCCCGCCGCTCGCCGCTGTGGTACGTCGCGCTCGGGTTCGTCCTCGCGATGTCGACCGGCGGCCTCGTCGCCTTCCTCCTGACGGTCGGCCGCGCCGTCCGCCTCTCTCGCGAACTCTGACGCCACGACCGGCCGAGGCTTCCCGATCGTCCGCCCTGCCCTGGGACCATTCTCGCCGTGAACTGCTGTTTCAGGTGCTCTCGCCTAGCGACGCGGGACGCGCTACCTCCACCGACTACCCGTTCGGGAGAATCGAACGAATGGAGATCCGAGCGCGCCGATAACGACGAACGTCGAAACGACTATCGACGACTGAAACGCCCTCGTCGCGGTGTGTCGGGTGCAGAGACGTGGGATTCGGCGGCGGGGTGGGCGGGTGTTCGATAGACGTTCGTCCAGAAACGCGTTCGGTGATTCCGTACGCGTCCATCTGCGAACGGTAACCCTTTTGCCCGGGCCAGAACAAGATCGGTGGTATGACTGACGAGCTTCGGAAAGGCCTCGAGGGAGTGCTCGTCGCCGAGTCCGATCTCAGCAAGATCGACGGCGACGAGGGGCGACTCATCTATCGCGGGTACGGTATCGAGGACCTCGCGAAACACGCGAGCTACGAGGAAGTCATCTACCTCCTCTGGCACGGCGACCTCCCCGACGCCGACGAGCTCGCGACGTTCACCGATTCGATGGTCGCCGAGCGGGCCGTCGACGCGGACGTCATCGACACCGTCGGCCAGCTCGCCGCCGCCGACGAGAACCCGATGGCCGCGCTCCGAACGGCGGTCTCGATGCTCTCCGCCTACGACCCCGACGCCGACGCCCCTGCCACGGACGAGGAGGCGACGCTCCGCAAGGGCCGGCGTATCACCGCCAAGATCCCGACGATCCTCGCGGCCTTCGCTCGCATGCGAGACGGTCAGGAGCCCGTCGAGCCCCGCGAGGACCTGGGTCACGCGGCGAACTTCCTCTACATGCTCAACGGCGAGGCGCCCGACGAGGTCCTCGCCGAGACGTTCGACATGGCGCTGGTGCTCCACGCCGACCACGGCCTCAACGCCTCGACCTTCTCGGCTATCACCACCGCCTCCACGCTCTCGGATCTCCACAGTTCGGTCACCTCGGCCATTGGCACGCTGAAAGGCCCGCTCCACGGCGGCGCCAACCAGGACGTCATGGAGATGCTCAAGGAAGTCGACGAGAGCGACCGCGACCCCATCGGCTGGGTCGAGAAGGCCCTCGACGAGGGCCGTCGCATCTCGGGCTTCGGCCACCGCGTCTACAACGTCAAGGACCCCCGCGCGAAGATCCTCGGCGAGCGCTCTCAGGAACTCGGCGAGGCCGCCGGGACGCCCAAGTGGTACGAGTACTCCACCAAGATCGAGGAGTACATGGCCGAGGAGAAGGGCCTCGCGCCCAACGTCGACTTCTACTCGGCGTCGACGTACTACCAGATGGGCATCCCCATCGACATCTACACTCCCATCTTCGCAATGAGCCGCTCGGCCGGCTGGATCGCCCACGCCGTCGAGTACGTCGCGGACAACCGGCTGATCCGCCCGCGCGCCCGGTACACCGGCCCGGAGGACCTGGAGTTCGTCGACGTGGACGAGCGATAAGGGGTTCGAGGAGTTTCTGCTGTCGCGTTCGGTTTTGCCAGTGATCCGTCGTGCGTGTCTGCTCTGGTGCGTTACTGCACCGCGAGTGGGATCGAGCGGATAGAATCTGCCCGGATCGCGGTCGTACCGGTGAGCAGAAAGCTCCGAGCCGTTCACTCCCATCCACCGCACAGCACCGCAGACAGCCTCGTACCTCCCCAGCCGACTGCGATGCTCCCTCGCTTCGCTCGGTGCGCTTCTCATCCACCGGAAGACTCGCTCCGCTCGTCTTCCGAGCCTTCGCTCGTTCTACTCGCGAAGACCTCGCGCGGTTTCGGCGCGGCACCTCGCTTCGCTCGGGCCGCGACAGCGCGCGCCACCGACACAGATCCCCCTTTGGACCTCGTCGCCAATCACAATTCGTCGACCAACACCTACAGGAGCGTACCGCACCACGACACGTCCATGCTCACCTGCGGCGACTGCGGCCGGACCTATCCCGACGACGCCGACGCGCCCTGGCGTTGCGAATGCGGCCACGCGCTGGACTACGCGGACCAGCCGCTTCCAGACTCGGACGACCCGCC
Organism: Halosimplex amylolyticum; assembly: GCF_051414035.1. Lineage (NCBI taxonomy): Archaea > Methanobacteriati > Methanobacteriota > Halobacteria > Halobacteriales > Haloarculaceae > Halosimplex > Halosimplex amylolyticum. Next base: position 115,877 of record NZ_JBLKNW010000002.1, on the reverse strand, counting down.
CGCGCACCTCGACCGCGACCGCGGGCTGTGGGCGTTCGAGCCGTTTCTCGATACCGAACGGACGGTGACGCTCGGCGAGGGGTGGACGCCAGTCGTCGACGCGCCGGCGTGGGGGGCGCAGTTCAAACTCGAATCGATCTTCCCGACGGGGAGCTTCAAGGACCGCGGCGCGGCACTGACGGTCTCGCGGGCGGTCGAACTCGGCGTCGACCGGCTGGTCGAGGACTCCTCGGGCAACGCGGGACTCGCCATCGCCACCTACGCGGCCCGCGCGGGCATCGACGCGGCGATCTACGTGCCGGCGGACGTCAAGGCGGGGAAGCTCCGGGCGATCGAGCGGACCGGCGCCGACGTGGTGCGCGTCGAAGGGTCGCGCGGCGACGTCACCGACGCGTGCGTCGAAGCGGTAGAACGAGACGAGGGCTGGTACGCCAGTCACGCCTGGAACCCCGCCTTCTTCCGGGGGACGGCGACGGTCGCGCTCGAACTCGCCGCCCAGCGCGACTGGCAAGTCCCGGACGCCTTCGTCACGCCGCTGGGGCACGGGACGCTCCTGCTCGGCGCCTACCGCGGGTTCCAGGCGCTACGCGACGCCGGGTGGACCGACGGGATGCCGAAACTGCTGGGCGTCCAGGCCACCGGCGCGGCCCCCATCGTCGACGCGCTCGATGGAACCGGTTCCGAGGAGCCGAGCAACACCGCCGCCGACGGCATCCAGATCCGCGAACCGGCCCGCGAGGACCAGATCCTCGAAGCCATTAGGGAGACAGACGGGGACGCGGTCGCGGTCGGTCCCGACGCGACCGAGCGCGAGCACGACCGCCTCGCCCGGGCGGGATTCCACGTCGAGTCGACCAGTGCGACGGCCACGGCGGCGCTCGCGGCGTTCCGGGAGCGGGGTACGGTCTCGCCGGACGACGACGTGGTCGTGGCGCTCACGGGGACGGGACTGAAAGGATGACGAAGCGAAAAGCCAGCTACTGCCCGTACTGCGGGGCCGCCCTCGAAACGAAGCGATCGGAAGGCCGCGACAGGCGGTTCTGCCCGGACTGCGGGGAGTTCGTCTATCAGAACCCGATGCCGGGGGCGTCGGTCGTCGTCCTCGACGGGGACTCGGCGCTCATGATCGAGCGCGCTATCCCCCCGGACGTGGGCGCGTGGGCCGTCCCCGGTGGGATCCTCGAAGTCGACGAGTCCGCGCGCGTCGGCGCCGGTCGCGAACTCGAAGAGGAAACCGGACTGTCGGTCGACCCCGACGCGCTCGAACTCGTCCGGACCGGCTTCGACGTCGACGACCCGGACGACGGCTCGTACCTCTCGATCACGTTCGCCGTCGAACGCGAGGCGACCAGGGGCGCGGTCGACCCGGGGCCGGAGGCCACCGACGCGCGGTTCTGGTCGTTCGCGGAACTCCGGGAGGAGCGCGCGGCGGCGCGGTCGGTCGACCTGCGGCGCGTGGAGGCGGCGGTCGAGCGGTTGCGGGGCGAGACGGTCGAGTTCGCGGCGAAGTGACTCTCTATCGCCAGAGTTCGCGGTCGATGACCACGTCGGCGTCGACGGAGAGACGCGACTCGGCGACCCCGTCGCGGTCGGGTGCGTCGGAGTAGAGGATGTAGCGCCGGCTGTCGTCGGTGCGCGTCCTGACGACCGCCGGCAGAACGTCCTCGGGCGCGGCAGTCGGCGGCGGCGGCGGCCCGATCACGACGCGCCCGTCACGGGTTTCCGAGGATTCCTCTGCCATATCCGCTCAGACGGCCTCACCGATCATTGTTACGAGTTAGCTACCCGCTATCAAGCCCGCTTAACGGCGAATTAGGCCCTCCCTCGACGCCGATCCCACCGGAAGACGGCGGTCCGCTCGGCCCCGACCGACACCGTTTACCCCCCGGCAGTCGCTCACTCGGACATGCCCGGAAGCGTCCACCACACCGGTACGACCGTCGCAGACCTGGACCGCGCCGTCGACTTCTACACCGAGGTGTTCGACCTCGACGTCCTCGCCGAGTTCGAGGCCTCCGGCGAGGAGTTCGCCACTGGCGTCGGCGTCGAGAACGCGACCGGCCGGTTCGCCCACCTCGACGGCGACGGCACCCGCGTCGAACTCGTCGAGTACGAACCAGCGGGCGGCGAGGCCGTCGCCGACAGCGTCAACGACCGCGGCGCCAAGCACCTCGGCTTCGGCGTCGAAGACGTCGAGGCCTTCTACGAGGCCCTCCCCGACGACGTCGAGACGCTCAGCGAACCCCAGACCTCCGAGACCGGCACGACCATCCTCTTCGTCCGCGACCCGGAAGGCAACCTGATCGAAGTGCTGGACGCGTAGGCACCGACTAATCGACCGTTTCGGCGCGCGCTGTCGCGAGTTCTCGCTTGCTCGTGAGCGGAGCGAACGGGGGATCCAGCCGCTCACGGTCGTCACCGCGGCGAACTGCTACCGCTCGGGATGCGTCGGCGCGTCGAATCCGCCGCGAACGAGCGGTTTCGCGACGTGGCGGCGGGCACAGGGCGGCACCTCGTACCACCCGGGTTCGAGGTCCCGCTCTACCGGCCGCTCGACTTTCCCGTCGGCGCTCGTCCCACAGTCCCGGCACCGGAAGCCCTGCCCGGCGCCGGCGGAACTCATCGACCGGCCGCACTCCGGGCATGTCGGATTCTCCAGTTCCGTCGTCACCAGATCCCGGACGGCGAACTTCTCCAGTTTCAGCGTCCCGTCGCTCACCTCGCCGCAGACGGTCAGGCGGTCCCCCACGCGCAGCGACCGCACGCGGTCCCGGAACCGCTTCGTGGGCTCGAAGGCGGCGACTTCCAGTCGCTCCCCGTCACCGCTCCGCACCGTGCAGAAGACGTGTCCGCCCTCGCGTGTCTCCGGCGGGTCGACCACCTCGCCGTCGGTGCGGTAGGCTCGCCCGTCGGAGACGGCCGAAAATCCATCGACCGACCGCAGATGCGCGTCCGTCCCCTGGTTGGTCACGAAGAGCGCCCGCCGGACCACGGGCTCGCCCTCGATTGCGTCGGCCACCGACCGCACGGTTTCTGGGTCGTCGCCGCGGATACCGTGCAGGATGGGGCAGGGCGTTCGCGGGACGCAGACGGGATAGCCCTCGCCGCGGTCGACGGTGTCCCAGGCGTCCGGATACGCCCGTTCGGCGGCCGAACGGATCGACTCCCAGTCGACCTCGCGGTCGGTGCCCCAGCGGTCGCGCTCGCGGTAGGAGATGCACTCGTAGGTCCACTCGTCGAACGCGCGCCAGGCGCCGACTGCGGCGAGGGCGCCGATGCGGCCGCGCCCGTTGCCGGCGTGGGCGGACTCGTAGCCCGCATCGGCGGCCAGTTCGACCGCGTCGGCCACGTCGTGGTAGTCGCGGACGGCCGTCCGAGCGAAGTCGGCCACGGCGCCGGGGACGCCCTCGGGGGACCCGGGTGCGACGACCACGCCGGGGTTCGTCCGCGGATCGGCGGTCTCGGCCAGGTCGAGGTGGTCCCGGGCGAGCGCGAGCGCGCGCTCCGGGTCGAGGTCCGTGTGGACGGCGAGCGCGGCGTTCCCCCGGGTCTTGTGTTCGACGCCGGGATTGAGCCGCACCAGCAGGCGGCGCTCGACGCGGCCGCCGGCCTCGCGGACCTGCTCGGCGAGGGTCGCGGCGACGTAGGTCGTGCACATCCCGCGTTCGCGGGAATCGGTGTCGTCGAGGCCGATGACGGTCACGAACGCCCGTAGCGCGGTCGCGGGCAAACGGGTTTCGACTGCGTTTCTCTACATCAATCTATCGGTTAACGCGAAAGAACGGGGCGTAGGGACAGTCTACGGGCGGCACAACGCATATATGCAGTGACGTACTTACGAATACGTATGTCACGGTCGGCACTGGTCGGCAACGTCACCGCGATGTTGGAGGACGCGGGCTTCGTGGTGAGCGAGCGCTGTGCCATCCGGCCCAAGAGCTTCGACGTCGCGGCCCGCCGCGGGGAGGAGGTCCTCCTCGTGAAGATCCTCGGCAACATCGACGCGTTCGACGGCCAGACCGGCGCCGAGATGCGCCGCCTCGGCACCTACCTCGGCGCCACCCCGATGGTCATCGGTCTGCGAACCAGGGACGAGGAGCTCAAACCGGGCGTCACGTACTTCCGCCACGGCGTCCCGGTCCTCTCGCCCGACACGGCGATGGATCTCTTCGTCGAGGAGGTCCCGCCGCTCATCTACGCCGCGCCCGGCGGCCTCTACGTCAACATCGACAGCGACGTCCTCGCGGGCGCCCGCGAGGACCGCGACTGGTCGCTGGGTCGGCTGGCGAACGAACTCGGGGTCTCCCGTCGCACCGTCTCGAAGTACGAGGACGGCATGGACGCCTCCGTCGAGGTGGCCAGCCAGCTCGAGGAGCTGTTCGACGAGCCGCTCACGGCGCCCGTCGACGTCCTCGACGGCGCCGACGAGGTGCGCGAGGACGAGCCGACGCCCGAGGACCCCGAGGTCGACCCCGAGGACGAGCCCATCGTCGCCGTCCTCACCCGCGTCGGCTTCGACGTCCACCCGACGGACCGCGCGCCATTCAAGACCGTCAGCGAGAACGAGCGCCGCGAGGAGGAGATGCTGACGGGCCACTCCGAACTCACGAAGACTGCGGAGAAGCGCGCCCGCATCATGTCCTCGGTCGGCAAGGTCACGCGGACCCGCTCGGTGTACGTCGTCGAGCGCGCCACCCGCGAGTCCGTCGAGGGCACCGCTATCATCGAGGAATCGGAGATGGAGAACCTCGAAGAGGCCGACGAACTCCGCGACATCATCCGCGAGCGCGCCGACATCGAAGGCAGCTCGGCGTAAGCGCGTCGCGGCCCCGGCGTTCGGTTTTCCGCTACTCGAACGCGTAGAGCCGCAGCGTCGTCGGTTCGGGCCTGCCCTCGCGTGCCCGGTCTCGATTGGCCGGCAGCGTCTCCCAGCGGAGGGCGTACGTGCGAGTGTCTTCGCCCTGTTCGGTGCCAGTCGCCGAATCCGCGACCCACTGCACTTCGTACTCACCACCCGCTGTCGGCCGGCGGAGTTCTTCGGAGAGGCCGTGCCAGGGCACGTCAGCACCCTCGACAGCCAGCATCTCCGGATCCAGGACCCATCGGCCGGGACCGTACTCGGCGTGCCAGAACGTCTGGACGAGGCGGTCGTCGGCGACGCGAACGGGGTCGACCAGGATCTCGTCGTCCAGCGTGCCGTGACCGCCGAACTCCCAGCAGTAGTCCCAGTCGCTGACCTGCGAGACGGTCCAGTCGCCGGCGCTCGCGGCGTCAGTGGCGCTGCTGGAATCGCCGTCCGGACCGCCGCCGTCGAGCCGCGCGTCGTAGACCTGCGTGTCCCCGTCGGCGTCGTGCCTGTGATACGAGATGACGGGTCGACCCGCCGCGTCGAACCCCACGGCGACGTTGCTGTTGAGCAGCCCCTCGCCGGCGGGGACGGGGTCGACGACTGCGCCGTCGTCGGCGGTGATCGGCAGTTCGAGCGCCCGTCCGTCTGCTCGCACCCAGTCGACGAGATTCGAACTCCGGGCGTACGAGAGGTCGTGGTTCGTGGCGGCGTCGGGCGTGTCGCGCCACACCCACGCGAGGTGGTAGTCGCCGTCGGGGCCGCGGACCGGCCCGGTCGGATAGGCGTTCATCTCCCCCCGTCCGTCGAGCAAGGGTTCGTCGAGGAGCCGGCGCCACGTCTCCGTCTCGGGGTCGTAGGCGTTCAGCAGGCGGCGACCGTCGCCGCTGCCGCCGTCGCGGTACATGAACACGAGGTCGCCGCCCGGGCCGTCGAGGAACGTCGGATAGGTGACCGCGTCCTCGTCGCGGCCGACGAGTCCGTCGACGCGGCGGAGCGTCGTCGCGTCGAGCGGTTCGGTGCTCCGGAAGTACACCAGCGGGTCGACGTGCATGTTCCCGCTGACGTGGAGGTGGCCGGCGGAATCGACGGCCGCCACGATATCGTTGTGGCTGTCCCACCCGATTCGCTCGTCCAGGTGTGTCCGCGTCCACTCGTCGTCGTCGAGGTCGCGCTGGGCGACGGTCAGCCGTCGCTCGGCGTCGTAGTAGGCGACGAACTGCCGGCTCTCGGCCGTCAGCAGGTCGAACCCGACCGGGTGGCCGGCCCAGACGTCGTCGACCGCGACAGTGGACGCGGCTCTTCGCTTCACCGGGGGTCGCATGTCTCCCGGTATTTCGTCGGGCTGTCGTAACACCGTCGGATCTGTGGGGCGGGTTCCGTGGTTCGGCACGACCAGGGGTTCGTAACTTGACTCTCGCCATGATGTTCAAAATGAAAACAAATATTAGCAACTGGATATCTCGTGGAAGCAATGGGACCACTGGGTCGAATTGGGGCACTTGGGTGTGCGCTGATATTGGTGATTGCAGCGATTCCTCCGGTAACGGGGGAACAGGTACTGCTTCGGGCGTCGGACTCGCCGGTGCCGGCAACGAGGGCGGTTTGGCAGCGGCCGGGAATACGCCGTCGGAACCATCGGTGGCACTGAAGGCCGAGGCCGCGACGGCTATCGAGGACGTGAGCGTCTCGAAGCCGCGGTTCGCGTCCGCACGTGATCGCGCTTCCGAGCGGATCAACGGGACGCTCAGCGAATATCGTGGTCCGGTTCGCGTCGAATCAATGGGAGTGTTCACTGACGATGCTGTGGCCGTACAGGCGCTCGTGAAACTCGCCCGCTCGGAGGCGAATGTCACTGCACTGCGGGCGAGCCGGTACGTCGCGCTGGCGGACAACCAGACCGCACAGCAGGCCATCACCGACGCACGGCGCGCTCTAGAGCAGACGGAAGGCGAGATGGACAACCAGGGTCTCCGACGGAGTGCCGAGGCGCACGTCCGCAACGCCGAGCGGCAGTTCGACCGTGCACAGCGTCGCCTCAACCGGGCGAACGACTCCGACGGGGCGCGGGCGGTCCGTCGATACGCGCAGGCGATCCGAACGATGCGGACGTCTTGGCAGCAGGCTCAGCAAGCGCTCCACCTGATCGATCGGGGGACCACACCGTCGGTCGCGATCATCGATCGATCCGACCCGATCCGCAACGGCACCACAGAAGCGACGCGGACTGTCGCCGTTCGAGTGTCGGACCCACGGGCGTGGACGCTCGGGAATCTCACCGTCTCCGTGAACGGGCGAGAACAACTCAGTCGGCAACCGAACGTCATTCGAGGTGGCCCCGCAGACAATTTGACGTTTCTAGTTCCGGTCACCCTCACAGAACGCGTCGCGAACGTCACTGTCGCCGTAGCCGACAACGATCGGAAGCCCGGCGAGCGCGGCGGAAGCGGCTCGACCGCACAGGCGACTGCGACGCTTCGCTTGGACGGAGACGGTCTGAACGAGTCGACAGAAATGGAACTCGGAACGGATCCGCTTGATCCGGACAGCGATTCGTCAGAGACCGAACGTGACGAGAGCGGCGATGGTATCATCGATGGTCGCGCGGACTTCGACCGCGACGGTCTCGGGACGCTCTCGGAGTTCGCACTCGGGACTGGTCCGCTCTCGGCTGACACGGATGACGACGGACTCCGCGATGGGGTTGAACAGTACTTCCTCCCGACGAACCCGCTCTCGGCCGATACGGACGAGGACGGGACCCTCGACGGTGCCGAGGACTATGACGGTGACACATTGACCACGGCCGAGGAGATCGAAGCCGGAAGTTCGCCGTTCCTCGCGGATACGGACAGAGACGAACTTCGTGACCCGGTGGAAGTGAGCGGAGAGACGAACGTCACGGACCCCGACACCGACGACGACGGACTGCTCGACGGAGTCGAAGGGACCGAACAATTCGATACGGATCCGCTCGATCCGGACACGGACGACGACGGCATACTCGACGGCAACGAGACCTACACAACGACGACCGGGAACGAGTCGCTCGACGCGACCGTCGACATCACCGGCGAGGGTAACGTCGCCGGGAAGACGACGGTCGAGGAGCCGACGCACGTCCGCTATCAGGAAGAGTACACGCCGAACGCGTCGGTCGCACCGTTCGTCGAGTTCGAGTCGCAGGCGAACTTCTCGCGGGCGAACATCACGATCGCGTACAACGAGTCGCGCGTCGAGAGCAGCGAGGGTAACCTCTCGATATATCGGTTCAACGAGAGCGCGCAGCGCTACGAGCACGTCAATTCGACCGTGGATCCCGACTCGAATACGGTGACGGCGACGACCGAGCACTTCTCGACGTACACGGTCTTCGACAACCAGCAGTGGCTGGATTTCCTCCAGCATCGCAACGACATCCTCTCGATGCGGCCCAACGGCACCAACACCGAGCGGATCGAAAACTGGACGTTCGAGTCGATGCCGTCGTCGATCGCGGCCAGCAACTGGTCCTGTAATATCGAGCCACGCAGCGATGGCTTCAAAGACGAACCAGCGAACGGTGACTGCGAGATCGAGTCCGACCGCGATTCGATCCGCGTCTTGGAGAAGACCAATCGCGAGCGGTACCTGAATCGTTCGCAGACGCTGCCCGACGACGGGCCGCTGTTCGTGAAGGTGAAAGTGACAGCGCACGTCCAGAGTTCGTGGTCACATAGCGCGGCGGTATTGACGGTCACCTCCGAGGGGGAGGAGACGGACATCTACCGCCTGGAGACCGACACGAGTTCGAGTTCGAAGACGCGAACGGCGACCCGGCGGCTGAACATCACCGAGTACGCCGGCGAGAACGTCACCGTCTCGCTGCGAGCCGACGCCCGCCACACCGGCGGCGACAACTCCTGGCTGCGAGCGCACTACGTCGACTTCGAGGCGCCCACCGAGGAAGTCGTCCAGCGGGATTCCGATGGCGACGGCATCCCCGACTTCCGCGAAGTGACGGGTATCCCGCTGGCCAACGGCGACGTCGTCTATACAGACCCCCTCTCGAACGACACCGACGGCGACGGCCTCGAAGACGGCGAAGAAGTCGACATCACCTCCCGAGTCACGCAGGAACCGCCGAACAGCCAGGCGCTCGAAACGGGATACCGCTGGTCGAGTAATCCCGCCCTCGGACACAAAGACACCGACGGCGACGGACTCACCGATTCGACGGAACTTGACGGCTGGCGGGTCCCGACGATCAATCGGAGCGGAACGGCCTACCAGTACGCTCCGCGTGATGCGAACGGTTCGATAGCGGTTTCGTCGGATCCGAGTGACGCGGACTCCGATAGCGACGGCGTAACCGATTACGCCGAGAAGTTTCGCACGCACACCGACCCCAGCGGAGACGTGCGCTACGCCATCGCTGGCACATTGGTCGTCAGCGAGTACGCCGACACGCTGGACCACGACCAGGACGGCTTCCCCGACGAATTAGAGATCGATGGGATCGCGACGCAGGTCAACGGCGAGTTCACTCGGATCGAAACCGATCTGTTGAGCCCCGATACGGACGATGACGAGCTCCACGAGGCCGAAGAGTTCCGATCGAGAGAAGTGATCGGTCGTGACGTCGGACCAACCGAGGTACAGATGTCGGTCTTCCCGTTAATCAGTGATCCGACAAAAACCGACTCCGACGGCGACGGACTATACGACCTGACCGAACACACGGCCGACTCGGATCCCCTCCTCGCCGACTCGGACGGCGATAAGATCGGCGACTTCCGGGACAAGAACCCGATGTCAGACGATTCGCCGCCTGCCGTGCAGTTCGATCTGGAGAAAATGGATCGCATCGGCGGGTTCTTCCGCATCACCGACGACTCCGAGATCGCCTCGATCGACGTGAAAGCCCACTATCCCGGAGTCGGCTGGAAACTTCGGCCAGAGGCTGAGGGGACGATCGAAGAAGACGAACGGTATTCGTTCGGTGTCGGGACCCACAACGCGAAGAAGGCGGATAAATACTGGGTCAACATCACAGATACGAACGGGAACACGGCCAGTTATCTCTTCGAATTCGAGGTCCAAGGAGGGGATATTGCGAGAACTGCAGTAGTTACTGGTAGCGGACTTGCCGTTTCGACGGACCCGTATATTGGTGACAACCTGCTCGGTGGTGCAATAGCAATTGGTGGGATTATATTTATCGCAAACGCCGCCGAGCACATCAGTGATGTTGAAAAGGACCAGATCGGCTCGTTCCTCGCGGCCGAACCAGTTAACCAGTGGGAGGGCACCGTTGTCGGGCATGTCACACTTCGGCCGGGTTTCGCTGAGACGGCCAACGGCCAGACGTGGGGCCGTGGCTGGGCGTACATCCAGGCGACTTCCGGTGTCACGCAGGACCAGATCGGCGACATCCTCCAGAACGGCGAGCACGTTGCCGGTGAAGGGGCGGTAGACTACGTCATCGGGCAGGCCGGCGAGCGGGCGATCATCCTGACCATCATCGGTGGGACGCTGATGGCGGCGTCGCAAACCGCTTACGACGAGTGTTCTGAGACCACAGTAGATCTGGACGAGACTGACGACTGGCAGTATTCAGACCCGAATAAGCCAAATAAGCCATTCGATGGGGACAAGTCTGCTGTGCGAAGTGCGTTTGAAGAGGTGGTGACGGTGTTCAAAGGTAGCAACGGTAAGTGGTACCATATTATCAAAGTCGGTCCAAACCGATTCGCGATAGCAGTGACCCTTGCCAAATCCGGAGGGAGCGGCAAATTTTATCGGTATCTTCAAACATTCCTTACTAATATCGAGAACGGACAGACATTCTTCGAGAATTTGAAAGACGCCGAGGACTATATTGAGGATGAAGAAGTAAAAAATTACGACAAGGTAGATTGTAAGTAATGACGGCATCTGAAAGACCCTATAAAAAAGCCGAGGAAGAACGAGAACGGGGGAATCTCGTCGAGGCCGGGGAGTGGTATACGAGCGCTGCGTTCAAAAAGGCCGCAAGTATGCCGCTATATCCGAGTTCTGGAGGAGAATTAAAGCATTTCCTCGAAGCGGCGACCTGTTACAGAATCGCAGGGCGGATGAACCGCTGTGTAAACCGTTGTCGAACCGGGATCCTGCGTGCAGAAGAGATGGCGGACCGAGCATTATCAGCCCCGACACCTGATCGCGATATTCATCACGCTGATCGAGGTGGGTGGTACGAAGCAGTCGGGATGTTTAGGCTCGTCGGAAACGTAGGTGGAGTCGAGGACGCATACGACAACGCCTTCTCGATCTACGAGGAAGCGGGAGATCCACGCTCTCACAGAGCCGAGCCCCCGAAAACAACGCTGTACACGTGGTTCTATACCCTCGAACACGCGGCGACAGGCGATTCGACGACGATGGAGTTCAGGAAACAGCAAACGTATATCGAATTCGCGGAATACGTCCGAGAAAAAATCCCCCAGTACTTGCAAACACTCGAAGAAACAGGTGAATGGGGGAATGAGGGAGCTTCTGATGGAGAATACGGTTCAAGAGATGGCTCAAATTAGTGATCTTCAGTTGAAGACGCGAAAGACCAGCTAAAACGACAACCCGACGACCCTGGCTGAATCGATAACGGCCTGAACGAGTGTTAATATGACGGATAACCCGGTGTACGAGTACAAGGACCGAGCTGAAGAGGCACGGAGTGATGGGAATTACGATGAGGCCGGCCGATGTTATACGCTCTCCGCCTATCAGGCCTTTGGGAAATGTTACTACCCGGATCCTGAATCGATCAGTACTGGTACGTATATCGGCCTCGGGATGTCGAGCGAACCGTCAAGGACCCAGACTACATTTACCAGAACGGTAGAAACCGCCTCTATGTGAAGGAAATCGACGGAAGGTGGGTGACCGTGCGGGCTTACCTGGTTGACGGTGTATACATTGTCGGAACTGCACCGGTCTACGAGTCACTTTCGGAGGTCAAGGACTTCCTCGAGAGAAAGGGGTATCCGAAATCACTAATCTACGAGAGAAACAAATAATAGCCCCTTCACCTCCAAACAAATGCCCGACGACGAAATCAAGGACACCGCTTCAGAGGAGCAGGCCGGGACAGTGTTAGATCTACTTCAGGGGTACAATCGGTACGCCAGAGAGTTGCGAGAGAACGGTCAGTTAGCACCTGCCGGAGAGTATTACGTAGCTGGCGCCCGCGGAAGACTCATGCGATCTTGGCCACTACCGGATGGTGCATCTGAAAATGTGCAGCCATCTCCAACGTATTCTATCTCTCAATTCACATACGGGATGCGAGAGCTGCTCTTGGGTTCACTCTGTTTTCGGTTAGCTGGTTCCTCTGACCGTTGTCGTAATCATAGCGAGCAGGGTTGTCTGATCGTTTCTGATCTGATCAGAGGGAAAGAACTCGAAGCCGAACCAGAACTCGGTCTTTGTCACGAAATCCTGGGAGATCTGCGAGTAGTCGGTGAGATCGAGAATGCCGATGAGGCGTACGAAACCGCGGCTGAGTTCTATTCGGGAACGGATTCCCACCTCGGATGGCAGATGGAGGATGGGTTTGACGATTTCAGCCTCTTGGTCACCGACTTAGCAGACTCAGCGGGATACACCATCAGTACTGAGACGCGAGAAGAAGTGACTAGAACCTCTCTTGATGCTCGTATCAGATTCAAGCGAAACCACTTTGCGAAGATTATTGACACAGTCCTCGCTGCTGGCAACTGGGAATCTAAGGTTCTCTGATTTCTCCCGAGTGAGAAGACTCTATGAACAAGCGATTACAGGAATTAAAGGGCGAGGGTCGAAAGGCCCTCAAATCACACGAGTTCGAGACTGCGGCTCAGAAGTTCACGTCAGCGGCGCATCTTTCGTTTGCCTCGGGAAGATTCGAGTGCCTGGATACGGTCAGCCCTGGACTCGCGTTACTGCTCAGAGCTAGTCTCAGTTATCGGATAGGCGGTTCCGAACAACGCTCCAGATATCGAGCACGGAGTGGCATTTTAGTGCTAGAAGAACTCGAAACGCTGGCCGTCGAGACCGATGTGGAGTGTGGACTCCTCGCCGAATACAGCGGTGATTTTGAGGTCGTTTCTGGTGGCTCTGACGGTGCTGATTCGTATCGGCAAGCGCTCGACTACTATTCGAGCTACGAAGAGGACAATGGAATTGACGAGCGGATCGGTCAGATGTCAGAACCACCATTCCAAGAAAACACCGAACTCCTCCGTGAATTGACCACCGCTGCACAGATGTCTATCCACGAGGAGAATGCGACAGAGATCGAGTATCACTCTCCTGTCGCACGAATACAGTTCAAACAGGACAGGTTCCCGGATGTGATCGAATCGGTCGCCGAACGGCAACAGTGGCTATGAACCGGGATTCAAAAATACGTGACTTCGAACGCTGGCTCGAAATACCGCGAACGACCTCCGGCTGAACGGACCAAATTGAGACGGTTGCAGAGCCATACCGAACCGCGACCCCCGCAGTTCTCGCAGCGATTCCGCATAACGCGCCCGAACTGGGCCGGTGACCGAGTCGACCGCTCAGTCCGCGGGGTGCGTCGGCGGCCGACGCTCGTCGTCCTCGTCTTTCCGCCGGCGGCGGGCGACGATCTCGCTGGCGACGAACGGCGCGGCGACGATGGCGCCGGCGAGGCCCCACAGCGAGGTCTCGAAGAGGTCGATGCCCGCAGCGCCCGACGCGGCGCCGGCGGGGTTCCCGACGACGACGGCGCCCTTCATCCCGGCGGCCTGGTGGGGCGTACAGGCGTACTTCACCACGCCCTGGCCGTCGAGTTCGAGCGCGTAGGTGTCGCCCTCCGACCCCTGCATCGCGCTCTCGAAGTCGTGGGTCTCGCCGGCGACGTTGTGCTGGCCGCCCTTGCCGGTCCACTCCCAGACGACCTTCGTGCCGGGGTCGACCCGGACCGCAGCGGGACCGAAGGCGAAGGGCCCGCCGTTGCCCTCGGCGCCGACCTCGATCGTCACCTCGTCCTGGCCGGTCTTGTCGACCGTGCCGTCGAAGTTGCCGACGTTCTCGAACCAGCCGTCGTAGTCGGGTTCGACGAACTCGCCGCCCGCAGCGGTGCCGTCGCCGCCGCTGGTCTCGGTGCCGCTCGCGCCGTCACTGTCCGAACCGCCCGAGCCGCCCGACTCGCCCCCGCTCGCGCTCGGGACGGTCACCTCGGCGTCGCCGACGACGACGGCGCCTTTCATCCCCATCGCCTTGTGTGGGACGCAGGCGTACTTCGTGACGCCCGCGCTCTCGAAGGTGTGGGTGAACGTGGCGCCCGCCTCGCTGATCATGTCGCTCTCGAAGCTGCCGTCTTCGGCGACGACGTTGTGCGGCGTGCCCTCGCCGGTCCACTCCCAGACGACTTTCGTGCCGGGGTCGACCCGGACCGCGGCCGGGCCGAACCCGAAGGCGCCGTTGTTGCCCTGGACGCCCACTTCGACGGTCACTTCGCTCTTGCCGGTCTCGTCGACCACGCCGTCGACGTTGCTGACGTTCGAGAACCAGTCGCTCAGGTCGGTCGACTGTGCGGCCGCGGGGGCGGACCCGACCGTCGCGAGTCCGCCCGCGGTCGCCCCGATAGCGAGGGTCTTCATCACGTTCCGACGCCCCTCGTCGATGCCGTCGTCTCCGTTCATATCTCTCCGTAGCCACCTTCGTCAAATAACCCCCAGCGGGCGTTCCCGTGAACTGAGAACCCGCGAACGGTGGCCGAACATGTTCGTCGCCCCCGCACACCTCCGAGAAAACGCGCCTCGGTTATACCCTCACTCGACCGACATGCAGATGTGACCGCCCCATGACCAACTCACCACGCACCACCCGTCGAACGTTCCTGAAGACCAGCGCTGCGGCGGGTGCCGCCGCAGTCGCCGGCTGTGCCGGCGAGATTCCCGCGGACAAGGTCACCTACACGGAGGTCGACAGCGGGCCCCGGTCGCTCGACGCCCCGAAGGCGACGACCGCCGACCGCGTCGCCGCGGACCCGACGGACATCCCCGCGCCCATCGACCGCGACGAGCCCGCTACCGTCGAGGTCGAACTCACGACGAGGGAGGTCACCGCCGAGATCGAGCCCGGCGTCACCTTCGAGTACATGACCTTCGACGGCCAGATCCCGGGGCCGATGATCCGCGCCCGCGTCGGTGACACGGTCGATCTGACCATCACCAACGCCGAGGACAACCGGATGCCGCACAACATCGACCTGCACGCGGTGCGCGGGCCGGGCGGCGGCGCCGAGGCGACGATGGTCGAGCCCGGTGAGTCCACGCGCGTTCGCTTCACGGTCACCTACCCCGGCGCGTTCATCTACCACTGCGCCGTCGCCAACCTCGACTACCACATCTCCTCGGGGATGTTCGGCATCATCCTCGTCGAACCCGAGGAGGGCTTGCCCGCGGTGGACCACGAGTTCTACCTCGGCCAGCACGAGGTGTACACCGACGGCGAGACGGGCCAGGAGGGCCACCACACCTTCGACATGGGCGCGATGGCCCGCGAGGACCCCACGTACGTCCTCATCAACGGCGAGAAGTACGCCATCACGCCCGACAACTACGCCGACATGACCGCCGAGACCGGCGAGACCGCCCGCGTGTACTACTGCGTCGGCGGGCCGAACCTCGCCAGCTCGTTCCACCCCATCGGGAGCGTCTGGGACGAGGTGTACCCCCAGGGCGGCCTGGGCGGCCGACCCCAGCGGAACATCCAGACGACGCCCGTCCAGCCCGGCAGCACCGCCATCGCGACGATGCACTACCCGGTTCCCGGCCCGGTCAAGCTCGTCGACCACGCGCTCTCGCGGGTCGCCCGCAAGGGCGCACTGGCCGTGATCGACGTCCAGGGCGAGGAGAACCCCGAAATCTTCGACCCCGACCCCGACGCCTGAGGAGCGTCGACGGACCGTCGGGGTTGGCGTTTCGGCATGGACCTCCGTTCGACTATCGAAAGCATTCCCGTTTTCTGCCGTGGCGCGCGCTGTCGCGGGTTTCATCCCGCGACGTAACCGTGCGAGGGATGAGCGACCGAAGGGAGCGAATCGGTTGGGGAGGCGTGAGGCGCGGTGCTGTGCGGTGCGGATTCCGGTTTTCTGGTGTCCTGGCGAGCGAAGCGGGCCAGGGCTCAGGAGAGCTTGCTCTCCTGGTGGACTGAAAGGGCGAGACCAGGTCGCGCGGTCTGCGCGGGCCCTATCCGAGGGAGCGCCAGCGACCGAGGATATCCCGCACAGACCGCGCGAGCGGGTCGAGGGCTTTCATCGCTTGTCATTCCCAGCGAGAGCAGCTGTTCCTAGCGAGCGGGTCGAGGGCTTTCATCGCTTGTCATTCCCAGCGAGAGCAGCTGTTCCTAGCGAGCGGGTCGAGGGCTTCTGTCGCGTGCTGTCACCGGCACTCAAAACGAGTTCACAGACACGAACGCCACCTCCCTCCGGAACTGTAAACACGCGTCCGGGCGTCGTGTCAGTCGACACAATGGACGCCGACCCGACGATCTACGACGAGCGACTCGCGGCGGAGATGGACCGCGGCGAGTTCGTGCTCGCTGTCGTCACCGCCACGAAGCCGGACTTCTACAAGCAGGCGCCGGTGGTCGCCGCCGCCCGCGAACGCGGGCTCCCCTGTTTCGTGATCCACACCGGCCAGCACTACGACGACCTGCTGGGGCACGGCCTCGAAGAGTACGACCTCGAAGACTCGATCGCAGTCGACCTGGGCATCCGGGGGGACCTGAGCGAGAAGACCGCCCAGACGATGCTCGCGGTGCGTCAACTCGCCGACCGGCTGGAGGAGTGGCCCGACACCACCGTCCTCCCGCTAGTCCACGGCGACACCCACGCCGCCGCCATCTTCCCGCAGGCGTGGCTGTTCGCCACCAACCAGCAGGTCGCGCACAACGAGGCCGGCCTCCGCGGGATGGCGCCCGACTACGACGCCGTTCCGACCGCGGGGGCGGGAACCGCCACCGACGCCGACTACCCCGACCCCGAAGCCTTCGTCGACGAGCAGTGGAACGGCGAGTGGACGGTCGACCGGACCGAGCCGTTCCCCGAGCAGTACGACACGTTCATCGGCTCTGCAGCCGCCCGCTATCACTTCGCGCCGGTCGAGCTAAATCGCGAACACCTCGAAGCAGAGGGCTACCCCCGCAGCGTCGACGGCCACGAGCGGATGCCCGTCGTCGGCAACTCCGTCGTCGACGCCATCGAGATGAAAGGGGGCCACGACGGCGAGAGCGTCTTCGACATCTACCCCGTCCTCGAAGCCCGAGACGACTGGATCCGCGTCGACATCCACCGCCGGGCGAACCTCCTGCCCGGTCGCTTCGAGGCGCTCGTCGAGGGCGTCGTCGCGCTCGTCGAGGACGGCCGCAACGTCAACTTCGTCGAACTGACCGCGACGCGGCACGCGCTCGAACGTCACGGCTACCGCGAGCGCCTGCAGCGGCTGGCCGACGAGCGCGAGAACTTCCTCTTTACCGGGCTCTGGAAGAAACATGCCCACGTCTACGAGTTCCTCGAATCCGGGCAGTGTCTGGCCGAACTGACCGACTCCGGGAGCATGCAGGAGGAACTCAACCACATCGACGAGGCGTGCTGTCTCACCGCGCGGTTCAACACCGACCGACCGGAGACCGTCTTCGAGGCGAACACGAACCTGCTCGTCCCGCCCATCTCAGGGGAGTTCGTCCGCGAGATGGTCGCCCACGCCCTCGACTCGCCCGACGTGCGCGAGCGCCTGCAGTCGGGCCCCGACCTCTACGGCGAGGCCGTGGGCGAGCGCATCGTGGACTTCCTCGCCGAGCGCCGCGACGAGGGGGTCTTCGAGTGGTCGCACGAACGCCAGGGCTTCGACGGTGTCGGCGGCGAGACCGTCGACTACCTATAGCAGACCGAGTCGCGAAAACGGCACAGAGGTGGGATTTAACTACCGTACTGCTCTTCGAGGTACTGCGACCACCTTTTTCCGCTCGGGGTCGCTCGCTCGCGGGTCACTGCGCTCCCCGCTCGCCTTCGAGGCTCTCACTCCGTTCGAGCCTCGCGCTCGCGACCCGCTCGCGCAAAAAGATGGGGCAAAAAGCCGAGCGCTCCCGTCGGTCGCGCTCGGGAGGACGACCTCAGCTCCCGTACTCTTCTTCGAGGTACTCCACGATGTCGTCGCTCTCGGGCATCCCGTCGACGCCGTTGTCGTGGTCGACGAGGACGGGGACGCCGGTCTGGCCGCTCACTTCCTCGACTTCGGTCCGTTCGCCGTGCGAGCGGGGAACCATGTGGGACTCGTAGTCCAGACCGAGCTCGTCGAGCTTCTGGATCACTTTCGCGCAGTAGGGACAGCCTTCGAGTTCGTACAGTTCGAGGTTTGCCATCACCGACGATTCGTGAGCGACGGGCAAGAGGCCAACGGTCGCGTGTATCGACCGTGCACGGGCGGTGCCGTCCGGTCGCCCCCGAATTCGCCCGCGTTCAAAGCCAGTTTGAAGCTTACGGGGGTGGTATTTGTCCGCCGACGGACCGATCGATCGCAATGGCAGCAAGACGCCACCCTGACCGGTCCCCTCCGGACCGTCGTGTCGACCGACGTATCGCTCGCAGCCGACCGCGCGACGCCCGAGCGCCCCGGCCGGGGGTGGTCGCGTGACCGCCAGGCGCCTCCTCGCCGCGCTCGTCGTCGCGACGCTGGTCACCGCGCCGCTGGCCGGCGTCGTCACCGCCGACGGCGCGGCCGCGACGCCCTCCTTCGAGGAGTCGATCTACACCGTCCACCAGGGCGAGACGGCCGAAATCACGATCAACACGACCGGCGCGGACGACACCGCACGACTCACCGTCGGCGACGCCGCCGAGACGAACTTCGAGGTCCGGGCGACGGTCACCGACGCCGACGGCGACGGCACCGTGACGGTCCGCTTCGACACGGGCGCGGTCCACGAGTCCGGGCTCGAGTCGTCCCTCACCGTCGCCGGCGACGACGCGATCGACAACCGGACCGAGGTCGCCGGTGTCGAGGAACCGCTCGACCCCGCCTCCTACGACCTCTCGCTGGGCGACCCCGACGACCCGCCATCGATCGCCTCGCTGGCGATACTGGCCGACGACGGCGCGGACGAGGGTGATGAGACGCCGAGCGACGGCACGGCGACGCCGAAGCCGACGCACGAGGGCACGACCCTCGACACGACCGACGGCGAGGTCCGCGTCGCCCCCGCGACCGAGCAGACGATCTCCGGCGAGACGACGCTGGACCCCGGGACGACCGTCTCGATCCGCGTGACCTCCGCCTCGTCGTCGTCGCCGTTCCTCATGACGGTCGAGACGACCGTCGACGACGACGGCACCTTCGCGGGCACGTTCGACTTCAGCGGGATGTCGTCCGGGACGCCGTTCGACGTGACCGTCCGCGGCGACGACAGGACCCTCGCCCGCGGTACCGGACAGGTCACGGACTGCGAGACCGACTGTCCGACGGGGACGGCGACCTCCGGCGGGGCCGACGGCGAGACCGCGACGCCCACGCCGCTCGACACCGACGAGATCCAGGTCCGTGACATCGCCCGAGTCGACCAGGGCGACGTCGCCCGGTTCCCGGTCACGTTCGGCGACGCCGACGCGCTGACGGTCACCATCGGCGACGAGGAGGCGGTCAACTACGAGACGACCGCCGTGATCCGCGACACGAACGACGACGGCCGGGCCGTCGTGGTCTTCCGGACGAACGCCACCGACGACGCCGACAGGCCCGCACTCGCGGTCGCGGAGGCCGGCGAGACCCGCCCGGCGAACGTCACGAGTGAGACGACGCTCGACTCGCCGCTCGACCCCGCACCGTACTCCGTCGACGTGTTCTCGGGGACTGATGCGGACGGCAACCCCGCGACGATCGGGACCATCGTCGTGCAAGACGCCGATAGCGACGGCGAACAGAGCGACGGAAGCGCCAGCGACAGTGGTGACGGCGAAGACGCGGCGACCGACGACCCGCCCGGCCCCGGCGATGCGACCGTCGCCGCCGAAGACGCCTCGGGCTCGTTCCTCACCGGTGTGGGCGCGCTGGCCCTCGGGGGCCTGCTCGCCTTCGGCGCCATCGCGATGTTCCTCGGCTTCGTCCGGAGCTGACCCCGCCGTCGAGAGTCACACGCCGCTCCCGCTGTTTTCGTTCCCCGACTCCCTGTTTCCCGCGTGTTCGTCGGTCGCTCTCGCACCTGTTCTTCGCGGTATCGCCGTCCGTCTCAGTTCCTCACTCACGCACTTCTCCTCGACGGATCCGCCGATGGCCGGTCTCAGAATTCGTGGCTGTTCCCGACCGGTCGGGTGACTCCGCGACTGCGTCGGCGGGTCGATAGCGGCCAGATCGTGGCCGATCGCCACCTACCAGTCGAGCGCGAGCGCGACGGCGGAGGCGACGGCGAGGCAGACGAAGAAGAAGAGGACGCCGGGCTCGACGACGTCGAAGACGAACCAGGCCAGCGAGCCGGGTTCGCCGAGGGTCGCGTTCGGGCTGGCGGGGCCGGCGCTGGCGCCGTCGATAGCGGGGCGAGCGATCCGCTCGGCGCCCCACTGGACGAGCAGCGCGGCGACCGCCAGCATGCCGATGCCGCCGACCACGTCCGTCAGCGACCGCTGGACGCGCGGGCGCATCTCGCGGTTCCCGACGATGACGAGCGGGTCGCTCGCTGGGCCGTAGACGGTCATCTCGTTGCCCTTCTCGGAGTATCGGCTGTCGATCGCCTCGACGAGGCCCGCGTCTTCGAGGTTCGAGACGTGGTAGTGGACGTTCTGGACGGAGGTGTCGATGCGGTCGGCGATCTCCGAGGCGGTGCGGGGCTGTTCGAAGAGCGCGCGGTAGACGGCCCGGCGCGTGTCAGTCGCGAGCGCGTCGAGGACGTCGTCGGTCTCCTCGCCCTCGACGTCGAGCACCCGCAACTGCTCGTCGCTCGTCGCCGTCCGGTCCTGAATGCGGTCGATGAGCCCCGACATCTGTCCGTACCCGTCGATCCACCCGCCGGTACTATAGCCCTGTCCGTAGGTTAAATCGCGCTTTGAACGCCGTCGCGGTCCCACCCTCGCCGACCCCCTCACCCGGTCGCGTTCGTCGGCCGACCGACCGCCCGCCGTGGCGCGACCAGGCCGTGCCCGGCGACGGCGTCGGTGCCGTTCGGTCCCACGTCGACGGCCGTCCGTTCGAGCAGGTGCTCGACCCGCTCGGGCGCGAGCCCGGGGCGAGCGTCGAGGACCAGCGCGGCGGCGCCACCGACGTAGGGGGTGGCCGCCGACGAGCCGACCAGGGGCTCGTCGTACCCCCTTATTTCGTGTCGAGCGGGCGCGACCAGGTCGACGCCGAGGCGGCCGTCGAGCGTCGGCCCGCGGGAGCTGAACGGCTCGATACCGTCGTCTGCGAGGTCGTAGGCGCCGACGCCGACCACGCCCCTGCCGGTCGCGGGCGCGGCCAGGCTCCCCTCCGGCTTCGCCTGCTGGAAGCGATGGGTCGGCGAGGCGAGACGGAGGTGCGCGCCGGTCGCGTTCTCGGGGCCGCGGACGGCGACGTAGTAGGTCCCGCCTTCCAGCCGGGCGTTGATCCGCGCGTTCGGTACGTCGTCTCCCCCGTAGGGCTGCGAGCGGGCGACGAGTCGCGACTCGTTGCCAGCGGCGCGGTACAGTTCCGCGGTGTAGGTCTCGTTCTCGTGGGCGCGGTCCCAGGAGAGCCAGATCTGCGTCCGACTGCCGCGGCCGGCGACGTAGTTGCGCGTCGTCTCGCCGAAGCGGAGCGTGCCGTTCGCCACGTCGTCGTAGCGGCCGTGCCAGTGCCCGCGGGCGAGGTTCCCGGTCGGCGCGACGAAGACGACGCCCTGGCGGCGCGCCCACTCGCCCAGTCGGGCGACGGCCGCGCTCCCGTCGCCGGGCGTCCCGTAGAACGACACCGGCGTGACGATGACGTCCACGTCGGCCGTGACGAGCCAGGTCACGGCGCGCCGGAAGTCACGCGTCTCGTCGAAGGTGGCGAGGTACAGGTCTGCGCCGGGGGCCGTCCGCGAGAGCACGGCCGCCGTCGCGGTGCCGTGGCGGTTGCGGCCGCCGTTGGACACCGTGGTCCCGTCGCCGAACGCGCGTGCCTCGACGACCCGGTCGGCGAACGTCGGGTGGTCGGTGTCGAAGCCGGTGACGCCGACGACGCCGACGGTGACGTTCTCGCCGGTGATCCCGGCGGCGTGGAGGCTCCTGAGGTCTGTGTCGGTCGGTCGGGGCGCCTGGTCGGCGGCCGGTGCGCCGGGCACCGTCAGCGCGAGGCCGCCGATGGCGGCCGTCAAGCAGAGGAGGGCGGCCGCCACGACCCCGAGCGCTCGCGTACGGGCGGTCATGCGGGGGACTGTCCGACGGTCCGAGCGCCGCGGCAAAAACGATACCGGAGTCCGACCGGGGGAACCACCGTCGTTTCCGGCTCTCACTCGGTCTGCGGCCGATCGCCGGTTGTCCCATCGTCGCCCGTCTCCGGCCGGTCCGCGGGCGTCGACCCCTCGCCCGTCTCCGGCCGGTCGATCTGGAGCACCGAGAGGACGAGATACCCTGCCGCGCCGACCACGAGCGTCCCAGGGACCAGTACGGACAGGACGGGGTGTAACTGGTAGCCGTAGGCTTCCGCTTGCATGAACCGGTCGAACTGTATCACGAGGACGGAGAGGGGGATCAGGACCAACGCGACGCAGCGACGGACCGTCCGCTGGAGGGCGTCGTCTGCCATGGACGGTGCGTGCGAAGCGGCGAGTGAAAAGCGGTCGGGTCGCGGGGTCGAACCGGCGTCAGCCGCGTTATTCGTCGAGGAAGTCCGGTTCGAGACGCTTCTCGGCGCGCTCGGCGCGCAGGTGCTCGCGGAAGTCGTCGGGGTCGACGTCGCGGGCCTCGCGCTCGGCGCGGTCGCGGACCGAGACGGTTCCCGATTCTTCCTCGTCGGGACCGACGATCAGCATGTAGGGGACGTTCTCGTCGTGGGCGCGGCGGATCTTCCGCTGGAGCGTGTCGTCGCCGTCGGCGACCGACACGCGGAAGCCGTCGTCGTCGAAGTCGTTCTTGAGGCGGTGGGCGTAGCCCAGCACGTCCTCGTTGAGCGGGAGGACGCGGACCTGTTCGGGCGCGAGCCACAGGGGGAACCGGCCGGCGAAGTGCTCGATCATGACGCCCATGAACCGCTCGAACGTCCCGAGGAGGGCGCGGTGGATCATGACCGGCGTGTGTTCCTCGTTGTCCTCGCCGACGTAGTTCAGGTCGAAGCGCTCGGGCTGGACGAAGTCGAGCTGGACCGTGCCGACGGTCCACTCGCGGCCGATGGCGTCCTCGGCGTCGGCGGCGATCTTCGGCCCGTAGAAGGCGCCCTCGCCGGGTTCGACCTCGTAGCCCTCGCCGAGCGAGTCGAGCGAACTGCGGAGGTCGTCCTCGGCGCGCTCCCAGAGGGCGTCGTCGCCGAAGGAGTCGTCGGGCTGGGTCTCCAGCTTGAAGGTGACGTCGAGGCCGAAATCGTCGAGCACCTCGTCGATGACCTCCAGCGTGCGGGTGACCTCGCCCTGGATCTGGTCGCGGCTGACGAACGCGTGGCCGTCGTCCTGGGTGAACCCGCGGACCCGGAGCATCCCGGAGAGCTCGCCCGAGCGCTCGTTGCGGTAGCAGGTCCCGAACTCGGAGTAGCGCTTCGGGAGCTCGCGATACGAGCGGCGCTGGCGCTGGTAGAGGTGGACGTGGTTGGCGCAGTTCATCGGCTTCAGGCCGTACTCGTCGCCCTCGTCGTCGTCGGTGCGGGCGCTGGCCTGCTCCCAGTGGAACATCTCGTCCTCCTCGCAGAAGTGCTCGTAGTGGCCCGAGGTCTTCCACAGGTCCGTCTTGTTCAGTTCCGGCGTCCAGACCTCCTCGTAGCCGAGTTCGTCGTTCTTCTCGCGGATGTAGTCCTCCAGTTCGCGGCGAATGGCCATCCCGTCGGGGTGGAAGTGGACACAGCCAGGGGAGTGCTCGGGGATGGAGAACAGGTCCATCTCGCGGCCGATGCGGCGGTGGTCGCGACGCTCGGCCTCCTGCTTGCGCTCCCAGTAGTCTTCGAGGTCAGACTCGGACTCGAAGGCGGTGCCGTAGACGCGGGTGAGCCGCGCCTCGTCCTCGTCGCCGCGCCAGTTGGTGGCGGCGATCTCCCGGAGGTCGACGGCGCCGATCTGTCCCGTCGAGGCGACGTGCGGGCCGGCACAGAGGTCGGAGAACTCGCCCTGGCTGTAGAACGACACCGTCTCGATGTCGGCGGCGGCGCCGCGCTCGCCGGCGGCCAGGTCCGCGAGGATCTCCTCCTTGTATGGGTCGCCGGCGACCCGCTCGCGGGCCTCCTCGATGGTGACCTCTTCGCGTTCGATGTCGAGGTCGTCCGCGACGATGGACTCCATCTCGGCGACCAGGTCGTCGAGGTCGCCCTCGTCGATGTCGACGCCGTCGAAGTCGTAGTAAAAGCCCTCCTCGGTGGGCGGACCGGTGGCGAGCTCGGCGTCGGGGTAGTGACGCAGGACGGCCTGGGCGAGGACGTGGGCCGCCGAGTGGCGCAGCACCTGCAGGTACTCGTCGGCCGAGGGGGTGACGATCTCGATGGTCGCGCCGTCGTAGACGGGGTCGGCCTTGTCGACGAGTTCGCCGTCGAGGACGCCCGCGACCGTGTCGTCGCCGAGCCCGGGGCCGATCTCGTAAGCCACACCCTCGACTGTGGTGCCCGACGGAACGTCGAGCGTGTTTCCATCGGGCAGTTCGACCGTTACTGAGGATTCCTGTCGTGACATGTCATCGACCTCCGGATCGCCACGCGTCGCTTGCCAGCCGATTGCGAGCGTGAGAACGTGGAGGTGACTGGTTATGGGGCGCGAGGCCCGCGTGTAAAGCAGTCACCTGCCATCTTGAACTCCGCTAACGCGCAATCGGATAAAAGGGTTGTGACGTGCGACGACCGTCGAACTGGCCTGGGAGAGAATGACAGGCTCGATACCGGCCGATCCGGAGTCTCCCCCGGCGGGCGGGACCGCACCGCTCAGACGTCCGCGTCCTCGGGCGCGTCGGCGAGCAGGTCGTCGGCGGTCAGCAGCGAATCCAGTTCGAGGTCGTGGTCGGCGAGGTTCTCGGCGGCGCCCTCCTGGCGGTCGACGACGACGATGACCCGGTCGACGACCGCGCCAGCGTCGCGGAGCGCCTCGGCGGCGTCGACGGCGCTCTGGCCGGTCGTCGCGATGTCTTCGAGGACGACGACCTCCTCGCCTTCGGCGAGTTCGCCCTCGACGAGGTTGGCGGTGCCGTACTCCTT
Organism: Halosimplex amylolyticum; assembly: GCF_051414035.1. Taxonomy (NCBI): domain Archaea; kingdom Methanobacteriati; phylum Methanobacteriota; class Halobacteria; order Halobacteriales; family Haloarculaceae; genus Halosimplex; species Halosimplex amylolyticum. The sequence continues at coordinate 90,695 of NZ_JBLKNW010000002.1, read as the reverse complement.
TTTCTGTTTACGGACGATGACGTAGGGGTTGCCCGACTCGACGCTGGCGGCGGCGACGAGCGGGACGGCGCCGAGGGCGACGCCGGCGAGCTTCGTGTCGCCGACCCGCTCTGCGAACGCTGCTGCGATCAGTTCGAGGCAGTGCGGGTCGGTCTCGAAGAGGTACTTGTCGACGTAGTAGTTCGAGGTGCCGCCGTGGGAGAGTTCGAACTCGCCGAACTTGACGGCCTCGGCGTCGCGGAGCGCGTCGATGAGTCCCTGCTTGTCCATACGCAGCCTTTGATCCTATGTGGTTTATGTACTCCGAAGAACGCGGTCGCGCCCCGCTCACATTTCGCGGGTCTCCAGCGGCGGTTCTGCCGCGGAAACCGCCGGTGTCCGGAACGGCCGTCCGGGCCGCCGTCGACCGGGCCGTCTCGGTGGTCCGTCTGTTCCTGACGGGCGGCCACCCCGGCCGGGGACCGACCTCATCGGTAGTCGGAGATGAACTCGGGGTCGACGTCGTCGTACTCGACCGATCGACCGCCGTACTCGTTCGTGAACTGGTCGACGTCGGCCTCGTCCGAGAACGGGATCAGCTCTTTCCCCATCCCGCCGACGACTTCCGACCCGGCGACGTACTGGAGGGTCCGCGCCGGGGCGAACGTCTCCGGGTCCGTGTGTGAACTGATGAAGACCTTCCTCCCGCGCGTTTCCATCTCGTAGTCGGCTTGCGAGTAGTCCGTCACGTACACCGCGACGGCGGTCCACCCCCGCCGTTCCCGCTCGAAGAGGTAGGGGAACAACCCCGACACGAGCGTGTGAAACCACGCCGGGTTGTCGTGACCGTCCGGCGAGTTCTCCTCGTAGAAGATCTGCCCGTTCGGACCGCTGTGTTCCCCGATGACCATCCCTCCCTCGTCGTCCCGTTTGCCACCGGAAAGATCGACAGGAGTCGGGGTTTCTGCCGGGCGCTCGGCTCCGGCCGTACTCCCGCTTCCGTCTCCCAGACATCCCACCAGCGATGCGCTGAGCCCGGTTCCGATAACGGTCAGTGCGCGGCGTCTGGTGACGGGGGCGTCTCTCATGCGTGGACGTATCGGTTCGGTCCGCAAAACGGGGCCGTGCGTTCTCAGATGGCGAGAACGTCGCGTCTCGTTCCCGGGGCTCGGACCGCCCGGACCGGTCACAGCCGACTGTATCGACCGCTGTCTGCGTCACGCATCGTTCGGACGGCAGGGCCGCACACTCCGGAACCACTATGCGGCCAGACCGCCGAGTACCCCCCAATGAGGGTCTTCGGGTCGAGCGGCGTGCGCGGGGTGGTCAACGACGACCTCACCCCCGAGTACGCCACGGACGTGGCACAGGCGGCCGGTTCCGTCTGGGGAGGAGACGGCGACGTCGACCGCGTAGCCATCGCGCGCGACACGCGTGCGACCGGCGCCATGCTGGTCGACGCCGTCGCCAGCGGCCTCGCCAGCGTCGGGCTCGACGTCGACCGCCTGGGCGTCCTCGCCACGCCCGGCCTGCAGGCCTACGCCGAGCGCGAGGGGGTGCCCGGCGTGATGGTCACCGCCTCGCACAACCCGCCGGAGTACAACGGCATCAAACTCGTCGGCGCCGACGGGGTCGAGCTCCCCCGCGAGCGCCTCGAAGCCATCGAACGTCGCCTGCTCGACGAGTCCGTCGAGCGCGTCCCCTGGCACGAGACCGGCGACAGCCGCCGCGTCGACGGCGTCCGCCGCGCGTACCTCGACGACCTCCTCGGCGCCGTCGACCGCGAGGCCGTCGCCGCCGCGGACCTGACCGTCGCCGTCGACCCCGGCCACGGCGCGGGCTCGCTCACGAGCCCCGACTTCTTCCGCCGCCTCGGCTGCTCGGTCAAGACCATCCACGCCCAGCCGGACGGGCACTTCCCCGGTCGCGACCCCGAACCCGTCGACGACAACCTCGGTGACCTCAAGCGGTTCGTCCGCGCGACGAACGCCGACCTGGGGGTCGCCCACGACGGCGACGCCGATCGCGCCATCTTCGTCGACGAGCGCGGCGAGTACGTCGAGGGGAGCGCCACCCTCGCCGCGCTCGCCGCCGCGGCCATCGGCGAGGGGGACACCGTCGTCTCCGCCGTCAACGCCTCCCAGCGACTGGTCGACGTGGCCGACGAGGCCGGCGCGGACCTCACGCTGACGCCCATCGGGAGCACCTACATCGTCTCGCGCATTCGCGACCTGCAGGCCACCGGCGAGCACGTCCCAATCGCCGGGGAGGGCAACGGCGGCATCCTCTTCCCGGACTACCGGATCGCCCGCGACGGCGCCTACACCGCCGCGCGATTCTGCGAGCTACTCGCTCACCGGGACGAGCCCGCCAGCGAGGTGATCGCCCGCTACGACGACTACATGAACGTCCGCCGGGACGTCGAGTACGACGACGACCACCAGCGCCAGGCGATGCTCGACGCCATCGAGCGGACGGCCCGCGAGTCCATCGCGGACCTCGACACCACCGACGGGTACCGCCTCGACTACGGCGACGGCTGGGTGCTCGCCCGCCCCTCGGGCACCGAACCGGTCGTCCGCATCTACGCCGAGGCCCGCACCGCCGACCGCGCCGACGACCTCGCCGACCAGCTCTACGGCGCCCTCTCCGGGATCCGGGTCGATTGAGAACGGTCCCCAAACCCCCTTCGTTTCAGGTGGAACGACTCGGTTGACACGTTTCGCCGTCCGTCCGCGCTTGGGGTTGACTCCGTTCGTCACCGAACGACGACCACGCCAGACGCCTCTTACCGAACGACGGTCACGGTGACGGGGGCTTCGCCGACGACGGTGGTCGCGACGGTCCCGAGGAGTCGCCGGCCGAGGTCGGATCGATCGCCGCCGTGGCCACCCATCACGACGTGGTCGACGTCGCGTTCGTCGACGGCGTCCAGGATCGTCTCGGCGGGGTCGCCGGTCTCGACCACCGTCTCGACGCGCCGGTCGGCTTCGGCGGCGCGCTCGCGGGCTCGTTCGACCAGTCGCTCCGCTCGTTCGCGGGCCTCGGCCTCGCGCTCGTCGTCGGGTTCGAGGACGCCGCCCTCGCTCATCGAGGCGTCGAGCGGCGTCACGACGTTGAGGACGGTGACCCGACAGTCGAAGGTCTCCAGCGCGTGGGCGAGCGCGTCGTCGGCGAGCGGCGACCCGTCCAGCGGGACGAGCACGTGCGAGGGTGCCATACCGGACAATGCGGACGGAGTCTCAAGTAACCACGGCGAACGCGAGCCCCGGGTCGCGAGACCGACACGGTCTCGCCGCCGACGCCGCACTCTTGGCCGTCGGCCCCGAACCCACCGGTCATGCGCGCCGCAGCCTTCACCGAACTCGTCGGACCCGACGGCGTGGACGTGATCGACCGACCCGACCCGGAACCCGGCCCCGGAGATGCGGTCGTCGACGTCGACGCGTGCGCGATCAACCGCCACGACCTGTGGATCCTGGAGGGCGACTCCGCGATGGTCGACGCCGACGACCTGCCCTTCGTCACCGGCCTCGACGTGGCCGGCAGGGTCAGGGAGACGGGACCGGACGTCTCCGGCCTCGAAGCGGGCGACCGGGTGGTCCTCTGCCCGAACGAGACCTGCGGGACCTGCCGGTTCTGCCGCGAGGGGCCGGAGAACGTGTGCGAGCACTTCTCGCTGTACCACGGCGGGCTCGCCGAACGGGCGCGGGTGACGGCCGATCGGCTCGTTCCGCTGCCCGACGGGGTGGACGCGACTACCGCCGCCGCGCTCCCGACGGCGTACGTGACCGCCTACCGGATGCTCCAGCGCGCGGACGTGGAAACCGGCGACACCGTCTTCGTCCCCGGCGCCACGGGCGGCGTCGGCGTCGCGACCGTCCAGCTCTGTGACGTCCTCGGCCTGGAGAGCGTGGGTACCTCGCGCTCGGCGGCGAAACTCGACCGCGTCCGCGAGGTCGGGCTGGACCGGGGGATCGAATCGGCGGACGTCGAGGCGATCCGCGAGTCCGTCGACGAGCCCGTCGACGCCGTGATCAACCACCTCGGCGGCGAGTACACGGAACTCGGGCAGTCAGTGTTGCGTCGCGGCGGGACGATGGTCGTCTGCGGGCGAACCGCCGGTGACGTCTCGGAGTTCGAAGTGGCTGATCTCTTCCTCCAGCACAAGCACATCGTCGGCTCGACGATGGGAACCCAGCCCGACCTGGAGCGACTCGTCGAGTTCGTCGCCGACGGTGCGTTCGAACCGGTGGTCGACACGACGTATCCGCTCGCCGAGACCGGGGAGGCATTCGCGGCGATGCGAGACCGGGAGACCGTCGGGAAGCTCGTGATTACCCCGTAGGAGAGAAACGCGTCGAGAGCGACGACGGCTGTCGGCTCACTGCACCGGCGCGTCGGCGTCCGACTCGACGTCGACGCGCTCGTGGATCGGTCCCTCGCGGGCCTGGAGGTGGCCCGGCGTCCGGCCGTTCGAGACGGCGAGCGCCTCCGCGACGATGCTGTGGGCGATCTGGTACGGTGACCCGCCGCCCACATCGAGCCCCGCGGGCGTGTACAGCGACGACAGCGTCTCCTCGTCGAAGGTTCGCCCCTCCTCCGCGAAGGCCTCCTGCATCTCCTCGAACCGCTCGCGCGGCCCCATCAGGCCGACGTAGGGGACCCCGGCGTCGAGCAACGATTCGACCGTCAGGCGGTCGTCGACGAAGTTGTGCGTCATGACGACCGCGTGCGTGCGGTCGTCGAGGGCGAGGTCCTCGGCGACGCGGGCGGGCGAGGTGGTCACTGTCCGGTCGGCCGCCGGGAACCGGTCCCCGAGGTCGACGGCGCCGCGGAACCCGACGACGGTCACGCGGAAGTCGTTCTTCGCCGCGAGTTCCGTGACCGGTCCCACGTCGTGACCGGTGCCGAAGACGACCAGTTCCGTCGGCGCGGCGAGGCCGTCCACGAACACGTCGAGCTCGGTCGATCCGTGCCCGACGGTGAGCGCGGCCGCGCGCCCGCGCTCGGCGAGTTCGCCCGCGGGGCCGGACAGCGCCTCGGTCGGCCACGCCGCGCTGTCGCTGCCCGCCGGCGCGTCGAACGCCCCGCTGTCCGGGTAGTAGTACGCGCGGTCGCCCTGTTCGAACCCCGAGTCGCCGCCGTCGAGGACGGTGACGACGGCCACGTCGCGACCGTCGAAGAAGGCCTCGACGGCCGGTCGAGAGGCGTCGGTCAGGGGTTCGAGCAGGACCTCGATGACGCCGTTACAGCCGACGCCGAGGCCCCACACGTCGTCTTCGTCGTCTTCCATCAGGTCGTAGGTGACCAGTTCGGGACGACCGGTCTCGCGGACGCGCTCGCCGACGCGGACCAGTTCGTCTTCGAGACAGCCGGCGGTGATGGCGCCGACGCCCGCCCCGCCCTCGTCGAGGAGCATCTTCGCACCGGGTCGCCGGTAGGCGTTCCCGTCGACGTCGACGACGGTGGCGAGCACGTCGGTCCCGTCGGCGTCGAGTCGGTCGCGGATGCGCTGTACTACTTCCGTCTCGGGAACACTCCAGTTGTCCTGTGTCATGTGTCGGTCACCTCGGTGTCGCCGGTCGCGTCGAGGCGGACGCCCGGCGGTCGTTCGACGGCGGCGTAGACCTTCTCGACTCCCGCGTCGTGCAGGTCCGTCCCGCAGGCACCGCGCTGCACCGCGTCGCGGACCCGCGCCACGTCTCTCACCGCCGCGCCCGCGACGACGTCGACTCCCGCGTCGAACAGCGGGCCGGGGAGAAACGACGCGGTCGCGCCGACCACGGCGACGGTCGCAGCGGCGGGCGCCGCGTCGAGGTAGCGGTCGACGCCGCCGTAGACGAACGCCGACCCGGTCACGAAGACGACCTCGGCGTTGGCCAGCGCCGCGTCGGCCTCGTCCGGCACGAACGTCCGCACGTCGACGCCGTCCGGGGCCGCCACGTCGTCGACTGATTCGCGCTCGACCACGGAGACGGTGACGCCGTCGAACTTCCGGAACGCGGGCGCGAACAGCCCGACGGTCGCGATCCGTTCGACGTCGTCGTCGAGCAGCGCCATCGGGTCGCCGGGCCGCCAGTCCACGAGCGGGGCCGACAGCGCGTTCGCCGTCGCGATGCCGAGCGCGCGGCCGGGTCTGGCGGCCGCGGTGGTCGACCCGTCGGCCGCCGTCAGCAGCGACTCGACTGTCGGCCCCTCCGTCGCCGGCGGCGGGCCCGCGGGACGGTGTGCGAGGCCGGCGGTCGTCCCGTCCGGGCCTGCCAGCTCGACGAGCAGCACCTCCTCTCCCACGGTGACGCGGTCGAGGGTCGAGGCGCTCGCCCGCTCTCGGAGTCGCGCGACGACTCGCGACAGCACGTCGGTCACTCCGGCTCACCTCCGCGTTCGGCGTCGAATCGACGCGGATCGTGTTCGTAGCCGACCCGACCGTCGAGCCCGCGTCGCTCGATCTGGCGCGCAGCCTCCGCGAGGTCGGCCGGTTCGGCGAATCCGAACAGCGAGTCGAGATACGGCCGGGCCGTCGACATGCCGCGCGACCGGGGCTCGAACGACGGCGAGACGGCCAGCGGGTTGAGCCAGACCAGGGCGCCGGCGCGCTTCGACAGCCACGTGATGCCGTCGGCCAGCGTCTCCCCGTCGCCGACGTCGAGTCCGTCGCTGACGACCACGACGACACTCCGGCGGTCGACGGCGTGTGGGTGCTCGCGACGGAGCGCGGTGAACGCCGCCCCGATCTGCGTTCCGCCGCCCCACTCGACCTCGGCCTCGCGGAGCGCCGCGGCCGGGTCGCCGTCCGCCCGGTCGAACTGCTCGGTCACGTCGACCAGGTCGGTGTCGAACAGGAAGACGCGGGCCCGCCGAGCGCTCGCGTGCAGTCGCTCGGCGAACGCGAGCAGGACGCTCCGGTCGACGGTGTCGAGGACGGACCCGCTCACGTCGACGAGCAGACAGCACCTGAGTTCGGACGCGACCGGCTCCGACCGGGGGAGGTCGATGGGCGCGCCGCCGGTCGCCAGACTCGACCGCAACGTCCGTCTGGCGTCGATCCGGTCGCCGGCGGTCGAGTCCCGTCGCCGCCGCCCGGGCAGGGTCGCCAGCGCGTCGACGAAGCGGTCGACCGCCGCGGTCTCGGTGCTCGACAGCCCAGCGGCGTCGACGTCGACCAGTTCGCGCCCGCCGACCGCGCTGTACCGGCGCGCGGCGCCCTCATCGGTCTCGGTCGCTCGCTCGCCTGTAGCGTGGCGGCGGTCGGTCGGGATCCGCACCTCGACGTCGCCGTCGCCCGACCCGGTCCCGTCCGGCGGCTCCGCGGCTTCGAGCACGCCCGGCTCGTCGGTGACGGAGTCGTCGGTGTCGGCCGGGCGTCCGTTCTCTCCGTCGCCGTCGCTCTCGTCGTCGCCGGGACTCGGGCCACCGTGTTCGGTCGCGATGCGGTCCAGTCCCGACCGGAGGCGGTGCCAGAACGTCGGGAACGCCTCGTCGAAAGCGTCGCGGTCGGTCGCGTCCGAGAGCAGCGTCGCGCGCAGCGCGTCGGCGGCCCGTTCCTCGTCGCCGAGGCCGACGACGGCGAGCGCACGCGCGCCGTCGAGCGACGCGCTCGGCGGGACGTGGACGCCCTCCTCGCGGAGTCGCGCCGCGAAGCGGAGGAGTTCGATCAGGACGTGTCGCCGCGCGGCGCGGAAGTCCGGAACGCCCTCACCGGCCGAGGCGTCGTCGAGTCCGCCGTCGGGTTCGACGTCCGGTCGGCTGTCAGTCTCGCCCACGGAGACGCCGTCGCCGCTCCCGTTCGCGGACGGTCCGTCGGCGTTCCCGGATCCGGTCATCGCTGGTTACGCTTCGAGTCGTTCGTCGGCGGCCGCGGCGGCCGCCCGCAGTTGTTCGAGCAGTTCGGTGTCCACCCGGTCGATGTCCTCGGCCTCCTTGAGGAGACAGCCGATCGTCCGCTCGATCTCGTCGGTCGAGAGCGGGCGGTCCGCGTCCTCCCGGCGGAGCTGCGCGACCGCCCGCGCCCAGTCGAGCGTCTCGGCGACGCCGGGGCGCTTGAGGAACGCCTCCTCGCGCAACCGGTCGACGACCGCACACACTTCCGCGGCCACGGCGGCGTCCAGTTCCGGCACCTTCCGCTGGACGATGTCGAACTCGTTCTCGAAGGAGGGCGGCTCGACGTGGAGGTACAGACACCGCCGTTTCAGCGCGTCGGAGAGCCCCCGCGTGCGGTTGGAGGTGAGCACGACGACCGGCGGCTGGTCGGCGCCGACGGTGCCGTACTCGGGGATCGACACCTGGAAGTCCGAGAGCAGTTCGAGCAGGAACGCCTCGAACTCCTCGTCGGCGCGGTCGATCTCGTCGACGAGCAGGACCGGCGGCGTGTCGCCGTCGGCGGTCAGCGCCCGCAACAGCGGCCGTTCGAGGAGGAACTCCTCGTCGAAGACGGAGCGGTCGCGGTCTCCCCGACCGGTCTGGTCGGGCTGATCGATCCGGTCGGGCGCCGACCCACTCGCGACGCTGCCCTCGTCGCCCTGCACCGCGAGCAACTGCTTTGTGTAGTTCCACTCGTAGAGCGCGTTCTCGGCGGTCAGCCCCTCGTAGCACTGCAGCCGGATGAGGTCGGTGTCGAACGCCGTCGCGAGGACCTTCCCGAGTTCGGTCTTCCCGCTGCCGGGGGGTCCCTCGACGAGCAACGGTCGGCCGAGCGTGAGCGCGAGGTGGACCGTCGTGACCGTCCGGTCGTCGGCGACGTAGTCCGCCGCCGCGAACCGCTCGTCGAGGTCCGACTCGGTCAGCGAGTCGAACGTCGCGGGGCCCGCGGTCATGGCGGCGCCGTCTCCCCGTCGTTCAGGTACGACGCCGGGTCGCTCTCGAAGGAGTCGGCACACCCCTCACAGCAGAAGTGGTAGGTGCGGCCGTCGTGTTCGACCGTCGCGGCCGCGGTCTCGGGGTCGACGGCCATCCCGCAGACGGGATCCGTCGCGAGGTCGTCGACCGCGTCCGGGTCTCCGGTTCCGTGGTCGTGATCCTCGTGGTCGTGACTGCCGTGGTTCTCGTGGTCGTGGTTGTCCTGACCCTCGTGGTCGCGATCCGCGTGAACGTCCTCGTCCTCGTCGTCGGCCGTCGTCTCGGACTCGGCTGCCGGTGCTCTGCGGCCACCGGTCCCGGCGGCAGTCCGGGCGTCGACGACCTCGGCGAGGATGCTCACGGCGATCTCCGCCGGTGTGTGGGCCGCGATGTCGACGCCGGCGGGGTTGGTCACGGCCGCCCGGACCGTCTCCGGGTCCGTATCGAGCAGCGCGGCGGCCCGCTCCGTCACCTCGTCGCTCCTGGCGTCGCTCGCGACGAGTCCGACGTACTCCGCGTCCGCGTCGAGGCCGGCCGCGACCCCGCGGGCGTCGTACTGCCCCATCGACGCGACGACGACCAGCGGCGACGGGCCGACGGCGTCGGCCACCGTCGCTGGGTCGGTCGCCGTCACCGTCTCGTCGGCCGGGAGGTCGTCGGCTCCCTCTGGGTCGACGACGGTCACGTCGACGGCGAGTTCGGTCGCCAGTCGGGTCAGCGACCGGGCGATCGGCGAGTTCCCGACGACGACGAGCTCCGGCGTCGGGTCGACCGGTTCGACGAACAGTTCGAGGACGCCCTCGCTGTGACAGCGCATCGGGAACGCCTCCAGGCCCGACCGGTCGACCGTGTCGGGGTCGGGGGCGATGCCGATCAGTCGGGGTTCGCCGGCCTCGATGGCGGCCGTCGCCTGGTCGACGGCCGTCGTCTGCGCGCAGGCGGCGCCGCCGATCCACCCGTGGAGTTCGCCGTCGGTGGTCACGACGGCGCGGTCGCCCACGTTCGCCGAGACCGGCGGCTCCCGGCGGACGACGGTCACTCGCGCGTAGGCCTCGCCTCGGTCGGTGAGTTCCCGTTCCAGTTCGGAGACGTCGCCGTCGGTGGCGTCTCGGCGCACCGGCTCGTCGCTTCCTCCGTCGTCTGTCTCGTTCCGTGTCATCTCGTGTGGTGAACTCCGTGGTGGCGCCCCGCGGCCGGGGTCGCCGGCGTCGTCCGTTCAGTCGTCGGCCGGTCCTTCGCTCCCCGCGTCGTCGAACTCGAACTCGACGTTCTGGCTCGGGTCGACCGCGAGGTCGGCCTCGTCGAGCGACTCCCAGACGGTGTCCGGCGTCATCGGCATATCGACGTGGGAGATCCCGCCGTGGGACATCGCGTCGACGACGGCGTTGACGATGGCCGGCGGCGACCCGACGGTCGGCGACTCGCCGACGCCCTTGGCCCCGATCGGGTGGTGGGGCGACGGCGTGACGGTGTGTCCCGTGTCGAAGTTGGGGATCTCGTTGGCCGTCGGCAGCAGGTAGTTCATGAAGTCGCCGCCGGTGACGTTCCCGTTGTCGTCGTAGGTGACGTGCTCCATCATCGCGGTGCCGATCCCCTGGGCGAGCCCGCCGTGGATCTGCCCCTCGATGATCATCGGGTTGATGCGGTTGCCGCAGTCGTCGACCGCGACGAACTTCTCGAAGTCGACCTCGCCGGTCTCCCGGTCGACCTCCACGACCACGACGTACGAGCCGAAGGGATACGTCATCTCCGGCGGGTCGTAGTAGTTCGTCGCCTCCAGCCCGGGCTCCTCGTCCCCGGGGTGATTCATGTAGGCGCCCGCGGCGATCTCCGTGATGGTGATCGAGCGGTCCGGCGCGCCGGCGACGTGGAACTCGCCGGATTCGCGGTCCCACTCGATGTCTTCTTTAGCCGCTTCCAGTTCGTTGGCGGCGATGGACTTGGCCTTGTCGCGGACCTTCCGGGCGGCGACGGCGGCTGCGGCGCCCGCGACCGGCGTCGACCGCGAGCCGTAGGTCCCCAGCCCGTAGGGTTCGGTGTCGGTGTCGCCGTGTTCGACGACGATGTCGTCGACGTCCATGCCCAGCTCCTCCGCGACGATCTGCGCGAAGGTGGTCTCGTGACCCTGGCCCTGCGTCTGGACGCCGACCCGCAACACGGCGTTGCCGGTCGGGTTCACGCGCAGGTCCGCGGAGTCGAACATCTCGATGCCGGCGATGTCACACTGCTTGCCGGGGCCGGCACCGACGACCTCGGTGAACGAGGAGATGCCGATGCCGACGAGCTCGTCGGCGTCTTCCTCGATGCGGCGCTGTTGCTCCTCGCGGTAGTGCTCGTAGTCGGCCATCTCCAGGGCCTTGTCCAGGGCCGTCTCGTAGTCCCCGGAGTCGTAGTTCCACCCCGTCGCGCTCTCGTAGGGGAACGCGTCGGAGGGGATGAAGTTCTTCCGCCGGATCTCGGCCGGGTCCACGTCGAGTTCGTCCGCAAGCACCTTCACCAGCCGCTCGATGAGGTAGACCGCCTCCGTGACGCGGAACGAACACCGGTAGGCGATGCCGCCGGGGGCGGTGTTCGTGTAGGCCGCCGTCAGCGAGCCGTAGGCGGCCTCGATGTCGTAGGACCCGGTGAAGATGTTGAAGAAGCCGGCGGGGAACTTCGAGGGCTGGGCCGCCGCGTTGTACGCGCCGTGGTTGGCGAGCACGTCGACCTTCACGCCCTCGATCACGCCGTCCTCCGTGGCGGCGAGTTCGCCGGTCATGTCGTAGTCGCGGGCGAACCCGGTCGTCTGGATGTTCTCCGAACGCTCCTCGACCCACTTCACCGGCCGTTCGAGCACGTACGACGCCGCGGCGGCGACGACGTAGCCCGGGTAGATCGGGACCTTGTTGCCGAACCCACCGCCCACGTCGGGGCTGACGATCCGGACCTTGTGTTCGGGGATGCCCGACACCTGCGAGAACAGCGTCCGGTGGGCGTGGGGCGCCTGCGAGGTCATGTGGACCGTCATCTTGTCGTCGCCGGGGTCCCAGTCGGCGACCGCGCCACAGGTCTCGATCGGCGCGGGGTGGAGCCGCTGGTAGAGCATGTCCTCCTCGACGGTGACCGCGGCTTCGTCGAAGACCTGATTCGTTGCTTCCTCGTCGCCGGTCTCCCAGTCGAAGATGTGGTTGTCCTCCTGGTCGTCGAGTTCGTCGCGGATCAGCGGCGCGTCCTCGTCCAGCGCCTCCTCGGCGTCGACGACCGGATCGAGTACGTCGTACTCGACCTCGACCTTCTCGGCGCCGTCCTTGGCGGCGTAGCGGTCCTCGGCGATGACCGCGGCGACCTCCTGGGACTGGAACTTCACCTTGTCGTTGACGAGCACGTCCTGGGTGTCGTCCATCAGCGTCGGCATCGTCGCCAGGTCGTACTCCAGCAGGTCGTCGGCGGTCAGTACCGCGACGACGCCGTCGAGCGCCATCGCGCGCGATCCGTCGATGTCCTCGATGCGGGCGTGAGCGTGGGGGCTCCGGACGATCTCGCAGTGGAGCATCCCCGGTTTCTTGATGTCGTCGACGTAGTTGCCCCGGCCGGTGATGAACCGCTTGTCCTCCTTCCGGGTGACTTCCTCGCCCATGCCGCCGCGGCCGTGGCCGCAGTGTTTCTCCGGTTGCGGACCGTCGTCGTCCGGGTGCTGGAACTCCCGCTCGGTCGTCTCCTCGGAGTCGCTGCTCATGAGTCGTCACCCCCGGTGGTGTCGAACTGGGGATCCGCGCCCTCGACGTGGGCGGCGTCGGTCGACGGTCCGCCACAGCAGTTCTCGACGCCGCAGTCGAACTCGGCGGGGGCGTCGACGTCGGCCTCTGCGTCGGCATCCTCACCGTCGAGGTCGGTGTCGCCGTCGAACCGCTCGGCCGCGGTGACGGTGCCGCCGTCGGCGGCGGCGGGCTGTCCCTCGAGTTCCTCGGCGGCGTACTCGATCGAGCGGACGATGTTCTGGTAGCCGGTGCACCGACAGAGGTTGCCGCTGATGGCCTCCCGGATCTCGTCCTCTTCGGGGTCCGGGTTCTCGTCCAGCAGCGCCTTCCCCGACATGATCATCCCGGGCGTGCAGTAGCCACACTGGAGGCCGTGTTCCTCGCGGAACCCCTCCTGGAGCGGGTGGAGTTCGCCGCCCGCTTCGGGCAGGTCCTCCATCCCCTCGACGGTCGTGATCTCGCTGCCGTCGGCCTGGACCGCGAAGGTCAGGCACGACTTGATCGGTTCGCCGTCTTTCAGGACTGTGCAGGCCCCGCAGTTGCCGGTGTCACAGCCGATGTGGGTGCCAGTCAGGTCCAGCTCCTCGCGGATGGCGTGGACCAGCAGGCGCCGCGGTTCGACCTCGATGGTGTGCGCTGTGCCGTTGACGGTCAGCGTGATCGCTCGTTCGTCAGTCACGGTGTGACCCTCCGTTTGACGACCCCGGCGCGCTCGGCGGCGTCACCGAGCGCGCGCTGGGTCAGTACGTCGACCATGCGCTCCTTGTAGGCGGCATCGCCGTGTTCGTCCGATTCCGGGTTCGACTGTTCGGCCGCCAGCTCGCCGGCGCGCTCGAACAGGTCGGCGCTCGGCCGCTCGCCTTCGACGTGGTCCTCGGCGTCCGAGGCCCGCGCGTTCGTGATGTCGACGGCGGTCAGGCCGATGCCGGCCTCCTCGACGACGCCGTCGTCGTCGAGGATCAGCCGGGCGGCGACGCCCGCCATCGCGTAGTCGCCGGTCTTGCGCTTGAGCTTGTGGTAGGCGCTGCCCTCGCGGTCGGCCGGCGTCGGGACCCGCGCCTCGGTGATGAGTTCGTTCTCGCCGAGGGAGGTGTCGTAGGGCAGGAGGAACAGCTCGTCGGCGGGGATCACTCGTTCGCCGTCGGGGCCCTCCGCGACGACTGCCCCGTCGTGGGCGATGAGGACGCTGCCCCAGTCGCCCTTGGGGTCGGCCTGCGCGACGGAGCCGACGACGGTCCCGCGGTTGCGGATCTGCGGGTCCGCGACCAGCGGGGCCGCGTCCGCGAAGCTCCCGTACTTCTCGGCTACCACGTCGGCGTCCTCCACGTCGGCGTGACGGGCGAGCGCGCCCATCTTGAGGTAGCCGTCTTCCTCGTGGAGGTAGTCGAGCTCGTCGATACGATTGATGTCGACGACGGTGTCGGGGCGGGCGAGTCTGAACCGGAGCATCGGGACGAGACTCTGGCCGCCGGCGAGGATCGTGGACTCGTCGAGGCTCTCGATCAGGCTCACGGCCTCGTTGACCGTCGTCGGTTCGTGGTGTTCGAACGGTGCGGCTTTCATAGCATGCTACGGAGTTTGTCGGTGACGCCGCTGTTGGTCTCCGCGTCGACGTCGGTCATCTGCTGCTCGATGCTGCTGAAGAAGTTGTTCACGATCTTGTCGGCGACGGGGTCGATGACTCGCGACCCGAGCTGGGCGATGCGGCCCGAGATGTCGGCCTCGGTCCACCACTCGATCTTGGCGCCATCGCCGTCCTCCAGTTCGTGGATCCGCATCCCGGAGGTCATGCTGAACGTGCTGGACGAGGCGTCGCCGCCGCCCGAGGCGGTCATCTCGAAGGTCTCGTCGTCGCGTTCGTCGATAGTGACCGTCGTCTCGAAGCGCGGTTTCACGCTCCCGACGCCGACCTGCATCAGCGCCGCGTACTTCTGCCCCGCGACGAACGCCCGGTCGGCGACCGTGTCCGGGTCTGCCTCCGGAAGCATCTCGACGTCTTCCTCGGGCTCGTACTCGTCGAAGTTGAAGTCGTCGTCCATCGGGGTGATGTACCGACACCCCTTCAGCGAGTCCCGGACCGCCATCGGGTCCGACAGCACGATCCACGCTTTCTCCGGCGGGACCTCCGCTAACTCGAACTCTCCGTCAAATTCCATCGCTGGTTCCCGTCGTTCGACCCTGTCCACTCGGCGCGCCGTGGCGCCATCTTTTAAGTCCCTCCACTATGTGCATACTATTACCACGTCATATGCTATCAAAGACATCTTCCATAAAAGTTTGTGTTGGTTTCGTGGGGGACGCGGCGCGCGGCCGCTCGGAACGGCGACAGCGATGAACGGGGGATCAGACCCGGACAGTGACGACGGCGAAGGCGCCGCGGACAGCAACAGTCCCAGTGAGGGCGACAGTCCCGGCCACGACCACGATCGCGGCGACGACCACGACCACGGCGAAGACCACGAAGACGCGCTGATCGCGTGGGACGACGCCGCCGAGCGGGTTCGGGCGCTCCGTGAACGGTGGATCGACCGGTTGGGGACCGAGACTGTCGATATCGACCGTCTCGCCGGTCGCGTCCTCGCGGAGGCGCTAGACGCGCCGACGGCCGTCCCCGCCCGGAGCCACTCGACGATGGATGGGTTCGCCTTCGACGCGACCGACGACTACCCGCTGTCGGTCGTCGACGCCGACGTGTTCCCGGAGGACGACCCGCCGGCCATCGACGAGGGGGAGGCCGTCCGCATCGCGACCGGCGCGCCGGTCCCGCCGTCGGCCAACGCGGTGCTCAAACGCGAAGCGGCGACCGTCGAGGACGGCCAGTTGCGGGGCACGGACGTCGACCCCGGGACCTACGTCTACGAGCGGGGGAGCAACGTCGCCGAGGGGGAACGACTGTTCGCCGCCGGCGAGCGTCTCTCCCCGAAAGACGCTATCCTGCTCGGCGACCTCGGTATCGATACCGTCACCGTCCGGGAGCGCTTCGACGTCGGCCTGCTCGCGACGGGGACGGAGATCCACGAGGGGCGCGACCGCGACCTCGACTCGCCGATGCTCGCCGGCCTCGTCCGGTCGTGGGGCCACGACGCGACCCACGAGGGCAGCGTTCCCGACGACTACGACCGCGTGGCGTCCAGACTGGACGACCTGGCCGCCGAGTACGACGTCGTGGTGACGACCGGCGGGACCAGCGTCGGCGACAGGGACTACGTGATCCGGGCGCTCGCCGCGCTCGGAGACGTGCGATTCCACCGAGTGCGGCTCCGCCCGGGGAAACCCATCGGTGTCGCCGAACTCCCCGACCACGACGCCGTCGCGTTCGCCATCCCCGGCAAGCCCGTCGGTGCGCACGCGGTGACGACACTGGTCGCCCGGCCGTTCTTCACGGGCGAGACCGCCCTCCCGACGCTCTCCGCGCGGTTCGCTCGCTCGATAGACATCGCAGTCCCGGGGTTCGCGTACGCGATTCCAGTTACCCTCGACGACGGCGTCGCGATGCCGCTGGGTCACGCCGATTCGGCCCTGTCGGTCTACGAGGAGACGTTCGACCCGAGCGTCCTCTCGTCGAGCACTCGCGCGACCCGCGCGGACGGGTTCGTGCTCACCGAGGACGCCGTCGACCGCGACCAACCGGTCGACGTCGTTCCCTACCCCGTCGTCGAACGATGACGGGGAGCGACCTGCCGCTCGTCGAACCACCGTTCGAAAGCCCGGAGAGTGACGCTCCGCGCGTCGCCGGCGTTCTGCTCGCGGCGGGGACGAGCAGCCGCTTCGGCGAGGCGAACAAACTGCTGGCGACCCACGAGGGCGACCCGCTCGTCCGTCACGCGGCGCGGACCCTGCTGGAGGCCGGCGTCGACCCGGTCGTGGTCGTCGTCGGCCACGAGGCCGACCGCGTGATCGACGCGCTGGAGGGACTGGACGTAGCGTTCGTCCGCAACCCCGACTATCGGCGGGGACAGGCCTCGTCGGTGCGCGCCGGTATCGATGCCGTCCGAGACCGCGGAGACGCCCGCGACGCCTCGGACGCTGCCGTCGTCGCGCTCGGCGACATGCCCTTCGTCGACCCGGAAACCGTTGAGACCCTCGTCGCCGCCTACGCGTCGGGGGCCGGCGACGCGCTCGCGGCGGCCTACGGCGGCGCCCGGGGGAACCCGGTGCTGTTCGACCGGCGATTCTTCGCGGCCCTGACCGACGTCTCCGGCGACGTCGGCGGTCGCGAGATCCTCCTGGAGAGCGACGACGGCGTCCGCGTCGCGGTCAGCGACAGCGGTGTGCGGCGAGACGTCGACGAACAGTCGGACCTCCCCTGAGTCGCCGACGGCTACTCGGTGTCGCGTTTCTCGACGATTATCCGTCCGTCTTCGACGTGCCACTCGACCCGGTCCCCCGCTCCGACTTCGAGGAAGTTCCGGACCGGCTTCGGAACCGTCGTCAGGTTCTTCTCCGATATCTTCGTGTCTGCCAGCGTGCCCATACCCGGGGTTGACACGTAGTAGTTACATAGCTTACGCTATGTCGAACGGTTCGGCAGTCAGACGGCGGACTTCCAGCGGTGGGCGCCGCCGTCAGAGGCGTTCTCGAAGTCGAGGTCGAACCGGTCGGACTCCAGCAGGGTCGGGCCCGGGACGTAGGCGTCCTCGCTGTGAGCCACCAAGATCCCCCGGTCGTCCATCGTCGAGAGCACGTCGCGGACGGTTCGCTCCCGGCCGGCCACGAGATTCGCCTCTTCGATGACCCCCTCGGTGGTGACGCGACCCTCTAACATCGCCAGACGGATAGCCGCCACCCAGGCGGGCTCCCGTTTCGTCTCCCGACACATTACACTCGACCGAGGCTATCCGTGCTATCGTGTTAGTGTTTTGGGAGCGATCATGTTGTACGACCGCGGCGGAGCGTCACGCCGCCGTACTCTACCCCACCCGTCGAAAACCGACCGCGGAAACCACACGACTCGGGGTTTGAACCACTCGCGGCATCGCTTCGCTCATCCATCCGAGGCGAGCGGAGTTCGGCGACGCACTGCTATCCCACTGCGACTGACACTACTCCTCGTTCGTGACTATGAGTTCGATGGTGTATCCGAACGGGTCGGAGACGTAGTAGGTGGTGTAGGCGCCCAGCGCGTCGCTCTCTCGTTCGGCCGTACTGTCGATGCTGATGCCGTTGTCGTCGAGGAGTGTTTCGATGGCATCCGGTGGCTGTGGAATGCGGAGAGCCATGTGGCGATAGTTCGTGGCTTCGGGGTCGAAGTCCTCGGACGGGTTGACGAAGATCCGGTAAGAATCGCCGAGTTCGATGCTGAACAGGCCCGGATAGTCGGTGACGGCCGTCTATGGGTCGTCGAAATCAGTGGTGAATCCGCGGATGTCGACGTAGAACTCAATCACCTCGGAGAGTCGATCCGCGGGGAAGGCGAGGTTGACGTGGTCGATGCCGGTGGTCTGCATGGCCGCGGTTCTGTTTTGGAGCGTAATGGTTCTTCAGGTTCACCGGCAAGCGATGCGTCTCAGCGGCGGGCCGACCCCTCCGCATTGAACACTCGTATCCGGTCTGCGAGCGACCCGGATCCCGCTGCTGCAAGCGTGAGGGGAACTCCTGACGAGACGGTGCCCCGCGATAAGCCGCCTCACCACTGCCAGGTTCGCTGAAAACGGGACTCACCGCTGAAAGAGTCAAACCACTGGGAGAATAGTCCCGGGAAGATTCGAACTTCCGTCGTCAGCCCCAGAAGCTGACAGGATTGGCCACTACCCCACGGGACTTTGACATGTCGCCCTACTGCGGTTTGGGCAACGTTTCAACTGATGATTGGACGGAGCTATACTTGAGTGTTGCGGAGCAGAGAGCTACTGTGAAACGGTAACGCCCCTGAAGAATCACGCTTCTTCGTCGAGCGAAGCGGGAACCTCGTAGTGCTCTCTTCGATGGCAGTTGGCACAGAGGACTTCGCAGTTCTCGATCTCCGCCCGGATGCTCTCCTTCGCGTATCCGTAACTCACCATCTCTCCCACACCCAGATCCTTCTCGGCGGAGTCCGTGTGATGGAAGTCGAGGTACGCGGGGTGTCCGGCACCACATCGCACACATTCGTACTGCTCGCGCTTGACGCGGTGGAGCCAGCCGCGTAACATCTCTCTCCGGTCCTCTTTCTTCTGGATCTCCTTCTCTCGGTTCTTGTAGTACCATCGCTGGTATCCCGACAGCTCTTCCCACTCTTTCTCTTCCGGCAGTTCGACCCAGTCGGGCTTCGGCTGAACGGGACACCCCCCGTTTTCGCCCTGTTCGTACGTCTCCAATCCGGCCCGCTCCTTCGCTTCGTTCCAGCCGCCGAGAATTCGCATGATCGTGGACGCCGCCGGCGTCAACTCCAGTTCGACGTACTCCTTTTTCGTCGGCGCCGTGTCCAGAATGTCGGCTGCACGCTGGAGGGATTCGATGCATTCCTGCTCCGTTGTCGCCATGTTCGTCCCGACTAGTCTCAGTTCATTAACGAGTGGCTACGGAGTGAAAGTGAAACCGAGGCTATAGCTCCTTCGTATAAAAGATCATCTCGCCGACGGGCGTCTCCTCGCGCCGGGCCTCCCGGAAGCCGAACGACTCGTAGAGCGCCGTCGCGGCCTCCTGGCGCGGCGTCGTATCGAGCACCAGCTGCTCGAATCCGCGGTCGGCCGCGCAAGTTTCGAGTTCCCGGAGGATCCGGCTCCCGTGCCCCCGCCGCTGGTGGCCGGGATCGACGCGCATTCGCCGGACCACGGCGGCGTCGCGGTCGCTCTCGTGGTGGTCGACGTCGGTCGAGGGTTGGAGCGCTCCCATCGCGACGACGTCGCTGTCGCGTTCGCCGGGCATCCCGCCCCGCTCACCGTCCAGGGTGGCGCTCCGCTCGACCTCGCCGACCAGGAACTCGCCGCCCGCGTCGAGGTACTCCGATTCGACGTTTCGCAGATCCGCGTCGAGGTGGGCGTACTCCTCGTCGTAGGCGCCCGCGTCCCGGAGCGCCCGCTCGTGGAGGGTCCAGACAGCCTCCTCGTCGTCGGCATCGTACCGGCGGATAGTGAGGTCGGGCACGTTCGATCGGTCGCCGTGCTCCGAGAAAACGTCACTGCGAGCGGCAACGGCTGCCGCGCTCTCGACACGTCGTCGCTGGGCGCAGCGTGGCTGAAAATCGACCGGCTACAGCGACACGGTATCGAGCGTCTCGGAGATCTCCTCGACGTGCTCGTTGAAGGCGTCGACGAAGCCGGGGAAGTCGTCGGCGTGGGCACGCAGGTCGTAGGCCGAGGGCGGCTGGTACTGCGAGAGGATGTAGACGCCGCCCTCCCCGCCGACGCGGAGGTAACTCGCCCGTCCCTCCTCCCACTTGAGTTCCCAGCGGGAGCTGTCGACGCGGGCGGAGAACGACCCGTAGTCGCCGCCTTCGGCGCGCTGGAGTTGCTGGGCCATCCGGTCGCAGGCCTCGCGCATCCGCGAGAGGATGCGCTCGCGTTCCTGGACGACCGAGTCGACGGAGGCGATCTCGGGCAGTTCGTCGGAGACGTCGTCGAGGACGCCGTCGAGCGAGCGGACGTACTCGTTGAACGACTCGACGAAGGCGTCGTAGTCGGTCAACGCGTCGGCGAGCGCTTCCGGCTCCGGCGCCTGCTGGGTCGAGACGACGTAGACGTCGGCCCCCCGGCCGTCGAAGCGGAGGTACTCTACGTCGCCGCCCTCGTACTTGAGCGTCCACGTCCCGCGGTCGGTCTCGAACGCCTCCTGGCCGTAGTCGCCGCCCTGGAGGCGGGCGAGTTCGCGCGCCATCCGGCCGGCGTGGTCGGTCACGTCCGCGACCACTTCGTCGCGCCGCTCGGCGGCGGCGTCGGCACCGACCACGTCCGCATCGAGGCCTGCTGTCATCGACGGATCGAGGGGCGCGAGGGGCATAACCCCCGCGCTCTCGCTTCGTCCTCCCCGCTACGAGGCGCCTTGCACCTCGCTTCGAGGGCTCGTTCCGGGCGGTCACTCGCCCCCGTTCGGATCGACATTTACTTTCGCGACTGGGGCCGACAACCGCGTATGTACCTCGGACGCTTCGTCGTCGTCGCACCTGCGGTGGGCGCCTACCGCGTCTCCTCGCGCTCGTTCCCGAACCGGAAAGCCACCGGCCGCCAGCCGGGCACCGTCACCGTCGGCCCGACCGACGACGCCCCCGAGACGGACAACCCCTACGTCGAGTACAACTGCCTGCAGGAGACCGCCCGCGGCGCGGTGATCGGCAACGGCTCGCACGTCGACCCCATCGCCGAGAAGCTCGCGCTGGGCTATCCCGCCCGCGACGCGCTCGCCGAACCCCTGCTCGCGCTCGACTTCGAGAAGGACGACTACGACACGCCCCGGGTCGCCGGTATCGTCGGCGTCGACCCCGCGGACCCGAGCACGAACGCCGACGGTCCGGGCGCCGTGATCGGGACCGTCCGCCGGGACGCCCTGCTCGTCGAGGAGGTCACCGAACCGACGCTCGTGGCGACCTACGAGACGGACAGCCCCGAGCCCGTCGACTTTTCGGCGGTCGACGCCGCGGGCGCCGCCCGCGAGGCCTACGACATGGACTTCGAACACGAGGTCTGCGCCGTCGGCGTCTCCGGGTCCGCCGTCGAGGGGTACGCGACGGCCATCGTGAACGGCACCGACGAGTAGACGCCGACCGCCAGCCGCCGGCCGCCAGCCGCCGACCGCCGACTGCCAGCCGCCAGCCGCCGACCGCCAGCCGCCGACCGCCGACCGCCAGCCGCCGACCGCCGACCGCCGACCGCCGACCGCCACCCGCCAGCCGCCGACCGCCAGCCGCCGACCGCCGACCGCCAGCCGCCGACCGCGGAACTGCCACTGTGCTGCCCTTCGTCTACCGTGGAACTAAGACGGCGGAGCGCGCACGCCACCTCATGAAAGTGGGCGTCATCTCGGACGTACACGGGAACATCCCGGCGCTGGAGGCGGTTCTCGAGGCCATGCCGCCGGTCGATCGGATCGTCTGCGCGGGCGACGTCGTCGGGTACAACCCCTGGCACGCCGAGTGCGTCGCGGCCATCCGCGGCGAGGGCGAGACGGGACTGAGCGACGAGGCCGAGGCGATGCTGCCCGACGGCGAGGTGCCGACGGTGATGGGCAACCACGACCGCGCGGTCGCGTTCGACCAGGCCTACGGCTTCAACGACATGGCCGCGACCGCGGTCGACCACGCCCGCGAGACCTGTTCCGACGACCAGCTGACGTGGCTCGGCGAACTGCCCGAACAGCGTCTGGTCTGCGACGGCCGGATGCGACTCGTCCACGGCCACCCGAACGACCCCGACCGGTACACCTACCCCGAGGAGTACAGCGCCGACATGCTCGGCAGCGAGGACGTCCTCGTCATGGGCCACACCCACGTCCAGGGCCACGAGATCTTCGACGAGGGGCTCGTCATGAACCCCGGCGCCGTCGGCCAACCGCGGGACGGCGACCCCCGCGCCGCCTACTCCCTGGTCGACTTCGACGCCCAGGAGATCGAGGCCCGCCGCGTCGAGTACGACGTCGACCGGGTCGTCGACGCCGTCCGCGAGGCCGACCTCCCGCTCCGCATCGGGACGCGACTCCGGTCGGGGCAGTAACGCCGCTCGTTCGACGGCCGGCTCCTGGCCGAATCACCCGTCCAGCGGCCGGAGTTCGGCCGAGAAGTGACGCAGCTCTTTCATCGGTGGTTCGTCGACCACCTCGAAGCCGGTGAGTTCGTCCGCCCGCTCGACGACCGCGGCGGCCGTCTCGCCGACGTGCTCGAAGTGTTCGCGGTGGTACGTCCGGCGCGGGACGGCCAGGCGGACGTATTCCGGCCGGTCGGTCTCGGGGAACGCGAAGCTCCCGAGTTCGACCGTCCGGACCCCGCCTTCGAGGTAGAGCTCACAGGCCAGCGCCTGGCCCGGGAAGGCCTCCGACGGGAGGTGCTCCAGGGCCGCGCCCGCGTCGACGTAGACGGCGTGGCCCCCGACCGGTTCGTAGATGGGTAGTCCCGCGGCCGCCAGTTCCGCGCCCAGCGTCGCCACCTGGTCCACGCGGTGGGCGAGGTAGTCGTCCTCGACCGCCTCGCGCAGTCCGACGGCCATCGCCTCCAGATCCCGTCCGGCCAGCCCGCCGTAGGTGGGAAAGCCCTCGTAGAGGATGGTCCGCTGTTTCACGCGCTCGAGGAGGTCGTCGAGCCCGTCGTCGACGGCGACGAACCCGCCGACGTTCGAGAGGCCGTCCTTCTTCGCGCTCATGACGAGCGCGTCGGCGTAACCCAGTTGCTCGCGGGCCACCTCGGCCGCCGACGCGTCGGCGAACTCCCGTTCGCGCTCGGTGACGAAGCGGGCGTTCTCGGCGAAGCGGCAGGCGTCGATCACGAACGTGGCGTCGATCTCGTCGGCGAAGGCGGCCACCTCGCGGGTGTTCGCGACGCTGACTGGCTGGCCCGCCGCGGAGTTGTTTGTGATGGTCAGGACGACGACCGGGACGTTCTCGGCGCCGACCTCCGCGACGCGGGCGCGACCGGCCTCCACGTCGAAGTTCCCCTTGAAGGCGTCCTCGGAGTCGGGATCACGGGCGGCCGGGACGGGGCAGTCCACCGCCTCGCCGCCGTTGGCGACGACGTGGGCGCGCGTCGTGTCGAAGTGAGTGTTGTTGAGCACGCGGTCGCCCGCGGAGACGAGCGTCCCGTAGAGGACGTTCTCGGCACCGCGGCCCTGGTGGGCGGGGACGACGCGGCCGAAGCCCATCACGTCGTCGACGGCCTCGCGGAGTCGCCGGAACGAACTGCTGCCGGCGTAGGACTCGTCGCCGCGGTGGAGCGCGGCCCACTGGGCGTCGCTCATCGTCCCGGTCCCGCTGTCGGTCAGCAGATCGACGAACACCCGGTCGGCGTCGAGATTGAAGAGGTTGTACCCGGCGGCGTCGAGCGCGGCGGCGCGTTCCCCGGAGTCGGGCAGGTCCGCGGGCGTCGCCATCCGCGTCGCGTACGAGCGCATGACTCCACTCCGGGCGGCTCGGACTTATTTCGTGTGTGACAGGAACGTGCACCAGTGGCGCCATCCGGCGAGCGGTGGGCACGACCGTCCACCGGGCACCGCGCTGGGGGCCGGCGCGGACTCGGTGGCGGCCGACGTGGCGGCGGGGCCGCGGCGGATCCGGCAGAGGGTTCAGGTCGCTGCGGCCCGAACGGGGATCCGCGACCGCGAGTTCGAGTCGGTGACTCGCTGCCGTCCGATTCGGGGCGAGATCGCGAACGCGAACGATTGCCAAGTCCAAACGCATGGCAGGTCTCTTCGAACTGCTCGCCGGTATCCTCCTCGTGTTGAGCGTCGCGGCCGCCGTCCGCGTCGTCGCCGCTCGCACCAGCGAGTCGGCCTACCCGGTGTTGCTCGTCGTCGTCGGCGTCGTCCTCTCGATTGCGGGGCTCGATCCCGACTTCCGGCTCTCCTCGGACCTCATCCTGATGGTGCTGGTGCCGACGGTCCTGTTCCAGGGGTCCCAGGAGACGAAATCCGAGGCCTTCGTGCGCGTGCTCCCCGTCGGCGTCCTGCTCCCGATCGTCGGCCTCCCGGTCGCGGTGGTCCTGCTGGGGCTGCTCGGGAGTTACGCGTTCGGGCTCCCGCTCGTGGTGACGCTGCTGTTCGCGGTCATCATCTACCCGGTCGACCCGGTCGCCATCGTCGCGCTGTTCCGGGAAGCGGACGCGGCCGAGCGCCTGTCGATCCTGGCCGAGGTCGAGAGCCACTTCAGCGACGGGTTCGCCGTCGTCACCTTCGGCGCGATGATCGGCATCGTCTCCCAGCGCTTCGAGACCGGAGCCGACCTCTCGACGCTGCTGTCCGCGGCCGACCTGGTCGGCGTGGCCGTCGAGATAACGATCGTCAGTTTCGGCGGCGTCATCGTCGGCCTGGCCGCCGCCGCGCTCGCGCTCGCCGTCCTCCGGGCCATCGAGGACCGGATGGCCGAACTGCTGACGACGGTCGTCCTCGCGTACGGGAGCTTCCTGCTGGCGGAGCACTACCTCCACGTCAGCGGCGTTCTCGCGACCGTCGCGGCCGGGCTCGTGATCGGCCTCTACGGCAAGGGACGTGCCGTTCACCCCGACAACGTCACGTTCATGGAACGGACGTGGGACACCGCCGCGTTCATCGTGTTCACCCTGGTGTTCGTCCTCGTCGGGATCCAGGCACCCTGGCGCCGGCTGCTGTGGAACGCGCCGACGGTCCTGCTGGCCGTCGTGCTGGTGCTCGTCGTCCGGGCGATAATCGTCTACGGCGTCACGAACGTCCTCCCGGTGACGGGCACCGAGCCCGTCCCGCTGCGCTTCCAGCACGTCCTCGTCTGGGGCGGCATGCACACCGTCATCCCGGTCGCGCTCCTGCTCAGCGTCCCCCGGGAGTTGCCATTCCGGCCCGCCCTGGTGGAACTCGTCTTCGGTGTCGCGCTCGTCAGCATCGTCGCTCAGGGGTTGCTGTTCCCCGTCGCCCTCCGTCTCACGGGGTCGAGCGAGGAACCGGACGAGGAGTCGCCCGGACTGTTCTGGTGATCACCACGTCACGATCCGTGCGAGGACGAACACGAGCAGCGCCGACAGCAGGGAGCCGACGATCGAGAGCGTCCCGGCGAGAAAACGTGCCCAGGCGCCGATCGGCTGGATGTCGCCGTAGCCCAGCGTCGCGAACGTCACGACGCTGAAATAGAGGCTCTTGAACAGCACGCGCCCGATCCACCAGACCGGCGCGCTCGAGGGGTCCTCGATGGTGTAGGTGATCGCCTGCTCGCCCTGGATCTCCATGATCCCGCCGGTCAACGGGAAGAGGACGGCCGAGGCGACGATGGCCAGCAGCGCTGCGAGGAGGATGCGATAGGGACTGCTCCCGTAGTGCATCACCCATCGCGACAGTTCCCACTTCGCGGCGGTCAGGTAGTCGCCCTCGCTCCAGGCCAGCCGGCGCCGCGCGTCTTTCTCCTGCGTGTAGCTCTCGCGGGCCAGTCCCGGTAGGGCGTTGTCCTGGTAGAGCCGCCTGAGCTGGCGGTACGTCCACGCGGCGGCCTCCAGGGGATGGTCGTCGCTCAGCGTGGGACGGACTGGCTCGCGCTCGTAGGCGGAGACGTGGCTGAATCGCGTCCCGGCGCCGACGTGGACGTCGGTGAACACCGCCTCGTTGGTCAGGACGTGCTCCAGCGTCGCTCGCCGGAGGTCGGCGTTCGTGAAGACGGCCCCTTCGAGCGTCGCTCCCGTGAAGTCCGCGTCGATGGCGGCGAGGTCGCTCATGTTCGCCAGCGTGAGGTCTGCCCCGCCGAGGTCGGCCCCGTTGACGACGGCGCCCGTGAAGTCGGCACCGACGAGCGACGCCTCCGCGAGCCAGTCGACGCCGACGAGTGACGCCTCCCGGAGGTACGCGCCGTCGAGCGATTCGCCCGGCTCTGGCCGGAACCCCTCCAGCGTCTCCGCGCTCTTGCCGTCGACGGTCGCGTGCCAGACGCAGCGGTCGTTGTCGTCCCACGTCGGGCGGTCGCACTCCTCCGCCGGGACCGATACGTCGCTCAGGCCGACTTCGAGGCGGTAGCCACAGCGGTCGTCAGTCGAAGTCTCCATGGACCCGCTACGGGCGCGAGGGGGAAGTCGGTCGCGACGCGGGACCCGATGGGGGTATGCAGTCCCCGCGAAGTGTGGCCGCCGAGCACTGTGGACGACCGGTTCAGAAGACGTCCTGGACGAGTTCGAGCGTCTGCTCGCGGTCGTCCCAGGGGACGAACACGGAGACGGAGGTCGCGGAGGTGATCACGTCGTAGAGGTGGATGTGCGCCTCCGAGACCGGGTCGATGGTGCGCTTGACGATGCCGGGCTGGTTGGGCAGGTCGCTGCCGGTGACGCGGACGACGGCGATCTCGTCCTCGACGGTGACGCTTGAGAGGGCGTCCTCGTCGACGACGCGGTCGTGCAGCAGCGCCTCGGCCTCCTCGGCGTCTTCGACGTTGACGTAGAAGGTGATCGAGTCCATCCCCGAGGAGTTGGCCTCGATGTTGATGCCCTCCTCGCCGAGCGCCGTCGCGAGTTCGCCCAGGATGCCCGGGCTGTTGCGGATGGCGCGGCCGGCGATCGTCATGCAGGCCAGCTGGTCTTCCTGCAGGTCGATGAGGTTCTGGAACTCGCCCTCGATGGAGGTGCCGCCCGTCAGGAGGTCGTCGTGCTGGTAGTGGACGACCCGAACTCCGAGGTCGCTGTCCTTGTAGGAGAGGGCGGAGGGCGCGACGACCTCGGCGCCGCGGAACGACAGCGACCGGAGCTCGTCGACGGTGATCTCGCCGACGTTGCGGGCGCCCTCGACGACGCGGGGGTCGCCGGTCATGACGCCCTCGACGTCGGTGACGATGACGACCTCGTCGGCGTCCATGAACTTGCCGAGCATGACGGCGGTGGTGTCCGAGCCGCCGCGGCCGAGGGTCGTCACGTTGCCCTGGTGGTCCTGGGCGAGGAAGCCGGTGATGACCGGCACGACGTCCCCGAGTTGCCCTCCGAGCGCGCTGGCGCGCTTGGTCGTCTCGTCGACGTCGACCTCGCCGTACTCGTCGGTGATGATCGGCCATCCCTCGCTGCCTGGCTCGAAGAACTCGGCGTCGATGCCGCGAGCGGCGAGCGCGCCCTTGAGCATCCGGACCGACGTCCGCTCGCCCATACTGACGATCTCGGCTCGGTCGGCGTCGTCGGCGTCGTAGTCGATGTCGTCGAGCAGTTCGTCCGTCGTCGAGCCCATCGCGCTGGCGACGACGGCGACCTCGTGGCCGTTCTCGATGGCCGCGGCGATCGAGTCGGCCGCCCGCGTGACTCGCGAGCCGTTGCCGAGACTCGTGCCACCGAACTTCACTACGACCCGCATCGGATCACCCGCATTGTGTGTGCGTGACGCATAGCTGGTGCAGTGGCGTTGTCCCTCTCCCCGAATAACTGTGTCCATCTCGGGGCGGCGAAACTCCGCTATCGTGGGATTTCCTCGGCAATATCTGCCATAGCCGTGGAAATCTCGCCATCGTTCTCGTAGACGAGGGCGTTCTCGCGGTCGGCCAGCAGGTCGCGAAAGCGCGCCTGACGTTCGGTGTGGCGCTCGCGGACCTCCCCGTCGTCCAGCAGTTCCGGCCGATACGTCTCGAATCGTTCGTGTCGCGTCGCTTCGTCGATCGTCAGTAGAACCGTCAGGTCCGGTTCGACCGGCATCGCCGCCTCGAACTCGGCCAGCGTCTCGGTCATGGGGACCCCGTCCCGGTCTTCGACCAGCGCGGTGTCGTAGACGGCGACGCTGTCGAGGTAGCGCTCTGTGAGGACGACGTCTCCGGCGTCGAGGGCGGGACGGATCACCGTCTCGGCCTGGTAGGAGAGGCTCGCGAGCGCCCCCGCGGTCAGCGAGAGCGCGCGTTCGCGGAACTCCTCGCCGCCGTACACCGAGAGCGTCCCCGTCATGAAGTCGCCGACTTCGGCGTCGGCGAACTCCGGGACGGTCGTGACCGACTCGCCGTGGTCGCGCAGTTCCTCGCCGAGCGCGTCCAGCAACGTCGATTTTCCCGTCCCGGCCGCCCCCTCCAGCACGACGAACGTCCCAGTCATCCCTCGGGGGTGCGAGCGGGCGGGGTATCAATTCAGGGGCAGTCCGCCCGTGAGTCGTCCCAGTCTGCGACCTGTTCTTCGAGAAAGTCGTGAACTCTGTCCGGCGGTTCCGCGAACCATCGCGCCTCGACGATCTCGTCGTCCCCGATATCGATCTCCGTCGCCTGGGCGTCGGCATCGAACCAGACGGTGAGCATCTGGAACCGCCGATCGGGGTCGTTCTCGTGGACGGCGGTCTTCCGACGGGCACGGAAGACGCCGGCCAGGTCGACCTCGATTCCGGTCTCCTCGCGGACTTCTCGGCGGGCGGTCTCGGCCATGGTCTCACCGGGTTCGTGGCCGCCGCCCGGCGTCCCCCAGCGGTCCGGCTCTCCCTCGTGGCGGATCAACAACGCCCGATCGTCCCCGTCGGTCACGAACGCACCGGCGTCGCCGATCCACCCCTCCCGAACCATCTCGACGCCCGACTCGAAGAAATCGGGGTCGTTCTCGACGGTCTCCTCGACGACCGGGAACTCGCCGAACTCGGCCGTCAGGCGGGCCAGTCGGCGGTCGACATCCTCGCGAGTCTGCTCATCGACGGTCATCGCGTGAATCGCGCCGCGAACCCGCCGTTCTCGGGCACCACGATGTCGAGCGCCTCCTGGCCGGTGACGGTCCACTCCTCGGATTCGAGGACGCCCCCCGTTTCGTCTCGAACGACGTGCGCGCTCCACTCGTCCGAAGCGGCCGCGTCGCCCGACCCGAGGAACGAACAGTCGACGGTCACGATCCGCTGCGGACCCGCCGTTATCGACCCGAGGAACCACTCGTCGCCGTCCCGGCGGGCGACGGTCGCCTCGACGCCGGGGTGGCCGCCGACGAACCGCGTCTCGTCCCACGCGGCCGGGACCGCTTCGAGGAACCCCTCCGCTTCGGGTCGAGCGCCGTACTCGTCGATGGAATCCGCGAAGTGCTGGAGCGGCGACTCGAAGACGACCGAGAGCGCGAGTTCGTGGCCGGGCGTCGTCTGTGCCGCCTCGGCGGAGAAGGTGACCGGAGTGTAGTCCATCGGGCCGACGACGTTACGGGTGAACGGGAGCGTGCAGTTATGCTCGGGCGTGACCGTGCTCCACTTGTAGTACTCGGCGCCCATCACGCCCTCGTAGGTCATGACGTGCGGGTAGCGCCGCTGGAGACCGGTGGGCACGACGGAGCCGTGGAAGTTGACGAGCAACTCGTACTCCGCGGCGTCCTCGGCGAGTTGGTCGTAGAACTGCATCCGACCCTGGTCGTCGTGGTCCATGAAGTCGACCTTGATCCCGGCGGCGCCCCAGTCGGCCCACGCCGAGAGCCGCTCTTCGCGCTTGGTCTCGGTGTTCAGGTCGGTCCAGTGCGACCAGAGGACGATATCGACGCCCCGCTCGTTCGCGTAGTCGATCAGGTCGGGAACCTCGTCGCGGCGACGGGGCCATCCGGCGTCGACGAGGACGTACTCCCAGCCGCGGTCGGCGGCGTAGTCGACGTACTCCCGCTGGCGGTCGAAGTCGTCCGGACTCGACGACTCGGACCACCACGACCACGCGACGCGGCCGGGTTCGACCCAGTCGTCGTCGATTTCGGCCGCGCCGACGAGGTCCGTGACGAGCGTCGACTCGACGACGGTCGTCAGGTCGCCGACGACGGCGACGCGCCAGGGCGTCTCCAGCGGGAAGTGGGCGTTCATCTGGGTCTCGGGCACGCCGAAGGTCATCTCGGACTCGCCGGCGACCAGACGCGACGCGGCGTAGTCGCCGTCCGCGCCGGCCTCGGCCAGGAGCAGCCACTGGTCGTCCACCCGAAACAGTCCCGGTGGGCAGTACTCTCCCGCGGTCTCGACGATGGGCTGCTGGCGGGCGCTGGCCTCGTGGGCCTCGTCGAAGGGGATCAGCCACGAGACGGCGTCGCGGGGGAGCGAGAACGTCGTCTCGTCGCCGGTGTGCCGTTGCATCGCCTCGCCGGTGACGCGATAGCGGACGGCGACGCCCTCCGCGGCGACGCGGAGGGCGACCTCGACCACGCCCATCGCGTCGGGGTGGTCGTAGGTGATCGTCCGCTCGACTGCGCGGTGGCTCCGCTCGCGGGCCTTCCCCTTCGGCATCTCGTAGGTCTCCTCGATCTCGGCGGCGTCGCCGACCGACACGTCGGCGTCGGTCCAGTCGACGCCGTGGAGTTGGCGGGAGAGCTTCTCGACGGCGAGTTCGGAGGGCGTGACGAGCGTGGTCCCGGCGCGTTCGATCGCCAGCGTGGCGTCTTCGGGGTCGAACACCGCCGTCGTCGCGCCGTCGGGGCCTATCAGTCGCATGCCCCGAACGGGGGACGGACGTCGCAAAAAGTTGCCGGGTCCCGAGGATCCGGGCGGCGAACCCTCTTCCGGAACGGCCGCCTCAGGTCGGGCGTCGAACGCGGCGTTCGACGCTCCTCACGTCGGATTGACGCGACTGCCCAGTCTGGATTCGGCCAGCGCGAAGGCGAAGGTGCTGGCCAGGCCGAGCAGCGTCGCGCCGGTGAGGGTGAAGGCGAGGTACGACAGGTCCCCGAACGAGAGGACGAAGCTGCAGACGCCGTGGAGGATGAAGGCGATGGCGAGGACGTAGACGGGTGCGTTGAGGTGGCGCCACTCGAACTCGCCGTCGATGTAGCCGTCGACGACGCGGCCGAGGCTGCTGGTCACGCCGGCGGCCGCGAACCACTGGAGCGACCCGTATATCAGCGCCGCGATGACCTCGATGACGTCGAGCGCGGTGTCCGCCTGGGCCTGGAGGTCGGTGACGGTCTGGACGCCGGTGAACCCGCCGATGACCAGGAGGAGGCCGGCGACGAGGTAGGTCACCAGCGACACGCGCCCGCCGTAGAGCCCCTCGCGCACGCGGTCGACGAACGTGTCGAGGCGTTTGCCGAGCGCGAGCCCTCTGGAGAGCAGGTAGAAGCCGATCAGCGCGGAAGTGACCCCGAACACCGCGCCGGGCATGTCGAGTTGCTCGGCGACGATGGACAGCGGGTAGATGAGCAGGAGGATGCCCATCGGGATGAGCAGCGTCCCGCGCGTCTCGGGGTCGTCCAGCACCTGCTTGATGGTGTAGTACATCGATTCCAGGTCCTGGGCCTGGCGGACGACGACGCGCTGGACGCCGTCGATGGGGACGCGCGAGCGGATGACGGGCAGCACCGATTCGTCCTGCGCGCCGTCGGTGACGACCATCGCGCGCACGTCCTCGCCGGTCGCCAGTCCGGCGAGGACGGTGTCGAGTTCCTCGCCGACCGCGCGGTTGGCGGCCACGTCGCTGCCGTCGACGCCGGTGACCGCGGCGACCTCCACGGACTCGTCGGTGATGCGGTCGGCGATGTGACACCCCTCGAAGAGGACGTTCACGTCGCTGTCCTCGGGGTCGGCGGTCGCCAGCTCGACGGCGGCCGCCTCGACGGCGTCGCGGCCGACCACGGGCGTGTCCACTCCCGTCTTGCGCCCCAGGTCGTCGTCGAGGTCCACGCACAGGACCAGCAGCATTGGTCGGAGGTAGACTGCCGGCGTGTATCAGTCTTCGGGGCTCCCGGCGGCGCGACTCGCGGTGCGTTTGCGGCCTTCGGCTCGTCACTCCCGCGACGCGCGGTCGCGCAACCGATCGATACGTCGGTTCAGCGACGGCTCCATTCGCCGCAGTGTCGCGAGGCGCCCCCACTCCATCGGGGCGTCGTTCAGGTCGGCGAACCGACGGATGGCCGCCTCGACCGCCTCGCGACTCGTCCGGCCGGCGGCGTCGGCGTCGGCGCGATACACGAGCCGCGTGCCGGCACACAGTCCGACGGCGCCGGCGGCGAGGACGCCCAGGGCGGCGACTCCATCGCCGACGCCGGGCACCGAGACCAGCCCGGCCGCGAGCCCGCCAGCGAGGGCGATCGCGCCGCCGACGACAGTCAGACGCGCTTCGAGGTGCATGACGCGGGCGCGGCCGGCCTGGAGCGCGAGGTAGCCGCGGAGTCGCTCCTCGTCGAGTTCGGTCAGCAGGTAGTCGGCGACGAAGAGGTGTCGACGGCCCGGCGGTCCGCGGACGAACGCGAACGCCTGCTTCGCGTCGGCGACGTCGATGACGCGTACGCCGTGGGGGTCGAAGCCGACGTCCGCACAGCGGCGGTCCAGCCGCTCGCGTTCGGCGTCGGTCGGCGCTCGCGTCGACTGCGTGAGGCGGATCAGCCACGGCGAGCCGACCCACACGGAGACCAGCAGTGCGCCGACGACGCCGAAGAAACCGACGCCGGTCGAGAGACTGTCGCCGAGGAGCGTCACACCGACGACGACCACGCAGAGGAGCGCGACCATCCCGGCCGCGTAACGGGCGAGTCGCACGGCGACGGCCGCGGCAGATACGTCGACGGCGCGGAGGTCCCGAATCGTCGGAAACGCACCGAAGTAGCCCGCGACGACGGCGACGAGCGGTGCGGTGAGGCCGGCGACGACCGCCACGGCACCGCCGACGGCCGACTCGCCCCCGGGGAGCCTCCCGGCGGCGGCGTCGACGGCGCCGAGCCATCCGGCCGCGGCCATCGCGACGAGCGCGACGACGTAGGCGAGCGGCAGGCCGACCCGGAGGGCCCGGCGGATCCGGGTCAGCGCCGCCGTCGCGTCGGCCGCGCCCCGGAAGCGGCGACTGTACGCGAACAGCGCGAGCGCGGCGACCACGGAGACCGCGGCGAGCGCACCCAGAGCGGTGACGGCGTCGCCAGTGCTGGCGCTCGCGCTCGGCTGGCGTACCGCCGGAGCGCGCGGGAAGGCGCCCGACGGGAGCGGGTGGAGGGCGGGCATAGACGGGCCTGCGGCCGGTTCGGCGAAAAGGTTTGTGTGTCGACATGCAGTTACTCGGCCCTCCGGGCGCCCCGGCCACCTCCTCGTTCGACGCCGTCGGCGACCACCTTGTAGAGCAGACCGAACGTCACGCCGGACAACGCGAGGAAGCCGGCGACCGACAGGACGACGCCCACGAGCAGCCGGCCCCACCGTAGCACTTCCCACCCGCCGTACCCGACGTAGACGGAGCCGGTCGCCATGTTCGTCCCCGCGAGGGCGCACACGAACGCGACCAGCAGGCCGAGCCCGAACGAGAGCGTCGTCTTGAAGCCGTACGCGATGCCGTCCGCCGTACTGACCGAGGTCATGGGGACCAGTGGTCGCCCGTTCCGGGATAAACGTACGGACGGTCCCGCGGCCCTGCGTCGCGGAGAGAGGGAAAGACAGTTGCCCGCGGCCCGTCCAGAGACGGTATGCGCATCGCCGTCCCCAACAAGGGTCGTCTGCACGACCCCGCGATCGACCTGCTGGACCGGGCCGGCCTCCACGTCGTCGACGGGGCCGACCGCAAGCTCTACGCCCAGACCGTCGACCCCGACGTGACCGTGCTCTACGCCCGCGCCGCCGACATCCCGGAGTACGTCGCCGACGGCGCGGCCGACGTGGGAATCACCGGGCTTGACCAGGCTCGCGAGTCCGGTACCGACGAACTCGTCGACCTGCTCGACCTGGGCTTTGGCTCCTGCCGGCTCGTCCTCGCGGCGCCCGAGGACGGCGACATCGAGACCGTCGCGGACCTGGAGGGCGGCACCGTCGCCACCGAGTTCCCCAACGTCACCCGCGGCTTCTTCGCCGAGCGCGGCGTCGACGTCGACATCGCCGAGGTGTCGGGCGCGACGGAGCTGACGCCCCACGTCGACATCGCCGACGCGATCGTCGACATCACGTCGACGGGGACGACCCTCCGGATGAACCGCCTCGCGGAGATCGCCGACGTGCTGGACTCGTCCGTCCGCCTGTTCGCCCGCGAGGACGTCGTCGACGACGAGAAGGTCCAGCAGATCCGGATGGCGCTCGAATCCGTCCTCTCCGCGGAGGGCAAGCGCTACCTGATGATGAACGTCCCCGAGGACAGCCTGGCGGACGTGAAAGAGGTCCTGCCCGGAATGGGCGGCCCGACCGTGATGGACATCGCCGGTGAGTCGGACGTGGCCGTCCACGCGGTCGTCGACGAGCGCGAGGTGTTCGAGACGATCAACGCGCTCAAGGACGTCGGCGCCAGCGACGTGCTCGTCACCGAGATCGAGCGGCTGGTGGAGTAGTTCACTCGTCGCGGTTCGCTCCGTTCCGCTCGGTCACTGATCGACGAGTTCCTCCGGAGTCACCTCCCGGCCATCGCGTTCGATCCGGAAGTCGGCGTCGCCGCCGGTCCGCGTGAAGTCGGTCACGTCCCCGGCGACGACGTAGGTGTCCCCCTGTCCCTCGTTGCCCGTGAACCCCTCGACCGTCCAGGTGCCGTCGCCGTTGTCCGTCACGTCGTCGTTGTCCTCGGCCCTCAGGGGCCTCCCGATGTTCGTCACCTTCCAGACGAGGCCGTCGACGGTGAACTCGTACTCGACGTCGCCGGACTCGGTCCCGACGATCCGGAGGAGATCGGTCTCGTCCAGCGAGCTCCGGGTGACCCGCCGGTCGAACTCGCGGACGACCCACTCGCCGTCGCCGCCGGTCTGCTCGAACGACGTGATCTCGCCGTTGACGACGTAGGCGTCGCCGTACCCGGTGTTGCCGGTGAACCCTTCGACCGTCCACGTGCCGTCGCCGTTGTCGGTGATGTCGTCGTTGCCCCCGGCACCGATCCGGTCGGTGAGCGACGCCGTCTCGACCGCGCCGTCGGCGGTGAACTCGTACTCGACGTCCCCCGGGCCGGCACCGACGATCTCGACGACGCGCTCCGAGGGCGTCCGTTTGCCGAGGAGGTGTTCGCCGACCTCCTGGTTTCGCAGGTACACGGTCTTGTCGAACGACGTCAGGTTGAACTCTATCGCCTCGATAGTCTTCCCCGCGTGTTCGCCCTCGCCTCGGTAGGTCGTCGACAGGCCGTCGGGATCGTTCGGCTCCCCGACCCCGGTGTGCTCCCCGCTCTCGAGAACGTCCTGCTTCGCTCCGTCCGCGTAGTGGAGCGTGACTATCGCAGTATCCGGTACGCCGAGCGCGTTCTCCTCGCTCCCGGTGACGGTCGCGGAACTGTCGGTGAACGTCGTGGCCAACTCGCCGGGGTCACAGTCCTGGTCTACCTCGGTGACCTCCCCCTCGATGTTGATGCTGTCCACTATCCGACCGGGCGACCCGAAGGTCCCGGAACCACCCTCGGCCGCACTGATGTAGCTGCCGTCGGTAAACAGTACGGTTGTTCCGTATTTCAGGTTCGAGACGCTCGAGCAACTGATCTCCGGGTCGTCCTGTGCTGAACGGCTCGCGTCCGCCGTCGATCCCGTGGCGGTCCCGCCGAGCGTGGCTGCGAGCGCTCCCCCCAGCGCACCGCCGAGAAACCGTCGACGCGTGTTTCCGCTCCGGTCGCAGTCGTCGGATGGCATAGGATGTAACTATTTTACGATCACTTTGTTACTCACCGGTGAGTCGCGATTGCCGGTGGTTACTGACTCTGCTTCGCTCCGTCCGAGCAGAGCGGGTACCGCTGTCGAGGTACCCACAGACTGGCCCCTCTCTCTGGAGAACGCTGGTCTCGACGGTGAAACCGGGCACCTTTCACTCGCAAGCCGATCGAAATGTCGGGTTACTGTCGCCTAACGGCCGCTTAGTTGCGGCGCGTCGCGGCGGATGTGAGGGAGTCGTTTCGGGCGGTCCGCTCAGACGAACTGGAAGATGTTGTTGAGCGGGATGATGAGCGCGACGGAGAACGCGAAGTGGAGCGCGGTGAGTATCGCCGTCGGCCGCCAGGAGATCCGGTAGGAGACGCTGATCGCGATGGCGTCGGCGAGGAGCGTCACGACCAGCGCGAGGAGGAACGCGAGTCCAGGCGGGACGAACCCGATCCCCTCCACGCCGTAGCGTCCGAGCAGGATCGAGACGAGCGCCGGGACGGGCCCAACGTAGGCCGCTCGCTGGCTGGGCACGTCGCCGATGAAGAACGTGGCCGCGAGATGGAGCGTGACGGCGTAGAACAGTGCGGCGAGCAGGAAGGTCACGATCAGCGCGAAGATTCCCCCGCCGGTGGGGTCGGCCTGGAGCGGCTCGACGCGACCGACCACCGAGTGCTGCGCTGGGACGTCCATAGCGGCGATTGGGAGGGGGGCCGTTTGTAGGCTGCTATCACGGTCGGCGACGTCCACCGGGGCCGACTGCGGCCGTCGGCGGGCCGCGAGTGCCAGTCCGGGGCCGCGAGTGCCGGTCCGGGGCCGCGAACGCCGGTCGGCGGGCGCGCTCGATTACTCGAGCAGGCCGAGATCTTCGAGGCGCGAGACGATCTTGTCGACGGCTTCCTCGGCGTCCTCGGGCTGTTTGCCGCCGGTGATGACGAGCTTGCCGGAGCCGAACAGCAGGGCGACCACGTCAGGGTCGTCGAGGCGGTAGACGAGGCCCGGGAACTGCTCGGGTTCGTACTCGATGTTCTCTAGCCCGAGGCCGATGGCGATGGCGTTGAGGTTGAGGTTGCGGCCGAGGTCGGCGGAGGTGACGATGTTCTGGACGACGATCTCCGGGTCGTCGTCGACCTGGATGTTCAGGTCGCGCAGCTTGTCGAAGACGATGCGAAGGCTCTCGTGGACGTCGTCGGTGCTCTTGGCGCCGGTGCAGACGATCTTGCCCGAACGGAAGATGAGCGCGGCCGACTTGGGCTCTTGCGTGCGGTAGACGAGGCCGGGGAACTGCTCGGGGTCGTAATCGGCCCCTTCAAGGTCCATCGCCACGCTCTGCAGATCGAGCTCCTGCCCGATTCCAGTCGAGGCGACGACGTTTTCGATATTGATTGTCTCCTTGGGGTCAACCATGTCTCGACTTAAACGTTGTATTTAAGGCTTATAAACTTTCATACGACCCGGTGAAATGTCGCGCGTGCGAACGGGTCAGATCCGTGATGTAGTGACCCCCGCATTGCCCGTAAAAACGCCTTTTTGTGGGGGTGAGAGTCGGTTTTATGAGGGGTCGCGGGTTTCGGCGGGGGCGGGGGACGGGAGGGGACGGTGGGGGCGGCAGTCGGCGGGGCACCGGTGGGTTCTTGGCCGGCGGCGGGCGACTGTCGGGCGTGTACGTCCTCGAACTCGGCGGCCAGGACGACGATTTCGCGGCCTGTGAGGCCGCGAGCGCCGCGTCCGGGGTCGAGGTGGTCGGCGCGGGGCTGGCGACCGCGCGCGCGGTCACCGACCGCGTCCGCGACCTCGCGTTCGTCCACCGCGCGAGCGAGCAGGTCGGGCGTGCGGACCCCGACGTAACGAGCGCGCGCGCGACGCTCTCGGCGGCCGGCATCGACCGCGAGGGGAGCGTCGCCGTCCGCGCGGTCGACGTCCGCGCCACGACCGGTGTCGACACCCAGCGCGCCGAGCGCGAACTCGGACAGGTGCTCGTCGACCGCGGGTTCACCGTCGACCTCGACGACCCCGACCACGAACTCCGCGCGCTCTTTGCGGGGCCGCCCGGCACAGATAGCACGGCCGAGAACGAGGTATCCGGCGGGACGATACCCGAGGGCGGCGGCGTCTGCGTCCTCGGCTGGCTCGCCGCCGAGAGCGAACGCGGGTTCGGCGACCGCCGACCGACCGACCGCCCGTTCTTCCAGCCCGGGAGCATGGACCCGATGCTCGCCCGGGCGCTGGTGAACATCGCCGGCGCGCGCGAGGGGGCGACCGTCGTCGATCCGATGTGCGGCACCGGTGGATTGCTCCTCGAAGCGGGACTCGTCGGCGCGCGCGCCGTCGGTAACGACGCCCAGGCGAAGATGGCCCATGGGACCCGCGCGAACCTGCGCGACGCGCTCGGCCCGGACGGCGACTTCGGCGTCTGCCGCGGCGACGTGACGCGTCTGCCGCTCGCGGACGACTGCGCCGACGCCGCCGTCTTCGACGTGCCCTACGGTCGCCAGTCGAAGATCGAGGGCGACTCGCTGGCCGACCTGGTCGGTGACGCGCTCGCAGAAGCCCACCGGATCGCGCCGCGGGCGGTGGTCGTCGCCGACCGTCCGTGGGCGGAGGAGGCCCTCGCGGCCGGGTGGACCGTCGAGGCCCACTTCGAGCGCCGGGTCCACAACTCGCTGGTCCGGCACGTGCTGGTGCTGGATCGGGCGTGAGGATCGGTGTTCGCGAGCCGATCGGCCGACTCGCAAAATCGCAGAGGATAAGCACTCCCGGACGGTGGTACTCGCAAAGATGCAGCAGTACCTGGATCTCGTCCGGACGGCCATCGCCGACGGCACGTACAAGCCCAACCGGACGGGCGTGGACACGCTCTCGACGTTCGGCGCGCACTACGAGGTCGACCTGCAGGAGGGGTTCCCGCTGCTCACCACCAAGGATCTGTCGGGCTACCGCTGGAATTCGCTGATCCACGAGCTCCTGTGGTACCTCTCCGGCGAGGAGCACATCCGCAACCTCCGCGAGGAGACGAAGATCTGGGACGCGTGGGCCGACGAGGAGGGCCACCTCGACACCGCCTACGGCCGGTTCTGGCGCCGCTACCCGATCCCCGAGGAGGGCCTGGAGGGCGAGAGCTGGCCCGACGACAGCCATCGCTGGGTGAACGACGAGGAGCGCACGTTCGACCAGTTCCAGTACGTCCTCGACACGCTGCGGGAGAACCCCCGGTCCCGGCGCATCGTCGTCAACGCCTGGCACCCCGCAAACGCGACGGTCAGCACGCTCCCGCCGTGTCACTACACCTTCGTCTTCAACGTCCAGGGCGACCGTCTGAACCTCCACCTCACCCAGCGCTCGGGCGACATCGCGCTGGGGATCCCCTTCAACATCGCCGCCTACTCGCTGGTGACCCACATCGTCGCCCAGCGCACCGGGTTCGAAGTGGGGAAGTTCTCGCACTCCGTCGTCGACGCCCACGTCTACTGCGGCGAGGGTGCGCGCGGCGAGTGGTACGAAGCGAATCGCGAGGGACTTCGCGAGCGTGTGACCGCGGTCGACGACCGGGCGGCGTTCGCGAGCGTCAAGGACTGGATCCTGACGGAAGCGCCCGACGAACCCGGCGCGGAGAACGCCGACCACGTCCCGAACCTGCTGGAGCAGTTGACCCGCGACCCGCGCGAGCGGCCGACTATCGAGGTGGCCGACAAACCCGTCGACGCCCTCGAATACGACGACGTCGAGGTCCGGGACTACGACCCCGCGCCGGGACTGGACTTCGCGGTCGCGGAGTGACGATGACGGACACAGCGGGGGGCGCGATCGAGATCGCCCTCGTCGCTGCCGTCGCGGAGAACGACGTGATCGGTGCAGACGGCGAGATGCCGTGGCACTACCCGGAAGACCTCGCGCACTTCAAGGAGACGACGATGGGCCACCCCGTGATCATGGGCCGGGTGACCTACGAGTCCATCTCGGCCCAACTCGGCGGGCCGCTGCCCGGGCGGACGAACGTCGTCCTGACCCGCTCGGGCGTCGACGCGCCCGAGGAGGTCGTCCAGGTCGAGAGCGTCGAGGCGGCCGTCGAGGCGGCCGCGGGGACCGGTGGGGCGACGGCGTTCGTCGCCGGCGGTGCGACCGTCTACGAGCAGTTCCTCCCGCGCGCCGACCGGCTCGTGCTGACCGAAGTCCCCGGCGAACCCGACGGGGACACGTTCTTCCCCGAGTGGGAGCGCGGCGACTGGACCGAAGTCGAGCGCCGCGAGGCCGGGGACCTGGCGTTCGTGACCTACGAGCGCGCCTGAGCGACCTCCGGGGCGGCACAACGCCTTTGCCGGTGGCGGACCGCCGGAGAGACGAGCGAGAGCACATGAGCGAGGAGACAGACGCGACGGACGACCGGGTGGCCGACGACGCTCGCGCCGTGGCCGATCTCGAACCGCTGTTCGACTATCCCGTCAGAGACACCTCGATCTGTCGCGGGCCGGACGACACGTACTACCTGACCGGCACCACCGGCGCTCCGGACTGGTGGGGCGTCACCGGCGACCTGCGGGTCTGGCAGTCGCCCGACCTCGAACGCTGGGAACCCGTGGTCACCGAACCACGGGAGCGCTCGGTCGTCTGGAACGTCGACCGACAGGGGACCTGGCAGCGCCAGATCCAGGAGCGCGACGGCGCCCCCTTCCGGCCGCTGTGGGCGCCGGAGATCCACTACCTGCGGGACACGTTCTGGATCACCTACAGCATCCCCTGGCTGGGCAACGGGGTCCTGAAGAGCACCAGCGGCGAGGCGCGCGGACCCTACGAGTCGGCGATCCAACCGGACCTGCCGATCAGCGGCGACATCGACGCCTCGCTGTTCGAGGACGACGACGGCACCGTCTACTTCGTCTGCGGCAACGGGAAGATCGCGCCGATGAACGAGGAGATGACCGGGATCACCGAGGACCTGACGCACCTCGCTCCGGCGAACGCGGAAGAGGTCGGGTTCGAGGGGG
The DNA here is from genome assembly GCF_051414035.1 of Halosimplex amylolyticum. NCBI lineage: Archaea > Methanobacteriati > Methanobacteriota > Halobacteria > Halobacteriales > Haloarculaceae > Halosimplex > Halosimplex amylolyticum. The sequence continues at coordinate 50,142 of NZ_JBLKNW010000002.1, read as the reverse complement.
CGTTCCTGTTTCGGGCGGAGGGGCGCTACCACCTCGCCGCCGCGGACTTCGTCGACGGCGACTACCACTGCTACGTGGCGAGCGCGGACGACCTCTACGGCCCGTACGGGGACCGCTACCTGGCGATCCCCCACGGCGGGCACAACGTCTTCTTCCGGGACGCGGACGGCGACCTGTGGAGCACGTTCTTCGGCAACGACGAGAACGCCCCGTTCCGCGAGCGGCCGGCGGCCCTCCGGGTCGAGTTCGACGACGACGGGCGGATTCGCCCGCTCGACGCCTGAGCGTCGATCCCGGCCCTCGTCGCGGCCGGCCCGCGGTGATGCGAACGCCAGGCCACGGTCCCTCGCGCGGACGACCGCCCTCTCGCGGTCGGCGGGTCGACTGGCAGGTGTCGTTCGGCGCGACGAATCGAGAATCGAGCGGTCGCGGGGCCGACGAGTCGTCGGTTACGCGTGGTCGCAGCCGAGTAGTTCGCGCGCGCGTTCGGGGTCGCCGTCCATGCGTTCGAGGAGGGTGACGAGGCGCTCGCGGACGTCCGCGTCGACGCCCACGTGGACGACGCCCTCGCCGGGCTGGCCGTAGAGGACGCTCGCGCCGTCGGGCGCGGTGGCGATAGCGGGCAGGGCCGCCAGGTCCTCCTCGCCGTCGACCCGGACGAGCGTCCGATCGCCGGTCGCCAGCGCGTCGGCGAGCGCCTCCAGGAGCGCGGCGGTGAGCGTGCCCGGCGGGTTGTCGACGCGCACGACGCGGTCGAACTCCGAGTCCTCGATGGCCTCGCTGATCTCCTCGTCGACGGCGGCGCGCTCGGTGCGCTCGTCGACGAACGCCACGTCCGGCACGTGTCCGGCGCTCAGCGTGTGGTAGGTGACGATGTCGCCGACGGTGACGAGCGGGTCGCCGGCCGCGGCGAGGACGGCGGAGGTGTCGGTAGAAACGGGACCGAACGGGTCTTTGAGCTCCGAGCGGAGCGCGGGCTGGAGTTCGAGGACGACAGTCACGTTAGCGGACCTTCAGCGCGTACTGCCCGGGTTCGGTGACGCCCATCTCCTCGGCGATCCGGCTCCGGTCGGGGTGACCGATGACGACGTAGCCCGCCCAGTCCTCCGTGAGCGACGAGGACCCGCAGGAGACGCACGTCTCGGCCTCTTCGGACTCCTGCACGCGGTGGCACTCGCGACAGACCAGTCTGTCGGCCATCAGTCTTCACCCGCTTCCGTCGCGGCTTCGCGCTTCCGGCGGTCCTCTTCGAGCCAGCCGTGTTTGCCGAGGCCGACCTGCTTGGCCGTGAGACCGATCTTCGAGTCCCGCGGGTTGCGCTCGTCGATGCTCTTGGTGACGATGCGCGCCCGGACGGCGTCGCCGACCCCGAGGGTGCGGTTCGAGTCCCGCGAGGAGAGCATCTGGCCCTCCTCGTCGTAGGCGAGGTACTCGTCGGAGATCTGGGAGACGTGGAGCAGGCCGTCGACCGGCCCGATGCCGACGAAGGCGCCGAAGTTGACGACCTCGACGACCTCGCCGTCGACGACCTCCTGCATCTCGGGATCGAAGGTCAGCGCGTCGAACTCGGCGGTGAAGTAGACGCCCTCCTCGCCGGGAACGACCGCTCCCTCGCCGATGTCGTGGACGTCGATGACCGAGACGACCGAACCGACGTCTTCGTCCATGCGCCCTTCGAGCTTGTCCTGCAGGAGCCGTTTGACCAGCCCCGGCGTCACGTCCGCCAGGTGCGCTGGCGGCACTTCGACCGTGTCGCGGAGTGTGACCCGTTTGTACATGTTATGGTTGAGTGACTGTGAGTTTGTTCTCGGCGCGTAAACTAATTACCGGAACGCCCTCGTCGAGCAACCGGCGTTTCAGCGGCCCGTCGTTCGTGACCGCGTGTGTGACGTCCTCGCGCTCGGCGACCTCCAGTACCGCGTCGTCGGCGTAGTCCTCGTCGTGGGCGACCGACTCACAGCGGTCGCGCGCGAGGTCCAGGCCGACGCTGGCCGCGGTCGCCTCTTTGCCCCGCCCGTCGGCGAGTTTCGCGAGTTCGTCGAGGACGGCCTCGGGGACGAGCAGTTCGCCTGCATCCACTACTCGCTCCAGTTCCTCGAACACGCGAACGTCGCATTCGACGGGCATCATCAGTGCGTTCGTGTCCATGACGACGCTCATTCCCGCAGCGTGCCGATCCCGATGAGCCGCCAGCGGCCGCCCAGCCGTCGGTTGATGGCGATCTTCGCGCCCTCACGGGCACAGACCGGGCGCTGGAGCGCGACCTCGGCCTCGCCGCCGCGCGCGCTGGTGACCGAGCCGACCGTCGTGGCCGTGCCGATGGTCATCATCAGCGGCTCGCCCGTCGAGATCTCCTCGACGTCGCCGGCGTTCTCGCCGACGATGCGGTCGAGCAGGTCCACGTCCATCGTGAACTGCTCGTGGGTCGGCGGCAGCGTCCCCGGCGGTCCCGCGACCTGTCCGGCGAGCGCGTCGCCTTTCGTGATCGACGGGTCGAGACCCGTCCCGACGCCGAGCAGTCCGCCCGGCGTCGCCTTCTCGACGGTCTGGCCGCCGGCCTGGAGCGAGCGCACCGTCGTCTCGACGGGTTGCCACTCGGTCTGGCCGCCTTCCTCGACCTCGCGGCCGGGCCGGAGCTGGATCTCGTCGTCGGCCTCGAGTTCGCCCTGGACGAGCGACCCGCCGAGGACGCCGCCCGAAAGCGAGTCCCAGGTCGTGCCCGGGCGGTTGATGTCGAAGCTGCGCGCGACGAGCATCTCGGCGTCGGCCTCGGGGTCGCGGTCGGGCGTCGGGATCTCCCGCTCGACCGCGTCGATGAGCAGATCCATGTTGACGCCCTGCTGGGCGCTGACCGGGACGATCGGCGCGTCCTCGGCGACGGTCCCTTCGACGAACTCCTGGATCTCCCGGTAGTTCTCGCGGGCGCGTTCCTCGTCGACCAGGTCGATCTTGTTCTGGGCGACGACGATGTTGTCGATGCCGATGATGTCCAGAGCCATCAGGTGTTCCTCGGTCTGTGCCTGCGGGACGGACTCGCTCGCGCTGACGACCAGGACGGCGCCGTCCATGATCGACGCGCCCGAGAGCATCGTCGCCATCAGCGTCTCGTGGCCGGGGGCGTCGACGAACGAGACCGTGCGGAGCACGTCCGTGTCGACGTCGTGCTCGCCACAGGTCTCCTCGACGGTGTAGGAGTGGGGCGGCTCCCCCTCCGGACACTGCCGAAACGTCGCGTCTGCGTAGCCGAGGCGGATGGAGATACCGCGCTTCATCTCCTCGGAGTGCTGGTCCGTCCATTCGCCCGACAGGGCTTGCACCAGCGTCGTCTTGCCGTGGTCTACGTGACCGACGAGTCCGATGTTCACCTCCGGTTGTGTGTTCGTCGTCATCTGGAGAGTAATCTTGGGGAATCTTCGCCCTCTGCGACTGATAAACCTACTGTTTGCGCTCGTCGCGTCTGCCGACTCGCCCCCGACCCCGCTCGCCGTCCGGCCGTCGCGACGCTCGCCGGACGGTCGATGCGACGAGTCGAGCGAGTCAGTCCCCGAGCTTGCGTTCGACCGTCTCCGTCAACTGCTCGAAGCCGTCGGCAGCGGGCCCCTTCCGGACGAACTCCGCTCCGCGTTCGCGCGCCCGCTCTGCGACCGCGTACTCGTTCGCGACGGTGAACAGGATGAACGGGAGATCGGGATAGCGTTCGCGGACGGCCTCGAGCACGTCGACGCCGTCCATCTCGGGCATTTCGTAGTCACAGACGACACAGTCGACCGTCTCGTCGAGCTGCGCGAGCGCCGCCTGCGGGTCCGTCTCCGTCAGGACCGACACGTCGTCCAACCGTCCCAGGTAGGCGCCCACCAGCGCCGTCAGCTCCGGGTTGTCATCCACGACCAGCACCGTTCGGCTCTCCCAGCGACTGGTCGAGCGAAGGACGGGCCCGGAATCACTCGATGCACACATCACGTCCCCTCTCCGTCTGCGACTGTGGTAACTCCCCACAAGCGTTTTCTGTCGTTGAAAACGCCTCGAAAGTAACAGGGTGCGTACAAAAAGTCGTTTCAGGGAACCCTTTTGAGAGACGCTATCGAACGGACACGTATGAGCAGAGCACGTGACGAGGCCGGCGAGGACGCCGACGAGGCCGCAGGGGTCGACCCCGCGGAGGCGTTCGGCGTCGTCGCCAACGAGACCAGACTGGACATCCTCGAGGCGCTCTGGCGGGCGGACGAGCGGCCCGTCAGCTTCTCCGAACTCCACGACGACGTGGACATGCGCGACAGCGCGCAGTTCAACTACCACCTCCAGCAACTCACCGACCAGTTCGTCGCCAAGAGCGACGACGGCTACGACCTCCGCCACGCCGGCGCGCAGGTCGTCCGCGCCGTCCGGGCGGGCACCTTCACGCGCCAGCCCGACGTCGACCCCTTCACCGTCGAGGGCGCCTGCACCCGCTGCGGCGGCGGCCTGGAGGCCCGCTACGCCGACGAGCAGTTCCGCATCGAGTGCGTCGACTGCGGGAAGTCCCACGGCGAGTACGAGTTCCCGCCCGGGGGGCTGGTCGACCGCACGAACGAGGAGATCGCCACCGCCTTCGACGAGCGGGTCCGCCACCTCCACTGTCTGGCCGCCGACGGCGTCTGTCCCTCCTGTGCCGGCCGCATCCACACCGAGATCGTCCGGGGCGGCGACTGCTGTCTCGACGTGTCGTTGCGCGCAGAGCACGTCTGCGAGCGCTGTCGCAACGAACTCTGTTCGCCGGTCGGCCTCGTCCTGCTCGACGAGTCGATCGTCTCGGCGTTCTACGAGGACCACGGCATCGACCTGTCCGCACGGCCCTACTGGACGCTCCCGTGGTGCGTCGACGACGAGTACACCACCGTCGAGAGCGCCGACCCCTGGCGCGTCACCGTCGATATCACCCTGGCCGACGACCGGCTCACCGTCACGCTCGACGGCGACCTCGACGTGGTCGACACCGACTGCAAGTCCTGCGACGGGTAGCCGCGTCCGCCCAGCAGGCAGGTACGTTCGCTCGGCTGGCAGGTACGTCCGCTCGCCCGGTCGACGCGAACGCCACCGAATTCTCCGGATTTCGGTCGGTAAGCGCACCTTACCGACCCCCGACCGCCACGTCGTAACAATGATACTGGTGGACAATGAAGTGAAGCGATACTTGACATGGTGGGTGAGCGACAACAGGGGCGCCCGGGGGGCGCCGGGAGCGGCCGGGGACCGTGGGACGGTCCGGCCGACCGGGGACAGACGCTGCACGACTACACGGTGGGCATCAGCCTGTTCATCATCACGCTGAGCGCCGTTCTGGCGGGATTGTTCGGGTTCATTGGGCCGCTGTCCACCGGGGTCGGCAGCGAGGAGATCTCCCAGTCCGACCGGATAGCGACGACGGTCGTCCAGAACCTCACGACGGGACGCCAGCCGAACGAACTCGACGCCGATCGACTGTCTGACGCGCTGGGTCGATCCGAGAGCGAACTCCGGACGCGATGGGGCCTCCAGCGGTCGGCGCAGTTCAACGTGACGCTCACGACGCTGAACGGGAGCCGGATCGTCAGCTACGACGGCTCGAAACTGGCCGCCGGCTCTCGGTACCAGGGGAACGCCGCGGGGTCGGCGGCTCGCATCGTGACGCTCGGTGAGGGGATCTGTCAGCCGGGGTGCCGCCTCGCGGTCAGGACGTGGTAAGATGGTCGGAACGGGCACCCGCGGACAGGCGTTCACTCTGGAGGGACTGGCGGCGGCACTCGTCCTGCTCGGCGCGCTGTTCCTGGCGATCGGATCCGTCGTCGTCGTCCCGACGAGCAGCGGCAACGTGGACCAGTCGACCCGGACCGACCTCCGACAGCAGGCCGACGACGTCCTCCTGATGACATCTCGGGCCGACACGACCGACCTCTCGAGCCTCGTCCGCTACTGGTCGCAGAGCCAGCGGACCTTCTCCGGCGCCGCCAATCCGCGCATCGGCTACGGCCCCGAGCAGTTACCGGGGTCGTTCGGAGTGCTCCTGAACCAGACGTTCACCCAGCGGTCGCAGTTTTTCAACGTCGAGGTCGCCTTTCGCCCGCGGAACCTCTCGACCGGAACGGAGACGATCACGATGGCTCACCGCGGCGAACCGTCCGACAACGCGGTGACCGCGAGCTACACCGTGACGCTGTACGACAACCAGACGCTGACGGCGCCCAACGCCTCGCGGAACGTCGAACTCTGGCAGTACGACACGAACGCGACCAACAGCAAGGACGGGTACTACCCGATACCCAACGCGGTCGACGGTCCCATCTACAACGTCGTGGAGGTGCGACTGATCGTATGGTGAGCGACACCGACGCCCGGAGCCGCGCGCAGATGATCCTCCTCGGCGCGCTCACGCTGGCGGCCATCATCATCGGGCTCACCGTCGTCGTCAACAGCCACTTCGTCACCCAGAACGGCGCCGTCTCGGAGGTGTCCCCGCAGATCGACGAGGCCCAGGAGTTCGAGTACGAGTCCCGCAAGGGGAGCCGCTCGCTCGTCCTCCGGCTCAACCACCGCCACCGCAACCTGACCGGAGAGCAACTCGGAATCGTGATCGACCGCAACATGAGCGTCTACAGCGGGCTCATGGCCGAGTCGTACGCCAGTTCCCGCGGCGAGTACGTCAACGTCACGTACAACAACGAGTCCTCTCACTTCGGGTCCCGCGTCGTGCAGACGGCCGACGGGAACGTCACGTCCGACGGCGGCCAGGGCGAGTGGACCATCGGCGAAGGCGGGGAGTACCGCAACCTCGGCTGGTTCACGATGAACGTGGACGTCGAGCGGACGAGCACGCAACCGACGTGGATCAACGTCACGAACGCCACGGGCCACTCGGTGAACGTCTCGATCAACCGGACGACCGCCGGCACGGGCGTCAACCTCGGGGTCGCCTCGAACGTGAGCCACGCCGGGAACGCCTCTGTGCTGTGTGATCCCTCGCGCGACCGCGTGCTGCTCGACCTCTTCCAGGGCAGCGCCTTCACCGACGACTGCGACTTCAACGGGACGCGCTCGATCGAACCCCCCTACCGGATCGACGTCTCCGGGGGGAAAGGCGTCGTCGCGAAGTACGAACTCGTCTACAACGAGACGCTCACGTCCACGTACTACCAGCCGTGTAGCCAGTCCGGACCGGCGCCGGACCAGCCCTGTCGGTCGCCCGCGGTCTGGACCGCGAACGTGACGACCGAGTTCGGCGGGAGCCAGCTCAGCTACGCCAACGAGTACAACATCACCGTCTACCGGGAGGCACGATGAGACGCCACCACACCGACGACCGCGGCGTGTCGACGCAGATCTCCCACGTGTTCGGGATCGCGATCACCAGCCTCCTCATCGTCGTCCTCCTCAACGGCGTGGCGGGCTACGTTCAGGACGAGCGCGCCCAGGTCGCCGACTCGCAACTGGAGACGATCGGCAATCAACTGGCCTCGCAGGTCGAACGGGCGGACGAACTCGGACAGCACGGCGGGAGGGTCACCGTCGAGACGACCGTCGACTCGACCGTCATCGGGAACAGCTACAGCGTGTGGCTCGCCGACGGCGACCCCTGTGACACGGGCCTGTTCCACACCGATTCCTGTCTCGTCCTCGAAGGTGACGGCGTCGACGCCGCGGCGAAGGTCCCGCTGAACCTCACGACCGACGTCGAGATCGAGGACGAGGGCGGCGGGACGTTCGTGATGACCGTCGTCGCTGCCGGCGGGGCGGCCGACACGGCCCGCCCCGTCGCGGACCACCAGCCCCGGATCGGCGTCGGTCGGTCGTTCCAGGTCGACCGCTTCGGAACGGTCGTCAGTCCCGTCAACCGACCGCCGATCGCGTCGTTCACCTTCTCGCCGGGGGTGCCCCGGAGCGGCGATCCGATCCACTTCAGCGCGAGCGACTCGTTCGACGTCGACGGGAACATCGTCGCCTACAAGTGGGACTTCGGCGCCGACGGGTCGTTCGACGCGCTCGGCAGGAACGTCTCCCGGCAACTCGATCCGGGGCCCCGGGAGGTGACGCTCCGCGTCGTGGACAACGAGGGCGCGACGAGCAACGTCACGCGGCAACTCCGCGTCTCCGGGCTCGCGTACAACGGGGACCTGGAGAACACGGAGGACGGTGCGGACGACGCCGACGAGGGCGCGGTCACGTTCTCCGTCACGAACGAGTACGCGACCTCGGTCAGTTCGTCGGTCGAGATCGTCGAGATCCTCGTCGACCCGAAAGACGACTCGCTGTCGCCGCTGGACAACGACTGCGGATGGGGCGATGCCTGTCCGTTCGGCGACAATAGCAACGACGCCGAACTCCTGATCGACGACGAGGACGACGGGTCCGTCGACTCCAGGACCGCGACCGTCGATACGATGCCGTCCGGCGGGCGCATCATCGACATCCCCGACAGCGAAACGGTGTCCCTGTTCGAGGGCGACAGTGCCCGGTTCTGGATCGGCAAACTCTACGGCGACGAGGACCTCTCGGGCACCGAATTCGAGATCGGCGTCCGGTACCGGGTCGACGGACAGCTGAACTCGACCGTGTTCACGGACGTCGCCGGTAGCCCGAACGTCGACGACGTCCAGATAGAGACCCGACAAGGCGGATCGAACGACCGCGTCGACCTCGTCGTCGTCGCCGACAAGCAACTCGACACCATCGAGTTCGAACTCGGCGGCGACCTGGCGGGCGTCGAAGCCGACATCGACCACACGACGGCGGTCGGCGGTCAGTACCGCCACGAGTTGAACGACGTCGCGACGCTCACCAGCGGCACCGTCAAGGCGAACCTGACGATCGCCGAGGTCGGGGGCGTCTCGGCGTACGAGACGCGCGGGTCGAAATCGATCAACCGGACGGTGACTATCCTCGACGGGGATTACGTCTGGCGCGACGCCGGCGACTGGGACGCGGCGAGCGTCTCGAACGGCGTCGTCCACGACTCGTTCGGCGACCGCCAGGACGACCGGGTCGCGCTCGGCTATCCGGCCGAGGACCAGTTCGGGTCCGGCCTGGCCGGGTACTGGTCGCTCGACGGCACCGCCGACGACGCGTCTGTGAACGACAACCACGCGAGCGAAGAGAACGACCCCGGTACCGGGCTGGGCGTCTTCGGCACGCGGAGTTACACGTTCGACGGGGTCGACGACCACCTCCGCATCGACGACGACTCGTCCCTCGAAATGAGCGACACCGACGCGGTCACCGTCTCGATGTGGGTGAACAAGGACACCGCACAGAGCGGGTGGACCGCGCTGTTCCAGCACTCGGACCAGTCGTACAACCTCCAGCTCGAGAACGGCAACCAACCGCGGTTCACGATCTACGACGGCTCCTGGAACGGGGCCACGGCGGGATTCGGTCTCGGCACGAACACGTGGTATCACGTCGCCGGCGTCTTCGACGGGTCGACCGTCACGACCTACGTCGACGGCCAGCCGGTGGCGACGACGACCGCGACCGAGATCGATTCGGCGAGCACAGACCTCGGAATCGCCGAGAATCTCGATGCCACCGGCCGTCACTTCGACGGCAAGATCGACGAGGTCCGGGTCTACGACAGAGCGCTCACAGACGCGCAGGTCGAGTCCCTCTCCGAACACGCGGGGACGCTCGAAACGGACTGGCAGAGCGGCACGCAACCACTGGGCCCGTCCAACGCGAGTCTCCAGTACCAGGCGGACGTCCCGTCCGCGACGTCCATCAACGTCACCGTCCTCGCCGACTACGACGGCGACGGGACGGTCGACGAACAGAGCGACCGCATCGAACTCGCCGACGGGCAGAACACCGTCAGCGTGAACGGATTATCGGGGACGGCTCGGGACTTCAAGCTCGAGGTCGAACTCAACTCGAGTTCCGTCGTCAAGTCGCCGGTCCTCCACAAGATCGGACTCACGGAGGACCCATGAGACTCCACGACGACGAGCGGGCGAACCGGAACATGATCGGGTTCACCCTGACGTTCGGGATCATCGTCGTCTCCGTCGGACTGGTCGCGATGATGGGGTACCCGCAGATCGACGACCTGGGTCGGAACGAGCGCCTCGACAACGCCGAGGCGGGGATGGAGCAGGTCGCATCGAGCTTCGAACAGCTCCAGGAACAGCGCGCGACCGTCCGGACGAACGAACTGTCGCTGTCGAGCGGGTCGCTGACGGTGATCGATGGCCCAGAGGTGACAGTCGAGGCCGAGCACACCGACTTCGACAAGACGTTCGACGTCGGTGGGCTCCAGTACGCCAACGAGGGGACGACGATCACCTACGAGAACGGCGCCGTCTTCAGAACGTACAGCGAGGACAACATCGCGATCGTCGACGAACCGCCGATGACCTGCACGGAGAACCGAGCGGTGGTCTCGGTCGTCCGCGTCGTCGCCGAGTCGACGGACAAGACGGGCGCCGACTACGTGTCTGTCGTCGGGTCGGCCGAGACCCGCGAACTCCGCTTCCCGATGAACCGGACCGGCGAGGACAGCATGGCCGAGGCCGACGAGCTGTTCGTCACGGTCGACTCCCCGCGCTCGCTGGCCTGGGACCGCCACTTCGAAGACGCCGGAAACTGGACGGCCGGCCCCACTTCCGGCACGTTCCGTTGCGACGGCATCGACGCGATGTACGTCCGGGAGACGGTCATCTCAGTCTCGTTCGACACGTAGGCTGGGGTAACCCACGTCGACGTGGGACGCGGCGTCCCGAAGTCGCTCTCGTCGTCTCCGTTTCTACCGCGTGAATCGACACGTTCGCCGTGCGTCGAACAGGGGACCCGGACGGAGGAAGGGGGGCAATCTCGGCGTTCGCGCGACGTCAGCGAACCGTCGGCGCACGCCACCGCCGGACTGCACTGCGTGTTCGAAAGTGGGGATCTACGACTTGACTTCGACGTTGTTGACCCTGATGTTGATGACGCCCTCGGGTCTCGCTTCGGACTCGGCGAGGCCGACCTGGTAGAGCAGCGCCAGTCGGTTCGTCGAGTTCGTCCCGTCGGGGTAGTCGAGGATGACCAGCGCCTGGTTGCTCTTCATGTGGGTGATGTTGCTCGTCGTGTTGAGGTGGACGTCCGATCTGGAGTCGATGGCCTCTTCGATGTCCTCCTGCCACCACGCGGGGGCGTCGCCCGCGAGGAACGAGGTCATGTTGTCGCCGTCGCGGAATATCGTCGCGTTGTCCGCGCCGAGGGGCTGGTCCTCGGTGGTCATGTTCGTACAGCGAGTGACCTGGTACGACGAGCCGTTGTGCGAGCGCGTGATCCCGGTGCCGCGCCACTCCGCGCAGTTGTACGTCGACGCGTTGAACGTCAGCGACTCGTTGTCCGCGAGCGCGAAGGAGTGGCTGAACAGCGTCGGCGCGGTCGGGTCGTTGATGTTCAGGTACCGGGTCCCCCCAGAGGTGTTGACGGCGATCCGGTCCGTGTCACCGGCGATCTGTGGCGCGTACGTGCGGCCCGTGCCGGTCTGCAGACTCGTCGAGGTCGGCATGCGAGCGATCTGTCGCGTGCTGGAGATGCGGGTCGCGATGTCGACGAAAACATCGCTGAGTTCATCCTGGTTGCTGGCGTAGTAGTACTCCCCGCCAGTCTCTCCGGCTATGTACTGGAGTACACTCTCGTTGAAGTCCGAAGTCGACTGCCCGAACCCGATAGTGTAGACCGTCGCTTGCTGTTCGCCGGATGTCTCAGCGCGCTTCTCCGCGGCTTCGTTATCGCCGACACCCGACATCCCTTTTTCATTGAATTCACCGTCAGAGAGGAAGACGATGACGCTCTGTCGCGTCTGATTGCTCTTCAGGTGCTGGACTATGTTCGCCTTGTCGAGTCCGACACTCCCCGCAGTCCCCCCGCGGTCTTCAGTCGCCTCGACAGTGGTATTGAACGCACTGCTCGGTCGGACCAGATACCGCCCATTTGTGTCGGGTGGGGTTGGTGTCCGCCAGATCCAGGCATGGTCGCTGGCCCAACTCGGTTTGTCCCACTTCGTGGAGTAGCCGACGAGGCCGACCCTATCTTTGCTTGCATTGAGCTGTGTGCTAAAGTTCTTGATTGCCTCTTGAGCGGCGAAAAGCTTCGTGTTCCCGTTCGGGAGGTGTTGTCCCATCGACCCCGATTCGTCCAGGACGAACACCACGTCGAGCGGCGGGCCGGAGACGTTCTGGGCGTTCTCGATGCGTCTGATCTGGCCGATGTCGACGCGGTTCTTCGAGAGCGCCTCCACGTAGGTGCTGTAGTCGTTGGAGACGTTCTTGGTGACGCGGATCGTGTTGCCGTCGATCTCGACCTCGTCCATGTACGGCGCCTCAGACATGTTGATGACGTGGTTGCGGCTGTCGTCGACGCGCCGCGGGAGATCGCTCTGGTTGAGGTAGGCGACGGCGGTCCGGTTCGAGGCGTAGACGTCCGTCTCGACCCCGAGTTCGCCCTCGAGGTAGTCTCCCCAGGCGACATAGAAGTCGCTCTGGACTTCCAGCGTAACGTTGTCCGGGCGCGCACAGGTCCCGGTGATCACCTGCTGGGAGCGCGCGGTCGACTCGCGTGTGGACGTGCTCGCGTTGTAGAACGCCTGGTTCTTGTCGTTGGACACCTCGCCGGTGAGGTTCGTCACCGAGACGTCCAGGCTCCCGTTCCGAAACCGGACGGCCGGCGCCGTCTGCATCGCGCTCCCGTTGTCGTTGGCCGACCAGACGCCGCCGGCCTCGTAGGCGACGACCTGGCCCTCGTCGTTCTCGTATCGGATCGAACTCAGCGTGATGTTGGTCGCGCACGTGGCGTTCCGGTTGACGGTGACGTTCAGAAAGCCCGAGCGTATCAGCCGTGCGTCGTTTCGTTCGAGGTCCCCGAGCGAAAAGCGGTCCCGCGCGGAGTACTCCGAACTCGTCAGCGTCGCGAGCTTCGAGTCGACCCCCTCCATGACGACCTGCGAGCTCGTGTCCGACCGGTCCTGCTGGAGTTCGCTGATCGCGCTCGATCCGCTCACCAGAACTAGCATCGCCCCCGTGAGCACCAGCCCTATCAGTATGACCATCCCGATAATACCGGACTGGCCTCTCCCCGTCGTCTCGATCGTTCCCATTTCCCACGTCACCCTAATCTCATTGCCAGTTACACACGGCCGATCAAAAGTGTATCGGTGAACTGACGCGTCCGCCGACTGGGATCGGCCGCAGACGGTCACGGGGCCGGAATCCGGCGGCGACGCGTCGCGCTTATGCCCGCTCGCGCCAACCCATCTCTGTGCAGGAGTTCGCGTTCGAACTCGCGCTGTGTGCCCGTCTCGAGGCACCCGACCGGATCGTCGGCCGGCAACTCGGCGCCGCGGTCCACGGCCGGCGCGTCGCCGACGTCGTCTGCGTCGAGCCCGGCCCCGAGTTCGACCGCCGCGCGGCCATCACGCCGCACACCATCCCGCCGCTGGCCATCGAGAGCGCCGTCGGTCCGGGCACCGCTCGCTCGGTGACCGACGCGTTCGACTGTCACCCCGAGCGCGCGCGGGCAGTCGCGGAGCGAGCGGTCGAACTGGGCTTCTTCGAGCGCGAGCGCAGCGGGTCGAGCGCCGCGGTCCGCCAGACCGTCCGCTACCCCGAGTGGTTCGACTCCCTCGTGGGCATCGAGAACAAACCCGACCTCGACCGCCCCGGCGACCTCCGCGACCAGTTGCGCATCGACGTCTCGCTGGGCGTCTTCGACGAGGTGGTCCTCGCGACGGAGACCTACGTCACCGGCGCCCACCTCAACCGCTTCCCCGACGAGGTCGGCGTCTGGCGGTTCGACCCCGAGACCGGCGACCGCGAGGTCGTCCGCGAGGCCGAACCGCTGGCGACCGACGGTCCCGGCGTCGAACTGCTCGACCGGGAGGCGGGTCGAACGAACGTCCGGCCCGTCACCGCCGCCGAGAAGCGCCGCCAGCGGCGCCGAATCGCCGAACGCGCCTACGGCAAGGGCTGGCGGACGTACGAACTGCCCGACTGCCGCCGGTGCGACTCCGGAGCGGTCGACCCGGTCGAGTACGCCGACGCGGGGCTCCCGTGGTGCGAGTGGAAGGGCGGGATCGTTCGGCCGGTCGCCGACTGCGGACCCGAGTGTCCGGGGTACGAACCCGCCGACGACGAGCGTGAAGCGGCCGACGACGAGCGTGAAGCGGCCGACGAGAGCGGCGGAGTCGAAGGGGCCGACGATTCGGAGGCGATCCGGGCGCGGCTGAGCGCCTGGGAGCCCGATCCGGCGGGCGTCGCCCGGCGACAGAGCGGCCTCGACCGATTCCTGGAGTGAGTTACTCGCCCGTGTCGTCCGACCGGGAGTCGCCCTGTCTGCCGCGGAGATAGCGGTTGCCGGCGACGTAGACGACCGTGAATATCAGGACGAACGACGCCGTCTCGGCGACCGCGACCGAGCCGTCGAGGACGAGCTGGATCCCCGCGTAGGCCGCGGTCGCGACGACCGCGACGAGGGCCGTCGCGACGATCGGCCGTTCCTCGACGACGGCGTCCGCTTCCATATTCATATCCCCGAGAAGCGCGCTGTCCGCATAATTGTGTGGGACGGCCGAAGATCGGCCCGTCAGGTGACGACCGAGAGCGCGGAACCGCGCGATGCCGTCACTCCGGCCGCGAGTAGGCGGTCGCGGAGGCGGTCTTCCGGGAGCGGACGGCGGCGACGACGGCGTAGACGAAGGGTGTGTCGACGACGGCGACGAGCAGTTTGAAGAGGTACTGGCCGGCGATGAGCGCGACGGCGTCGGAGGGCGAGGTGCTGCCGAGCAGGACGAAGCCGACGAGGATGAAGATGACCGTGTCGATGAGCTGGCTGGTCGCGGTCGACCCGATGTTTCGCAGCCAGAGGTACTCGCCGTCGGTGTAGTCGCGGATCCAGTGGAAGACGAACACGTCCCAGTTCTGGCTGACGAGGTACGCCGCGAGGCTGGCGACGACGATGGACGTGCTCGCGCCGAGGACGCTCTCGAAGGCCGCCAGATCGATCTGCCCCGGTACTGTCTGCGGCAGCGCCGGCGCCTCGATGGTGCTCCAGACCAGCGCGAGCAGGACGAAGTTCATCACGAAGCCGACGTTGACGACGACGGTCGCGGCCTTCCGGCCGTACAGTTCGGCGTAACAGTCCGAGGCGAAGAACGTCAGCGCGTAGGCCAGCGCCGCGCCGGGGAGCACGAGAGCCCCGCCGACGACCGGTAGTTCGAACGGGAGCCCGAACTGCAGGAGCTTCGAGGCGGTCACCTGCGCCGTGACGATCGCCGTGACGAACAGGCCGATGAGACCGACCTGCACCGGCGACGGCGCCGGACGCCCGTCGCTCATCGCTCCTCCTCCAGGCGCCCCTGCCGGGAGTCGATGTCGTCGAGCATGTCGAGCGTCTTCCGCATCGACGCCCGGATGGCCTCGCTCCGGTTGACGAACTTGCCGTTCTCGCCCACGTGCTCGTCGAGGTCGTCGAGCAACTCCTGGGGCACTTCCACGCTGATCTTCGGCATAGATATTCGTCAGAGGTCACTCCGAGAATATAGGCGGATCGCTTCGCCCGGGTAAGTCAGGACAGATGGACGCCACCTGGCCGTCCGTCGGGGCGGATGGACGCCGCGCCGGGTCAGCCAGGGCGGATGGACGCCGCGCCGGGTCAGCCAGGGCGGATGGACGCCGCGCCGGGTCAGTCCGCCCCACTCGCGCTAGCGTCCGGGGCGTGGGCGGCCGCGATACGCGCGTCGACGAGGGCGGCGACGTTGTGAAAGAGGATCCCCACCGAGACGAGCGTCGTCAGGAGGTAGGCGATGAACGCGGGCGGACCGCCGACCGCCGCGCCGACGGCGCCGCCGGTGATGCCGACGACGGTGAGTTCCAGCCACGTCAGTAGCGTTCGCGAGAGCAGGGAGGTCGTCTTCGACGCGGCGTCGTAAGTCTCGACCGCACGATCGTCGCTCATCAGTACGTCTCCCCCGCCTCGACGGGGCCGCTGAACGTCGAGTACAGCACCGCGAAGTAGCCGAACACGAGCGGGAGCAGGACTGCGGCGCCGATCGTCATGAGGTTCAGTGGGAGCGTCGAGACGATGGCGTCGCTCACGGTCTGGCCGGTGACGCGGTCGACGTACGGGTAGGTCAGGCGCGCGACGACCCCGACGAGGGCGAAGACCAGCCCCGCGGCCGCGGCGAACGCGGGGAGGTGACGGTCGCGGCGCATCGCGACGGCGTAACCGCCGGCGAGCGCGACCGTCGCGACGACCAGTCCGAGCGCGAGCGGCGACGTGAGCGCCGAGCGGACTGCCGGCGTCGTCGCGTAGATCGTCCCGAGCGCGAAGACGACGAGCCCGACGTACGCGACGAGCGCACGCAGACCCGCCCGTTCGAGGTCCGTCTGGAGGCTCCCTCGCGTCTTGAGGCGGAGGAACGCCGCCCCGTCGACGACGGTGAGCGCGACGACGGCGAGACCGACGACGACCCCCGGGACCGTGACGATCCGCGTCGCGCCGAGCACCCAGTTGGCGGCGAAGACGCCGAGGAAGAAGGGGGCGCCGACGCTCCCGACGACGAACGCGCGGCCCCACCAGCGCTTCCAGGCGTCGTCCTCGCGCTGTTCGTACAGTTCGGGCGCGAGCCCGCGGAGGATGAGCGCGCCGAGGATGGCGAACATCAGGAGGTAGTGGCGGCTGAACAGCGCCGCGTAGACGCTCGGGAACGCGGCGAACATGGCGCCGCCGAAGACGACCAGCCACACCTCGTTGCCGTCCCAGAACGGCCCGATGGCCGCGATCAACTGCTCGCGCTCGTGGGGGTCCGCGCGGGTCGCGAACAGGGCGCCGACGCCGAAGTCGAACCCGTCGAGGACGAGGAACACGGCGAAGATGAAAAAGAGGAGCCCGAACCAGAGCTCGGGGAGCGGCAGGCCGAACAGCGGCCCGTCCGCGAGCGAGAGCGGCGGTGCCGGGAGCGAGCGGACGGCGCCCGCGAGGTGTGCGACCGGTTCAGTCATCGACGGTCACCCCCGGGGCGAGCGGGGCGTCGGCGTCCTCGGCGTCGACGGTCCGCAACTCCTCGCGACCCGGCGGTCCGGCGCGGACGATGCGCGCGAGGACGTAGCCGTAGAGGGTCAACAGCCCGAGGTAGACGGCGGCGAACGAGAGCAGCGTGAGGGTGGCCTCGCCGCCGGTGAGGCCCGGTGAGACTCCCTCGCTGGTCCGCAGGACGTTCTGGATCACCCACGGCTGGCGGCCGACCTCGGTGACCACCCAGCCGAGTTCGACGGCGAGGATCCCCAGCGGCGCCGAGAGCATCAGCGCCTTGTGCAGCAGGTCGTCGTCGAGCAGCCCGCCCCGGTACCACCTGAAGGCGCCCCAGAACGCCAGGAGGACGAACCAGAAGCCCAGCGCGACCATGATCCGGAACGACCAGAACACGACCGCCACGGGCGGAGCCCCTTCGAACTCGTTCAACCCGGTGATCGTCGCCTGGGGATCACCCCCGCTGGCGAGCCACGAGGCGCCGCCCGGTATCCCGATCCCGAAGATGTCCTTGGCCTTCGGGTTCGTCATGTCCTCGACGCTGGTCGGGAATGCGACGATGTACTCGGGGACGTAGGAGTCGGTCTCCCAGACGGCCTCCATCGCCGCGAACTTCTGGGGCTGGCTCTCGGAGACGTGCCGTGCGTACACGTCGCCGTGGACCACCTGGAACGGGGCCGTGATGACCAGTGCGACGAGCGCGATCTTCAGCGTCCGCTCCCAGAAGTCGGCGTGGGGGACCGTGTTCCCCCAGACGTGGTGGCGGAAGACGTAGTACGCGCCCAGCCCGGCCATCACGAGCGCGACCGAGAGGACCGCCGCGTTCTGCATGTGAACGAACATGTAGGGGAAGCGCGGGCTGAGGTAGGCGGCGAGGGGGTCGGTCAGCCTGACGACCTCTCGCCCGCCGGACTCGACGAGTTCGAACCCGCGGGGGGTCTGCATCCAGGAGTTGGCGATCAGGATCCACACCGCCGACAGCCAGGTCCCGAGACCGACGGCGAGGGCGGAGACGAAGTAGAGACGGTCGCCGACGCGGTCGCGGCCGAATACGAACACGCCGAGGAAGGTGGCCTCCAGCATGAACGCCATCATCCCTTCGATCGCGAGGGGGCCGCCGAACAGCTCGCCGGCGATCGTCGAGAACGCCGCGAAGTTCGTCCCGAACTCGAACTCGAGGACGATCCCGGTGACGGTCCCCACGACGAACGAGACGGCGAATATCTTCGTCCAGAACCGCCGGAGCTGCTCGTAGACGGGGTCGCCCCCGCGGATCTCCTTCCACGTGAAGTAGACGAGGAAGGGCGCGAGTCCCATACTCATCACGGGGAAGACGATGTGGACGATCGTCGTCAGTGCGAACTGGAGCCGACTGGCGATGACGGGGTCGATCATGGTGTGGTTGACGGACGTTCGACCGGCTCGGACCGGCCGGCCCGCGTGCTCGGCTCGCCCTACGTGACCGGAGACCCTATCGCGTCTCAGCATTCCCGCCGACGTGAAATGGCCGAACATGTTTTGGTCTCGGAGGTCGAATGTCAGGGATCGGCGAGCGTCTCGACGGGTCACGGGTGGTTGGCGGCATTTTTATCCGGGAATACGGTATAGAGGGTTCTATGCCACATTCGGGGGACATCTCGACTACAGTCGCCGTCGTCGCGGCCGACGAGGTGGTGCGCGAGGCGGCGGTCGCCGCGCTGGAGGCAGACACCTCCCTGGCCGTCTCGACGCCGGAGGGCGACGGCGCACGAGCGGTCAGGGCCGGGGTCGAACGCGGGGCGGTCTGTGTCGTCTGCGGCCCGGACGAGACGTACTACGACGCTGTCAGGGACGTCGACCGGACGCGACCGGTGGTCGTCGTCGACCCCGGGGGCGACCGGATCGACGGCGACCTGCTCGACAGGCTGCTGGAGGACCCGTCGGCGGCCTACGTCGCCGACGGCGAACACACCTCGCGGCTGGTGCGGTCTCGGGTCCGCGACTTCGTCGAGCGCGAGCGCGACGAGGTGGGCTGGCACCTCGCCGACCTGAGCGGCGAGGCCATCGTCTCGTTCGATCTCGACTCCTACGCGCTCCGGGAGGCGAACGAGACGTTCTTCGACCACTGGGCGCTCGATCCGCCGGACATCGACGACGCGACGCTCGCCGACCTGCGCGAGACGGACATCACGCACGAACTCCGCGGCCGCGGGCGGGGCGAGCCCGGCGAGGAGGAACTGGAGTGGCTCAGGGACGGCGGCCCGATCGAGACGTTCGTCCAGGGGGCCCTGGACGGCGACTTCGAGCGCCGCGAGTGGCACTGCGCCGGCGTCGACGGGGCGTTCAAGACCGAAGTGGAGATCGTCGCCGACCGGTCGGCGGGGATCGGGTACCTCGTGGGGAGCGTCCCCGACGGCGGGCCGCCGGACGACGACGAGGGGGCGATGCTGCGCTCGCTCGTCGAGCACGTGCCGATGTCCGTCTACTTCAAGGACGACCAGAGCCGACACGTCCTCGTCAGCGAGGACGTCGTCGAGCCGTTCATCGAGTCTCCCGAGGGGAAGATCCTGCACACGCCCGAGGACGTCCACGGGAAGACGGACTTCGACCTCTACGAGGCGGGCCACGCCGAGGACGCGATCGCCGACGACCGACAGGTGGTCGAGAGCGGCAAGCCCATCCGCGGTCGGATCGAACGGGCCAGCCCGCCGAACGGGCGGGACCTGTTCTTCCAGACCACCAAGGCGCCGTGGTACGACGAGTCCGGTCGCCTCCGCGGGACGGTCGGCGTCACGGTCGACGTCACCGAACAGAAACGCCGCGAGCACGAACTCGACCGGCAGAACCAGCGCCTCGACGAGTTCGCGAGCATCATCTCCCACGACCTGCGCAACCCGCTCAACGTCGCCGCGGGCCGCCTGGAGCGCTACCGCCAGACGGGCGACGAGTCGGACCTCGACACCGTCGCGGAGATGCACGAGCGGATGGCGTCGCTCATCGACGACGTGCTCTCGCTGGCCCGCGAGGGTGACCAGATCGAGGAGACCGAGCGGGTAGACGCGGGCGTGGTCGCCACCAGGGCCTGGGCGACCGTCGACACCGGGGCCGCGACCTTCGAACAGGACTGGGCCTACCCCATCGAGGCCGACCCCGACCGGCTCGTCCGCCTATTCGAGAACGTCTTCGGCAACGCGGTCGAGCACGGCGGCGAGGACGTGACCGTCCGTGCCGGTACGCTCGACGACGAACCGGGCTTCTACGTCGAAGACGACGGTCCGGGCATCGAGGTAGACGATCCGGAGACGGTGTTCGAACGGGGCGTGAGCGCGGACGAGGCCGGGACCGGCTTCGGGCTCGCTATCGTCCGGGAGATCGCCGAGGCCCACCGCTGGTCGGTCGCCGTAGCCGAGGACGACAGCGCTCCCGGCGCCCGCTTCGAGTTCACCGGCGTCACGCGCGCGGAGTAGCATCTGGACGGTCGGCGCTGGGTCCGACATCGAGACGGCCGGCGCTGGCTCCGCCGAATCGTCGCGTTTCGCGCGCGTTGGCACCTGCCCGCCGCCTCCCGCGCGCGCCCTGGCCCGCACCTTTTTACCGGAGAATTCATAACAGATGTTCATGGGTTCGGTCGACAGGGAGCGGGCGTTCGACGACCCCGTGTTGGGGGAGTCGACGCTCGCACAGATGTTCGAGAACAGCGCGGCGCGCAACGCGGACCGTCCGGCGCAGCGGTACAAGGGTGGGGTGTACGACCGCTCGCTGGCCGGCGTCGCGTTCCCCGCGGCCCCCGACGGAGAATTCGCGACCCTCACGTACGACGAGATGGCAGCGGTGGTCCGCCGGCTCGCGGCCGGTTTCCGCGACCTGGGCGTCGAGCGCGGCGACCGCGTCGGGCTCTACGCCGACACGCGCATGGAGTGGGCGCAGACCGACTTCGCGGTGCTCGCGGCCGGCGGCGTGGTGTCCACGGTGTACAAGAGCTCCTCCGAGTCGCAGGCGGCGTACCTCCTCGACGACCCCGACGCCACCGGGGTCGTCGTCGAGAACGAGACGTGCCTGGAGCGGGTCTACGAGAACGACGCCGACCTCGACCTGGACTTTTTCGTCGTGATGGACGACCCGGGACGTTTCGCGGGGGAGTCGGACGTGTACACGCTCGGGGAGGTCTACGAGCGCGGCGCCGACCAGTACAACGAGGCGGCCTACGAGGGGTGGCTCTACGAGAGCGACGTCGACGACCTGGCCAGCCTCGTCTACACCTCCGGGACGACCGGGAAGCCGAAGGGCGTGCGCCTCACCCACCGCAACTTCCGGTCGAACGTCGACCAGGTGTACCGCCGCTACGGCCCGCGACCGGACAAACCCTCGGAGTTGAGCATCGACACCGACACGACGACCGTCTCGTTCCTCCCGCTCGCGCACGTCTTCGAGCGCCTGGCCGGTCACTTCCTCATCTTCGCCGCGGGCGGGACCGTCGCCTACGCCGAGAGCGTCGACACGCTGAAGGAGGACTTCCAGACCGTCGAGCCGACCTCGGCCACGGCGGTCCCGCGGGTGTTCGAGAAGATGTACGGGGCCATCCGCGAGGAGGCCCAGTCGTCGTCGGTCGCCGAGCGGATCTTCCAGTGGGCGAGCGACGTGGCTCGCGCGCACCACCACGCAGACGACCCGGGGCGGCTCCTCTCGGTGAAGCACTCGGTGGCCGACCGGCTGGTGTATTCCGACGTGCGCGCGGCGCTCGGCGGGAACATCGACTTCATGGTGAGCGGCGGCGGGACGCTCTCGGCCGAACTCGCGGCGCTGTACCACGGGATGGGCCTGCCGGTCTTCGAGGGCTACGGACTCACCGAGGCGGCGCCGGTCGTGACGACGAACCCGCCGACCGACCCGAAGACGGGCACGATCGGTCCGCTGGTGCAGGACATCGACGCCCGCCTGGACACCGACATCGACGCCGAGTTCGACGCGGAGGGCGCGGTCGGCGAACTGCTCGTCTCGGGGCCGAACGTGACCGACGGCTACTGGGAGCGCCCGGAGGCGACGGCCGACGCGTTCACCGACGACGGGTACCTGCGGACGGGCGACATCGTCGAGCGGCGACCGGACGACTACTTCGTCTTCCACGAGCGCGCCAAACAGCTCATCGTCCTCTCGACGGGCAAGAACATCCCGCCCGGGCCCATCGAGGAGCGCTTCGGCGACATCTCCATCATCGAGCAGGTGATGGTGCTCGGGTCGGACCGGAAGTTCGTCAGCGCCCTGGTCGTCCCGGACGTGGACGGTCTGACGTTCTTCGCGGAATCGGAGGGCGTGTCGATCCCCGAAGACCGACAGGCGATCTGCGAGAGCGACGCCGCCAGGAACCTGGTCGAACGAGAGATCGAGCGCGTCAACCGGGACTTCGAGGAACACGAGCGCATCAAGAAGTTCCGGCTCGTCCCCGAGGAGTTCACCCAGGAGAACGGCCTCCTGACCCCGACGATGAAGAAAAAGCGCCGGGACATCCGCGATCGCTACGCCGCGGAGGTCGCCGACATGTACGGCGAGAAGGCGTTCGAGTCGGCGCCCTCGACGGACGACGACTGACGCCGGGGTCCGGGCGCTCGTTCTGATCCGCAGACCGTCGCTTCAGTCGGCCGCTTCGCCTTCTCTGCTGGGCGTGCGTCGACCGCCGAGGGTGTAGACCCACAGGAGTCCGAGGCCGACCATGTACGCGAACGCCGTGGGGATGGAGAACACCAGCATCGTGAGCAGGCTGGAGGGGGTGAGGAACGCGGCGGTGACGATGATCGCCATGACGACCGTCCGCCAGCGGTCGAACATCGTCTGGAAGGTGACCAGGCCGCCGCGGTGGAACAGGAACATCGTCACCGGCACCTCCACGAGCAGGCCGACGCCGACCGTCGTGGCGACGACCAGCCAGCCGAAGTTGTTGATCCGGTAGTAGATGACCATGCTCGACTGGATCGCGTCGGCCGCGAGCCACGAGATGATCGCGGGCGCGATGTACAGGAACCCGAGCAGGCTCCCGCCGACGATGCCGACGATCAGGGAGACGGCCCACGCGCCGAGCACGCGCCGGTCGCCGCCGACGAGCCCGCGTTCCTTGAGTCGCGGCCAGGCGTAGTAGAGGATCAGCGGGAACGTCGCGACCAGCCCCAGTAGCGTGGCGAACTTGATCTCGAAGATGAGCGCCTCCGCGGGGTGGAGCGTCACGATGTTGGCCTGGACCCCCTGGCTCTCGGGCATCCGGCTGAAGAAGATCTCCTGGAGCCGCCCGATCCCGCCCTGGTAGAGGAAGACGAAGGTCGCGGCCATCACGACGCCGAACACGCCGACGATGCGGAACGCCCGCGAGGTGAGGCTCTCGAGGATGAAGGCGATGTCGTAGTAGTAGCCGCCGATGTCGTCCTCGGTGGTCTCCTCCTCGGTGAACGAGTCGACGACGCCCGCCGTCGTCGAGGCGAAGATGCCGCCCTCGTCGTCGTCAGCAGCGGTCGCGTCGCCTTCGCTCCCCTCGGCCGCCTCGGCGCGTCGCTCTTCGGCCTCCTGGACCTCGTCGAAGCGGTCGAGGATGGCCTGGGCCTTGTCGGGGTCTTCCTGTTCCTGCAGGGCCTCGCGGGCGAGCTCGGTCGCCTCGCCCTCGTCCATGTCCTCGAAGCGCTCGGGCGGCGTCGCCGGGATCGCCGCGGCGTCGAGAGCCAGCAGGTCGATCTCTGCGGGCGACCCCACGGGCTCCGTGGGGTCGCGGGCCGCGTTGAGTTCGCGGATGGAGAAGGCGAACAGGGCGACGCCGAGCGCGACGGCCATCACGGCGAGGCCGACGAGCGCGGCGACGACCTGGGGGTCCAGCCCCGTCATCTCGGCGAGGCTGGGGTAGGGGCCGCGCTGGTACTGTTCGGGGAGGCCAGCGAGGACGTCGTTGACCGCGGCGACACCCATGCGGACGACGAAGAGGTAGCCGGCGGCGAAGGTGAGGAGGGCGATGCCCGCGAGCTGGTTCCAGTAGGTGCGGAGGACCAGTCCGGCCGAGACCTCGTCGGCCGAGCGGCGCAGGAGTTCGGCGAAGCGGGCCAGCGCCAGGCTGAAGGCGTAGAGGCCGATCAGCGGGAGCGCCCACATGATCTGCGTGAGCGGGTCCGGCGGCGAGAAGAACGCGCCGAACACGAAGATCCCGAGCACCGCGTAGCGCCAGCGGTCGCGCATCGCCTGGTAGCTGAGGATGCGCAGGTACGCCAGCGAACTCATCGCCAGCGGCAGTTGCGCGGCGAGGCCGAACGAGAAGCCGAGGAAGGCGATGAACTGCGTCCACTTGACGATGGACCACGCTGGCTCGAAGCCGGCGTTGACGGCGTTGCCGGCGAGGAACCCGAGCATGAGCGGGAAGAAGAGGTAGTAGGCGTAGGCGATGCCGCCGGCGAAGAGGACGACCGAGAGCAGCGCCGGGAAGGCGAGTTTCCAGCGGGGGACGTCCTCGGCGGGCCACCAGCCCCGCGCTCGCAGGGCGTCGCGGCCGTAGTAGATCACGACCGGGATAGCCATGAGGATCCCGATGAAGATCCCGATCTTCGCCTGTAACAGGATCACGTCGAAGGGCGTGGTCGCGACGATGCTGACCCCCTCTCCGCTCTGTTTAAGCTGGGGGTTCAGGTCGGCCTTGAGCTGGTCCCAGACGTAGAGCCGGAGCGCGTAGAACGTCCCCATGAACCCGATGACGAAGACCATGAAGGCCTTCTGGAGGTCCTCGCGGGCGCTGCCGATCATGGACCCGAGGGTCGCGCGACCCTGTGCGACGGTCCGCTTGGTGTCCTCGTCGATCGCGGCAGCCATCTCGGGGAGTGGTAACCGAGTGACTGTTATCAATCTATTCATCACGGGACTTCACGCGGGAGCTGTGCGGCCGTTCGCCGGCCCGAGATCGGCGTTCGACGCCGGCCGGACGGGCGAGCGAAAAGAAGGCTTACAATAGGGGAGCGCAAACCCGGCGACGAATGACTGACGAGCGGCCCGGCGACGGGGACGACGACGAGGGAGCCGCCGGTCCGCCCGACGAGTCCGTCGGCGGCGACCCGTCGGACCGCTCGGACCCCTCGACCGACAGACGCTCCGACAGCGGTCCCTCGGACGGCGATCCGGACGACGGCGACGACTCCTCGCACGACGAGTCTCCCGATCCCGTCTGGACGGACGACGCCCCGTCGGAGCGGCCCGATGACGCCGGTCCCGGGGCGGTCGGGCCGAGCGCGGACGACTCCGAGGCCGTCGCCGCCGAGCGGGCCGACTCGTCCGACGACGAGAGCGACGCGGCCGCGGACGGCGGGTCCGGCGCCACTGACTTCGGCGGCGACATCAACCCCCAACTGGACCCGTCGACGGGCGGCCCCGCGGAAGGCGCGCCGGCCGCCCCGGAGGGCGGCGTCGGCGCGCCGGACGACCAGGAGATGCCGCTGGCCGAGCACATCGAGGAGATGGTCCGCCGGCTGGGCGTCATCGTCGTCGTGATGGCGCTGGTGACCGGCCTCGCGTTCCCCTTCGCCGACCGCATGATCAACTTCCTGTGGTACTCCTTTTTGCCGGGCTCGCCGGGCGTCTGTCCGACGACTGACCCGTCGGCCGACGCCGCCTGTCCGTACCTCTTCCACCCGCTCGCACTGATGTTCGCCCGCCTGAAGGTCGCCTCGCTCGTGGGCTTCATCGCCGCGCTCCCGTTGACCGTCTACGAGTCGTACCTGTTCATGCGCCCCGGCCTCTACCCCCGCGAACGCCGGTACTACCTCGCCTCCGTTCCGACCAGCCTCGTCCTCGCGTTCGTCGGCGTGCTCTTCGCCTACCTGCTCGTGCTCCCGACGCTGTTCGCGTACTTCACGGGCTACACGAGCCAGGCCGCCGAGGTCACCTTCAGCCTGACCGAGACGTTCAACCTCATCGTGATGATGCTCGGCTTCTTCGCGCTCGTCTTCCAGATACCGCTGCTCATCATGCTCGCCGTCATGATGGGCGTCACCTCGCGGCGCTGGCTGGCCGGCCGCCGCATCTACTTCTGGGGCGGGTTCGCCACCGTCGCCTTCCTCTTCTCCCCGGACCCGACCGGGATGGCCCCCATCCTCGTCGCCGCGACGATGATCCTGCTGTTCGAGGGGACGCTCCTGCTGCTGTACTGGACGAGCGAGGCGACGACGTTCATGGAGGCCGAGGCGGTGGCCGCCCGCCGGCCGTTCGCCTGGTTGACCGCCGCCCTCGCCGGCTACGCGGTCAGCACCGCGCCGCTTCCGCAGGGGTACTACGACCAGCTACCCGCCGCGGTCACGTCGGCGCTGGCCGAGTTCGGCCTGACCCGCCTGACGCCGCTGTTCATCGGTCTCGCGCTCATCGCGCTCTACGAGGGCGCGCTGTACCTCTCCCGCCGTGCCGGCCGCCGCGGACGCGCCTACCGGGCCTTCGCCCGGGCGCGAGTGGCCGTCTGGCCGCTCTCGCTGTTCGTCGGCTACCTGGGGAGCCCCGACCCCGAACTGCTCCAGCGCGTCGACGCCGTCGACCTCTCGACCGTCGAGGCCGCGGGCGTCGTCGTCGGCCTGATCGTCGCCTTCGAGTTCGTCGTGGTCGTCCTCGACTGGTACCAGAGTCGCGAGTGACCGCGCGAGACGAACCGTGAACTGTCGAACGTTCGCATGACCGGAACCGTCCTGCTCGTCCGCCACGGCGAGACTACCTGGAACCGCGACGGCCGGATCCAGGGCTGGGCCGACTCCTCCCTGACCGATCGCGGTCGCGAACAGGCCCGGGCGCTCGGGTCGCACCTCGCTGCGGAGTACGACCTCGACCGACTGGTCGCCTCCGACCTGCAGCGGACGCGCGAGACGGCGGCGCTGCTGGACGAGGCCGGCGTCGGACCGGATCCGGCGTTCGAGCGCGCCTGGCGCGAACGCGACTTCGGCGACTGGCAGGGGCTGACTCGCGCGGCGATCGCGGAGCGCCACCCCGAGTACGACCCCGACGGGTCGCTGCTGGCCGTGGCGTCGGTCCCGGGCGGCGAGTCGCTCGACGCGTTCGAAGAGCGCGTGCTCGACGGCTGGGACCGGCTCGTGGGGGAGGTTGCGGACGGCGGGACGGTCGCCGTCGTCACCCACGGCGGACCGATCCGTGCCGTACTCGCCGCCGTGTCCGGCCGCGACCTGGCCGCGGTCGCCCCGGAGTTTTCGCCCGCGAACTGCGGTCTGACCGCTATCCGGTGCGAGACCGAGCCCGCCGTCCTCCGTCGGGACGTGACCAACCACCTCTCGCTGTGACGGTGGCAGTTCGGGAAGCGACCGGTGAGTACGAGTGAAAAGCGACCGTGGGGTTCCGTCGAGCTACAGCCAGTCGGCCGGGAGTTCGTCCGCGTGGTCGTCCAGCAGTTCCAGCAGCGGCCTGATCTCGTCGAAGTTCGGCCCCTTCGCGACCTCGTGGGCGTCCTCGTCCCAGTCGATGAACCCGTACTCTTCCAGCTTCGGCAGGTGAACGTGTTGCATCTGTACCAACTGCTCGACTGCTATCGCCGCTCCGTCCCCGTCCCCGTCGCCGACGACGACCGGCCGATCGTTCTGCGGGTTGTGTTCCAGCAGAGCCACGAGCAACTTCCGTCGCTGCACATCGGCCAACGCGTCTACTATCTCGTCGAAAAGGATCTCTCGGCTAGAACTCTCCATACCTTCACGTGTTCTCGCACAGGTATAACATCCCGAGTATTTCCAATTTCCTAGACGTTTGATTAAGTGAGTGACAACATTCATATAATGTCGGTTATGTTTGTCACCTGTGTACGTACATCACGGTTTCGGAGCCGATTTAGCTGTCCTACACGCGGTCTACCGGCCGGACACTCCGAAGAACGGGGACCACCGTCGATCGGATCGCCCCAGATCGGTCGATTCGGCCGCGTGAACGGACGGACCCCCCCCTTCGCTGAGAGGTTCGCTCCCCGCTGTGACAATACGCGTGACACCGTCCGTTCGCTCGCTAGCAATAGTTCGGTCTCCGGGCGAGAGTGTGTGGTGAACGCCCTCGGCCCGTTCGCTAGCAGTCGGAACCGCAGACTACGCCAAGTGATGAACGCCCTCGGCCCGCTCGCTAGCAGTTGGAACCGCAGACTACGCCAAGTGATGAAAGCCTTCGGCCCGCTCGCGTGGTCTGTGCGGGATATCCTCGGTCGCTGGCGCTCCCTCGGATAGGGCCCGCGCAGACCGCGCGACCGCGCCTCGCCCTTTCAGTCCACCAGGACAGCAGGACCACACCGCACAACACCGCGCCTCACGCCTCCCCAGCCGATTCGCTCAGTCACTCCGTTCCTTCGCTTATCCCTCGCACGGTGCTGTCGCGTCTGGCGAGAGCGAAGCTCCCGCTGACCCTCGTTCGCTTCGTCTTCGCGCGGCGGGGCCGCGCGAACGGTCCGAGGGAGCTCCGCTCCCTCGCTACTCACGAGTAAGATGAAACTCGCGACAGCGCGCGCCACAGCGCCGCATCTCGGTGGTTCACTCAGTCGAACTTTTCGAGGAGTTCCACGTAGAACCCGTCGCGTTCGTCGGCGAGTTTCTCGACGATGAGTTCGGGGGTCGAGCGCGCGAGGACGTCCTTGACGGGCGAGCGGTCGACTTTCAGTTCGCCGTCGACGAGTCCCTCGGCTTCGATGCCGTCGACGGCCAGGTCGGAGCGGGCGGACTCCTGGATCTCGCGGGCGAGGTGGGTGACGAAGACGGCGGTCGCCGCGCGCTCGTCGAACGCTTCGAGGATGCCGGCCATGATCTTCGCGCTCGCGCCGGGTTCGGTGATGCTCTCCAGTTCGTCGACGAGGACGAGCACGCGGCCGCCGTCGCCCGCGCGGATGTCGTCGACGAGCGACCCGAACTCCCGCAGGGTGGACTCGAAGGCACCCGCGTCGAGAGTCCCCTGGGTCTTGGCGTGGTAGTGCAACTCCTCGACGTGCTCGACGCGGGCGCGCTCGGCGGGCACGGGCAGGCCCATGTGCGCGAGCGTGACCGTCAGGGCGACCAGATCGAGGACGGAGGTCTTCCCGCCGCTGTTGACGCCGGTGAGGAGGGCGACGCCCTCGACGCGGTAGTCGACGGGGTCGACCTCGTCGAAGGGCACGTCGAGCATTGGTGAGCGGCCGCCCTCGATGGCGACGCCCTTGCCGCCGATCTCGGGCATCGTGCAGTCGTACTCGCGGGCGAAGCGAGCGATGGCGAGTTCGACGTCGAGTTCGAGCGCGGCCTCGGCGAGGCGTTCGGCGTCCTCGCGGGCGTCGGCGAGGTCGGAGGCGACCTCGCGCTTGAGGCGGGTCGCGCGGCGGTCCCGGGCCGTGGTGAGTTCCTCGCGCAGGCGGGAGACGACCTCCTCGTCGCGCTCGACGGGGAAGGTGGGCTGGTCGGGAAACGCGCGGCGGGCCACGTCGGCGTAGTCGTCGAGGCCGAGCGCGTCCACGAGGTGGTCGCGGGCGTCGGCGACCGCCTCGGCGTACTCGTCGGCGAGTTCGCGCTGGAGCAGGGAGTCGACGCCGGCGCCCTGTTCGACCAGCGAGAGGAGATCCGCGCCCTCGATGGTGACGTCGCGCTCCTCGATGGCCTCCCGCAGGCGGTCGTTGGCGACGCTCTCGGCGGTCGAGACGGCGGCGTCCAGGTCGTCGACGGCGTTCTGGAGGCGTTGCAGTTCCTCGTCGTCGGCGACGTTGCCCTCGGTGTCGATGCGGGAGAGGGCGGTTTCGAGCGCGTCCAGATCACAGGGGGCGTCGAGGTCGGCGACGCGGTGGACCTCGACGGCGGCCCGCAGGCGGTTGCGGTTGTGGGCGAAGAAGGCGAGGGTGCGCTCGGGGACGACGGTCGCGGGGTCGTCGAGGGCGTTCGGTTCGACGCGGACGTCGCCCTCGACCTCGACGCCGGTGAAGGCGTCGTCGAGGGCGATGACGGTTGCGTAGCCGCGGGCCAGGTCGGCGAGGCCGCGGGCGTCGTCGACGATCTCGACGCTGACCTCGGGGAGGGCCTCCTGGGCGCGGGCGTAGGTCTCGGCGTCGGTGGTGGCGAGACAGCGGTCGCGGACGCGGACGCTCGACGGCGCTTCGAGCGGTTCGACGCCGGCGAGGGCACCGCGGATCTCGTCGTCGGGGTCGCGTTCCATGGCGCGGGCGGCGAACTCGCGGGCTTCCTCGACGCGCGAGCGGGAGGGGCTGGGGTAGAAGGTTTCGAGGCGGCGCCGGGCGTAGCGGGTGACCGCGTGGTCGGCGACCAGATCCAGTGCGTCGCGGTAGATCTCCTGGGCGCGCGGCGTCGCGGCGAAGCCGCCGGGGTCGCCGTGTTGCTGGCGGATGGCGGCGCGGGCGATGCGAGCGGCCCGGCCGTCGCTGATACCCGGCGCGCGCGACAACGTGGCAACGTCCCCTTCGCTGAGCGCACGCTCGGGGTCGTCGAGCGCGGACAGCGCCTCGGCCGTCTTCTCGCCGACCCCGGGGATCGTCTCGATGTCCATCTACCGGTGTCATTCGCACCGGTGGAGAAAAATCCCCCGCCGCGCCGGCGACCGGCGCGTCATCGACTGCGGCGTCGCCCGCGCGGACCGGTCGCTATCGACGACCCCGCGACCGCTCGCGACCGGCGCTCACTCGTTCCAGGGCCAGTCCTCCGGCGGCACGAACGGTGCGACCGACACCGTGTAGCGCATCACCGTCGACACGCGGAGCAGCCGAACCACCAACAGGACCAGCGGCGCGAACGCCACCGCGAACGCGCCGCTGACGAGCCACGGAAGCGCCGATTCGGGGACCGTCGCGCTCTCCGACCGGTACAGCAGCGGGACGTACACCGCGACGAGCAGGGTCGGGACGCTGACGTAGATGATCTCCCGCGAGAGCTTCGCGAGTTCCTGCTGGAGCGCGAGCGTCTTGAAGTACTGTCGCCCGACGGAGAGATGCCCTAGGAGTTCCTCGATCGCGTCGAGGTCGGTCGCGAGGTCCTCGGAGGGGTCGGCGCCGTCCGCGACGGCCAGCGTCTCGTTTCGTAGTCGCACGTAGTCCGATCCGGCCACCGTCGCGATGACGTCTATCGGTTGCATGTCTTCCGAGACGCGCTCGATCTCGTCAGCGAAGTCGTCGAGTCGGTCGGCGAGCCCGTCGACGTCGTCGGCCGCCTCCCCGGTCACGTCGCGCCCCTCCCGGAGTGACGACGCTCGCTGGCCGAGCGCCACGCCGATAGCGGAGACGAACTCGGACGCCCGGACGGGTGCGCGTCCGGACGGAGTCAGTTCCGAGACCGCGTCGTGGAACTCGGCGCCGTTCTCGTAGCGGCTCCGCAGCGAGTCGGGCTGGCCGAACACCTGCGAGGAGATGAGCTGATTCACCGTCAGGGTCAGCGTGATCAGCGTGAACACGCCGGCGGTGACGCCGCTGCCGAACGCCGTGGGTACGCTGCTCCGCGGGCCGACCGCGAGCAGGTCCGCCGCGACGAGCGCGCGGGTCAGCGCGAAGATGCCGACGCACACCAGGCCGGTGATCAGCAGCCGGTTCCCGTCCAGAAAGACCCAGTGCCGTAATCGGCTCGCGCCGCCGTCCGACGTGTCGGTCGCGCTCGCGCTATCGGCCATCGTTCGGTCCGCGGCTGCGCCCCGTCTCGACCGCCTCCGACGCCGCGACGTCGGGCCGTTCGGCGTACTGTCCGCGACAGGTGTGTTGCGCGCGGGTCCGACTGCGAGAACGGTCGCGCATACGGACGGGTCGGTACCCGGCCGGAAAGGCCCGCGGCAGGCACCTGCGGGGTCGCCACGGGGCGGACGTCTCCGTGGCCCGAACCCGTTCGCCCCGCCGCGAGCGGTCGAACAACGGGCTTTTGGCCGCTCGCGTCGAATCGCCGTCGATGAGCACTTCGGTCGCCGACAAACTCGACGCCGCGCGCGCCGACCTGGCCGACCGCGACGGCGTCCTCGTCGCCTTCTCCGGCGGTGTGGACTCCAGCGCCGTCGCCGCCATCGCTCACGACGCGCTCGGCGACGACGCCGTCGCCTGCACGGCCAAAAGCGAGACCTTGCCCGCAGCGGAACTCGACGACGCCCGTCGCGTCGCCGACGAGATCGGCATCCGCCACGAGATCGCCGAGTTCTCCGAACTCGACAGCCAGGCGTTCGTCGAGAACGACGACGACCGCTGTTATCACTGCCGCACGATGCGCCTCGGGGCCATGTTCGACCGCGCGAAGGAACTCGGCATCGACGTCGTCTGCGACGGCACGAACGCCTCGGACCCCGGCGAGGGCCACCGCCCCGGCCTCCGCGCCGTCGACGAACTCGACGCCTACTCCCCGCTCCTCGAACACGGCATCGTCAAGTCGGAAGTCCGCCAGATCGCCGACGAGTACGGCCTCTCGGTCGCGGACAAGCCCTCGATGGCCTGTCTCTCCTCGCGCATCCCGACCGGGCTGGAAGTCACCGAGGAACGGCTCACCCGCATCGAGAAGGCCGAGACGGTCCTGCGGACGTGGGGCTTCGAGCAGTTCCGCGTGCGCGACCACGACGACATCGCCCGCATCGAGGTCGGCGCCGACGAACTCGAAGCCGCCCTCGACCCCGACTTCGTCGCCGCCGCACAGCAACACATCGGCGACCTCGGGTTCGACCACGTCACGCTCGACCTGGAGGGCTATCGGACGGGGAGCGTCAGCCCGGCGAACGAGGACGACGAGAACGACGCCGAGACGGCCACGAGCGGGGAAGACGACGACGGGCCGCTCGTCGAAGACGTGTTCGCCGCCGACTACCCGACCGCCGACGAGATCTGACCCTTTCTCCTGCGGTGGCGCGCGCCGCCGTCTCCGCTCGCTTCCTTTGGCGAGCGGGTCGAGGACGTTCGGCGCTCACTGCTGCTGGCAGCCGAGACGACAGCTAGCGACCGCGTCGAGGCGGTTCAGTCGGAACTGTCGGCCGCGGGCCGGCCGAATCTCGTGGAAGCGAACTCCGACCCTCCCCGGGGGCCGCAGAGCGGTCGCCTCGACGATTATTCCGGACTGCCGGCCGCCGTTCCCAGGCGGGTGTACCGCACCACGAGTCGCCCGTTCTCGTCCGTCGTCGTGTCGATAGCGAACTCGTCGCCGATCTCGATATCGTGCTCGCGAGCGATCCCCGCCGGGATCGAGATGTCCTTTGTCGATGTCCCTTCTCGGCCTCGCACGGCGACCGTCTTCTTCGGCATTAAACCTTCTTCCTAAGTATCTTAAGATAACCTCTTTGGTCCGTCGCGCGACTATGTACATATTTAGTCAGATTTATGAACAGAGCCGGAGACCTGCACACGTCGAACACAGAGTGCATGATACCGTGACAGCGAAGGACAGCGACACACCGTCGATGCCGGCAGACGAACCGTACATCCGCCAGATCCGGTCGGACGAATCACCCAGTCTCGGCGTCGCCCGGACGCTCGCCGCGCTGAAGGACACGCCCAGTCACGAGCTCGCCCCGCTCGCGAAGTCGATCGACCCCGACGCGCTGGACCAGATCGTCGGCCACGGCGACGGCGCCTCCGTCGAATTCGAGCACGCAGGCCTGTCCGTCACCGTGGACGGCCGAACCGTCACCGTCCGGGACGCCGACGGAGACTGAGACGCGCGTCTTCGACCTCCGAGCCCGAACGGGCACCGCTGGATCGATCCGTTCGGTCGTCGCACGAACCGCCGAGAGCCGTCAGGATCCGTCAAGCGCCCCGCTGCTCGACGGCGAGACGTTCGGTAGTCCAACGACGCCTCACAGCTCGACGGCGGTCGACGCCGAGCGCTCGGCTATCTCCTCGGCAGTCAGCTCGCGGCCCGCCTCCTGCGAGAGGTAGATACCCTCCATGATGCGCATCGAGTTCAGCGCCAGTTCGCCGGTCGGGACCGGGTCCTCGGCCTCGCCCGCGACCGTGTCGACCCAGTGGGCGAACTGGTCGTTCGTCTCGGCGGTCTGATACCCGTCGCCGGCGATCAATCCCTGTCGACGCTCGTACTCGTCCAGGTCCAGCGACACGGTCGCCTCGTAGTCGCCGGTCGTCGTGTAGAACTCGAAGGGGTCCAGCTGCAGGCCGCCCTGCGACCCGGCGACCACGCTCGGCCGGTCGGGCAGGAACATGTGCCAGGCGGCCCGCAGCTCCACGACCGATCCGTCGGCGAGGTGCGCCGTTCCCACGCCCGCGTCTTCCACGTCGTAGCCCGATTCGTCCAGCCGCGTCGCGTAGGTCTCGCGGTTCTCACCGATCAGCTCCTCGGCGTAGGCGTCGTCGGTTCGCTCGAACGTCGCGCCGCCGACGCGCTCGACGGGGGCGTTCCCGAGCAGGTAGAGCAACTGCCCGAGGACGTAGGTCCCGATGTCGATGACGGGCCCGCCGCCGGCGGAGTCCTTCGAGACGAAGCCGGGGGTGCCGTAGCCGTCGACGTAGGGACGGCCGCGCCGTCGCGAGAAGACGCCGCGGGCGTAGTAGGGGTCGCCCAGTTCGCCGTCGTCGACGAGGCGGCGCGCCGCCGTCGTCTCCGCGGAGAACAGCTCGTAGTTCTGGACGCCGATTTCGACGCCTGCGGCGTCGGCCGCGTCGGCCATCGCCTTCGCGTCGGCGTAGGTCGCGGCCACGGGTTTCTCGGTGAAGATGTGCGCCCCCGCGTCGGCCGCCGCCTCGGCGACCGGTCGGTGGAGATTGTTGTGGACGCAGACGCTCACCGCGTCGACGTCGGCGTCGTCGAGCATGTCCCGGAAGTCACCGTAGACGCTCGCGTCGTGTTCGGCCGCGAGCGCGGTCGCCGCTTCCTCGTCGATGTCGGCGACGGCGGCCACGTCGGCGCCGTCGACCTCGCTGTACGCGTCGGCGTGGGCCTGTCCGCGGTTGCCCGCTCCCACCACTCCGATAGCGACTGTCATGGCTCGCCTTCCCGCGCCACTGAAAAGAACGCTGGCATCGCGGAGGCGGTCGCCGCGACCGGCGCGGGGCCATCGCGGTGGAGCCGAACCCCCGCTCAGGCCGGGCCGTAGCCCCGTTCGACCGCGACCGAGTACCCGACCAGCGCGACGGTCCAGATCGCGACGCCCGCCATGAAGAGGTCGAAGGGCACGTCGTGCCCGAGGTTCCAGGCGAGCACGAACCCCTGGACGGCCGCCAGTAGCCCGGCCGTCGCGACTTTCACCACTTCGAGGACCTGCGGTTCCTCGGGCGGATCGAAGCGCGCGACGGCGTCGAGAAACAGCGGCAACGCGACCACCTTTTTGCCGGCCGGGTTTCCTCGGTCGCTACGCTCGCTCACGGGTCGCTTCGCTCCCCGTTCGCATTGAGGCACTCACTCCGTTCGAGCCTCGCGCTCCCTGCGGGAACCCGGCCGGCAAAAACATGGGTGAAAAAGCCGGACGACTCGCTCACTGCGTTCGCTCGCGTCCGGTGAACCGGCGCCGCCGGCGCCGGACAGAATCAGTCGCCGGCCGCCGTCCGACCGGTTTCACCGTCGCTCCCGTCGCTACTAGACAGCGGCGTCCGTTCCACCACATTCCCAGTCCCACCTTTTTCTCGTCGCCCTTCCTCGCTCGCTTCGCTCGCTGCGGGAGGACTCCTCGAAAAACGTGGGCGAAAAAGCCGGACGCTCCTTTCAGTCGCGTCCGGAGAACCGGCGCCGTCGGCGCCGGACAGAATCTCAGTCGCCAGCCGCACTCTGGCCGCCGTCAGCACTGCTGCTCCCGGACAGCGGCGTCCGTTCCACCACAGTCCCGTCGTAGGTCGGGTACTGCTCGACGATTTCGCCCTTCTCGACGTCGCCGTCCTCGACCATCTCTTCGAGGAGCCACCAGGCCACCTCGACGTGGTTGGACTTCGCCGTGTAGAACTCCTCGGGGACGCCGAGGGCCTCGAAGCGCTCGGGTTCGGCCCACGTCTTCCCGTAGACGAGGGTTCCGTCGTCGGTGATCTCATCGAACGGCCGGCGCAGGCTGCGGGCCATCCGCTTGAGCCGGCGGCGGTGCTGGGCGGCGTCCTTGAAGACGCTCGTGCAGAAGTACACCTTCTCGTGGTCGCCCATCTCGTCGAGGATCTCCTCGCGCGGGCTGTCGACGGCACTCATGTGCTCGTCGCGCAGTTCGAAGCCCTCCTCCTGCATCCGGCGGTAGTTCCCGTCGGACATCTCGAACTCGTTGATGTTACAGAAATCGGCGGCGCCCTCGTCCAGGAAGTCGATGAACTCCTGTTCCGGGCGGATGCCCGGGATCTCGAAGGCGGGCGTCAGGCCCTCCTCGCGGGCGACGTAGAGGATCTCCTCCCACTCGGTACCGTGTAGATCGCCCCACTGCTCGTAGGGCGGGTGGAAGCGGATCTCGTCGAGGCCGGCCTCCGAGAGGCGGCGCATGTTCTCGCGGCCGCCGGTGATCCCGGTGTAGAGGTGCGTGTGGAAGTCCTCGCCGTATTCGTCTTTCAGCAGCGAGAGATAGCGGGTCGTGCGGCCCATCGCCTCCTGGGGCTCGCCGCCGGTGACCGAGGCGCCGAGGGCGTCCATGCGCTCGGCCTCTTCGAGCACGTCAGAGTCGGACTCGACGGGGCGCTCGTTGGCGTAGACCTGTTCGACGTTCTTGCGGTTCTCGCCGAGGGGGCAGTAGAAACAGTCGCGCTGGTCGCAGTAGCCGTACACGAACAGCACCAGCTTGCCGCCTTTGGCGCACTGTTCGCAGCCCTCGGATATCATCGACTCGTCCTATCCGTCCGAGCGGGAAAAGTCGTGCGTTCCAGCGTCGGGGTGTGAGCCGGTCACGCCCCGCACCTGCGGTCTCGGAGAGAGTCGCCGGCGGGCGGGAGGTTTTGGTCTCCTGGTCCGTCAGAGTTGACGAGTGAGCCGGACGACCGGACAGCGGTCGAGACGGGAGCGTCAGTCGAACGGAGCCAGCCCGGAGGCCTACCGTGGCTGACACGTCGCGACGCGAGCGCCTGCTCTGGACCGTCGCCATCTTCGCGTTCGTCACGACCGAAGCCGTCGGGTTTCAGCTGCGCGGCGCGATCCTCCCGAGCGTCGAGCGCACGTTCGACGTGTCACAGGGACTGCTGGGACTGGTCGCCACCGCCGGCACGCTGGGGTTCGTCGGCTCGGTGCTGGTCGTCGGCTTCGTCGCCGGTCGCATCGACATCCACAGGGCGCTGTTGGCCAGCGCCGCCGTCGTCGCCGTGAGCGCCTTCCTCACCGGGGCTGCGCCGGTCTTCCTGCTCTTCCTCGGGGCGCTGTTCGTCCGCGGCGTCGCGACCGGCCCCTTCCGCGCGCTCGACCGGGCGGTGCTGGGGCACCTCTACCCCGACGGGCGAGCGCGCATCTTCAACCGCTACGCGCTCGTCTGGGCGGCCGGCGCGGCCGCCGGGCCGCTGGTCGTCACCGCGGCGCTCGCGGCCGGCAGCTGGCGCTACGCCTACGCCGTCGTCGGCGTCGGCTTCGTCGTCTCGACGGCACTGCTCGTCCGCCTCGACCTCCCCGCGTCCGTCCAGACCGAGCGCGAACTCACCCTCGACGAACTCGCGACGGTGGTCCGCAAGCCGGCCGTGGCCGGGATGACTGGCGTGCTCGTGTTCAACGGCGGTATCGAGGGGTCGCTGTTCACCTGGCTCCCCTACTTCGCCGCCCAGCAACTCCCCGCCGCGGAGGCGAACCTCGTCCTCTCGACGTTCCTCGCGGCGTACGTCCCCGCCCGGTTCACCTACAGCTTCCTCACCGACCGCACGGGCCGGACGCTCGACCTGGTGCTCGTGACGGCGACGCTGGCTCTGCCGGTGTTGTTCGCGACCGTCTTCCTCGCCACCGGCCGCTGGCTGTTCGTCGCCGTCTTCGCCCTCGGACTGGTGGTCTCGGCGACGTTCCCCACGCTGTCGGCGTTCGGGATGAACGCCGCACCGGAGTTCAGCGGCCCCGTCAACGCCATCGCGACCAGCGCGGGCTACGTGGGCATCGCACTCGTCCCACCGCTGATCGGCGTGCTCGCCGAACGGGTCGGGATCCGTGCCGCCCTGGGTGTCCTGCCGGTGTTCCTCGTCGGGATGCTCGTCGTCGGCGGCGTGACCCGCGTGTATCAGGCCAGGCGAGGTGCGCCGACGTAGACGCCGCGACCGTCAGCGAAACCGATCGCCACGGCCGTCGCCGAACGGGGCGCCGGCCTCGCCACGAAGGAGTAGATTCAGGCACCCACCGTGCCAACCCCGGGTCATGAGCGACCTCCTCGTTGCAGGCGGTCAGGTACTGCGACCCGATTTCACGGTCGAACGGGCGGACGTGCTCGTCGACCAGGAGAGCGGCGACATCGTCGACGTGGCCGAGCCCGGAGCGCTAAACGCAGACGAATCGCTCGACGCGAGCGACGGGCTCGTCGTCCCGGGACTCGTGAACGCCCACACCCACGTCGCGATGACGCTCCTGCGGGGGTACGCCGACGACAAACCGCTCGACGCGTGGCTCCAGGAGGACGTCTGGCCGGTCGAGGCCGAACTCACGGGCGACGACGTCGAGGTCGGCGCCGAACTCGGTCTGGTCGAGATGATCAAGTCGGGGACGACCGCCCTCTCGGACATGTACTTTCACGTCGACCGCATCGGCGATGCGGTCGAACGCGCCGGCGTCCGTGCCGTCCTCGGCCACACGGCCGTCACCGTCGGCAAGGACGACGAGGCGGCCCGCGCCGACCTCCAGCAGAGCCTCGACGTGGCGAAAGACCTCGACGGCGCCGCCGACGGGCGGATCGCGACGACGTTCCAGCCCCACTCGCTGACGACCGTGGGCGAGGAGTACCTCCGCGAGTTCGTCCCGAAGGCCCGCGACGCGGATCTCGCGATCCACTTCCACGCCAACGAGACCGAGAACGAGGTCGACCCCATCGTCGACGAACACGGCGTCCGACCCCTGGAATACGCCGACGACCTGGGCCTGCTGACCGAGGACACCTACGTCGCCCACGGCGTCCACGTCGACGAGACGGAGATCGAACTCCTCGCCGAGCGCGGCACCGGCGTGGCCCATTGCCCGGCCTCGAACATGAAACTCGCGAGCGGGATGGCGCCGGTCCAGCGACTCCGCGACGCGGGCGTGACGGTCGGGATCGGCACCGACGGTGCCGCGTCGAACAACGACCTCGACGCGTTCGACGAGGTGCGCGACGCGGCGATGATCGGCAAGTTGGCGGCCGAAGACGCCAGTGCCGTCCCCGCCGAGGCGGTCGTCGAGATGGTCACGCGGGGGAGCGCGGAACTGCTGGGCTTCGACAGCGGGCGGATCGATGCCGGCGCGAACGCCGACCTGGCCGTGATCGATCTGGACGCGCCGCACCTCACGCCCGCTCACGACCTCGTCAGCCACCTCGCCTACGCCGTCCGCGGGAGCGACGTGCGCCACACGGTCTGTGACGGCGAGGTGCTGCTGCGCGACCGCGAGGTCCTGACGCTGGACGAGGCCGCAGTGCGCGAACGGGCGAGCGAGCACGCGCGGGACCTGATCGACCGCGCGGAGAGCGGCGACTGACCGCGGTGGGGCGGGGCGACCCGACCGCCGGACCCTCCCGGCCTCAGGGCGTCAGCACGACCTTGACGCAGCCGTCGTCCTTGTCGTTGAACGTCCGATACATCTCCGGGCCCTTCTCCAGCGGTTCCTCGTGGGTGACGACGAACGACGGGTCGATCTCGCCGTCCTCGATCGTCTCGAGGAGCGGGTCGAGGTAGCGCTGGACGTGCGTCTGGCCGGTCTCGACGGTCAGCGCCTTGTTCATCAGCGACCCGAACGGGATGCCGTCGACGTCGCCGGTGTAGACGCCGGGGACCGACAGCGTGCCGCCCTTGCGGCAGCACTTGATCGCCTCGCGGAGGACGTGCGGACGGTCGCTCTCCAGTCCGACCTCCTGTTTCGCGCGGTCGGTCACGCCGGCCAGGCCCGTGCCGTGGGCCTCCGTCCCGACGGCGTCGATGCAGGCGTCCGGCCCGCGGTCGCCGGTCATCGCCATCAGCGTATCGTAGACGTCCTCCTCCTCGAAGTGGACGGTCTCCGCGTCGCCGTGGTCGCGGGCCATGTCCAGGCGCTCGGGCACGCGGTCGATGGCGATCACGCGGTCGGCGCCGAGCATCTGCGCGCTCTGGACGGTGAACTGCCCGACCGGACCGCAGCCCCAGACCGCGACCGTGTCGCCGTCCTCGATGTGGGCGTTCTCGGCGGCCATGTACCCCGTCGGGAAGACGTCCGAGAGGAACAGCACCTGCTCGTCGGGGAGGTCGGACTCGATCTTCACGGGTCCGACGTCGGCGTAGGGGACCCGCAGGTACTCGGCCTGGCCGCCGGCGTATCCGCCGAGGAGGTGCGTGTAGCCGAACAGTCCCGCGGGCGACTGACCCATCACCTCCCGCGCCATCTCGGCGTTGGGATTCGAGTTGTCACAGAGCGAGTACAGTTCGCGCTGGCAGAACCAGCACTCCCCGCAACTGATCGTGAACGGGACGACGACCCGGTCGCCTTCGTCGAGCGTCGTTACCTCGGGCCCTACCTCGACCACTTCGCCCATCGGCTCGTGCCCCATGACGTCGCCCTCGCGCATCCCCGGGATGTTGTCGTTGT
Source organism: Halosimplex amylolyticum (assembly GCF_051414035.1). NCBI lineage: Archaea > Methanobacteriati > Methanobacteriota > Halobacteria > Halobacteriales > Haloarculaceae > Halosimplex > Halosimplex amylolyticum. Next base: position 9,571 of record NZ_JBLKNW010000002.1, on the reverse strand, counting down.
AGGGGTGGAGGTCCGAGCCGCAGATCGCGGTGGCGGTGATCTCGATCACCGCGTCGTTCGGATTGACGATCTCCGGTCGCGGGACGTCCTGCACGCGGATGTCCTGTTCCCCGTGCCACGTGAGCGCTCTCATCGCTCGCTCCCGTCAGCGTCCGTTCGCCGCGGGTCGGGGGACTCGTTCGCTGGAGTGGGGTTCATGATACGATATCTGTTCGCGCGTTTCTCCCACGAATCGGCTAAAAGTGGCCCCTGCGCGTGCAAGAGGCACTGGGTGCGGCCCCGGTGCGGTCTCAGGAGCGGGACTCGACGCCGGTCCGCCAGCGGGCCGAGGGCGACGGTCGATCGCCTGTGCGGCGACTCGCGACCGTCCCGAATCGTCTCGTCGCCGTCCCGAACAGTCGTTCTCACGGGAGAGAACGTCCGGGTAGATAGTTTACAGACGGAAAATCCGGGTTAATTCGGCGAAAACCGATCTAGGGGTAACCGGCAACTAAGTGGTCTCCAGTTGTGGAGTAGTGACGTATGAGTCAACACACACGGGCGATAGTACTGGCGGCACTGATGGTCGTCTCCGTGGCGGCACCAGCGATGGGGGCGACGACGTCGTCGGTCGACTCGCTGGACCTCGACGTCACACAGGGTGACGACGTCACGGTGACAGTCACGGACGGGAACAGCACGGCGGTCGAGAACGCGTCGGTGAACGTGACGACGCTGACCGAGAACGTCACGTACGCCGGCGACGGGGACTACGAGACGGACGCGAACGGGACGGTCACCCTCCCGACGCCGAACGAGACGGTGAGCGTGTCGGTCACGGCGTCGTTCGACAACCTCACGGCGACCACCGAGGCCGAACTGACGGCCGGCTGGAACGAGACCGGTAACGAGACCGCGACGCCGTTCGGCCTGCGGGTGACGGACTTCATCTCCGGCCTGAACGAGACCGAGGGGCCGCGCGGACTCGCGATCGCGGCCTGGGTCACGGCCAACAACCCCGGTAACGGCAGCGGACCGCCGGAGCACGCGGGCCCCGGAAACAAGACACAGGGCCCGCCGGACCACGCCGGAAACAACGAGACCGAGAACAAGACGCAGGGCCCACCGGCCCACGCCGGCGGGAACGAGAGCGGCAACGAGACGCAGGGCCCGCCGGACCACGCCGGCGGCGACGGGGACGACGGGAGCGCGGACGACAACAAGGGGAACGGCGGCAACAACGGTGGCGGTAACGGCGCGAACGGAAAAGAGAAGTAGCGAGCCGACCGACGCGGCGCAGTTTTCCGGTTCTCCGTCCGCCGAGTGCCGTCAGAACTCGTCGATGACGGGGATCCCGACGGTCTCGAAGTCGGTCATGTCGTCGAGAACGTCAGAGACCTCGTCGAGGGCGATGCGGTCGGTGATGATCGCGGCTGGGTCGAGTTTCCCGGTCGCGACCATGCGGAAGATCTCGTCGTAGCGCTCGGGGGGCATCCCCAGGGCGCCGTAGAAGTCGATCTCGCTGGTGACCATCTCGTCGGTCGGCAGCGGGAGGTTTCCGCCCGCCTCCTTCGTCGTGAGCCCGACCTGGACGTGCTGGCCGGTCTTCCCGAGGCTCTCGATGGCGTTCCGGCAGGTCGTCTCGATGCCCAGCGCGTCCATCGACACGTCGGCACCGCCGTCGGTTATCGCCCGGACCTCCGCGGCGGGGTCCTCCACCTCGCTCGCGTTGATCGTGTGGACGGCGCCCTGCTCCGCGGCGAAGTCGAGTTTCTCGTCCATGAGGTCGACGCCGATGACGTTGGCGCCGATGGCGTCGGCGATCTGGACCGCCGAGAGACCGACGCCGCCACAGCCGTGGACGACGAACCAGTCGCCTGCGCCCACGTCGGCGCGGTGGGCCAGCCCGTGGAAGGCGGTCATGAACCGACAGCCCAGCCCAGCCATGTCCACCGACGAGACGCCCTCCGGGAGTTCGACGAGGTTGTGGTCGGCGTGGGGAACCGGCACCTGTTCGGCGAACGCGCCCGGCGCGGCGGGCTGCAGGCCCAGCGCCTGGCGATTCTCACAGATGTTCGAGTGGCCGGTCTGGCAGAGGTGGCACGAGCCGTCGCCGAGATTGAAGGGGACGGCGACGTGGTCGCCCTCGGAGACGTTCTCCACTTTGTCGCCGACGGCGACGACGTGGCCGGCGGGCTCGTGCCCGAGAATGTGGCCCGGCACGGGGTCGAGCCCCCGCCACTCCCAGTCGCCCTGCCAGGCGTGCCAGTCGCTGCGGCAGACCCCGCAGGCCTCGACGACGACGACCGCGCCGTCCGGTTCCGGCTCCGGGTCCTCGACCTCCCGCACCTCTAGCGGTTCCCCGTAGTCCGTGAAGACTGCTGCGCGCATACCCCCGATATCGACGCCGCCCGTCAAATACCCTCGCTTCGGGGTCGTGGCTCGACGAGCCCTACACCCGTCGCGAACGACGGCACAGCCGTCTTTCGCTCTCCGGGCCCGCTGATTACCCAGTCGGTGCTGGCGGGCGCTGTCGCGCCGTTCGCGAGCCAACTGGACGAGGCGGGCGCCGTCGCAGAAGTGCTAGAAACCCGGCGAAAAGGTAGACCACCGCTGCTAGCCGGTGAACTGGTGGTAGTCCAGCCCTTTGTGTTTCATCTCGTTGTGCTTCTCTTCGAGGAACGAGTAGACGGTGCCGTGGGGGGCGCCCTCGATGATCATCTCGGCGGCTTCGCGAACCACGTCGACCTGCTCGGGGCCGCCGATGATGCCCAGGGTCGACCCGTAGATGACGACGGACGCGCCGCTGAGCTCCTCCATGAGCTCGCGCGTCCGGCCGCCCTCGCCGATGAGCCGGCCCTTGTGACGCTGGAGGTCGTTCTGGTTGCGCGCGACGGCGCCGACGTCGATGATGTCGAACATCATCATCTCGTCGTCGAGCAGGCGCATGGCCTCGTCGGGCGCGAACCCGCGGCCGATGGCCTTGACGATGTCGGGGCCTTTGAGCGCGGTGATGGGGTCGCCGGTCTGCTCGACCTTGACCTGCCCCGTCTCGCTGTCGACGTCGAGCCGGACCTCCGCGCGGTCCTCGATGGCCCGCAACGTCTCACCCCCCTCGCCGATGAGAGCGCCGATCCGGTCCTGCGGAATCTTCACGTGTTGCATGGCTCACCGTAGGTGTCTCCGTCGTTTTAAGGCTTTGTTGGCGCGGTGCCGTGCCAACGTATCCCGCGATCACGGGGCAGTAGCCCACGCGGCGACGTGTCGACGGACTCTCTAAAACACCAGGAAAATGTCATACGTGGTTATCTTATCATTCTGGATTGTCGAGTATGTGGGGAACGGAACGATCTCCGGGATAAACCTATTAATTACGCGTTTTCGACCAATTTTCCGGTGGGTGATTCGATCTCCTCGAGATGGAAACAGTTGCCAGCTACGACCGGTATGTCCGCGGAAGACCGGTCTATGGACCCAGATTACTAATCGATAGTCGTTTTACGTGTTTATATAAAGAGGACTATAATTTTGACGTTCAATCGGCTCTCTTATCATTTCTAGTGACCTCCGACGTAACGGTCTCGGGCGACGACCGGCCAACGACGACAGTCGGATTACAGGATTATGGCTGTAATATTTCGTGTGGGGGCGTTCCACTGCGGTCTCGAGGCCGTTTCCCAACAGCGAACGAGGGCGACGGTTCGGGCCGGAACGCGTGCCGTTCCGTTCGCGGCTGGGAAACGGTTCAGTCCGAGCCGGTCGAGAGGGAGTTCTCGACAGACCGCGAGGCGCTGACGACGAGTCCGGATATCTTCGCTTCGAGGCGGGTCTCAGAGAGGTCCTCGGCGGCGCCTGTCACGGATACTGCGCCGATGGGAACGCCGTGCTCGTTCAGCACCGGGGACGCGACGCTGTGGATGCCCTCGCGGTACTCTTCGAGCTCCGTCGCCGTTCGCTGTTCGCGAACGGACGTGAGTTCTTCGGTCAGTGACACGGCGTCGGTGATGGTTTCGGTCGTGTGCTCTGTCAGTTGCTGCTCGTCGAGGACAGTCCGGCGCTCGGCATCGGGGAGGTGGGCGAGCACTGCCTTTCCGGCCGCCGTCGCGTGGAGCGGGAGCGACTCCCCGAGCGATCCCGGCGCGTCGACGTCGCCGTTCGGCAGTTCGCGGTACACTGGGGACGCGATGCCGTTCTCGTAGGCGACGAGGCTGGCGGTGTGGCCGACCGAGGCGACCAGGCTGTCCACGGTCCGCCGGCCGGCCTCGACCGGGTACTCCGAGCGGGCGCCGGCGCCCAGCGTCCACATCCCGAGACCCAGCCGGTACTCGCCGCCGTCCTCGACGAGATAGCCCCGGTCCGCGAGCGTCCGCACGTGCTTGTACACCCCGCTTTTCGACCGGCCGAGGTGGTCGGCGATCGCGGTCGGTCCGGCGCCGTCGAGCTCGCGGATCGCCTCCAGCACCGCGAAACTCGTGATGGCCGTCTTGACCGTCTTCCCGTCGTCGCCTGTCATACTGCTCCCTTGCCGCGGACGGTCCTTATACGTTCGCAGTCAGAGAACGCCCGGCTGCGGAACGGGTTTTCGTTCGAGTCGTCTGCGCCGTCACGCGGTGTGACAACGTTTATACCGCCTCGCACGGAGTACCAACGAACAACCATGGCAGACGAAGGGGGTCTGGAATCCGGCGGGAGTGGCGTGATGGGGGCGGTCCGGGCCGTCGTTCCGGACTTCGTCCGCAAGCGATTCATCCTCAAGTTCGCACTGATACTCGCGGTCATGGCGCTGACGGTTGCGCTCATCGGAGCGACGGCCACCGGGAAACTCTCCTCACAGGTCGAGCGGGACGTCGAACAGGAGTACGAGGACCTGGCGACCCAGAAGGCCAGCGTCGTCGAGAAGTGGATCCAGCGCAACTCCGTGTCGGTCAAACTCGCCTCGAAGAACGCGGTGTTGAGTCGGACCGACCGGGACGCCCGCTACGAGATCAGGAACGAGCTGGCGACGACGGGGGCGAACCTCTACGGCGTCCAGTCCGTCTATCTGGTCAACCGGTCGGCGGAGCCGGCGACCGTCGTCGCCAGCCCGCAGTTCCGCTACGAGACCGAACTCGCCTCGGAGGGGCGCGAGTGGGTCATGGAGGGGCCGATGGACGAGTTGGACGTCGAGGACGTCCACATGACCGGCGTCCACCTCGTCGACGGCAACAGGCCCGTCATCGCGTTCGTCAGCCCCGTCCAGGGGACGAACGACCGCTACCTCGTCGTCGAGTTCCAGGTCCAGCGGCTGGCCAACACGATCGACCAGGACACCGCCTCCTCGCGGTTCAGCCAGATCGTCGACGCCAACGGGACGGTCCAGGTCGCGACCCGTTCGACCGAGATACTCCGACCGTACGGCAGCGACGAGGCGATGCGGCCGGTCGACATCGCCTTCGAGGGGTCCGGGCCGGCCGGCGGGTCACCGGGGGTCATCCCGCGGATGGGTCCCCACTCGGGCGTGGTCGAACAGGAGTACACCGTCGGCTACGCGCCGATCCGCGTCCCGGACTCGGAGCTGTCGTGGGCGGTGCTGGTCCACGAACCGACCAGCGACGTCTTCGGGTTCGTCCAGACCATCTCGCTGTGGGGGCGGCTGTCGACGCTCGGAGGCGTCGTCTTCATCGGCATCGTCGGGACCGCTATCGGCCTGAGCACCACCCGGGACATCGACCGGCTCCGCCGGCGCGCCGACGAGATGCGCGAGGGCGACCTCGACGCCGAGATCGACTCCCCGCGGATCGACAGCATCGGCCAGCTCTACGAGGGGTTCGACGACATGCGCCGATCGCTCAAAGACCGGATCGAGGAGGCCAGACAGGCCCGCCAGCGGGCGGAGGTCTCCCGCGCCGAGGCCATCGAGATGAACGAGTACCTGGAAGAGAAGGCCGAGGAGTACTCCGAGGCGATGCAGCAGTGCGCCGACGGTGACCTCACCCAGCGGCTCGACCCCGACAGGGAGAACGAGTCGATGTACCGCATCGCCAGGGAGTTCAACGACATGGTGTCCGAACTCGAACGGACGACCGGCCAACTGCACAGCTTCGCCGCGGAGGTCGAACGCTCGGGCGAGTCCCTCCAGTCGAGCTCCGAGAGCGTCAAGGTCGCCAGCGAGCACGTCGCCAGCTCGGTCCAGGCTATCTCCGACGACGCCTACGAGCAGAAGGAACAGCTCGGGACCGTCTCGGCGGATCTGGACGAACTGGTCGAGCGGTTCGACGAGCACGAGGCCCACCCCGACGAACTCGACGTGGCCGACCTGCTCGAAGACCTCGAGACGACCGCCGAGACGGTCTCCGACGTCGCGGCGATCAGCGAACAGACCCTCGCCGAGACGGAACTGGTCGCGGGGGCGGCCGAGGAACAGGCTGCCGAACTCAACGAGGTCTCCCGACGGGCCAGCGACCTCACCCGCTACGCCGGCCCGCTCAAGGAGGTGCTCGACGGCTTCGAGACCGGGACCGACAGCGAACTCCCCGCTCCCGACGGGGACGAGAGGGTGACAGACCCGACCGGCCCCGGCGACGGATCCGTCGACGACGACGGCGCCTGACCGAGCGCCCTCAGTATATCACGAATGAAAAGAAAGTATTATATATACAGTTTGTGCTACGCCGTATCATGGCAACACTGTCCCTCGAGGAAGCTACCAAACGGTACGGTGACGGCGACGAGGCAGTCCTGGCCGTGGACGAACTGGACCTGGAGATCGAAGACGGCGAGTTCCTGGTGCTCGTCGGCCCCTCCGGGTGCGGCAAGTCGACGACCCTGCGGATGGTCGCCGGACTGGAGACGATATCCGACGGGCAGATCGCCCTCGACGACGAGGTGATCAACACGCGGACGCCACAGGAGCGAGACCTCGCGATGGTGTTCCAGTCGTACGCGCTGTACCCGCACATGACCGTCCGGGAGAACATGTCGTTCGGTCTGGAGGAGTCGACGGATCTGAGCGACGACGAGATCGGTGACCTCGTGGAGGACGCCGCGGAGACGCTCGGCATCACCCCGCTGCTGGACCGCAAGCCCGGCGCGCTGTCGGGCGGCCAGCAACAGCGGGTGGCGCTGGGTCGTGCCATCGTCCGGGACCCGAAGGTCTTCCTGCTGGACGAACCGCTGGCCAACCTCGACGCGAAGCTGCGCGCGGAGATGCGGACCGAGCTCCAGCAGCTCCAGGACGAACTCGACACCACGACCATCTACGTCACCCACGACCAGACGGAGGCGATGACGATGTCCGACCGCATCGCGGTGCTGGACGGGGGCGTGCTCCAGCAGGTCGGCACGCCGATGGAGTGCTACCACGAGCCCGCCAACCAGTTCGTCGCCGGGTTCATCGGCGAGCCGTCGATGAACTTCTTCGACCTGGAAAACGACGGGCAGCGGCTGCGAAACGACGCCTTCGAGTACGCCCTCCAGCAGGAAATCGCGAGTGCGATCGACGGACACTCGGACGTGGTCCTGGGGATCCGCCCGGAGAGCGCCGAGATCGTCGACGAGCCAGACGGGAACGCAGACGACGGGACCATCCCCGGCGTCGTCGACGTGGTCGAACCCCACGGTAACGAGAACGCGGTCCACCTCCACCTCGGCGGCGACGAGGACACCGAGCTCACCGTAATGATCGACGGGATGCGCTACCTCTCGGCCGGTCAGGAGGTCGGCGTCCGCTTCCCGCCGGACGCGATCCACCTCTTCGACGCGACGACGGGCGAGTCCCTCCACAACCGCAATCTCGAATCCGTCGAGACCGTCGAGCAGATCGGGACGGCATCGACCGTCCACAGCTGAAGCCGGCGGCGCGGCCAGGCCCGTTTCTTTTCTTCCTCCCCACCAGCGCGCGAGGCGTCTCTGGTTCTCAACGGTCGTCCATTATCACGAAAATCCGGTAACTATATATGGGTCTGTTTGGATGTCCATATCGTATGGCAGACGATAGCACTACGGGACGGACGGGTGAGTTTATGACGCGACGGCGGGTCGTCGCGGGTACAGCAACTGGGCTGCTGGCGTCGTTCGCGGGCTGTAGCGGCGGCGGCGACGGTGGCGATGGTGGCGACGGCGGCGACGGCGGCGACGGTGGCGACGGCGGCGACGGAGGCGACGGTGGCGACGGCGGCGGAACGCCGACGATGACGGACAACGCGATGGAGGCGCTGCACGGCTGGACCGGCGGCGACGGCGCAGCGGCCGCCGACAAGCTCGTCAGCCTCTTCGAAGAGAACCACCCCGACATCGAGCACGACATCAAGCCGATCGGCGGGGACGCCAACGAGAACCTCAACGCGACGGTCGCGCGCCGACTCGCGAATCGGAACCCGCCGGACGCCTTCGCGTCCTGGCCGGGCAAGACCATGCAGCAGTACGGCGGCCGACTCATGAGCATCTCGGACGTGTGGGAGGACGCCGGCTACACGGACTCGATGCACCCGAAGGCCGCCGAGGCCTGCCGGCTCAACGACGCCTACCGCGCCGTCCCGCTCGGTTCGCACCGGCTGAACAACCTCTTCTACAACGTGAGCGTGCTCGAAGAGGCGGGCGTCGACCCGGAGAGCCTGACGTCCTACGACGCGTTCATCGACGCGCTGGACGCCGTCGACCAGAACACCGACGCCGTCCCGATGACGATGACCACCCGCGGGTCGTGGGCGAACCTGCAGTACTTCGTCGAGTTCTTCCTCGGGACCGAAGGCGCCGACGCCTACGACGCGTTCATCAACGGCGACGGCGACAAAGAAGCGCTCGTCCGCGCCCTGGAGAAGACGCAGAACGTCATCGAGAACTACTCGAACGACGATAAATCGTCGATCAGCTTCCCCGAAGCCAACGACAAACTCATCGCCGGCAACGCCGCGTTCTTCACGATGGGCAACTGGGCCTACGGGATGTACCGTAACGCCGACAACTTCGAGTTCGAAGAGGACTGGGGCTGGGTGCCGTTCCCCGGGACGGGCGACATGTACGTCTGGCACCTCGACTCGTTCCTGTTCCCGCGGGACGGCAACGCCCCGCGCAAAGCGAAGGTGTTCGCGGAGTTCCTCGGGACGAAGGACGCGCAGGTGGAGTTCAACAACCTGAAAGGGTCGATCCCGCTGCGCACGGACGTCGACGGCAGCCGCCTGTCGGACTTCCTCAGTCTCAACGTCGACGACCTGAACAACCTCGAGAAGTTCCCGCCCACGCTCGCGCACGGGCTGGCGGGGACCGCCGACCAGCTCAGCGCCTGCAAAGACGCCATCGCCTCGAACTTCATGGGCCCCTACGACCCAGAGGCGACGGCCGACGAGCTGGTGAACGTCTTCTGACCGCCCCCGACTCACCACTCACAATTTATGGCAAGCTCGCAAGACACAGTATCCGGGTCCCAGAGCGTCGGGACCGAGACCGACAGCGACTGGCGCGCGCGCCTCCGCGCGTTCGCCAAGAGCGACTTCGTTCGGTCGTTCCCCTACTGGTTCGTTCCGTTCTCGATCATGGGGCTGGGGGTCTACGGGGGTATCGGCTACAACACGCTGATCTCCTTTACGGACTACGAGGGGTTCGGCCAGGGGCCGGA